>NZ_CP033040.1:0-726666 GCF_004293625.1 Thiomicrorhabdus indica | reverse complement strand
AAGTTGCTAAGTAGCAAGAAACGCTACAACGATACCGACTGTGGCTCTCTTGAAGGCTTACCAAGCAGATACCCCTGGATATGCGTCGCGCCCGCTTCAAGCGAAGTGGCTTGCATCGCTTCATCTTCAATCCCTTCCATAACCAGTTGGTAATTTGCCTCAAGAATCATGCTCGCCGTCGATTGTACAATCTTACGAGTTTTTGAATCTCCTTCACATAACGCCAACACCAAACTTCTATCGAACTTGATAATATCAACCGGCATGTGTGCTAAATAACGAATAGATGAATAGCCACTACCAAAGTCATCTAAAGCGATTTTAAAGCCTTTTTCTCGTAACTCATTCAACACATCTTTTGCATACTCCATATGATCAACAAGCGAATTTTCGGTCACCTCAATCACCAGTTTATAGTCGTTTAAATAAGCCTCCATAGAATCAAACAGTGAGACGAACGCGGGCTGTAACAAAGTCTTTGCGGATACATTGACAGAAACCCCTGTGTTTTTGGGAATCACACCATTTTGCAAATCTTCGACGACCTTTTTAATAACCTGTTGGTCAAAGTCCACCTCTAAACGGCGGCGGTTAACGACACTAAAAATATCGTTTGGAAAAACCATGCTGCCATCTTCATCCTGCAAACGTACCAAGCTTTCATAATACATACCAGACGTCTGCATATTAACAATTGGTTGATAATGCATCGCAATTCCAACACCTGATTCTACCGCCTTCATTACGGTGGTAACGACTTGATTTGACACTAAACTTTGAGCTTCTCGATCAAGCAGTTGATGGTAAACCTGAATCTTATTTTGTGGCGACTGCTTTGCCTTATACATCGCAATATCAGCTTGTCTTGGCAAACTAGCGACATCATTATTTTCCTCGGGAACCGCTTGGCTGATACCCACACTAAAAGTCACCATCTCTTTAACCCCTAGCTGGGCGAAATTTGCATTTGCCAAAGCGGTTAAGCAAACCTGCGCAATCTGCTGAATTTCTTGCGCTGATTTATTCTGAATAATCACTGCAAATTCATCCCCACCAATACGATAGGCTGGCGACTCCAGTGGCAGATGATCTTGAATCGTTTTGGCCGTCAATCGAATGACTTCATCCCCAACTTCATGACCATATGTATCATTTAATGCTTTAAAGAAATCGCAGTCGAACAAAATAAATGTCGTAGAAATCGGATCTTTTGCATACTGATAAAGAACCCCATTCCAAGCTTCATCAAATGCGCGGCGATTATATATGTTTGTTAAGACATCACGACGTGCCTGATCCCAGACGATTTGATTTTGCTCATCAAGCTTAGCTTGAGCTCTATTTAAGTTTTGATGATACAAATAGATTGATTGCTTGAGCTGTTCAAATTCTTTTAAAAGGAATCGCTCTTCTGGAGGCTTGATCTCTCCACTTCGTTTTTGCAGACGTTCAATATAGAGCGACAACATTTGAATAGGAGAGTAAAACGCCAAATTGAAAATAAAGTACATCAAAATCGTGGCCATGGATAAAAACACAAACATGTCCATCATAAAACTTTTAATTAGCTCCCAAAGCTCATCACTTACAGGGTTTTGTACAGGCTTAAATTGGATAAGTTCCTGAATTTCGCGACTTGAAACCGATCCAGAACCATGAAGACGTATCGAAGTCTTTTCAATATGATAGAACGTGTTCTCTCGGAGGAGATAGTCGACAATATCAACCGACACACCGACATAACCAATCACGTTTCGGCTTCCACGTTGATAAATAGGTTCATAAATATTCAAATGCGGAGGGTTGTAATCCCGAAAGACAACCATGGATTGCAAATTGTCAATTGTCTGGGGAAGTGAGCTGTCATAACCTTTGGAAGGTGATGCTGGCATTAACAAAGTTTTTTCAGCGTTATAAAGTTCAAGATTAGAAAAAGACGGATGAAAATAACGACTCTCTTGCATTCGTTCGTCATGCCAGAAAAAATAATAACTTGGGTCTCGCAACTGCTGGAAAACCTCATCCCATTCAGAAATTTTGCGAAGCTTACTCTGCAAGTCATTCAATGAAAAGGTTAAAACTCGCTGCATTTCAAGAGCCGCCTGCTCCTGGTTTTTTTCCACCACAGCCTTTCGAATTTGCTCACCTTGATTATAGAGTTTAAAATTAATAATCAAGAGTCCCAAAATTGACAAGGTTAAAAAAACAGCAAAATAAAATCGAATCGGTCGAATGAGTCCTTCTGGAATTTTCAACGTAGTTCCTTCACTTCAGAAATTACTTAATGGATCATTGATCAATGAGTTTATGAATTGACTCAACCAGTCGATCTTGAAGATCAAATTCATATTCACTTGAAAAAAAATGATTAGCGCCTGCTACGATTACCAACTGGGTTGGTGTACTTCTCAAGTCATCGAGCCAATTTTGGCCAACACTTTGATAACGCTTATCTTTACCACCCATTATTGTCGTCGTCGGAATGCCAAGATTCTTCATTGACTCAATGACATAATCACGTGTCAAACGCACATAAGACAAATACGATTCAGGTGTCGACAAATAATCCCCTTGGCAAAATTTCAGATGATATTTGCGTAATTTTTTTTGGTTCGAAGCAACTGCATTTTTAGCAAATGTCATCTCATCACTTGATGTTCCCAATTCAGGACCACTCAAATAAAACATACTTGTGAATATACCAGACACCACAGATTTATCAGAGTAACGATTAAAATATTCTAGAACGTCTAAGCTACCACTTGAATGCCCAACCAAGATAATCTTTTCATGACCTTGTTTCTTCAACCATTGCACCCACGCATCAAGTTCAGCAACGTCCTCCTCTAGAGTATGAGTGTGGATTGCCTGGCATTTTACCGACTCTTTTCGCTGCTCAATTCCCAAAGTCAAAGTAGGGCTTAGCGTGGCCACGCCCACATCATTTAAGGCTTGACTCATTGCTTTCACCGTATGGAATTGATTTGTAGTCAAAAAACCATGGACAATCAAAGCAACCGGCTTGCGCGAATCGCCTTTTTTATACTCCGCTTGTGCCATCAAACCTAGAGAAGGAATCACATTAGTCACAGTCTCAGCTTGCACAGTGCTGATAGACAAAAACAAGACGAAAAAACTTGATAACAAAAAAGACTTAACAAAATTCGTACTAATCAGATCATTCACACCCCACCCCCTAGAAGTCTGTCAAATTAGTTTTCAACGACCCCTAACACTTCTCATTTTTAACGATGGTTTTTCCAGAATTGAATAGTTACTCATCAACCCAATACCTTCACCCTACTGAAAGTAACAGTTTTTTATAAACCGGTAAATTTTTTAAGGATATTACGACAACAAAAAATAATGTCCACTCAATAAATTTTATCAATGCCAAGACACACCACCTAAAACTATTGACAGTTGACATAATCTCTGAGTTTGTTAACATAAGGGACGTTTTTAACTACCCCAAAGATTTATTATCTTTTATTCAACTGCAATTACATTGCTGTCTTCTGCGTTTAGACGCACATTTTTAGACCGTCAAAATCGGTCAAGTCTATTCCCTAGGGCATTGCTCAGGATCAATCGAAAGACTCATGCCATGATCGATTTCATGGATACCAATGAGTTCTATACGTCTTTTGTATTTTTCAAAACTTATTTTGTTCGAGGTCAGTTTACGACCCAAATGCGATTGGTCAAAGATTCATCTTTAACCTTAGATTGTGATTATTATGGAGTCTGATACCGATAACTTAACGATTATTTATCGCCGTCCCACACTTGCAGATGGCATTCACATTCACCAATTGATCAAGAATTCTCCTCCACTGGATTTGAATTCCAGCTACCTCTATTTCTTGCAAAGCTCACACTTTGCAGACACGTGTGTAGTCGCAGAAAGAGATGGAGAAATTCTAGGCTTTGTCTCAGGGTACATGCGCCCCGACGCACCAACCGAACTGTTTGTTTGGCAGCTAGTGGTCGGCGAAAACGGTCGTGGGCAAGGCGTTGCTAAGGCACTGGTTCGCCAACAGATTACACAAGCAATAGAGCTACAAAGGCAACGTCAGTCAAAGCTATTAACCATAAGTTGCACCATTAGTCCAAGCAACCTTGCATCTCAAGGCGTCTTTAAAAGTTTGGGCAAATATTTTGGTTTACAGCTTGAAGTCTCAAAATTCCTGACCGAAGAACACTTTGTTGGCAGCGACCACGAAGCGGAAGATGAATACAAGCTTTTTGCACCGGCCGGTGAAACTTTAAACGACTTTTTACACGACAAACTTATGACTTAATTTAAGACAAGTCACACAACTAAATTCATAAAATCGTAATAAGAATTACAACTATTTTTATTACGTTTAACAATAATAAAAACACTACATTTACAAACGAGGACACTATGCCTTTAGAAATATTTAACACTTATGAATCCGAAGTTCGTGGTTACATTCGCTCTTTTCCAACCGTCTTTGAAAAATCGAAAAATGCGGAAATTTGGGACACCGAAGGAAAACGCTATATCGACTTTTTCGCTGGTGCTGGAGCGCTAAACTATGGCCACAACAACGAACACATTAACTCAGCCGTAATTAATTATCTGCAAAACGATGGTATCGGTCACGCTTTAGACATGGGAACAGTGGCGAAAAAAGACTTTATTGAAAGCTTTGTCACCAAAATTTTGCAGCCTCGTCACTTAAACTACAAGCTGCAGTTTGTTGGCCCAACGGGAACCAATGCCATTGAAACCGCTTTAAAAATTGCGCGTAAAGTCAAAGGTCGTAAACAGGTAATGAGTTTCACCAATGGTTTCCATGGCATGTCTATGGGGTCTCTGAGTATTACTGGGAACCAGTATTACCATGATGACAGCTATGGCGTTCCTGGCTACACCTATCAAGTGCCTTTCCATAATTACCTTGGCGATAAAGTCGATACAATTGCGTATCTTCGCAAAATTCTAGAAGACAACTCTTCGGGAACAGAATTGCCAGCAGCAATCGTATTAGAGACCATCCAAGCAGAAGGTGGCATTAACGTAGCGGATGCTGAATGGTTGAAAAAACTACGCAAAATCTGTGATGACTTTGACATCTTAATGATTGCCGATGACATTCAGGTTGGTAATGGCCGTTCAGGTGACTTCTTTAGCTTTGAACGTGCAGGCATTCAACCAGATATCGTAACGCTATCTAAATCGATTGGCGGTGGTCACCCGATGTCTTTAGTGCTTATGAAACCAGAGTTGGATAAATGGTCTCCGGGTGAACACTCTGGGACTTTCCGTGGAAATAACCTTGCCTTTGTGGCATCAACGACAGCCATCAATGAATATTGGTCTGATGATAGTTTCTCAAATGAAGTCAAAGCAAAATCGAAAATTATCGAAGAGCGTATGCAAGATTTGGCTTTAACGTTCCCACATCTTACTAAGGATGTGCGCGGTCTTGGTTTTATCTGGGGAATAGAATTCCGCGATGCTGAGCTTTGTGGAAATATCTGCTCTGAGTGCTTTGAAAACGGTCTTGTTATTGAAACCGCAGGTTCGGAAAGTAATGTCATTAAATTCTTAGGCCCTCTCGTCATCACCGAAGAGCTGATTCACGAAGGTTTTGATATTTTGAAAAATGCCATTGAAACTTGCAGTAATAAAGCAGACTACTAAGCAGTCTCACAAAAAACACTGAACAAACAAATCGATACACAACCTCATAAAGGCTTGCCATAAAGCCTTTATGAATCACAGTATGAAATTGTTTTATCCAATTTACCCGTTTAAGAAGATGATTTAAAAACTTTAGGACGAAAAATGATTGTAAGAAATTTATACGACGACATTATTGGCACAGACTCAGACGTAGATTCAAAACAGTGGACTAGCCGCCGCTTATTACTAGCCAAAGACGGTATGGGATTTTCTCTACACGATACCCTGATCAAAGCCGGTGAAGATTTACATCTTTGGTATAAAAACCACTTAGAAGCAGTGTACTGCATTGAGGGTGAAGGTCAGATTTACGACAAAGCCACCGGCATTACCCACGAAATTAAAGAAGGTACGGTTTACGCACTGGATCAACATGACCAACACATTCTAAGTGCCAACAAAGGTGTGCAAATGCGGATGGTTTGTGTTTTCAATCCACCGGTAACAGGTCGTGAGACGCATGACAAAGATGGCTCTTACAATCTGCCAGCCGAGTCGTAATACTCCCGACAATATTTTCACCGTTGCTTTTGAACTAAGGCTATTCACTCTGTCCTTAGTTTGAAAGACTCGCTACGCATTTAAGCAGACACGCCCCTCACCTTAAATCTCAAAATGACTGATAAACCATTCATGACAGATTGCACTGAACCGATGTTTGTATAGCTGTATTAAGCTCAAAACTCTTTTGGGCATAGCTTCTTTTTAATTGATTTTGCACGCCATCACAACAATAGGTTTTGTGAAAATTAATGAAACTAAGCATTCACAAGATTGCTGACAATCGGTAAAATAGCGCCCATTTTTTAATGGGTGCTCATTCAATGAGATTCCCTTTTTAAACAATTATTTACGAGACTGTACAAATCATGTCAAATTCAGAAAACTCCGCACCAGCTAACTTAAGTGTTGAAAAAATCGGTGGTACCTCAATGAGTGCCTATGAAGCGGTGCGTGACAATATTATTTTGTACCCAGAAACTCCATATAACCGAGCATTTGTTGTATCGGCTTATGGCGGCGTCACCAACCTTTTACTTGAACACAAAAAAACTGGCGAACCAGGTGTTTACGGTTTATTTGCGCGTGGTGACAATAACAGCGCCTGGCAAGAGTCACTTGAAACTCTTCGAGCGGAACTACTTAAAATTAACTCAGAGTTATTCTCAAACTCCGAGCAACTTAAGCACGCCAATGCATTTATTGACGAGCGTATCACTGATACCCGCGAAGTACTAATCAATCTGCATGATATTTGTAGCCACGGCCACTTTGAACTGAGTGAACACTTGCTCACTGTACGTGAACTTTTAGCGTCAATAGGAGAGGCTCATTCAGCCTACAATTTAGCCGAACTACTTAAAAATCATGGGGTTGATACCGCCTTTATCGACCTATCGGGCTGGGATAATAACGAAAAAATGCCACTCGATGAACACATTTTAAAAGCCTTTGCAGATATTGATTTCACAACGACTTTGCCAATTGTCACCGGTTATGCCCACTGTTCAGAAAACTTAATCTCGACTTTTGATCGCGGTTATTCTGAAATGACCTTTAGCCGTATTGCCGTGATGTTAAAGGCAGCCGAAGCCGTAATTCACAAAGAATTTCACCTATCATCAGCAGACCCTCGTCTAGTCGGTGAAGATAGCGCAGTGCCAATTGGGAAAACGAGCTATGACATTGCCGACCAACTGGCAAACTTAGGCATGGAAGCTATTCACCCTCGTGCTGGTAAAGGCTTGCGTCAAGCAAATATTCCACTGCGCATTATGAATACATTCGAGCCTGACCACCACGGAACACTGATTACCGCAGACTATAAATCAGAACAGCCAATGGTTGAAATCATCGCCGGCATGGAGCGCTTGATCGCCGTCGAGATTTTTGACCAAGAAATGGTGAATCAGGTCAATGACTATGAAATGCATATTCTAAAAATTACCAAACGCCTTCAGTGCCAAGTGGTTTCCAAAGACTTCAATGCCAATACCATCACTTTATACATTGATGGTTCTTTGAAAAAAGTAAGTCGTGCAACTAGCCAACTAAAAGAAGCTTTTCCATCAGCACAAATTACTACTAGCAAACTCTGCATGGTATCCGCAATGGGTTCAAATATGCGTGTTCAAGGATTATTGGCTCAAGCAACAAGCAGCTTGGCAGATAAAGGTATCAATATTGAAGCGATGCACCAAAATACGCGTCAGGTTGAAATGCAGATTTTTGTTGATGCCGATTGCTACCCCACCGCTGTCAAAGCCCTGCATGAAACTTTAATTGAAGTGCATAATCATGGCAACGCAATTGCCAAACATTAGGCTCAGTTACCTTTAACAGACCCTAAGATAAAATGATTTTTATCGACGCTTAAAAAAGCGACTTGGGCTTTTCCAAGTCGCTTTTTCTTCTTTTGGAGCATGACAATGCAACTCCCTCATTTTGAACCAAACAACTTAGTTTATGATCATCCGGATTTTGTAATTATCAATAAACCGGCCGGTATGAATTTTCATGGCAAGCAAACCCAAAACGGTTATATTTTAGGCGTCGCTGATTGGGCAGCAAAAGCTCTCAATATTGAAAAACTATGGTCGGTGCATCGACTCGACAAAATGACCTCTGGTTTGTTAATTTTTGCAAAAAGTTCTGAAGCGGCTGCGAAATTCAGTGAACTATTTCAAAACCACCAAATCCAGAAATATTATTTAGCACTTGCCAACCAAAAACCGAAAAAAAAACAGGGATGGATAAAAGGAGACATGGAGGCTGCGCGTCGTGGAAACTATAAATTATTGCCAACCAAGCATAACCCTGCAGTGACACAATTTATTTCTACCTCAATTCGCCCAAAACTACGGTTATTTCTTCTTAAACCGCACACTGGAAGAACCCATCAATTGCGAGTAGCATTGAAAAGTTTAGGCTCACCTATTCTAGGGGATAAGCGCTATCAAGAAGCCAAACAGGCTAGTGAGTTTGATCGTGGCTATCTACACGCTTTTGCATTGGAATTTGATTGGAACCATCAAGAAATTTCCGTCAACTGTCCCCCTTGCTTTGGAGAATATTTTGTACTTCCAGAAACTCAACAGCAAATTCATCAATGGTTACCGGCCGGTAATTGTTTTAAGGCAAGCAAATAACCCGTTAACTCTGGCATAATTTCAAGCATTACTTAAAAACAATTCTTCCCAAAACTTATTTTTCAAAATTTATAAACGCCGCCACCTAAATGTAATGTTATGCCACAGTCCACTCAATCGACAAATTTAAAAATCGGCTATGCTCTTCGCGACTATTTGCAAAAAGAGGGGTATGACCGACAAGCGTTAAGCAAAGACTTAATAGCCGGCTTTACAGTCGGGATTATGGCGATTCCGATTTCTATGGCCTTAGCCACGGGTATTGGTATTTCTCCAATTTACGGACTATACACCGCAATTGTTGCAGGTTTTTTTACCGCCCTGTTTGGCGGTTCTCGCTACAGTGTTGCTGGGCCGACATCCTCTTTTGTCATTTTACTGATTCCTGCTGCCGAGGCTTACGGTCTGTTTGGCGTGGTCTTTGTCTCATTCATCGGAGGCCTATTATTATTGCTCATTGCCTATTTCCGTTTTGGACGCTGGATTGAATACATACCGCAACCCATTACCTTGGGTTTTACCACCGGCATTGCCACATTAATTATTCTGTTACAGATGAAAGACTTTTTTGGCCTTCCACTTGACCAACTCCCCAGTAATTTTTGGGAACGACTTTTAATAATGGCACAAAACCTTACGGATGCTCACTGGCAAACCGCTACGATCGGTTTTGGAACCGCCATCTTCATGATTGTTTGGGCACAGATGAAATGGCGTTTCCCTGGACACCTTCCAGGATTAATCTTAGCCAGTATCCTTACCTATTACTGGAATCAGCAAGGGGCGCAAATTCTGACAGTTGGCGATTTGTTTGGTGAAATTCCACATGTTTTACCAAACTTTAAAGGCGACTGGCTTACAGAAAACCTATTAATCATGAGCTACCCAGAACTTTGGGAAATGCTCAAAATACTCTTACCTATGGCCTTTGTATTAGCTCTACTGGGTGCAATGGAATCTCTCTTTAGCGCAGTTGTACTTGACAACGAATCTGGTAATCGTCACTCACCGAACAGTGAGCTTTTCGGGCAAGGATTAGGCAATATATTTTCCTCTCTGTTTGGAGGTTTCGGTTCTACAGGAGGAATCGCTCGCTCTATCACCAACCTCAAGGCCGGCGCAGTTTCACCTATTGCCTCCATGTTTCACTCGGTGGTTGTCCTATTTGCCATTTTCTTCTTAGCGGATTTACTGGTGCATTTACCTATGCCAGCTATGTCGGCACTTTTGATATTAGTTGCATGGAAAATGAGCAACTTCTCCCGAGCGCTAGGATTAATGAAAAACATCGACAGCGACACCTGGGTTTATCTAAGCTGTTTCGCGATGATTTTACTGTTTGATGTGGTGACTGCTGTAATTGCCGGAATGGTATTAGCCTCAATTTTATTCGTCAAAGAAATCGCTGAAATGACCAAAGTACAAGACATCCATCTCAGCAAACGTTATCACAGCGAGTTGCTGCCTGAAGATTGGGGAATGTATCGCATTCAAGGACCTTTATTCTTTGCCGCTGCGGAACGGATTTTCGACGAGCTAGCTGGTGATCTAACCGACAAAAAAGGGATTATTTTGCAAATGGACTCCGTTACTATTCTCGACTCCGGAGGGCTCGCAGCTCTGCGTCGCTTCGCAAGTTTAGCGAATCAACATAACAAGGCTATCTATTTAAGTGAACTGCAATTCCAACCCCTCAAAACGTTAGCAAGATACGGTCTTGATAACTTTGAGGATAATTTCAAACTTTTTTCCAATCTTGATGAGGCAGAAATCACCGCGCAAGAACAAGAAAACCTTGACTCTCATGACACGACTCAGACAAATGCCAGAACAGAAAATACCGGCCGGTAAATCCTGAGTAAAAAATGACTCCGAACTGACAAGATGAATTTAAATGACAATGCCTCTCATTTGTGAGTAAAATAGCGGGTCATTTCGATGGAACAGATTCAAGGAAAACGGATATGAGTTGCCAAGAAAAAAATACCTACTCAACTTTTTGCCAAGGGCATAACGATGCAATGAAAGAACCAATGTTTTTTGGTCAAAACGTCAATGTTGCTCGCTATGATCAGCAGAAATTTCCATTCTTTGAAAAATTAATCGAGAAACAGCTTTCATTTTTTTGGCGCCCTGAAGAAGTTGATATTTCAACCGATCGTGCCCAATACCAACAACTTCCTGACAACGAACAACACGTGTTTGTCTCAAACCTAAAATACCAAACCCTCTTGGATTCGGTTCAAGGCCGTTCTCCTAACGTCGCTCTATTGCCGTTAGTTTCTCTGCCAGAGCTTGAAACCTGGATTGAGACTTGGGCATTTTCCGAGACAATTCACTCGCGTTCATACACACATATTATCCGCAATATCTTCACCAACCCTTCTGAAGTATTTGATGATATCGTCGATAACGAAGAAATTACCAAACGCGCATTGGCGGTAACCTCGCACTATGACGAATTGATTGCATTGACCAATAAAATGTATGCTGAAGCAATTGATTTGCAAAAAAATGATGCGTTCCGTAAACAAATCAAAACTCAGCTCTATCTCACACTGGTTTCGGTCAATGTATTAGAAGCCATTCGATTCTATGTCTCATTTGCTTGCTCATTTAGTTTTGCCGAACGCTCTCTGATGGAAGGTAACGCAAAAGTCATTAAATTGATTGCTCGCGATGAAGCGCTTCACCTGTCAGGCACACAAAACATGATGAATCTTATGGCGGACGGCAAAGATGATCCAGAAATGGCGATTATTGTCAAAGAACAAAAAGAAGCGACCATTGAAATTTTCCGCCAAGCAGCGGAACAAGAAAAGCAGTGGGCAGATTATCTGTTTAAAGACGGTTCAATGATTGGCCTAAATGCTTCAATTTTGAAAGACTATGTTGAGTACATCACCAATGTACGCATGAAAGCGGTTCGCCTTGACCCTATTTTCGAAAATAGAAGTAATCCATTGCCTTGGATGAATAACTGGTTGGTTTCAGATAATGTTCAAGTCGCACCACAAGAATCAGAAATCTCATCTTATTTGGTTGGTCAAGTCGACTCCAAAGTCGATAGCTCAGACTTTAGCGACTTTGATTTATAATCAAATCCATTAGGCTTAAAGACCAAGTCCTAGCAAACACGTTTTACTTGCTTAGCCTAAGATCGGGCTAAGCTACCACTCGATCCATTTTCATATTACTGTCATTAAAGCATTAAAAAACGTTCATTTCCTACCGGCCGGTAGTTTTTAAAATGGACAAATGAACCAAGATTACATTTTCGCCTTTCTGCGTCACGGCAGTTACCATCAAAAACCGAATGTACCTAGTGCATGGCAACCTTATGCATTAGATATTCATGGCATTGAACAAAGTCAGTTAGCAGCTCAAAAGATTATTGAATTTGCAAACAATCATGCACTCAATTTACCTGAAAAAATCTTCTGCTCAAATCTACTACGCGCATGGGAAACCGCTCGAGTCTTAGCCGAAAACTTCTCGACACCCCCAAATATTGAATCGGACTCAGCACTTAACGAACGCTCAGTTGGAGCATTGGCAAACCTAAGTGTGAAAGAAATCGATGAAATCCTACATTCGGACCCACGATTTGAACACCCAGGTTTTACTTGGAAATCCGACTCATATTATCGACTGCCTTTTGATGGTGCTGAGTCGCTCATGGACGCAGGAGAAAGAGTTGCTAACTTCATCCAACAGCAGCTCAGCAAGCCCGCTAACCACAGCCAACTTCAAATTTTTATCGGTCATGGCGCAAGTTTTCGCCATGCAGCACATTTAATGGGCATTTTAGAATTTGAGCAAATCAAGCAATACTCAATGCATTATGCCTCACCGATGTTTTTTAAATGGGATGCAGCGCAACAGAAGTTTCTGCATATGGCCGGCAATTGGAAAATCCGCCCTCATTTCACCCCCGAAACGGCAGACTTCACCGTCCACCGCAGTATCAGTGAAACACAGCTGACCTCAGAAATCATGCAATGGTTAGATTAAGGAGTTTTTCATGACAACTCACACATTACAAAACGATGCAAACATTGAAAATTTCCAAAACTGGATTCCTGAATCGACTCAAGATTTTGAACTTGAACATCTAATCAAGCCCAATAAAAAAGCCTATTTTTTTTGCGACTTACATGCTGATGCAAACGCGTTTTTACGCTCCCTGAAATTGAGCCAGTTAATCCATGCGCAAAGTGATTTGCAGAACATTACACTCACCGAAAACGCTAAGAAATCGCAAATTATTATTGGTGGTGACTGCTTTGACAAAGGCCCAAGCAATCTTAAACTATTCCAATTGTTAGCCAAATTGCGTGAAACAGGAATCGATTTGGTGCTATTAGCAGGGAATCATGATATCCGAGTATTAGCAGGGATGATTGCACTGGAACATACAGATGATATGCGCCAAGTGCATTTTATTGTGCGCATGGGTCGCAAAACCGTCGCTTTCTTTAAAGAAGTCTTTGATTATTACCAACTGAACCTACACCCCTGCCCTGTTACAAATGCTCAAGCGATTGAAAAACTAACGCCACCACAACAGTGGTTTGATTCATTTGCAGAGTTCTCAAAAAACACTTTGAATGAGAAACAATTAGCAAAAGAATTCAAACAGATTCGCAAAAAACAACGTGATATTTTTGATGCCTGCTTCGAGCTTGATATGGAGCCTAAACACCTATATCAAGCAATTAAATTCGCACAACAACTGTTTATTGAACCGGCCGGTGAATTTGCTTGGTTTTTTCAAGAACTGAAACTACTCCATCGAAGCGGAAACTATCTTTTCTGTCATGCAGGATTGGATGATGAAATCGCAGAATTATTCAGCGAATTACGTGATCCATGCGATGAATTAAATAATGTTTTTCAGCAAACCTTAATGGCAGGTAAGATTTTTGAAATTTACTATAGCTCTTATGGCAACGTTGTCCGCACTAAATACCGTGACAAAAATTTTGCCTTTACTCGCAAAGGTGCCAAAGCACTCAAAGAACAAGGGATTTATGCCATTGTAAATGGACATCGAAGTCATACTGATGGCCAAAAACTGTATCTTCGAGAAGGCATTTTGAACTTCGAATGTGACACCGAACTCAACCAAAACTGTCGAGCAAAAAGAGGACTTAACACTTTTGGCGAATCTGTTACTATATTTTCTCTTGATGGCTCGGTAAACGCCCTTTGTAACGACTTGCCGGCCCCTAAGCAATTTCGCCCGAGTGTTCAGTCTGCCTGAATAGGGTTCTGGGAGAGTAATATGGCCAAGAAAACAGAATATTTTGAGCACGAATCCTTGCAGGATAAAGAATCCGTTGTGAATTATTTGAACGCTTTATCCGAAGGTATTGTAAAGGGTGAAATTTTAATCTCTGATGAAGAAGACACGCAAATTTTAAACCCTCAAAACCTAACGTTAATGAGTATTCGTGCCAAAAAAGGCAAAAATGAGCAATCACTTCGTTTAAAGCTTGAATGGAAACAAAAAAATGACGAGGACGCTGATAATGCACCTCTGTTTATTAAAGCGAAGAAAGCCAAAAATACTTCCAAGAAAAAAACCAAAAAATAACGTCAAAATTTGCAACGTTTTATTTGATCGTTACTCTTTCATTCACAGGTCACATTCATGCACCAAATTTCTGCCATCTATGAAAGCTTGCGCTTCTTACTCATCGATCTGCAAAAACAGTTGCAGGCGATTACGGACGGCATCCAAGAATCAGACCTTTCATTATTTGAAAAAAGCCAACAGAGAATTGACTATATTGAGAATGCTCACGTCAATATACTCAACCGCTGTTTTAGTGCTGGTCGAGAGTTAGAGCCAAGCTTTCAGCCGCAAATTCAAGGCTATGAACACATTTCCTACAGTTTGAAGAACCTTTCCAGCCAATTGGAAGGATTGAGCTATGGCTTAAAAAAATGTCGTTCAATTAAACTCATTCAAAAAAAACGAATCTTGACAGCATTGGAGCTGCTAAATAATGGTTTATCCTTGATTGAACCAGCCATTGAAAGTGATGAATTATCTTTATCGATTGATTTATGCAAATTCCAAAGCCGCATTGAAAAACTTTGCGATCAACAAATTAAACGTTATCAAGATCGCTTAAAAACAGGACAAAATAGCCAAGCCCTAATGCAGAGTAGTTTTATTGTAAAAGATATTGAGGCCATGGCCGAAACACTCCTGAAAGTCGGCGAAGGCATTTTATCGGGCAAACTCGGTCAATTTATCCAAATTGATCGTTACCACACTCTGAGCGAAAGCCTGTCAAAAATCGATTATGACCTCGAAGACCCCGCCATTACCATTCACTCCATGGGCGAGACCAAATCCGGCTGTACAATTTCTGGAGTCACTTCAGCCAGCGAAGCTCAAGAAGAAATCTTGGCAATTTTCAAAGAGGGTCAAAAGGACAAGCTTCTAGAAGAAAAAATCGGTATTGAAAGCTGGCATGAGAAATTTCCTGGCATTGCACCCGAGGTGTATTCATACCAAAAACAAGGCGATAAAGCGGCGCTATTATTCGAATATTTAACAGGAAAAACATTTGAAAAACTGCTGCTCGAAGACCGAAAAACCCTCAAAAATGGTCTTAATCGACTATTTGAGACCTTAACTGATATTTGGCAAACAACAGAACAGACTCAAGGAATTCCCACCAGTTTTATGCCGCAGCTTCAAAAACGCTTGAAAAGCGTTTATGCGGTACATCCTGAATTTAACCTTTCTGGCAAAGGTCTTCGAATTGGATCAGCTCAACAAGCTTCGCTTGAAACACTCATAAAAAAAGCGGCTCAGCTAGAGAAAAAGATCAAACCTGCAAATGCCGTTTACATACATGGCGATTTTAATGTCGACAACATTTTGTATGACATTGAAAAAAACGACATCAGCTTTATTGATTTACACCGCTCGGAATATCACGATTTCACCCAAGATTTATCAGTATTAATGGTTTCTTTCTATCGTTTGAAAATCTACGACCCGAAAATCCGTAAAAGCATTCAACTTTCCATGGAAGCCATCTATGACTTTGGGGCACATTACGCAGAACAACATCAAGACCATGACTATGCCAAACGCATGGCACTCGGACTTTCACGCTCCTTCATAAGCTCAACACGCTTTGTACTAGATAAAAAACACGCCAAGTCGATGCTTTTTAAAGGGCGATATTTGCTGGAACAACTGATTAATCTTACAGAAGAGCAACAAAAACACTATCAGCTACCAAAGGAACTTTTAAGTGACTAGTTTAAAAATAGGCGTTGTCGGTATACCTGGAAAATGGTCAACCGAAGTATTAGCCGATGAAATCGAGGCGAAAACCGGTTTTCGATGCGTCATAGACATTGAAAAGGTTGTTGCCGATTTATCAACTCCGGCAGTCACCTTTGAAGACGAATGTCTCTGCAAACTCGATGCTATTATCATTAAAAAAATTTCTCAAACTTACAGTCCCATGGTAATCGACCGTTTGGAAATTCTACGTTTTGTAGAATCTTGCGGTGTCAAAATCTATTCCAAACCCTCTGAAATCATTCGGCTAGTTGACCGCATGAGTTGTACCGTATCTTTGGCAAAAGCCAAAATCCCAATGCCTAAAACTCTGATTACAGAAGATATGGATGCCGCTATTTCAGCAGTGAAAGCCTTTGGCGAAGTGGTTTTAAAACCACTCTTCTCCACCAAAGCACGAGGCATGCAGGTGATAAGTTCGGATCAAAACGATAAAAAAATTCGTCAAGCTTTACAAGAATTCTACGACACCCATCAGTTCTTCTATATTCAGCAAAAACTAAAACTTCCTGGTCACGATATGGGTGTCGTATTTTTAAATGGCGAATACCAGGGAACTTATGCCCGTGTTGGCAATGGTGAAAGTTGGAACACCACCATTAATTCGGGTGGAAAATACGCTAAAGTTGAACCCAGTGATGAAATCATTCAAATGGCGCACAGAGCCCAAGCTCAATTTGATTTGACCTACACGACTGTTGATATTGCCGAAACAGAACTAGGGCCTGTCTGTTTTGAAGTGTCGGCATTTGGTGGTTTTAAAGGTGCAAAAGAAGGTCTTGGCATTGACATGGCCAAGGCCTACGTAGACCATGTTATCCAAGATCTTCAAACGACTAAAAACATTGTGGAATAACGACTGGATGACCTCAAACCCAAACATACAAAAAAAACTGACCAAACTTATCTGTGAAACAAAAGGCTCTGCAACTCAGAGCCTTTATTTTGAGTTACCAAATGCTTGTTATCATCTAAAAACTAACAGTGAAGCACTGATGGCTGAACTTGCCCGCTATTTTGGCAAGCTTGTCACACAAACACCTACAAACAGAGTTCATCAGACATTTGAACTGAATGAAACCCAACAGCAATTAGAATTAATTGAACAAATACCTTGGGTAGACTGGACTCGAGAAGCGGGAAAGAGTGGTCGCAAAGATGCAATTTTTGATTTGGACTACCAAGGACAAACTGTTCGTCTGTTACACAAAGTCAAAACCGACATGCTCTTTGTGCAACCTGCAATTGGCAAAACAAACGATCATCAACCACCTGCAATGGCCTTTGGCCCAGCCGAGTCGCATCCAAATCAAATCATCAACTTTATTTTGACCCAGTACCTAAATCAGCACTTACGTCAAAATTGGTTGTTAGGACACGCGGCCGCACTTCAAATCAATAACAAAGGAATTGCAGTCGCAGGGCTATCTGGTGGTGGCAAGTCAACCTTAATGTTACATCTACTGGAATCTGGGCAGCACTTTATTAGTAACGACCGGGTTTTGATTAGTCCCAATATAACCGGCCGGTTAACTTTGCGAGGGATTCCCAAACAACCCCGTATCAATCCAGGAACCATTGTTCATAATCCAAGACTTCATTCGTTAATGAGTGATGCACAACGCCAAGTGTTTTTAGCACTTCCTACTGAAGAGCTGCGTGCACTTGAACACAAATTTGATGCCCCTGTTGATGAAATTTTTTGGGAAAATTGCTACCAGCCGGAAACGACTTTAGATGCAATGATTATCTTGAATTGGAAACCCGTTACTAAGGAACCTACCCAGTTAAAAATAACGTCACTGACGGAATCACCTTACTTATTACCGGCGCTAATGAAAAGTCCGGGGCCGTTTTACAGTGATGCACATGGCAACTTCCTAAAAAACGGCGTTATTCCAACGGAAAGCGATTATCTAAAGTATCTTTCCAAAGTTCCGGTGTTGGAGCTCAATGGTAAGGTTGATTTTTCAAAAGCCAAGCAATTAGTTTTGCAAGCCATTGAAACACTCTAAATAACTTTTCAAATATACTTGGGCAAAAAAACCTTTTGCCCAGTTTCAGTGGTCAGTTGCTGCAGTTGCATTTGCAATCCCTCTCCCAGGACCGAGTCAGTGAAAACATCATCAGGTCTACCCTGAGCAAAAACCTCTCCGTTTTTTAATAACATCACCTCATCCGCCAACTGCATTGCTAAAGGGAGTTCATGCACAACCATAATGACACCCAGCCCTGCTTCAGCCCATGTACGCAAAAGCGATGCAAAGCACTGCTGATGGGCAATATCTAAACCCGAATTCCATTCATCCAAAAACAACCAGCGCCCTGAAAAATCAGGAGTTGACTGCTCATCGAACTCAAGCGGCCAAATCTGAGCAATTGCTCGGGCGATTTGCACACGTTGGAATTCACCACCCGACAGACTTAACACCGAACGCTCTGCAAACGACAGTAAGTCGCAGGTTCGTAAAATTTGCCGCAAACGTTGTTCAAAGTCTACCGGCCGGTGATACGTATCCAATAACTCACTACTAAACTGAACTTCAAGCCCTAAACTGACAAACTGGCACACAGTGAAATCAAATGCCAGAGAAGACTTCTGTTCAACAACCGCTCGTTCAATAGCCAAAGATTGAAGACTCTTTTGTTCCAAAGGCTTTCCATTCCATAAAACATTTCCTTGGAAACCTTCAATTTCTCTGGATAACACTTTCAATAATGTTGATTTACCGGCCCCATTCTGACCAAGAATGACATGAATTTTGCCTCCCTGAAATTCAGAATCTATTTGCGCTAAAAGCATCCGTTGCGCGTTTTTATCACTCACCACGTAACTTAAATTTTCACAACGAATGCTCATGCTGAAAACCTACCATGACGACGTTTTAATAGCATCCATAAAAAGAAAGGAGCCCCTAAAAAAGCCATAAGTAGACCAATAGGCAACTCCAAAGGATAAATCAAAACCCTTGCAAACCAATCAGCTAGTACCAACAACAACGCACCCGCCAGAGCGCTTAAAGGCAAAACCCAACGATGATCTGCACCCACCCACAAGCGAACGATATGAGGCACAACTAAACCGACAAAGCCAATCACTCCGACAAAAGCGACTGCTGAACTCACCATCAAAGCACTGAAAAAAATCACCTGCCATTTAAACCTTTGAGTGTTATACCCCATAAAACGTGCGCTACTTTCACCCAGCACAAAAGCATTCATATCTCGTACCATTCGCCATAGAAAAATAGTCGAAACGGCTACCACAACAGAAACCCAAGCAACAGAAGACCAAGATAAGTTGGCTAAAGACCCCATTAACCAAAAAGTGACATTTCGCAGTTCAATTAAATCCGCAATACTCATCATCATTTGAGTGCCAGCACCCATTAAAGCATTCACAGCGACGCCGGCTAACAGCATTAAGGCGACATCTGTCTGCCCAGAACGCTCCGCTAAACGATAAATTAACAGTGTTGAAGCAATCCCAAACACAAACGCTGACATTGCGACTTGCCAGTGCGAGACCTGACTCCAAAGCGCACCACCAATGACCATTATCATCACCGCGCCAAATGCAGCACTGCTTGAAACGCCAATCAATCCCGGTTCGGCAAGTGGGTTTCGAAACAACGCTTGAAGCGCAACACCTGCCACCGCTAACCCTGCGCCCACAATCATGGCAATCACCGTTCGTGGCAGACGTAATTCATACAAAACAAATAACTGAGATTCAGAAAACCCCTGTTGCAACCCTAGACTAAATGCTTGGTATCCAAACCCTTCATACCCCACTACCAGATGAATAAACACTGCTGGAATGCAAAGCAACAGCAAAACACCAAAATGACGCTTAGGGAAATTGCTTGAAGTACTTAACTGCAATGACTTTGTATTAGAATCGGCCGAATGCATTAGAGTTTATCGAGTTCTGTGCGAGATTTATGTTCAGCCGAAAAATGCTCCTTCACTTCAGTATCAAGTTTTGAGCTTCTTGAACTTTCAAATTCAGAACCATTCGCGTCTTTTACTTCGACCTTCTCTTTGCGTTGTTTTGTCTGTTTTCCTAAAGTCAGATGATCACTTAAGGTGGCAACGACGGCTCCATTCCAAATGACAATAAACCAAACCGAATAGAGCCAAAGAAGAAATAATGGCACTGCAGCAAAAGCCCCATAAATCAAATCATAGGTTGGGAAAAGTTTTACGTAAGTTGCAAACCCTATTTTCAAAATTTCCATCTGCACCATAGCCAAAAAGCCACCGACAAATGCCGCTTTGGTCGAAACTTTACAAGCTGGCACAAACTTAAATAGCAGGCTAAAACCCAGCCAAGCCAATAACACAGGTAAGATTTTCAAACCAAAGAGAAGTTTTTCAATTAACGGCGTCGTATCACTCACCATAGGCAAAGCCAAAATTGCTGAACTCACCACCAAGCTCAACCCCAATAAAATTGGACCTAAAAGACTGACACCCATGTAATGCAGGATACTCACCCACCAGCGACGCTTTCGACTTTGAGGCCATAAATCATTCAGCTTTTGATCCACTTTCCATAGAAGCATTAGAGTTGTTAAGAACATCACCACTAAACCAGGGCCTTTTAAGTTGGTTGCCTGCACCGAAAACGCCAAGAGATATTCCTGAATCACAGGCTGAGAACTCGGCATTAAGTTGGTAACCACTTGATCCATCACCAAACTCTCAAAGGCTTCAAAATAACTCGACACCGAAAACAACGCTAACATCACAGCGAGCATAGGCACAATACCAACCAGAGAGGTGTAGGCTAAAATCGCAACGGCGTCCGTGCCTTTTTGATTTTTAAAACGCACTGCGCAACGTAACCAAAAACGCCAATGGCCAATAATTTTTAAAGCAGAAGTGCTTGGTAAGTTTGGGGAATCAGTCATAGTCAAAGCAACATTTGATGTTTAAGGTGGATGTTTAAGGTTTTTAGGTCATTACCAATCTCACTAAAGATAAGAAAGGTTTGCAAGCCGGTCAGTTTTAAGTTTTTCATTCAACTGCCTATAATACCGCAAACATCAGACAAGATTTGAAAGTGGGAATGCAATGAACAAAAAACAATGGCAATTTTGGATTGATCGTGGCGGCACCTTTACCGACGTTGTTGCCAAAACGCCCGAAGGGAATTTGTTGACCCACAAACTTTTGTCAGAAAACCCCGAGCACTATCAAGATGCTGCCATCGCAGGGATCCGCCATTTTCTAAAAGTGCCCACAGACCATTCCATTCCGGTTGAAAACATTAAATCGGTCAAAATGGGAACCACAGTGGCCACCAATGCACTATTGGAAAGAAAAGGCGAACCAGTTGCCCTAATCACAAATCAGGGTTTTGCGGATGCACTTAAAATTGGCTACCAAAACCGTCCAGACATTTTTGCGCTGAATGTCAGAACCCCAAAACCGCTTTATCAACAAATCTTAGAAGTAACCGGCCGGTTAAATGCAGAAGGGGAAGAAATTCAGCCCCTAGCTGAAGCAGCAATCAAACAAGGCCTCAAGAGCTTAAAGCAGCAAGGCTTCAACGCCCTTGCCATAGTTTTACTGCACAGTTATTTGAATCCAGAACACGAAAAACAGATTGCAATTTGGGCCAAAGAAATCGGCTTTTCTCAAATTTCCACTTCCTCTGCAACGTCCGCGCTCGTTAAATATGTATCTCGTGGTCGAACCACGGTGGTTGATGCGTATTTAAGCCCCGTACTTCATCGTTATGTGCAACAAGTGGCCAAACAACTCCCAAATGTTGATTTGCAATTTATGCAATCACACGGTGGCTTATGTCAAGCCAAGACTTTTCAAGGAAAAGATGCCATTCTTTCAGGACCAGCCGGTGGCATTATCGGCGCAGTCAAAACCTCACAACATGCAGGAATCGACAAAATCATCGGATTTGATATGGGTGGAACATCAACCGATGTCTCTCATTATGCCGGTCAATTGCAACGCAACTTTGACAACGAAGTCGCAGGTGTACAAATGCGCGTGCCAATGCTGGACATTCACACTGTTGCCGCTGGTGGCGGATCCATTATCACTTTACAACAAGGTGAAGTGCGAGTTGGACCAGAATCCGCCGGAGCGAATCCCGGCCCAACAGCCTATCGTCGAGGTGGCCCTTTAACGGTCACCGATGCCAATGTCTTGCTCGGCAGAATTCAACCAAGTCACTTTCCTAGTGTATTCGGTGAAAACGCCGATCAAGCACTGGATATGATTGCTGTGCGTAACAAGTTTGCGGAAATGGCCAACGCCTTATCAATGGAACCTGAAAATTTGGCGCAAGGCGCACTGGATATTGCGATTGAAAATATGGCCAATGCGGTCAAAACAATTTCCACACAACGTGGTTATGATTTGCACGACTACACACTTGTAAGTTTTGGCGGTGCTGGCGGTCAACATGCCTGCTTAGTCGCAGAAAAACTGGGAATTCAATCCGTGTTATTGCACCCCTACTCAGGCGTACTTTCAGCCTATGGTATGGGGTTGGCACAAAACTCGGTTATGAATACTCAATCCTATTCGATTCATATCACCGAACTACCTCAACTTAAACCACTGATCCAAACACAACGCCAAACGGCTATCAAAGAACTGCAAGCGCAAAACTCAGAAGTCGCTGAAGAAAAAATGACTTTGCATCTGCACTATCAAGGCAACGATACCAGTCTGGACATCCAATTTATTGACTGGCAAACGGACTACGCCATGTTGTTTTCAGAACAACACCAGCAACGCTTTGGCTTTCAACTCGATGCAGATATTGTGGTTCACAGCATTACTATTGAAGTACTTAATCAAGCGCACCAAGCCGACAGTTTGCCAAACACTAGCCCCCACAGCGCCAAGCCAATTGAAACTGTTCAAACTTATGCGAACGGTGCTTGGCAGGACACTCTTGTGTATCAACGCAACGCAATCACACAGTCACAAACGCTTAGAGGTCCCGCATTAATCCTAGAAACGACAGGAACCATTTATTTACCGGCCGGTTGGAATACAAAACTGCTTGCTGACGGACAACTACAGCTGACACAAAATGCTGTAAAACCAGAGTTAAATTCTACAAAAAGTGCTCAAATTTCGCAAAATAACAAAAAAATATTTAAACCTGATCCGATTAAACTTGGACTTTATAATCATCGTTTTATGTCAATTGCCGAGCAAATGGGTGCAATTCTCGCTAAAACCGCGCATTCGGTAAATATCAAAGAACGCCTCGATTTTAGTTGTGCACTCTTCGATCAGTCAGGTCAATTAATTGCCAATGCCCCACACGTTCCCGTGCACCTTGGCTCAATGGGCGAATCCGTCAAAACACTGATTCAGCGACATGGCAATCAATTACAATCCGGTGATGCCTACGCGCTCAACAATCCTTACGCCGGAGGAACGCATCTGCCAGATATTACGGTGATTTCACCCGTTTTTATTGATGACAAGTGCGCGTTTTATGTCGCCTCACGCGGGCATCATGCGGATGTAGGAGGGCTCACACCTGGCTCCATGCCAGCTGACAGCACACATATTGAACACGAAGGAGTATTACTGGATTGCGTTCCTGTCCTATTGGCTGGAAAAGAACAATCTAGCACTCTGAAAACCAGATTTTTACAAGCCCAATACCCAGCCAGAAACTGGCAACAAAATTGGAATGATTTACAGGCTCAAATTGCCGCAAATCAAGCAGGGATCAATGGACTCCAACAACTTTGTCGCCAAACCAGTCTGCAAGAAGTAAAAGCCTACATGAACTTTGTTTTAGAACACTCTGAAGCACAGGTCAAAGCACTCTTGCCACAACTCTCATCAGGTGAATTTTGTTATCAGACAGATCAAGGTTCACAAGTATGTGTCGAGGTCAGAATAAATCAAACCTCTCAGACCGCCACCATTGATTTCTCTGGCAGCAGTGAACAGCAAAATAACAACTTCAACGCCCCTTTTGCCATCACTCGCGCAGCGACACTGTATGTCTTGCGAACATTAATCAATCAGGATATTTCACTCAATGATGGTTTCTTACGTCCTATCGAATTAATTGTACCGACCGGAAGCATTTTACATCCTAACTATCCTGCCGCTGTCGTGGCTGGAAACGTTGAAACATCACAAGTGGTCACTGATGCCCTTTATGGTGCCTTGCAAATTCAGGCGGCCTCACAAGGCACCATGAACAATCTCACCTTTGGTGATAAGACTTGGCAATACTATGAAACATTGTGCGGAGGCACAGGCGCTGGAAAAAATTACAAGGGGGAAGATGCAGTGCATAGCCACATGACCAATTCTCGACTTACCGACCCAGAAATATTTGAACAACGCTACCCAGTTCGTTTAAAAAAATTTGCGATTCGTAAAAATAGTGGCGGAAAAGGAAAATACTCAGGTGGAAACGGCTGCGAACGTCATATCGAATTTTTACAACCCATGATGGTATCCGTATTGAGTAATCACCGGCAAATTCCTCCCTATGGAATGCAAGGGGGAGAATCTGGTAAAACCAGCAAACATGGAAAGCTACCGGCCGGTAAGACTTCAATCAAATGGCTGCCAAGCACATTCAGCGAAAGCTTTGAAGCTGGCGACACTTTAATTATGCAAACACCCGGTGGTGGTGGATTTGGCAGCGCTGACACAGAATAATGTGCTTTGGGACGGTTGGTTTAAGAAACAAAAAATTTTCGCAACTTATCCGAGCTAGCCAACCGTTTTTACCAACAAGCGAATGACTATTACTTATAAAGTTTTCGGTAAATGCTCAAAATTCATCGTTTGCCGTAAATAATCAATGCCTGAAAATTCAGCAAACTGTTGCAAAGTTCGCTCAGAGCCGACCCCATACGCGCCAAGATCTTGCTGCTGATAGAGTAATTTAATTAAACGCTCCACTGCGCTGGCACGCAATTCATGCCAAGCATAATCCCGTTGTTGATCCCAATCCTTATGCCAATGATGCGTTATGTAAGCGTTTTCAGGTTGCTTATAAAGATGATAAAGCGGAATTTCTGGCGGATGAAAAATATCCCAACCGTGTGTATAAGCTCTAACGGCCAAACTCTGTTCTTCACCATGAAAATACAGCCTTGGATCATAAGGCACCTCATTAACAAACTGACCAAAGGTAAAAATAAACCCGCCAGCTAAATGGAATCCCAACACAGGTTCCCTGATTTTCTGATGTTCAGCCCTAAAATGCAAAACAGGATTTTTTTCCTCAAGAGCTTCATTAGGCTTCACTCTTAACACCAAAGTTGTCAGGCCACCTACTCGAACCTTTACCACCGGCCGGTCTTCTTCAAACTCAAATCCATATGGATAGATCGACAAAATCGGCTTTGCGTGCATATCATTTAATGAGTTCAATTGCTCAATCAGCCGAATGTCCCAATCTTTTTCGAAATAGGTATGAGAATCGATTTGCAGATAATAGGCTTCATTCTGATAAAGCGACTGGACCAATGAACGAGCCCAACAAACTCCGCGACTTTCCACCGGATCAATATGGATATATCGAATCTCAGCTGACAACTCCAATGCTTGCAATGTTTTTCTACGATTATCTGGCGCTTGATCTACCACTCCAAACACCAAGTTTTCAGGATGCTTTGCCGACTCACACGCATTTTGAACCGTAAACGGCAAATAAGGATCCACAAATGAAGCAACAGAAATAAAGATTTTTTGCATACTTAAACTCTTTGCAAAACGGATTCAACTGAATCTCTCACAGCCTTTCCTTGCAATAACTCAACTAAGTGCAATGCAAAATCCATAGCAGTGCCGGGGCCACGAGACGTAATCACTTGACCATCTTGAACCACAGCTTGTTCGAGGTATTGCATATTCGGTGCCGGGTTTTCATCAATCACGCCTGGAAAACTGGTGGCTTGTTTTCCATCCAACAATCCAGCCGCAACAAGCGCCTTAGGCGCTGCACAAATCGCAGCCACATAACGTTGTTGCTGGATATTTTTTTGGAGCATTTTTTGCAATCGCACATCATTCTGCAAATGGTCAGCCCCTGGCAAACCACCTGGCAACACAATCAAATCAAACACTTCATTTTCTACGTCAGCCAGCGTCGTCTTAGCAATCAACTGCATTCCTCGACTCGCCTGAATCACTTTTTCATTGTCCAAGCTAGCGGTCACCACCTCAATATCTGCTCGCACTAAAATATCGGTAATAGTAACCGCTTCTAACTCTTCACACCCTTGCGCCAAGGGAACTAAAACTTTAGGCATCACTTTCTCCATAAGAAAAATACAGATTCTAAATATTCTACACAGTCAAAAAAGCCCGCATAAGCGGGCCATATTGATTTATTGCGATCTTATTTTTGCATTTTCTGCGCAAGAATCATTGTCTTAGCAACACGAAGCGCTTCATTTAATTCAAAATCTTTATCCAAAAGCTCTTGAGTCTCTTTCATCGCTTTGTTTTCTGCTGATTCTTCACTTTTCTCTTCAGTCGCCTCTTGTTCACTTTCAAGGTGACCAGCTAAATCTTTTTCTTTTATATTTCCAATCGCAGATTCTTCGACCTTTTCTACCTTAACTCGTTCAATTTCAACATCTGGTTTAATACCTTCAGCCTGGATAGAACGTCCATTGGGCGTAAAATATCTCGCAGTCGTCAGCTTAATCGCAGCATTATTATTTAACTGTAACAAGGTTTGCACAGACCCCTTACCAAAGGTATCACGACCCACAACAATTGCACGCTTCTGATCTTGAAGTGCTCCTGAAACGATTTCAGACGCTGAGGCAGAACCTTCATTCACAATAATAACGACAGGTTTGCCATCCATGACATCCCCTTCTTCGGCTTCAAAGCGCATTTGTGAATTACGGATGCGACCTTCAGTATAGACAATTAAACCATCATTCAAAAATGCATCCGATACTTGAATCGCAGCATTTAAAACGCCCCCTGGATTATTACGCAAATCCAAAACCAGGCCACTTAATTCACCTTTATTCTCTTCTTCCAACGTATCAATGGCTTTGATTAAATCCGGCCCTGTTCGCATTTGAAACTGAGAGATTCGAACATAGCCAATCCCTTCAGGTAACATACGCTGACGAACACTTCGTACCTTAATAATAGCCCGTGTCAGCTCAATTTTTAAAGGCTTATCTTCCCCTTTTCGGACAATGGTCAACTCTAGCTGGGTGCCTGGCTTGCCACGCATAATATCAACCGCTTCGCTTAGACTTTTTCCTTTAACCGGTTCATTGCCTAATTTGACAATTAAATCACCCGCCATGATTCCGGCTCTCTGAGCTGGTGTGTCATCAATAGGCGAAACAACTTTGACAAAGCCATCTTCCATACCGACTTCCATACCTAAGCCGCCAAACTCACCCCTGGTATGCTCTTCCATCTCTTTCGCATCAACAGGTGGCAAATAAGCAGAATGCGGATCCAAACTGGACAACATGCCGCTAATCGCGCCTTCAATCAGACTTTTATCATCAATTACGTCCACATAGTCGGTTGAAATACGTTCATAGACTTCCGCAAATGCCTGAAGATCCTCCAGAGGAATACCAGGGCTCTGCGCCTCAGAATCCACCTGCTTATTTGCCATGACATTTGTGCCCACCGCAATCAAGGCTCCGAGCACCACACCAGAGCCGACTAACAAGGTTTTTGTAAATTTGGAAGTTGCCACAGTTTCTCCTAGGACATTTTTTTGGTTTTTTGCGTATTTGCTTTTATTATTTTGACAATGAAAAGTCATTATGCACGAAATGATTGTTACTTTCCAAAGTTCAATTCTTATCACGTGACTTGGCGATTTGATTTATTAAAGCAAAAAATTTCTTGTGCAGTATAAATTAAGTTTAAGTGACAGTTTGCCAGGCTTTTTCTAGAATAGATGCTGAATAACTAAGTAAGAATATACTTAAACAATAATACAGTTATATAGTGATAGGATTTATGAGCACTCAATCAGAATCGCCATTTGAAATGAAAGAAGAAAACATTAGCAAAGCATCGAAGGCGCTCAAAGCGATGGGACATCCATTGAGACTAAAAATTCTTTGCGTCATCGGCGGTCAGGAATTACCTGTAATGGATATTGTGAAACAAGTCGGCACAACACAAAGTAATATTTCTCAACACATCGACATCTTGCGAGAAAAGGAAATCATTACGTCACGTCGAGAAGGAAGCAAAATTTTGTGCAAAATCCGAGACCCGAAAATTTTAAACCTGATGGACACTATGCAACAAACGTTCTGTCAAATCAATGACCTGTGATTAACTTGGATTAACTAAATCTGCCACCATTTCATGTCCAGTCGGCATTTGTAATCTCGTCTCAAATGCGGCTCTATCAGCAATCATCCCTGGTTGCTGAGTCTCTTCATTGTCAACAACCTCTTTCTCTGAATTACTGACATTGCTACTGCTTTGGGAGGCTTCCATTTGCTGTGCAGAGAGCTCTGCACGAGCCTCAGCCATCGCTTGTCTAGCAGATGAAGCCACTCGATAATCTTGCGCAGAGGGCTGGGCAGGCGCCATTGCTGCACTTTGTACCACCATCATTTTCTGAATGGTCGCTTCTGGGTCTCCTGATACGGCAGAAGTATCAATCCCCACCTCTCCACCAATGGCATAACGTTTTCCATCGGGTCCAGATTGATAAGTGTAGCTCAAACCTGTTGCATATTGACCAGCGACCGCTAAATGCGCTTGTTCATGCGCACGAACTTCCCGATCACGTGCTTTCAGCTGTGAAACCACTTGGTCAATTTTCATTTGTTGCTCTTGGGAGGATTGCTCGTCATCTTGGGCATTCATCCGAGATTGCGCATTGACTCCACTTGTATCATTAATGCGCTGACTTGGTGAGGTATTAAGGTCTTGATTATCTTTAACCGGAATAGAGCTACTTGATTGAGAGTTATTAGAGACAATGCTGGCTTTTTCTTGCTCACGAACAATTCTTTCAGCCTCAACCATTCCAGCAGGTTGCTGACGACTAATCGTTGCAAAATTTGATAAACCACCGATGTCTAACATCTTTCCCCCTCTAGAGGAGCTGTCAAAAATTAGGAACCCAAGCTAGACTTTCCTCTCTATACTTCCATTTTATCAATAACTTAGAAGTTTTTCAGCGTTCTTTTTCTAACCCCAAAACGATATAAAATTTAAATTTTCATCCAGAAGTCACTTACTTTCTTACCGGCCGGCATAAAATTTGCATCTATTCTGCCTAGCCGTTAAAGAATACAT
The DNA here is from genome assembly GCF_004293625.1 of Thiomicrorhabdus indica. Taxonomy (NCBI): domain Bacteria; kingdom Pseudomonadati; phylum Pseudomonadota; class Gammaproteobacteria; order Thiotrichales; family Piscirickettsiaceae; genus Thiomicrorhabdus; species Thiomicrorhabdus indica. Next base: position 697,175 of record NZ_CP033040.1, on the reverse strand, counting down.
TCCCCGTGAAAATCGCTTAAAATCAATAAAAATTTTAAAAAGCCTGCCTATGAAAAAGTTTGATTATCTTGAAGCCATCAATTATTTAATGGAGATGGACACTAACATTCTGAATCCAGAACGCTACTATCCTTGGTATATGCACACAAAAGGAATTTTAATCAACGGACTCTCTTGGCTTGTTCTTCTCGCTATTCTAGCTGTCATCTGGTTAATCGTATTAGAGGCATCAGCCTTAGTTTTACTCGCAATTACCTTTTCTTGCACCATTTTAGCCGGCATTGTTTATGCACTTATTTTTCAAAACCAAATCAAAGAAGCCAAGCACAAAGCCATACAACAAATGATGCGCTTGGAAAAGCGTGAATTCATGCGTGCCATTGAACCTTTTGTGCCTGATGACCAAAAATCTATTGTCGCCAGAATCATCAACCATAAAGATTTCAAAGCCAACGAATATGCATCCGTTACCCTAGCCACCAAAAGTCGGATAATTTTTAACACCGAGGCGTTCATAGGTGACATCGAACGCATGATGCAAAAACGCCCAGAAATATTAGCGGAAATTACCGATGGATATTGCGATTCAAGCTTCAAAGTTCCCGACAGCGCAATCCAAAACTACCAACAAAAGAAAATCAACGAACAAATGGGCACTTTTAATGATATTTTTACTGTACCCAATGAAGTCAGACAAGCAGTGTTAATGCGCATTCGTCAAGCGGCTCTTAAATTGCAACCTCAAAACCAATGAGTTACGAATACCTAATCCTTAAGCAAAACACTGACTATATAATTCAACCGAGAAATCCCTTGAATCTTCAAAAATTGTCGCTTTAAATAGAGACTGTTTCATCGACCGTCTCTCAATTAAAAGGATTTGATTATGGCATCCATTCTAATCGCAGGATGTGGCAGTATAGGCTGTCAATTAGGACAACAGCTCGCTCAAGAGCACACCGTTTACGGTTTGCGCCGCACTACCGAATATGTGCCCGACAATTTGCATGCGATTGAAGCTGACTTAAATCACAAAATCGAACAATTACCAGATGAAATCGATTACGCATTTTTTATGCCTACCGCTGGGAAATACAAAGACAGCGCCTACTACAATGCGTATGTTCTAAACCTGAAAAATCTCTTAAATGGTTTGCAAGATAAAAACATCAAGCGTTTGTTCTTTATCTCCAGCACATCGGTTTTTTCACAAAATGACGGAGAAGTCGTGAATGAAGAAAGTCCGACAGATCCACACAGTTTTTCTACCAAACGCATTCTTGAAGGTGAAGAACTAGCACTTAGTAGCTCTACTCCAACCACAATTATTCGTTTAGGTGGCATCTATGGTCCTGGACGAACACATTTAATTGATTTGGTAAGAGAAGGCAAAGCTCACTGCATGGAAGATGTATGGAGCAATCGTATCCACTCAGATGATTGTGTTGGGGTTTTAGCACACCTGCTGAACCTAGACGTTTCTGGCGCTAAACTGGAAAATATTTACTTAGGTGTGGACTGTGAACCTAGCTTATCATGCGAAGTTTATAGCTGGTTGGCAGAGCAATTGTCAGTTCCAGAAATCGAACATATGGAACCCACCGAGAATTCTCGTCTAATGCGTAGTAATAAGAAAATTTCTAACGCACGTCTTTTAGAAAGTGGTTATGAATTTAAATTTCCGAACTATCGGTTGGGATATACAGATTTAATAGAAAACGAAACCTTTGAATAACCTCTTGGTTTCTAATACTTCCCAGAGAGTCGAACAGACATTCGACCCTCTGGTCAATTTTCGACAAACTACGGCTCTAGTCTTTTTTAGAATCCTTTGAATTAGAAACCACTTCACCTTCCAAAACCTTTGGTGACTCAGGCTGCTTCTCTTGCCAATCACCATCATAGACATTACTTTGACCTCTATGAGCGCGATTTTTTCCACGCTGATTCATACCTTTGACAGCTTGAGAAATCATTGCACTTCGAATAAACGGTACTAACAGAATCAATCCAATCACATCCGAAATCAAGCCTGGCAAAAACAGCAGTAATCCTCCTAAAAATACAAAGACACCATTCATGAGTGCACCTTGCACTGGCTCTCCTTTGACCATTGCCAATTGCGCCTCTTGCATAGTCGCCAAACCTTGCTGACGCATTAAAACCAACCCCAGAATCGCACCGACAACCGTCCATAAAACCACATTTAAGGCACCCCACTCTGAACCGACCTGAATCAATACATATAACTCAATCAGAGGAATGACAATAAAAAACAATAAAAATTTCATAGGACTCACCTTTTGTGCTTACTTGCCTCTTTTGAACTTTGCAATTCAATTTGACAGATTATTATTCCACAAACCATAAATTTCTTTTAGAGCATGTTAATAAATTTTATGTATTAATCCAAAATGATTCACTTTTTCGAACGCTTGTTAGTGGTATAAAATGCGCTACACAAAAAAATTAAATCCTTATTTAACGGGTACTCTTATGGCTGAAGCAAATTCTTATTTACAACACAAAACGACTATGGCAGATTCTGCTGTTCGTTCTAACTTATATACTGCAATAAATATGTGGTTTGCTGGCTTAATGATGGCTCTGATCATTTTTTTACCGGCCACATCTCAAGCTGACTTGCTGCAAGTAGATGAAGCTTTTGAACTGCTTGAGCCTTCCGTTGAAGACGGTAAAATCAAGGTTGAATGGAAAATTGCCGATGACTATAAACTCTATAAAGACAAAATGTCTTTTACGGCCACCAATATCACTCTACAACCGGCAAGTTTTTCAAAAACTAAAAGCGTCGATGATCCAATTTTTGGTAAAACCGAAGTATTCAATCAAAAAGCCATTGCCAAAATAGCCTATGACGGTGATGTAACACGTACTGAACTCACCATTAAATACCAAGGTTGTGCGGATAAATTAGGCGTATGTTACCCTCCGCAAACTCGTAAATTCTTTGTCGATTTACCCGAAAAAACTGCACAAACATCACCGGCCGGTAACCCTTCAAGCTTTTCTTCACTGGGTGAACTAAACAATCTATTACAAAGTGGTAACGCTTCGAACGAACTTTTACCGGCCGATAAGGCTTTCCAATTCTTGCAAACCATCGAAAACGGCCAAGTCGTCCTTAGCTGGAACATTGCACAAGGCTATCACCTTTACAGAGATAAAATTAAAACCAAAATTATCGAAGGTGACGCACAACTCGGTGCCTTACAGCTTCCAGAAGCGATCGAAATAGATGATCCCGTTTTCGGCAGAACGAACGTTTTCCATAATCAGTTACAAGCCACTCTGCCTTTTTCAAGCCTAACCGGCACAGTGAATGTTGAAGTTGAATATCAAGGTTGTTCTGCAGACGCAGGGGTTTGTTATCCACCCGAGAGAAAAACATTTACTGTCAGTGCAGATCAAATCACAGAAAACACATCTGCAACACCGGTTCTCGCAACGGCACAAACGCAACCGGCCGGTGAACTTTCTGAAACAGATCAAATTGCCGACACACTCAAAAACAGCAGTGTATGGATTGTGATCCTGACCTTCTTTGTGTTCGGTTTATTACTGTCACTGACGCCTTGCGTATTCCCAATGATTCCAATCCTGTCGAGCATTATTGCTGGGCAAGGTGACCAAATCACCACTCGCCGTGCCTTTACCATGTCACTGGTTTACGTTTTGGCCATGTCCATTACTTACACCGTTGCCGGTGTTTTAGCCGGTCTATTCGGTGAAAACCTACAAGCGGCTTTCCAAAATCCTTGGATCATTGGCTCATTCAGTGTGATCTTTGTTCTGCTAGCACTGTCCATGTTTGGTTTCTATGAGTTACAACTACCTAGCTCAGTTCAATCTAAACTAACCAATATCTCCAACAAACAAGAAGGCGGAAAACTCACTGGCGTTGCTATTATGGGCTTCTTATCTGCCTTAATTGTCGGACCTTGCGTCGCGCCTCCTTTGGCTGGTGCACTGATTTATATAGGGCAAACCGGTGATGCGCTTCTGGGCGGAACCGCTCTATTTGCAATGAGTATTGGTATGGGCGTTCCTTTATTACTCTTGGGAACATCGGCCGGCAAACTTCTCCCACGAGCCGGTGCATGGATGGACAATGTGAAAGCAGTATTCGGCGTCATGCTAATTGGTGTCGCCATCTGGATGGCAAGCCGCATTATGCCAGCTGAAATTACCATGACACTTTGGGCATTGCTGCTGATTACCTCTGCTGTCTATATCGGAGCCTTCAACTCAGTTGCTGATAAATCAGGCTGGTTCAAACTCTTCAAAGGTTTTGGACTCGTTATGTTTATTTACGGTTTAGCATTATTCATTGGTATGCTGGCCGGTTCTAAAGACACCTTGCAACCATTAAAAGTTCTTCAAGGTGGTGGAAACGCTGCTGCGACTGAGCAAAAACTCGCTTTCCAAAAAATTAAGAGTTCTGAAGATTTAGACAAAATCGTTGCAACCGGACAACCAATCATGCTCGATTTCTATGCAGATTGGTGTATCAGTTGTAAAGAGATGGAACAATTCACCTTTTCAGACGCACAAGTTCAAGCTGCACTTTCAGGCGTAACCTTGCTAAAAGCCGACGTGACCGCAAATGATGAGATCGACAAGGAATTGATGAAACGTTTTGGAATCGTTGGGCCTCCAGCCATCCTGTTTTTCGAGAATGGTTCGGAACAAAAAGCGCAACGTGTTGTTGGCTTTAAAAATGCCGAAGACTTTACACAAATCATTACAAACGCATTCCAAAAGTAAAAAACTTCTCAAACACCTCATGATGATCAAATTCATGGGGTGTACTCACTACTTGTCCTCATAAACAGATTAAACATCTACTCACCACGATTTTATGAGTTTTCACGGACTTTTACCGCAATTCAATACTTTTCATGAAATTTACCGATTTTATAAATAGTTTTAACTGTCCCTATCGTTTATAATTTCGTCACATTTTGTTTAATCCTCATGAAAATAAGGGATTAACAATTCACTCTTTCGACTGTTTTCAACGCCTCACTAAAGGAATTGCCACCGCCTATGGCTTCTATTCTTGTCTTAAATGGCCCAAATCTGAATATGCTTGGCAGACGTGAACCTGGAATTTATGGTTCCGACACGCTGGAAGATATCATCGAAAACTTGGAAGTTCTCGCCGACGAATTTGACGTGGACCTCTCACACTTCCAAAGTAATGCCGAGTTTGAACTCATTGAACGTATCCATCTCGCAATGGATGACGGCACGGATTTTATTATCATTAATCCAGCCGCTTTCACGCATACAAGCATCGCGATTCGAGATGCACTGGCAACGGTTGCTATTCCGTTTATTGAAGTTCACATTAGTAATATCCATCAACGCGAAGCTTTCCGCGCACATTCGTATTTTTCGGATTTAGCCCAAGGCGTGATTGCCGGATTAGGCACAAAAGGCTATGAACTAGCTTTGCAATATGCGGTCGAAAAGACACTGTAAAACGTTACAAAAACGATAAGTAAAAATTATTTACCGGCCGGTATCGGTCAGATAACAAAACCAAGAAAGGATACTCATATGGACATTCGCTCTATTCGCAAATTGATTGAAATTGTCGAACAATCAGATATTGCTGAAATCGAAATTAAAGAAGGCGAACACAATATCCGTATTACACGCTCTCAAGAACCAACCTACATCCAAGCCCCAATGGCCGCTCCTATGGCAGCCGCTGCGCCACAAACACCGGCAATGGATCCGACGCCAGCATCTCCGGCTTCAACTGACGCAGCACCTGCGGAAATATCAGGACACAAAATCACCTCACCAATGGTTGGAACTTTCTATGAAGCACCGTCTCCAGATTCCGACCCATTTGTAAAAGTAGGTGATACGGTTTCTGTCGGTGACACTCTATGTATTCTTGAAGCAATGAAAATCATGAACCCAATTGAAGCAGATACAGCTGGAACCATTAAACAAATCTTGGGAGTCAATGGTGAACCAGTTGAATATGGCCAAGTGCTGTTTGTTATTGAATAAGCCACATATTGCCATTTAAGAGGTTCCAAATGATTGAAAAAATTCTAATTGCTAACCGCGGTGAGATCGCCTTGCGTGTATTGCGTGCCTGTAAAGAACTTGGCATTAAAACAGTTGCTGTCCACTCCACTGAAGATGCCAACCTAAAACATGTTTTACTGGCCGACGAAACCGTTTGCATTGGCCCCGGCCCTTCCGCTCAAAGTTACTTAAATGTTCCAGCCTTAATTGCTGCGGCAGAAGTGACCGATGCAGAAGCTATTCACCCTGGCTATGGCTTTTTGTCAGAAAATGCCGACTTTGCCGAACGAGTTGAAGAATCAGGTTTTGCTTTTATCGGCCCTAAAGCAGACACCATTCGCATGATGGGCGACAAAGTTGCAGCAATCAAAGCAATGAAAGCCGCTGGCGTACCGACAGTTCCAGGTTCTGGCGGCCCACTAGACCCCAAAAATGATGCAGAAAATCTAAGAATTGCCAAAGAAATTGGTTATCCAGTCATCATTAAAGCAGCCGGTGGTGGTGGTGGCCGCGGCATGCGCGTCGTTCATACAGAAGCCAACTTATTGAAATCCGTGGTTTTAACCAGTACCGAAGCCAATAACTTTTTCGGAAACCCAGAAGTTTACATGGAAAAGTTCTTAGAGAACCCACGTCACGTAGAAATCCAAATCTTGGCGGATGGTCAAGGCAATGCAATTCATCTTGGTGAACGTGATTGTTCAATGCAGCGCCGCCACCAAAAGGTCGTTGAAGAAGCCCCTGCACCGGGTGTAACACCAGAACAACGTGAAAGAATCGGTTCTGCATGCGTTAAAGCCTGTTTAGATATTAATTACCGCGGAGCTGGAACCTTTGAATTCCTATATGAAAATGGTGAGTTCTATTTCATTGAGATGAACACCCGTCTGCAAGTCGAACACTGTGTTACAGAAATGGTCACCGGCATTGACTTGGTTAAAGCGCAAATTGAAATTGCAATGGGCAAACCTCTGACTCTAAAACAAGAAGACATTAAACTCACCGGCCATGCAATTGAATGTCGAGTGAATGCTGAAAACCCTTCAAAAAACTTTATGCCTTCACCGGGTAAAATCGAACGTTTGCATTTAGCCGGTGGTTTAGGGGTTCGCTGGGATTCTCACATTTACACCGGATATACGGTTCCATCCACTTATGACTCAATGATTGGCAAATTAATTAGTTTTGGTAGCGACCGTTCAACAGCGATAGCTCGAATGAACACCGCTCTTTCAGAAATGATTATTCAAGGGATTGAGACCAACATTAACATGCAGCGTGAAATCATGAATGATGGAGGTTTTGTCGAAGGTGGTCAAAACATCCACTACCTTGAAAACCGTCTTGAACACCTAGTCTAGACTGTAAAAACTAGATTTTTACAAAAAACCACAGGCGTCAAACCTTGTGGTTTTTTCTTAAAAGCACTCTATCTCTCATTCATTCAAAACGACCTTAAACATTACCGGCCGGTAACTATATTTCCTTGTTGGAGGCAAAATCATGGCATGGATTCAAATCACCACAGACGTAGCTGAACCCGTTGCAGAACCTTTATCCGATATGATGACGGAAATCGGAGCGGTATCTGTCACATTTATGGATGCACAAGACGAACCGATTTACGAACCAGAACTTGGCACAACCCCCATCTGGTCACTCACAAAAGTTATGTCACTGTTTGATGCTGAGACCAATGCCAAACTTATTGTTGAAACCATTCAAGCGAATATGCCAGACCTTAAAGACCATTACTTTAAAGTTGAAGCAATTGAAGACAAAGACTGGGTTAGGGAGTGGATGGATCAATTTCAACCGATGCAATTTGGTCAAAATCTCTGGATTGTGCCAAGCTGGCACAAAGCACCCAACGCCCAAGCTATTAACCTCATGTTGGATCCCGGCATGGCGTTCGGCACAGGCACTCACCCAACCACCGCGATGTGTTTAGAATGGTTAGACACAAATCCCCCGGCCGGTAAAACCGTGATTGATTACGGTTGTGGCTCTGGAATTTTAGCATTAGCCGCTCAAAAGCTTGGAGCCACCAAGGTCTCAGGAACAGATATTGATCCGCAAGCCATTCAAGCGTCAGAACAAAACGCTGAACGAAACCATGCCTCCATTGATTTTGCATTGGTTCAAAATTTTAATTCCGAGCCGGTCGATCTACTCATCGCGAACATTCTTTCTGGCCCATTAAAAGAGCTGGCAAGCGAATTTGAACGCTTAGTAAAATCCGGTGGTGAGTTAGTGCTTTCAGGCTTATTGACCACTCAGGCAGATGAATTGATTGAACACTATAAAAAATTTGGCTTTGAACTTAGTGAACTTGCCACAACGGACGAATGGGCTAGACTAAGTGGACATAAGGTTTAACCCTAATTTGGTTTAGACCTGAAAGGTTTTTTGGAAAAGACATCACAAGCTCACCTAAGATCGCTTTTATACCCGAATCTGTGCGGGAAAATTCTCTTTGTACTGCATCCCTTTTCCAGAAAACTTTACAAGACTTTCTAATATTCAACATCGGTAAATATGCTAAAAATCGGCCCTTATCAATTTGACAATCCTCTTGTACTCGCGCCAATGGCTGGGATTACCGATGCCGTTTTTCGAGAAATTTGTCGGCAAAATGGCGCAGCTTATACCCTTGCCGAAATGGTTGCGTCAAAAAAAGAACTTTGGGAATCGAAAAAATCCTCGACTCGCCATGTCAATCTCAATGATCCAGAACCGCGTGCGATTCAACTTTTAGGGACAAATCCTGAAGAACTCGCTGAGGCCGCTGCTTGGCAAGTTGAAAATGGTGCGCAAATTATTGATCTCAATATGGGCTGTCCGGCCAAAAAGGTCTGCTCCGTTGCCGCAGGTTCAGTCTTAATGGGTCATCCAGATAAAGTACAAGAAATTTTCACGCAAGTTAAAAACATGGTCGATGTTCCTGTTACCGTCAAAATCCGAACAGGCTTGGACTCTGAACACAAAAATGCCGTTGATATTGCACAAATTGCTGAAGCATGTGAGCTTGATGCCATCACAATTCATGGCAGAACCCGAGCAGAAAAATTTCAAGGAAATGCTGAATACGACACCATAAAAAAAGTAAAACAAACCGTATCGATTCCTGTGATTGCAAATGGTGATATTTGCAGCCCCGAGCAAGCAGAATTTGTATTAAAATACACCGGTGCTGACGGCCTGATGATTGGACGAGCAACCCAAGGCAATCCGTGGTTGTTTCGTGAAACAAATCATTACCTAACGACAGGCGAGATGCTTGCAGGCCCAACAGAGTTAGAATTTTTCAGCACCTTACTCAAACATATTCAGGGACTACATTCTCTGTATGGCGACATTCTTGGCCCTCGAATTGCACGAAAACATTTCGGCTGGTATCTGCAAAACTCACCGGCCGGTATCGAAAATCATCAAGCAATTCGCCGCCAATTTAACCAACTTGATCAAGCACAAACACAACTTGATTTAATTAAGCAACTTTTTGCCCCTCGCTAACGCAGAGGGCTCAAAGCAATCGAAATAAGCATTCGAAAATTATGGGCAAAACACATCATTCAATTTCTTTAAGTGCTCAGGTAACCGCAACACTGGAAACCTACTTTCAGAATTTACAAGACCAAAATACGTGTGATTTATATGAAACTGTCATCGCACAAGTGGAAAAACCTTTACTTGAGGCCGTGTTGAAACAGAACGACTTCAATCAAAGCCAAACCGCAAAAATGCTTGGAATTAACCGTAATACTTTGCGTAAAAAAATGCTCAAATATCAGCTAATCGAATCTTAGAGGTTATGGAAAGTGATCATATCCGACCGGTGATAGATTAAAAAGTAATGTTCACCGTCATGGTCGTTCGACGCAATCACCCCTTATTCTGCGTGGCAGTTTAAGCCAATCACAACCCTGATTTATGAATACATCAAACACCTAATTACTTTTAAACTTTTTGGAGAAAAACCATGAAACCAGTTCGTCGTGCTTTAATCAGCGTGTCTGACAAAAACGGCATTCTTGAATTTGCCAAATCTCTTAGCGACATGGGCGTTGCCATTCTTTCAACCGGCGGTACTTACAAAGTACTTTCTGAAGCGGGCTTACCGGTGACAGAAGTATCTGAATACACAGGTTTTCCAGAGATGATGGACGGTCGTGTAAAAACGTTGCACCCAAAAATTCACGGTGGGCTTTTAGGTCGTCGTGGCAAAGACGATGCAGTGATGGCTGAGCATGGAATTGATGCCATTGATATGGTGGTGGTGAACCTTTACCCATTTGAAGCAACAGTCGCGAAGACGGATTGTTCACTAGAAGATGCAATTGAAAACATCGATATCGGTGGTCCAACCATGTTGCGTTCCGCGGCGAAAAATCACAATGACGTTGCTGTTGTCACCGATCCTGCTGACTATGGTCGTATTCTTGCAGAGATGTCTGACAACGACGGTCAACTATCTCACGCCACTCGTTTTGATCTAGCGATTAAAACATTCGAGCAAACTTCACGTTACGATGGCGCGATTTCAAACTACTTCGGCAAAATGTTTGCAGAAGAAGGCGATAACTTCTCACGTACCTACAATACTCAGTATGTGAAAAAGCAAACCATGCGTTACGGCGAAAACCCTCACCAAGAAGCGGCTTTCTACACTGAACGCAACCCACAAGAAGCATCGATTTCAACGGCAACCCAAATCCAAGGAAAAGAGCTATCTTTCAACAATATCGCTGATACCGATGCAGCTCTTGAACTGGTAAAAACCTTTGACGAAACAGCTTGTGTAATCGTCAAGCACGCCAACCCTTGTGGTGTGTCAATTGGAACAACTCAGTTTGAAGCCTATGATCGTGCTTTTAAAACCGACCCAACCTCCGCATTTGGTGGCATTATCGCTTTCAACACTGAACTCGATGAAGAAACAGCCAAAGCGATTGTGGATCGTCAGTTTGTTGAAGTCATTATTGCACCTACCGTTTCAAACGCGGCGAAAGCAGCCATTGCTGAAAAGAAAAATGTACGCCTATTAGAGTGTGGTGAATTTAATGGTCAGCACAAAGCGTACGACTACAAAAAAGTTACCGGCGGGTTATTGGTTCAAGATCGTGATTTAGGCACAGTTGCTGCCGACGATTTAAAAATCGTCACTAAACGTGCCCCAACAGATAAAGAAATGACTGACTTAATGTTTGCTTGGAAAGTAGCAAAATTCGTTAAATCTAACGCAATTGTTTATGTTAAAGACGGCATGACAATTGGTGTCGGTGCCGGTCAAATGAGCCGTGTATATTCAGCTAAAATTGCTGGCATTAAAGCGGCAGACGAAGGTTTAGAAGTTCCAGGTTCTGTTATGGCATCCGATGCTTTCTTCCCATTCCGCGACGGTATTGATGCCGCAGCCGAAGCAGGCATCACCGCAGTGATTCACCCAGGTGGTTCAATGCGTGATCAAGAAGTCATTGATGCCGCAAATGAACACGGTATCGCCATGGTCTTTACAGGCATGCGTCACTTTAAGCACTAAATTAATAGTCCGATGACTCCTCTGTAGGGTACGATTTATCTAATCGTACCCTCTCACGATTCAAAACCGCTGCGATAACCCATAGGAATTACTGGTTAATTCACGAGGGTTTGCCAACTGTGCTTGAGCGTGAATTCCAAGCTGCTTGCCATTTTTGTGAGCTAAAAAATAGACCTCACGTTCCGCACTTTGCTTGTTTCGATAATATTGAATTAAAGTCTGTAAATTGGCTTTTTGCTTAGCAATAGCTGGATCAATTTCACCAAATTTTTGTATCCAATACTGATGCCTAGCTTTCGCTTTTTTGACAGGGTTATAATTCGAAACACGCATTAATACCGGCTCTTGCTCCGCCACATCCTCAATACATTGATCATAAATATTGCGCTCTAGAATCTTTACCATGTCAGGTACAGCACAAAACTGATCCAATACTTTTTTGTCCGCATAAAAAAACAGAGCACCGTGATCGACTTTACCAAATTCATTTTTTGCCATACCTAAGAGAATAGACTGCTCTGTTTCTCGCAAAAAACGATGCAAAATACGAAACACCTTATTGTGAAAAAACATACCGTCGTCTTCGGGAAAGACCGAGCTTAAAATTAATTTTTTCATAATACACCTATAAAAGTAGAGGCTCAGCCTCGCTGAACCCTAAAAAATAGAATCGTTCCGGTGAGATTACTTCGCGCTGTAAACACCGCCACGAATCATCGAGGCAATTAAATAATGTTGTTCGTTGCTATCCATAGGTTTTTCATTGATCAGCTTTGATAAAGCATCGAATACATGGTTTTTAGCACGTCTAAGGCAGCCAAAACGCTTGTCAGGTCCGTAAGGATCAACTGGAATTGCATGCATCGCATTATCTTCATACCAAGTGTCAATGGTTCTTAAACCATTGCCGATTTTTTGGGTGTGCATTCCTGCCTGATTACCCCGAACTCTAAACAACGTTTTATCGCTTGAGCCGTCCACAAACTCTTCCGAAGGATAAACCTCCTGTCCTTCTCCTAACTCGATTCGATAGTGATACTTCAATAAAACGATCTCTTCCACACCACCTTGCAAAGCCTGAACTAAGGTCTCAGAAAGCACTGGTAATTGAGCGTGTAATTCAGCTAAATCCGCTGAAAAATCTAAACGTGGATTCACAGCCAAATCCATTGAAAGCGTTTCTGTCTTCAGACTCAATTGAATATTCTTTGCTCGTCCATTGCGGTGAAGAGGCGCCCCTTTTACAAACTGAATTAAAGTACGCTTGGCAATTTCCTCAAAATAAGGTGTTTGTTCATCAGCAAGGTAATAACTCTTAAGCAATGCCAATACCTCTCCATCGTTACAATTAATAGCATCAATCATATTCACGATTCGAATCGTACCTTTTACATGCAAGGTATCTTGTTCGTAATCCAAAAAACAGCCATCCACAGTTTGCGGGTTCCCATCTGGACTGACAGGGTCTCCCTTTTTAGTTTTTTCTTCGATTTTTTTTAACTCAGCATGTGCGCCAAGCGTTCCTAAAACCGAACGCTGTTGAATCTCCAACGGTATTAATTCCCCATCGAATCCAGATGAGCCAAACATTAAGGCGTGCGAAGGATCAATTGCGCCCGTTAAAGAAAGTAATGTCGGTAATTTTTTCGCCATTTCTATAAATCCTATTAAAGCGTCCATTATCAAAGCGATGTTTGACAAAGGACGAAATCATCAAATACATATACAAACCACCTTTACGGTGAAACCTCTTACTCAATTGCCTACAATTCAACTTGTGTTAACCAGACACTCTCCTTTGCGTTATGCCATTGCCAAAATAATTCATCTAAACGGTTTAGACGAAAGTAAGACAACTTTTTCGCGGTCACGACCGGCTCTGCAAACACATGAGGCTGATCAAATCGCGTACCATTTCGTTTTCTTGGCTCTTCAAGAAACTGGTAACCCAGTAAATCTAAGAAATACCATCCTTTTTGTTTTTTAGAGTAATGTTTCTGCTTTACACCATTAACTGTCTCTTCTGCGATGTAGGTAAAAGTAAACTGACGAACCGCTTCGGTCACATCAAACTCTTCAACCACTGTCTCGAACTCATCGCTGGCATCTTCAACCACCCAACCTTTTTCATAAGTTAATGCCTCTTCTAAACTACTGACAGAACGAAAAACTAAATCCATTTGCACCTTCTCTAGATTGGTGATTTTTCCACCAGCAACACGCGCTCTTTGCAAAAATGTCTGCCACTTCGGCAATAACTCATCCTCAACGTCTACACCTCGGTGAAACGAAATCGCAAATACCAAAGTGGCTGTAAAATTACATAAGGATTCACTCAATGTAATCTCACTCGGACTCATACTTTTATGAGCAGCCCCTCCAGATTTATGAAATGCTGGAAAAGCTTTTTTACCCGCTTGAAACTCAAAGTGCTTGATAATCGACAAGGCCTGAACAGGTTCTTCAAGCAATTCATCCGCTAAATCAGACTGTTTTAGCTGAAAGGCAAAGGCTTCTGCCATACCTAAAATGGACGAAGTTGGATAAGCATTCGTTAAATAACTGGTAGTTGCATTAGCCCCTTCAACTTGTACGTCTTTCATCACAAAAAATAACTTAGGCATAGCGAGTCACCTCTTCTTTTAACGCTGTAACAAACTGCTCGGTTAAACACGCTTTGGCATAGTCTTGATTTCGCATCGATTGCAAAATTAATTCCTGCCAAAATGCCATCACGTCGGCTTTTCCTAATCCTTTGGATTTTGGAGCAAAAATCCCCTGAAAAATCTGCAACAATGCCGGCTTTATGGGGAAATTTTCTTGATTCAACCACAACATCTCTACTTGAGAAACAGCAAATTGCAAAAGCAACCAAGAGGATTGTTGTGCCATTTTTTCGCGTTGCAATTTAGGTATCTCAGAATTACTCATAACTTTTGCAGCTTGATTCAAAAGCCCACGTAGCTCAGATAAAACTAAATGTCCTTTAGTTGCCAACACATATAAAGCACGTTGATTAGCAGCACTCTCTTTTGGAAACGGCATCTTAAATTGGTTTAAAGCTCCCCCTCCCAATAAATTCGTATAAGAAACGTTGCCAGGCTTAGTACCGCCCAAAAACTTTTCGTTCAAATCTATTAACTTACCTTTCTCATAGCGCAATCGACTAAACACTTGCAAATTATGGTGATTAAACACTGGCGATACCAAAACATAGCCATTATTAAAAGGCACTGTAATTTGTTTTGAATATCCATCAACCTCAGTTATTTCAGGCGCTGGATGACTTAAATAATCTTGCAAGGATTGCACATAAGGTTTGCCATAAATCGCTTGCAGACTCATTAAAATTTCAGCTTCTAATTCCGAATGATTCGCCAAATGCACATAAAGACTCTGATTATTTAATACCAAATTTAAATGCTTATAAACACCACTTTGCGAACCATCGTAAGGCGCAAAAGTTCGTTGATTAACTCCTAAAGTAAACGAACTAATCCCCTTTAAACTTGCTCTGGCATTAGGCTTAAACAAGCTAGAATCTTCAGTGTTAATAAACCCGCGATTGGTAAAGTTATGACAACCTCGAGTTTTTTCAGGGAAAACGGTTTGGTGATTTTTTATTTCATTAAATTCAAGCACCCAATGACTTTCAAAAATGGTTAAAACAGGATCCTGCAATTTTTCAAAATTACTCAGATAGATAAAACCTTTGACATTATCGGGAGAACACTCTACCCCTTCCCGATATAACGGCTTAACGACATCCTCAATTTTTTTTGCCTTAAACAGGCACTGTTGAGATTTTTGCAAATCTTTAAGGATTTTGTCTTTTAGCTCCTGCTTAAAATTCAACTGATCAATTAAGACACCTGTTGATATTTCATCAATACTTATTTGCATAAAAACCTCATACAATTAAATTCATTTTTAATAAACTAGCTTTTAAAAAACAAAAGTCAACTTATTTCCTAGCATACCTATTTATTAATATGCACAAATTTAATACATAATTAATCATATATAGATACACAAAAGAATTGAAAAAATGAACATCATTTTAATCAATGAAAGTAAAAAGAAAGCATTGAGCCTAAGCCGCAGAATCCTTGCACAATATCTTCCTAATATTGGCAAAAATGTTTATTCGGGCGCTATCACTGAAAAAGGGTTGCAAGCGCTCAAAGCCGAGCTGAATTCTGTAGCGAGCAAGAATACGACAGTCGCGTGCTATAAAATTACAACGCGTTCTCGAATTGAATTGGAATGGATTGTAGGCAGTGCTGAGAATTACAGTGAAAATGGCGAATTTATATTTCGTTATACCAGCAAAAAATTTGAATCTTTCGCCATTCCCGAACACCTGAATGATCTAAAAAAATTCTTAACACAACTGAATGTCATCACAGGCTTAGTGCATGATATTGGAAAGGGTTTTTACTATTTTCAAAATAAGCTCTCACTAAATCCAGACGACCCAAACTTAAAAAAAGCCTTGCACAATGCCGACCCGATTCGGCATGAAAAACTCTCGTATGATTTATTCAGTCCTTTGTTCAAAGGTCACTCTAAAAAGCCTTTTGAAGAACAAATTCAAACAATTATTGAACAAATTGCTAACTTTGATTTTCTTGCCTGCTATAAGGTCAGTAAAGAACTTCAAACAAACCGAGGGCTCTTTGAAGCCATTTTGCAAATCACCTTGTCCCATCATCGCCTAATTTGGAATATTTACGGTGCAAACGAAACCTATGGTCGAGCCTATGATGCAAAACAACACACAAAACTGATTGAAGCTTATCAACAGCAGTCACTTTTAATCAACGATGCAACCTATCGAGAGAAGTTACAAAATAGTTTTCAGAAATTGCTGGAAATTTATCAAGACTCACAACATCAATCCTATTTAGAAAGTATTTTAGCCGAGAACAGCACTTTAGATAAACTGACGCAATACCTACTACGCCCAGCGTTTATTTTGGCAGACCAACATTTTTCTTCTCAAAACATGCAGCAAGAACGTTGGAATCAACATCAAACACCTTATGCCAATCTTTACACTCATCAAGACAACCAATACTACAATCAAACCCTTGAAGAACATTTATTGGGCGTCAGCAAAACCGCCAATCAAACCACACGCTACTTGTTTCAACTCGCTTTTGGCTCGCAAGAACCGGCCTTTTCGCACTTAGCCTATGCGCCTAAAAAACTGCTAAAACGGGTACCACTAGCACTGCAACACAACTTTGGCTGGCAAAACAATGCTGTAGATTCCATTACAAAAACCATCAACCCAAACAGCCAAAATGAAATGTATTACGGCTTTATTGGCTGCCTAATGGCGAAAACAGGCGCTGGAAAAACCATTGCCGCCCCAAAAATCATGAGCGCAATCAATCAAAATCAAGATTTGCGTTTTAGCTGCTTACTTGGTTTAAAAAGCTTAACCTTACAAACCTATCAAGAATATCAAGAGTTTCTCAAAATTGACCCTGAAGCAATCGCCGGGATTATTGGTTCCACTCATAGCCGAGAGCTTTTTGAACAAAACCAAACCCATCAAAAACTAAACCGGCCGGTAAAGAATTCTGAACAAAGTGTATTAGAAGACGCGCAAGAGGAAGAACAACAAACCGAGTTAATTTACGAACAAAAGCTCTCAGAAGACTTGCCCAAATTTCTGCAATTTGCAGACAATAAATTTCAACCAAAACTGGCAAAAATTCTCGATGCACCGGTTTTAAGTTGCACCATTGATTACTTAATTTCAGGCATCAACAGCACCAAGTCGAATGCCTCAAAATATCTGTTAAGAATTATGAGTTCAGATTTAATTATTGATGAAATCGACAACTACCAACCTCAGCAACTCCCCAGTATCTTACGTTTGATCTATCTCAGCGGTTTCTATGGTCGCAAAGTCCTAATCAGTTCTGCAACCATTTCAAACCGGTTGGCAAAAGAACTTAATCATGCCTATCAAACAGGCTACCAACTACACTGCCAAATTAAACAAATTCCTTGTCGAATTTATCAAGGCTTCTACACTCACGAACCCGATCTTAATCAAACCGTCTTGTTGGATGAAAACGCTGCCAACTCAACAATTATCGATGCATTTTTTGAAGAGTTTAAACAACTCATTCAACACAATGACCGCAAACGCCGCTTAAAAATATTACCGCTTGAACAGGACTTCACATTAGAACAGGTCTATGAAAATGTGCTGGAAAAAACCTTTGAACTATTTGATAGATTTGCCACACCCATTGAAAAAACATCGTTTAGCACAGGATTAATCAAACTTGCCAACGTTCAATATATACGTGAATTGGGCGCTATGATTTTAGACGGAAGCTTTAACCATTTAATCCCAGAAAATGCGCTGTTTAAAGTTGAAATTTATCACTCAAAAAATCTTGAAATTAAAAAAGCCTATCAAGAACATCAACTCGCACAGCTACTTACTCGTAAAGATACAAAACCTCTTTTAAAAGAGACCGACTGCTTCCAACAATTAAAACAAGAAGCCAAACAGAAAAATAAAACCCATATTTTTGTGCTAGTCATCGCTTCTCCGATTATTGAAACGGGACGAGATTTTGATTTTGATTGGATTATTAACGAACCACGCGACCACCGAAGTATTATTCAAACCTTTGGTCGCCAATACCGCCACCGAAAAACCCCCAAACACAATGGCTGCTATGTGCTTGAAAGAAGCCTGAAATGTTTTGACATTGAAAATCAAAGCAATCCCTATCAATACCCTGGATTTTGTGATGGCTTGGGACAAAAGGCAGCTCATTACAATGAACAAACATTTACTGAATTATTTGAATTCGACGAAGATGACTTTATCAATGCCGGCATTATTCTCGATGATGAATCCAAAAACCTTGCCAAGGGAATTGAAATCAAAAGTTTCAACGAAATTATTCAACATGACGATGGCTTTAAAAAAGGCTTTCTACAGGATTCCGAAGTCACCTATTCAGCCACACAAGAAAAAGCCCTACCGTTTCGAGAAAGCGACCCTCAAAACGCGGAAGTACAACTAACCTATTCGCTGGGACAGCTCAGCCTTCAACCGCTTGAAAATCATTTATCTGCTGAGGCACTTAATATCACATTCGACCAACAAGAACCGAAACACACAGATTATTTACTCATCGCCAAACCATTGTTAGACATTATTGATTTTTACTATCAAGGACAAACCGAGCATTATTTTGAGCAAATGCGCATCCTTAGATATCGCGACAAAGAAGGCAATCAATACAATGAATACTTAGGATGCTTATAAAAGAATACGCATCACTCTAAAACAGAAAATACAATCAAAAATCGAAAAAACTCTAAGCTATTGATTTTTATAAGCTCTTTAACAATTTGGAAAAACCATTCGTTTTTAACGAAAAAATTGATAATCGTTTGAATCAAAACGATAATCTTTGACGTTTCTATAGTTCATCACCACACAGGTGATTTAGAAATTTGACTGCATTTTGATTTTTTTTAGGTGCTGGTTCATCACCACACAGGTGATTTAGAAATTTGCACGCCGCCAACTGTTAGCGATGGCAGCGTTCATCACCACACAGGTGATTTAGAAAAAGAATTTATTGGCCGTAACTTAACCGGTGCGGTTCATCACCACACAGGTGATTTAGAAAGTATGCCGGAAAACACGTTTCTAATGATTCACGTTCATCACCACACAGGTGATTTAGAAAATCTAGTGAAACACTATGGCGGCGGTTACAACGTTCATCACCACACAGGTGATTTAGAAATAAATCCAGCGTGCGCATGAGCGCATCTGCCAGTTCATCACCACACAGGTGATTTAGAAAATGAGTCGGTTTTGGCCAGACAATCGGGTGGCGTTCATCACCACACAGGTGATTTAGAAAACTTGCACGCCTTGCGCATTGATTGTTGCATTGTTCATCACCACACAGGTGATTTAGAAAGTCTTGATAGGCGCTATCCATGTCGCTTTGATGTTCATCACCACACAGGTGATTTAGAAAATCAACATCAGGTGTTGGTACTTTTATCAATAGTTCATCACCACACAGGTGATTTAGAAAGCTTGTTGATGAAAATGGCGATGCGGTACTCGGTTCATCACCACACAGGTGATTTAGAAATTCTACAATGGTCGGCAAGTTTAAATAAGAACGTTCATCACCACACAGGTGATTTAGAAATAATGAAATTCTTGGAAAACCATTCAGCAATTGTTCATCACCACACAGGTGATTTAGAAAGCATGAGTGTTTGGGTCAATGGTTGCCAGAACGTTCATCACCACACAGGTGATTTAGAAAAATGCCGCCATTGCCGAAGCCGCAGGCCGGATGTTCATCACCACACAGGTGATTTAGAAAATAATGCTTGACCATATTGCAGACGATTAACCGTTCATCACCACACAGGTGATTTAGAAAAAAAGACAAAGCCCCTAAAATCGTATCTGTTCGTTCATCACCACACAGGTGATTTAGAAAGCTCCGGTTCAAGTGTCTGGAGATGGGTTTGCGTTCATCACCACACAGGTGATTTAGAAAACCCAAAAATTGAAACTGACGAATTCCCCAAGGTTCATCACCACACAGGTGATTTAGAAAGTGACTATGTTAAAGGGTTTTGTCATTTAAGGGTTCATCACCACACAGGTGATTTAGAAATTGTGCGTTTTGCGGGTCAAACAGGGAGAGGAGTTCATCACCACACAGGTGATTTAGAAAACAGCAACAACCCCAACAAGGTTACGGCAACGGTTCATCACCACACAGGTGATTTAGAAATGAGCCGCGTTGAATTTTGCTTTTTTGTTGCGGTTCATCACCACACAGGTGATTTAGAAATTATGCTGAAATTTCTTGGTTTACCTGGCACAGTTCATCACCACACAGGTGATTTAGAAAAAGTAGCTTTTTTGCTAAATCAATCTGGTCTTGTTCATCACCACACAGGTGATTTAGAAAGTATAAATCGCCCCTGCAGTGCCGTCTGCTGTGTTCATCACCACACAGGTGATTTAGAAAATATATCCAAGCATGGATGTAAGTGGATTTTTGTTCATCACCACACAGGTGATTTAGAAAATGATATCGATCGTGCAAAACTTGAATCTACTGTTCATCACCACACAGGTGATTTAGAAATTTGTGGCCATGTTTCGCACCCAATAGCTCGTGTTCATCACCACACAGGTGATTTAGAAAAACCGATTTATTCGCATCAACAATTTGATTGAGTTCATCACCACACAGGTGATTTAGAAAACCCGTGGCCGACAACTCAGAAACAAATAAATGTTCATCACCACACAGGTGATTTAGAAAGCCGCCCATACCGGCTTGAAAGTAGTTCGCTAGTTCATCACCACACAGGTGATTTAGAAAGAAAACTCACTGACATTCTTTTTCGAGTTGCGGTTCATCACCACACAGGTGATTTAGAAAATTGACTTTGGAGGTTTAGAGTATCCTGAAGAGTTCATCACCACACAGGTGATTTAGAAAAATGATAAACAAAGCTGGTGGTGCAGGCTACCGTTCATCACCACACAGGTGATTTAGAAAGCAAAGGCAATGTAGTCTTTGTGCAAAGTGTTGTTCATCACCACACAGGTGATTTAGAAAACATAAAGCAATTAATATCATTGCGGCTTTTGGTTCATCACCACACAGGTGATTTAGAAATCCACTTCTGCAATTGTTGTAGCTCTGTTAATGTTCATCACCACACAGGTGATTTAGAAATAGTCGTTCAGCTTCTTCAGGCGTAAATTCAAGTTCATCACCACACAGGTGATTTAGAAATGCAGAGCCGCCGAATGCTTCGACGTAATATTGTTCATCACCACACAGGTGATTTAGAAATATTTGGCGAAAAGATTCATGCCACCGTTAATGTTCATCACCACACAGGTGATTTAGAAAAACCATCAACTAAATTAAAAGTTGTCCCATCGGTTCATCACCACACAGGTGATTTAGAAAGGCGGCTTTTCGCTTTTGTTCCGACCACCAACGTTCATCACCACACAGGTGATCTAAAAAGATACCGGCCGGTAAAAATCAGTCAAACGTATCAAAATACCCTATTAATTTAAAAGTGATTAACCTTTATCGAAACAATAAACCACAACATCTAACCTTCCTTTTCTCAACTTCTTTAGGAGCCTTTTTATGCCTATCGATATTCTTCCATCCAAACGTCAGGGCTTGTATTTTCTGGAACATTGCCGTGTTTCACAGGTGGATGAACATATTGTGTATTCCAAATCACAAAAGAAAGTCGTGCAATTTTTTAGCATTCCAGTCAAAAACACTTCCGTGATTTTACTCGGCAGTGGAACTAGCATTACTCAAGCCGCTGTTCGCCAACTCGGAGATTCTGGCGTTATGATTGGATTTACTGGCGGAGATGGTTCACCGCTTTTTATGGGTTCTATGTCTGAGTACCGTCCCAATGAATACTTTTTTAGCTATCTAAAAATTTGGCAAGATGAGGAAAAACGTCTTGAAATGGCGAAAGTTTTCCAAATCTATCGCGCCGATTTTGTACTCCAAGCTTGGAAGAAGTTTGGCTATCGTTTCGACTCACTCAATAAAATCAGTGACACCTTTAAGCAGAAAATAACCTTAGCAAATACGAATCAGCAAATCATGGAAGCCGAAGGCAAATTTGCCTCCTCACTTTATCAACTCAATGCCCAATTACTCGGTTGCGAATTCGCTCGCAAACCTGGTCAAAAAGACGAAAATGACCGATTTAATTCTTATTTAGATAATGGGAATTACCTCGCTTATGGATTAGCTTCTGTCGTGCTTTGGACTTATGGGCTTCCTTTCCAAATGGCGGTTAACCATGGCTATACTCGGCGTGGGGCAATGGTGTTTGATGTTGCAGATATTATTAAAGATGGCGTGATTATGCCTGCTGCGATGAAAGCCGCAGCAGACGGCTTGAGTCGATCTGAAATGCGTAAGCTTTGTATTGAAAATATTCAAAACAATAAAACTTTGGATTATTTATTTGAAACACTTAAACACTGTTTAAGCTGAGTTAGCCGCATTTTTTTGCAGTGTTTGCCCAAATCCTTCATAATTAGCGCAAATTTATTGAAGTGCAAAACAGGATAAGAATCATGAATATTTTGGTAATCGGTAGTGGTGGGCGTGAGCACGCTTTGGCATGGAAAGCGGCACAGTCGCCACTGGCAGAGCAGGTTTTTGTTGCACCGGGTAATACAGGAACGGACCTTGAGCCGAATTTAACCAATGTGGCAATTGGCGTGGAAGATTTAGACGGTTTGGTTGAGTTTGCAAAAAACAACGACATCGGCTTAGCGATTGTTGGCCCTGAGGTTCCATTGGTTTTGGGCGTGGTTGATGCATTTGAGGCCGCTGGTTTGAAATGTTTTGGTCCAACCAAAGGCGCTGCGCAACTTGAAGGGTCAAAGGCATTCTCAAAAGATTTCTTAGCCAAACACAATATTCCTACTGCTGCGTATCAAGTGTTCACGGAAATCGCTCCGGCTGTCGATTACATTAAAGAAATGGGCGCCCCGATTGTTATCAAGGCCGATGGGCTAGCGGCTGGTAAAGGCGTTATTTTGGCCGATACCATTGATGAAGCGATTGCCGCAGTTGAAGATATGCTTGAAGGCAACAAGTTCGGCGATGCCGGTGCGCGCGTGGTGGTTGAAGAATTTTTGGTTGGTGAAGAGGCAAGTTTCATTGTTATGGCAGATGGTGTGAATGTTCTGCCAATGGCAACATCACAAGATCATAAGGCACGTGATAACGGTGATACAGGGCCAAATACAGGTGGCATGGGCGCTTACACACCGGCTCCTGTGGTCACTCCTGAGATCCATGATCGTGCAATGAAAGAAGTGATTATGCCAACCATTGAAGGCATGGCAAAAGATGGTCTGCCTTATACCGGCTTTTTATATGCAGGTTTAATGATTGATGCGAACGGTGCACCAAAAGTTTTGGAGTTTAACTGCCGTTTTGGTGACCCTGAAACCCAGCCTATTATGATGCGTTTGCAATCTGATTTAGTTCAACACTGTCTAGATGCGTTAGAGGGCAAACTTGATACTGCTGAAGCGAAATGGGATTCTCGCGCGGCTTTAGGTGTTGTCATGGCGGCCGGTGGTTATCCAGATGCCTATCCAAAAGGTGATGTGATTACCGGCATTGAAGATGCCAACTCAGACGATACTAAAGTGTTCCATGCTGGTACTTCAAGCAATGAAAACGGCGATGTTACGACAAACGGTGGTCGAGTATTGTGTGTGACAGCACTGGGCGAAAATGTGACCGCAGCACAAAAACGTGCCTATGAAGGTGTAGCAAAAGTCAACTGGGAGAAAGTTTACTATCGTACCGATATTGGTCATCGTGCGGTGAAACGCGAAGCTGAATAACGAAAATTCGCTTTCAACAACTCTGAGAAAAGCGCCAATGGAATTACCCTTTGGCGCTTTTTTCTTTTGATTCTCTTTAGTTTTCGCTTTTTCTCTCTAAGGGTGAGTTATCAGCTCTTGAATGATTTGTTTAACGGTTTCTTCGTCCCATTCAATCGCTGCATTCACCGAATAACGCAATTGACCATTGGCATCGATCAAAAAGGAGCTTGGAAACGAGAAAATTTCATATTCCGCTGAAACCTTTCCATCTAAATCCATCAACACCGGAAAATCGACCTGAACCTGACTCATAAACTCTGTAATGACCTCCGGCGACTCTTTAAAATTTATCGAGACAATCTCAAACTGATTGGCATCAAACGACTGAGCTAAACGATTCATTGATGGAATTTCTTTCACACAAGGCGGACACCAACTCGCCCAAAAATTAAGCAGTACAACTTTTCCTCGTTTATCCGATAGATTAAGCGACTGCCCTTTTGCGCTCTGCAGTTCAAAACGAGGCGCTTCTCGCTCAGAAATTTCCACCAAACCTTTAATTCGTTGCGTGACTGCAAACTCTTCTAATTGCTTAGAAGGCTTATAAAGCAAAGGTTTCATCGACGAACTCAAAGTTAGCCAATTCTGAAGCTGATTGGGAATGTCATCCCTTGCAATTCGAGTCGGTTCATCCAATTGTCGTCTTAAAAAATACCAATCACGCATGCCTGCAATAGCGGCAATCGATACCAAGCTTCCTTTATTTTCTAGAGCCGCTTGTAACTCGGGAAGCTTCCAACGAAAAGTTCCTTCACTGGGTTGCACAATGGTAATCGGCAAACTGGTAGCAGAGACAATTGGAAAAAACTGTGGGGCATCACCCGCTTTTTTAGCCGCATCATAAAGGTTCGGGAAAAATAAAACCGTCGTTAAAAGGTGACCAATCCCATTTTCAGGCTTATCCGCTAATTGCCAAAGTCGTGCTCCGCGTAATAGAATCAAATTCATACGGCCGGTAGAAATGGGTACAAACGGTCTACCGGTTTCTTGCGCCGCAGAAAACACGGCTGAAACCCCGTGACCGCTTAGTTGACGGACATTGCTTGGCGTCCGTTCAATAAAATACGATTCAAGTAAATCAACCTGCCAAACATCAAAACCAGTGTCATTGAGCATCTGGATCAAGCCTCGAAATGTGCTTCGCTCGGCATAGCCCTCGGTAAACCAAATCAGAATAGGTGAGTTGGATACTTGATTCGAATCCTCCTTTTGAACCTGATTGTCAAATACTTCATTATTCGCAAATGTCGATGAATACACAGAGACCGTCACTTCTTCATTCAACTCAGGCACGGCAAGCGAGAAACTCTCAGCCTGTGCAAAAGCAGAAAAACACACACTTATTAAAGTACCCATTATTAAACGATACATAGAGTCACCTTCTCCATAACTAAAAGTATATGCTAAAGTATACCTTGATAAATTTTGCAAATACTTACTAAACGAAATTGTGTAAAGACTCCGTTTTACACACTCAATGAGCGCAATAACCTCTTCAAAATCTTAATTTGTTTTAAGTTTTCAGCAATTCCTTGCCAAGCCTTTTATTAACGGTCAAGTCGGCGCTTTTTTTATCATTTAAAAACAGTTATAGTGACTTGATCAAACTATTTAACCGGCCGGTAACCTTGGCTGAAACGGGAGACGAAACATGGCTTTAGATAGCGTCCACAATTACTACGAGCGTTTGGTATTTAACGAAATCCGTGAAAATTACACTGACTTACTGGACTCTGAAGAACTGGCCGACATGGCGTGTATCGCTCTGAACCGCCTTGAACCTCGTTATATTCGCTATGACATTGATATGTCATTCTTCATGACCCCAGAGCAATACTTGGAAACCGAGAAAAACGTTGCGAAAGCTTGCAAGAAAGCCTACAAAAAAATGCTAAAGTTCCAAGAAACGCAAACACCCGATTTAGAAAGTCGCTCTGAAAACGAAGACTAATCCCAATATCTTTCAAGTTTGATTGATTTTCGTTTAACCCCATTTTCCCTAAAACGATAAAAGGCTTGGCAAGCAAGCCTAAAAGCTCCTGTTTACTGCATTTGCACCCATATTAACTTATACCCACATAAGAAAAACAAGGGAAAGTTCAACTGTCTGTTATGTGGACTTCCAAGTTTTTTTGCTAGACTTCTCCAATTGATTTTTCAGTGGAACTCCGCCATCGCGCTCATGACATTTAATGCCCAAAATTTAAGCTGTATTCGAGCGAATCGCCCTCTATTTAAGCATTTAAGCTTTGAATTAAAGCCTGGAAATCTCTTACTCATTGAAGGCAAGAATGGGGCAGGAAAAACCAGTTTATTGCGAATTCTTTGTGGTTTGCGTATGGCAGATCATGGCGACATTCTCTGGCAGAACCAGTCCATACACAGTGACCGGGTTCGGTTTGCGAAAAACCTTTCTTGGCTGGGGCATCAAAACCCCTTGAAAGCAGAACAAACTGCAATGGAAAACTTACAAACACTCAGCAGTTTAGGACACACAAAAGACGTTAGACTCGAAGAAGCTCTAATCCAAGTTGGCCTAGGAAAAGTCAAACATAAAGCGGTCAAAACCTTTTCTGCCGGCATGCAACGCAGATTAGCTTTAGCAATGTTATTAATAAAGCAAACGCCTTTATGGATTCTTGACGAGCCACAAACTGCACTCGACAAGCATGGAATTGCTCTATTTGAGAAAATGGCGCATCAGCATCTTAAGAATGATGGCATGATTATCATGACCTCTCATCATTCGGTTGGAATTGAAAAACAATTGATCCAGAACCTAAACCTAGGAACTATTGGATGAGTTCGTCATTCCGAGCAGTTTGGCATTTAATCCAAAGAGATTTACGTTTGGCACTTCGCCGCCGCGGAGAGTTTTCTCAAGCCGTCATTTTCTTTGCCTTGGTCGTTCTGCTGTTTCCAATCGGCATTAGCGCCTCAGAAAACTTATTGCGTGAAATCGCGCCCGGATTAATCTGGATTGCTGCGTTACTATCAACCATGTTGGCGCTAGAAACACTGTTCAAAGAAGATTTTCAGGACGGTACTTTGGAGCAATGGGCATTAAGTGAAGCAGGTTTGCTCAGCTTTGCTTGGGGTAGACTGGTTTCTCACTGGATAATCTCTGCCGTACCTTTAATTCTATTAGCTCCAGTTTTAGCGATTTCGTTAAACTTACCGGCCGGTAGCATTTGGGTCTTGGAACTCAGTTTATTATTAGGCACCCCACTCTTAGTATTTGTCGGAGGCATTGGCGTTGCTCTGACCACCGGCTTAAATAAAAGTAGTTTGCTATTACCATTATTAGTGTTGCCATTTTATATTCCGGTGCTGATTTTTGGTGCTAGCGCGGTCGAAGTCAGTGCCAGCGGTTTTTCACCGGCCGGTCAACTTTATGTTTTAGCAGCCCTGTTTGTACTTGCGATAGCACTTGCTCCCTTTGCCGTAGCCAGCGCCTTAAAAATGAGTTTGTCTCAATAAGCAAAGCGTAATTAATTGATAAGCGTTCATTGATTTTGCAAAAGCGACGAAGAGCAAGGACGGTCTTCGCCGAGCCTCCACGGATGGATTCATGGCGTCTTTTGAAAAAATCAATCAACGGCTTTGTAAATAGATAATTTTTAACCAACAAAAAATCTTATGAATGCATTTTTAAAATGGTATTACCGACTCGGTGCACCGAATTACTTTTATCCTTTAGCCGGAAAATTAGCGCCTTGGTTTGCAACGGGGTTTTTCTTGTTGTTGCTCCCTGGACTCTACATGGGGTTGATCACTGCTCCAGCCGATTACCAGCAAGGCGATAGTTTCCGCATTATTTATGTCCATGTGCCGGCTGCGTGGATGTCGATGTTTGTCTATGCCGCAATGGCTGTTGCGGCAGTCATTGCACTGGTGTGGAGAGTGCGAATGGCTGAGATTATGATTATTTCCAGTATTCCAATTGGTGCCAGTTTCACACTCATCGCCCTAGCAACGGGGGCTTTATGGGGTAAACCTATGTGGGGAGCTTGGTGGGTTTGGGACGCTCGCCTCACCTCTGAACTCATTTTACTGTTCATTTATTTAGGCATTTTTGCGCTCTATAACGCGATTGAAGACAAACGAACCGCTGGTCGAGCTATGAGCCTGTTAACACTCGTCGGGGTGGTAAATTTACCAATCATTCATTATTCAGTGATTTGGTGGAATACACTTCACCAAGCGGCAACCGTCAGCAAATTTGATACACCATCCATTCACGTTGATATGCTGATTCCTCTATTGATTATGGCGGCCGCGTTCCAATTTTTGTTTTTGTGGGTATTGATGCTTAAAATGCGTGCAAACTTATTAGAGCAAGATGTCGCAAACGGCTGGGTCAAAAAAATTATCTGGCAGAAACAAGGTAAATTGGAGCAAAAATAATGGCTGAGTTTTTCAATATGGGCGGATATGGCTTCTATGTTTGGGGCTCATTCGGCATTACCGCAATCGTTTTAGTGATGAATGTGCTTCAACCAATCCTACAACATCGACAAGCACTGCGTGAGGCTGATGACTTTTATAGTGAAGAGTCTCTTTAAATAATAAAATTAACACCTTTGTATGGTTTCTAAACACTTACAAACTACACCAAATTGTTTCAAGACAACGATATAAAAACAGAGAAAAACTTTATGAGTCCGGTAAAAAAGAAACGTTTATACATGGTTGTGTTGCTACTATCAGCCGTATCCATTGCGACCTTTTTGATTATCCAAGCATTTAATCAAAACATGATGTTTTTCTACTCAACGACGGAAGTCAAAAACGGTACCGCTCCGGTTGACCGCGACTTTCGTATCGGCGGCTTAGTGGTCAATGGCACGGTGAAACGTGCACAAGATTCATTACTGGTCAGTTTTGAACTGACAGACAGCCAAACACCTGTGACCGTTGAATATACTGGCATTCTCCCCGACCTTTTCCGCGAAGGACAAGGAATTATTGCTAAAGGCCAATTGAATCAGAACGGAGTGTTTGTCGCTAAAGAAGTCCTCGCAAAACATGATGAAAACTATATGCCTCCTGAAGTTCAAGATTCAATTGATAAGGCACACCAGCATCGTGAACAGTTAGTTCAAAATACACAAACACAATTAGAACAGGCGAAAATACAATGATGCCCTCTGAAAACACCGGACTTTTTGCCACATTGGCAATCCCTGAAGTCGGTCACTTCGCCCTCATTCTCTCTTTAAGTTTTGCTTTTGTGTTGGCATCGGTGCCACTTTATGGCGTGCGTCAAAATCATCAACCTTTCATGCAAATAGCTAAAACGGCTGCAATCGGTCAATTTGGTTTTATGGGGCTTGCCTTTGCTTGCTTAATTTATTCCTTTTTAATGGACGACTTTTCGGTGAGCTATGTGGCGGCGAACTCAAATACCGAACTCCCAATCATCTACAAGATTTCGGCAACGTGGGGAGCACATGAAGGCTCTCTACTGCTTTGGGGATGGGTGTTGGCTGGCTGGACGCTGGCGGCCGCCTTTTTAAGCAAACCACTCCCTGAGAACCTTCGAGCCACAATGCTCAGTGTGCTAGGAATGGTTGCGATTGGCTTCACTCTTTTCCTATTGATTACCTCAAACCCATTTGAGCGCATGAGCGAAATTCCTGAACAAGGTCGAAGCTTAAACCCTCTTTTGCAAGACATAGGCTTAGCAATTCACCCACCAATGCTATATTTGGGCTACGTGGGCATGGCAGTCTCTTTTGCCTTTGCGGTTGCGGTATTACTGCATGGCGAATTTAAAATGGCTTGGGCGCATTGGGCAAAACAATTTACCTTGGTGGCTTGGGCATTTCTAACTCTTGGAATCGCCCTTGGAAGTTGGTGGGCCTATTACGAGCTTGGCTGGGGTGGCTGGTGGTTCTGGGATCCGGTTGAAAACGCCTCCTTACTCCCATGGATTATTGCCACAGCCCTCATTCACTCTTTGGGTGTAACGGCGAAACGTGGGATTTTCCAATCTTGGACGATTCTATTAGCCATTCTTGCATTTGGTTTAAGTTTGCTCGGCGCTTTTTTAGTTCGTTCAGGTGTTTTGACTTCCGTGCATGCATTTGCATCCGATCCATCTCGCGGAGTTTTTATTCTGATTTTTCTGGTGGTTGCCGTAGGTCTTTCTCTGTGGCTTTATTCCATCAAAGCAGCGGAGGTTCACCAACGTAAACGCTTTGTAATGGTTTCCAAAGAAAGTTTGTTATTACTGAATAACGTGGTGTTAGTCGCCATGATGGCAACCGTGCTTCTTGGCACAATTTACCCGTTAATCTTAGATGCTCTCGGCATTGCCAAGCTTTCGGTCGGCGCACCTTATTTCAATACCGTGATTGTGCCTTTGACGATTCCTCTTGCTCTAGCAATGGGTTTAGGGTTTGCGGCAAACTGGATTGAAGACCAACCCCAAAGCCTGCTACAACGTTTGTGGCTACCGCTCGTGATCAGTGCGCTGATCGCATTACTGATTCCACTTTTACTGTTACCAAGTGTTGAAGGCTGGGCAATCATCGGGCTATTTATGGCTGCATGGATTGCAAGTACTGCGCTAATGTGGCTGATTCGCGCTCGCCCTCAATCACTTCCAAACTCCATGCAAACCTTTGGGGCGAGTTTGGCGCATATAGGATTTGCCGTGACTATTACGGGGATCACCATGACCTCGATTTACAGCATTGAAAAAGACATTCGTATGGAAATCGGCGAAAGTTACAGCGTAGACGATTATCGATTTGAATTTTTGGGCGTAAAACAGCAAGAAGTTGCCAACTACCTAACTTCGAAGGGTGAAGTTAAGGTGTACGAAAACGGCCAGCTTATCAACACACTCTATCCTGAAAAACGTTTGTATTTAAGCCAAACTATGCCGATGACAGAAGCAGGGATTGATGCTGGCTTAAGCCGTGATCTATTTGTCGCGTTAGGCGAACAACTGACCGATACCGCTTGGTCAATGCGTGTGCAATACAAGCCGTTTATTCGATGGATTTGGTTAGGTGCGATTCTTATGGCTCTCGGAGCATTCCTGGCAATTTGGCAATCTCGAATGAAAACTTCGAATACATCCCCCCAATCAACCAAGAGAAAAGAATCTTTACCGGCCGGTAAAAAATTGACGGAGACGGCATGAAAAAGCAGTTGATTCCACTGGGAATTTTTGCCATTCTCATTGCCTTCTTAGGCATAGGATTAACCCTAAACCCCAAAGACGTGCCATCACCTTTAATTGGCAAACAGGCTCCAATACTCGAATTACAACAACTTAAATTCAACAAATCATTTAACACACATGATTTATTAGGCGAGCCTTGGGTTTTGAATATTTGGGCATCTTGGTGTACCTCATGCCGCCAAGAGCATAAACTATTCAATCAACTCGCTAAACAATACCCCGTGACATTAGTCGGCTTAAACTTCAAAGACCAAGAAGATTATGCAAAACAGTGGCTGAAAGAACTCGGCAACCCGTATAAATTGGTTTTGCATGATCCAGAAGGAAAATCTGGAATTGATTGGGGCGTTTACGGTGTACCAGAAACCTTTGTTATTGATCATCTAGGGGTGATTCGGCATAAATTTACCGGCCCGGTCACAAAGGAATTAATCGAAACCACATTGGTTCCCCTGCTTGAACAAATTAAACAAGAGCAAACCCTATAATGCACGCGACAATCAAACATTTTTTTGTCATCACCTACCTTTTGGCAAGCTTCTTTTTGACATTGTCACACGCTTCAATTGAAACTTATCAATTTGATAATCCTCAACAAGAGGCAGACTATAAAGAACTGATTTTTGAACTGCGTTGCTTGGTCTGTCAAAACCAAAATTTAGCTGATTCCAATGCGGGGCTAGCTAAAGATCTTCGAGAACAAGTTCACAAACTATTGGTCGAAGACAAGGCGAGTAAACAGGACGTGATTGATTACATGGTCGCTCGCTATGGTGAGTTTGTGCTCTATAAACCACCAGTTGAAAGCCACACGCTATTACTCTGGGCAGGGCCTTTACTATTTTTAGTTATTGGTTTAATTGCCCTATTGCGTTTTATCAACGCCCAAAAAAACGCACCGGATGAACCTCTCGACCCTAATCTTAAAAATTAACTTAAGCCGAGGCTAAAAAGGAAATTCAGTTATGACAACGCTCGCCATTTGGTTCTCTGTTTTATTGGTCATTGCTTTGGCTCTGCTCTTGTGGCCATTACTTAAAAACAATCAACTCCAATCCGCAGACAATACACAAGGCACTCTCACTCGTAAACACTCAAAAGTCCTCTTAGGAATCGGATTGTTTGTACCAGTTTTTACCATGGCAATGTACTTCACACTCGGCACACCACAATTTGCTGATATTTCAAAAAGTCAGATTCAGCCTGAAGTAGTCACTTTAGTCGATAAACTTGAATTGCGTTTACAACAAGATCCTAAAGACCTTACTGGTTGGTTACTTTTAGGGCGATCTTATATGGTCGAAGAAAATCTCCCGAAAGCGATCCAAGCTTACGAAAAAGCACTAAAACTAGCACCTAAAGACCTGCGGGTACTTCTGCCACTTGCAGATGCTTTAGCAATTCAGGAAAAAGGTAAACTCAATGATCAAGCCTATCAATTATTACAAACCGCCTATGAAGTCGATTCAAAAAACGCCATGACATTATGGCTACTCGGTATGGCCGAGAAACAGCGGAACAATCCTCAACAGGCGACCGATTACTGGTTAAGTTTATATGACATACTTCCCAAAGATCATGCGGATCGTACAACCGTTTTAGGACTTCTGTCGTCTGTCGGTTATATTCCTGGTATGCACGACTTTTCAGCCATCTCCAAACAAGAAACTCCGTCAAAGCCAATTAAGAGTGCCACATCTACTGAAGCTGAAAAACAAGAATTGCCAGCGCAAAATATGAATTTTAATAGCCAAGCAACCATCAAACATTTTGATGAAGCGCAATTTACGTTGGAAATTTCCGAGGCATTCAAGCAGAAATACCCTACTGCAATTATGTTTTTGTATGCCAAACAGCACTCGGGTGGAATGCCGATGCCGATTGCCGCAATTCAGCATTCCTTACAAAGCTTACCGGCCGGTAAAAATACACTTTACTTAACAGAAAAAGACATTTTACTACCTGAAATAGAGCTAAAATCCTTTCATCGCCTGATTCTTGGCTATCGTATCTCATCCAGTAATAAAGTTGACCAATCCACCGTTATTCAAAAACAGGAACAGACTGTAAACGCTGGAGAAGCCGCTAAATTCATCATAAAACCTTAATATTAATATTTACTGGAATAAGTTTTCCCTATTAGTCATTAAATTTACTTTCTTGTGACTAAATTTTTTCTTTATTACCATACGAGCTACATTGAAACAGAGGGATTTTTATCCCCTAACAAATTAACTCTATGCAACTTTTATTCGCAACATCCGCATTGCGAATGATTAACAAAAGAAAAAACCACATGTTTAATAAAAAAACTGGACTATTCCTAGCAATTTTTGCTCTCGGCTTTGCATCATTCGGTGCAATGAATGCCTTTTTTTCCTACACAAATACCACTGAATTCTGCACATCTTGTCACAGCATGAAAGTAAACTTGGTTGAATACCAAGACACTATTCACTACAAAAGCGCATCTGGTGTCCGCGCTGAATGTGCAGATTGCCACGTACCAAAAGAGTTCCTTCCTAAGCTAAAAGCTAAAATTATTGCAGCAAAAGACGTTTACCACGAATTTCTAGGAGATTTTGCGGTGAGCGACGAGTTAAAGAACGATCCAGAAGCTTACTTAGAGCACTACAACGAACATCGCTGGGATATGGCAAATGCCGTATGGGACAAAATGCGTGCATCAGATTCGCGTGAGTGTAAAACTTGCCACTCTTTTGCAGCGATGGATTTTGACGAGCAAGGTAAATCAGCGGCTCGCAAACACCCTCGTGCAATGGAAGACGGCAAAACTTGTATCGATTGCCATAAAGGTATTGCTCATACAGAGCCTGAAGATCCAAACCTAGAATTAGATTTAGATCTTTCCGCTGACGCAGCAGATCACATTTTGCCTAAAAAATAATCATATTTTAGGGTGGATTACTCGTTACTCCACCCTAAAGGCCTTGGCCAACTTTTACCAGTTTATTACTGGAACAAACCTAGACTCTTGAGGAGGAGTTTACATGAAAAAAGCTAACTCAAGCTTGATTGCAGGAGCAATCCTTGCCAGCACCATGCTGGTTTCAAACAGTGCCTATGCACTCGACCGCGGTGAACTACTTGCCAACACTTGTGCAGGTTGTCACGGTCCTATGGGCGTAAGTCACGGCCCTGCCACCCCTACTATCGCTGGTATGGGTGTTGAATATTTTGTTGAATCAATGGAAGCCTACAAGTCTGGTGACCGCCCTTCAACCATCATGACACGTATTGCAAAAGGTTATTCAACTGAAGATTTCCAAGCAATGGGTGAATACTTCTCAAAACAGAAATACATTTCTGCAGAACAAACTGCTAACGATAAACTTGCCAAAGCAGGTGAGAAACTGCATGACAAATTCTGTGAAAAATGTCACACAGAAGCAGGTTCTTTAGCTGAAGATGAGTCAGGTATTCTTGCAGGTCAATGGAAACCATACCTTCACTATAACCTGCATGATTTCACTTCTGGAAACCGTGAAATGCCAAAGAAAATGGCTAAAAAGCTAAACGCGCTTTATGACAAATACGGTCAAGAAGGGATTGATGCCCTTGTTGAATTCTACGCGACCAAGTAAGCAGGAGTTGAAAGCATGACAAACCTATCTAGACGTAACTTAATTAAAGCAACTGCAGCGACAGCCGTCGGTGTCGCTGCCGCTTCTCAATCTTCTATCGCTTCAGCCGCTGGCAAGAAAGTAGTCATTGTCGGTGGTGGTATCGGTGGTGCAACTGCTGCAAACTACCTAAAGAAAATGGATTCTTCAATTGATGTTACTATCATTGAATATAACAAAGATTACTACACGTGCTTCATGTCAAACGAAGTCATCGGTGGTAACCGTGATATCGAATCTATCCATTTCACCTATGAAAAGCTAAAAGCTAAAGGTGTTAACGTAATTTTTGACACCGTAACAGGTATTGATGCAAAAGCTCAAACTGTTCAGACCAAAGGTGGCCAATCTGTTGCCTACGATCGTTGTATCGTTTCTCCTGGTGTTGATTACAAATGGGAAGCCATTGAAGGTTACAATGCGGATGTTGCAGCGAACACTGCACCTCACGCTTGGAAAGCAGGTCCTCAAACAAAATTGCTTCGTAAGCAACTAGAAGAAATGAAAGATGGCGGCACAGTAGTTATTGCTTGCCCACCAAATCCATTCCGTTGTCCTCCTGGACCTTATGAGCGTATTTCACAAATTGCCGCTTATCTAAAAGAAAACAAGCCTAAGTCAAAAATCATTGCACTTGATCCAAAAAACAAGTTCTCTAAATTTGGTCTATTCATGGATGGCTGGAAACGTCACTATGGTTATGGCACTGATGCTTCAATCATCAAATGGGTGAAAGCCGATGAAGGCGGTAAAGTTGTTAAAGTTGATGCGGCAACGAAAACGGTTACAACAGACTCAGGTGACACTTATAAAGCGGATGTTCTTAACATCATTCCACCACAAAAAGCTGGAAAAATTGCTTTTGATGCTGGCCTAACAGAAGGCGATTGGTGCCCTGTTGAACACAAAACTTTTGAGTCAAAGATTCACAAAAACATCCACGTTATTGGTGATTCTTCAATTGCATCTCCAATGCCTAAATCAGGATACTCAGCTAACTCACAAGCAAAAGTTT
The DNA here is from genome assembly GCF_004293625.1 of Thiomicrorhabdus indica. Lineage (NCBI taxonomy): Bacteria > Pseudomonadati > Pseudomonadota > Gammaproteobacteria > Thiotrichales > Piscirickettsiaceae > Thiomicrorhabdus > Thiomicrorhabdus indica. The sequence goes on along the minus strand of NZ_CP033040.1, from coordinate 661,202 downwards.
GTGCCGCAGCTGTTGCTTCACTTCTGAATGGTGTTGAAATGGTTGAACCTTCATGGGTTAACACTTGCTACTCAGTTATCGCACCTAAAGTTGATGGTATTTCTGTTGCGATGGTCTATGCCTATGAAGGTGGTAAGATTGTTAAAGTTAAGGGCTCTGGTGGCTTAACAGGCGCTTATGATGCAGAGCTTCGTAAACGTGAAGTTCTATATGCGCACTCTTGGTTCGCAAACATCACAGCAGATACTTTTGGGTAATTTTTAGCCAATGTTCTTTCTCTAAAAGCCTCGCTTTAGCGGGGCTTTTTTGTATGCACATCCCTTTCTTTGTGCCTCTATTAATAGCCAAACAAAAACCTCATAAGTCTTACTGATTTAAAGCTTATAAACCAGATTGCTATAATTCATCTAACTTTAATTCTGGATAAAGCGTTAATCCTAATACGTTTGCATTACTTAAAGGAACGCCTATGGCATTACAAAAAATCAGCACCAAAATTTTAGCAGCGCTTTTAGTTGTTGGAATTGTCCCAATGATTATCACCGCTTGGATAGCCAACTCAAGTAGCAAAGAAGCACTGAAACAGCAAACACTTCACCAATTGGAAGCGGTTCGAGATATCAAAGCCACCGCCTTATCGAATTATCTTAAAGACATTAACAATCAGCTGACCAATCTCGCAACCAACCAAACGATTATTGAAACCATGGATAACTTTGCCATTGATTTTCCATCCTTTGGAGGATCAGAAGACGGTATGGATGAGGGAGATCCTGGTGCTCTAGAAGAGAATAAAAAACTTGTGACTGAGTACTGGAAAACTCAATTCGGCCCTGAGTACAAAAAACAGAATCCTGATTTGAATACTCCCGACTATGACGCAATGCTTGGTCAAATGAACAATACGGCCTATGCTCTTCAAGCCGCATTTATCGCAAAAAATCCAAATCCGCTAGGCCAAAAAAACCTATTAAATGAATTGGAAGACGAGGGTCGATATGGCTACAACAAATACCACCATATTGTGCACGCTTGGCTAAATGATTACTTACAGCGCTTTGGGTTCTATGACATTTTCCTAATCGACAATTCAGGCAATGTTGTCTATAGCGTTTTCAAAGAATTAGATTTTGCAACCAACCTAGATACAGGCCCTTGGAAAGATTCCGGATTAGCCGAAGTCTACAACCAAGCTAAAGAATTACAGCTAGGCGAGTCAACTTTCACAGACCTCTCTTTATATACACCTTCTTACAATGCACCGGCCGGGTTCGGCGCAACCCCTATTTTTAAAACCAGTCGTCGTGGAAAAATCAGTCGAATTGGAACCCTTGTTTTTCAAATGCCATTAGATCGAATCAGTGCCATCATGGAACAGCGCAATGGTCTTGGGGAAACAGGGGAAACCTATTTGGTCGGTACAGATGGACTAATGCGTTCTAACTCAATACTCAGATCAGACCATTACACAGTTATTCACTCGTATCGCAACCCTGAAACGACTCGAAATCAAAGCAAGAGTGTTATTCAAGCATCAGAGGGAAATACTGGAGAAATTGAAATTTCACGCAACGGCACCCCTTATTTTTCAGCCTTTACGCCTATTGAGGAAAACGGTCTTAAATGGGTACTCCTTGCAGAGATGCAAACTGGCGAAGCACTCGCCGCTGCAAATCAAGTTCAAAACTATGCAATGATATTAGTCCTTGTGATGGCGATAGTTATCTTAGTATTTGGTAAATTACTTGCCAACACCATCAGCCGCCCGATATTGTCACTGGCTAACTTAATGGCACAAGTCAAAAAAGATTTCCATTTTAGCAAACGCTGCCAAATTCATTCCAAAGATGAAATTGGACAAGCTGCTCAGGCCTTTAATGATTTGCTCGACTCAACCGAATCGGCGCTTCAATCGGTAAATTCAACCATGAAACAAATCTCGGCAGGTAAATTTGAACATCGAATTACTGCTGACCTTCAAGGCGATTTAAAGCTTTTGAAAGAAAACGTCAACGCCTCTGCTGATAGTGTGCAAAACACTATGCAACATTTGACAAAGGCCATGGAAGCAATTCGCCATGGTGACTTCTCTATGCGCCTTGGAAATGAAGTCAAAGGTGAATTCAAGGACAGTGTGAACAAGGCACTCTCTACGATGGAACAAGCTATTCAGGAAGTTGGTGAAGTCATCCATGCACTGAGCGAAGGAAATTTAGATCAGCGTGTCACCGGTGAGCTTGAAGGCGATTTACACGAACTCAAACAACACACCAATAACTCGATTGATCGACTTGAAATTGCTTTTGACCATATCGTTGATGCCGTCATCGCACAAAGCCAAGGCGATTTAACCGTACAAATTCACCAAGAAATGCATGGTGATTTAAATAAACTCAAACAAGCACTGAATGAAAGCTCATCGAACTTAAATCAAGTTGTCAGCAGCGTTATCTCAACCGCGAATACCGTTAACCAAGCAAGTCTAGAGGTAAGCGCAGGCAATAACGACTTAAATCAGCGCACCCAATCTCAAGCCGCCTCATTGGAAGAGACCGCCGCTGCAATGGAAGAACTGACATCCACAATCAGCAATAACACCAGTAATTCACTCAACGCAGATCAGCTTGCCAAAGAAGCTATGCACCAGACCGAAGAAGGTCAAAAAATTATGCAGGAAACTGAACAAGCAATTACTGACATTCATCATTCCAGTAAACAAATTGAGGAAATTACTGGTCTGATTGACTCTATCGCCTTCCAAACTAATTTACTCGCCCTCAATGCCGCAGTTGAAGCCGCTAGAGCCGGTGAGCATGGACGAGGATTTGCAGTCGTTGCCGGTGAAGTTAGAACGCTTGCTGGAAAATCTGCCGATGCAGCAAAAGAGATTAAAACACTCATCGAAAACACCGTCAGTAGCATAGAGCATGGAACGCAAAAAATAACAGCAACAGGGCAATCGCTCGAACAAATCAATCATTCAATCATCAAAGTCGCTGAACGTGTTGCAGAGATTTCTGCCGCTTCACAAGAACAACAGCAAGGCGTAACGCAAATTAATCATGCCATCGCTGATATTGACAATGGTACGCAACAAAATGCTGCTTTGGTTGAAGAAACCACTGCGGCGGCCGAATCTTTGACGAAACAAAGCTCGGACTTAAAACAAGCGGTTTCACATTTTAAGGTGGGAACGAATACCAAGCTAATTTCATAACTCTCTTGATACAAATCATTGGCATAAAAAAACCGGCCGGTAAAAATTATTTACCGGCCGGTTTCTTTTTGCTCGAACAAATTGAATGCCTTAATCTAAGAAGCTTTTCAAACGCTCGGCGCGACTTGGGTGACGTAACTTACGCAACGCTTTCGCTTCAATCTGACGAATACGCTCACGCGTGACATCAAATTGCTTTCCAACCTCTTCTAAAGTATGGTCCGTATTCATGCTCAAACCAAAACGCATACGAAGCACTTTCGCTTCACGAGGCGTAAGGGTATTCAACATTTCGCGAACGGTTTCCAAGCGCCCTTCCGAATCGGCCGCATCTTGCGGTGACAAGATGTTGGAATCCTCAATAAAGTCACCCAATGACGAATCTTCATCATCACCAATTGGCGTTTCCATTGAGATAGGCTCTTTAGCAATTTTCATCACTTTGCGAATCTTATCTTCCGGCATTTCCATCTCTTCAGCCAACTCTTCTGGTGTCGGTTCACGACCCATTTTTTGCAAAAGTTGACGCTGAATACGATTCAACTTGTTAATCGTTTCAATCATATGCACAGGAATACGAATCGTACGCGCTTGGTCAGCAATAGAACGCGTGATTGCCTGACGAATCCACCAAGTCGCATAGGTCGAGAATTTGTAACCACGACGGTACTCAAATTTCTCAACCGCTTTCATCAAACCGATATTCCCTTCTTGAATCAAATCCAAGAACTGCAACCCACGGTTGGTATACTTCTTCGCAATCGAGATAACCAATCGAAGGTTAGCCTCAATCATTTCGCGCTTCGCAGCACGCGCATTGGTTTCAGCTTTACTGAGCTCTTTATAGGTACTCTTGAAAGCGCTAATCGCCATACGCTCTTGTTTTTCAATCATTCCAAGACGTTTTTGTGCGCGTTTAACATCCACAGCAACCGTTTCGAGTTTTGATGCTAAATCAGGACAAGCAGCTTGTAATTTTGCAACCAAGTCGTAATCAGTTTCGGAACCAATAAACGTTTCCAAAAATAGTGGACGAGGGACTTTTACGCGACGTTGAACCAGATTAACAACAATTCCTTCTTGCTCACGAATTTGTGTCACACGATCTTTAATATGGCGAATTTTCTTATTGGTAAAAATCGGAGTGATTTTAATACCTTGAAGATGGCTAACGACTTCCGCACGCTTCTCTTCTGCTTCAGGAGCCGCATGACCGAATTCTTTCTCAACGTCTAACGCTGCATTTTGCAGTTCGCGTAACTTATCCAAGAATGCTTTAAGTTCTTCTTCGTTGATACCATCTTCTTTTGGCTCTTGGTTGTCACTATCCGGTGACAACTCCTCAACAGGAATATCAATTAAGTCTTCTGGACGAATAAAGCCTTGAACCACATCGGCAACTTTCCCTTCACCGTGTTCCATTCTGTCGAATGCAACCAAAATATCGCGTGCGAAATTTGGATATTTCGCTAGCGCATCCATCATGTCGCGGATGCCCCATTCAATTCGTTTCGCAATATCAATCTCACCAGCTCGGTCAAGCAACTCTACAGACCCCATTTCACGCATATACATACGCACAGGATCAGTCGTACGACCAAACTCACTGTCAACTTCTGCAAGTGCTGCCAAGGCGGCTTCCGCAGCGGCATCGTCAAAGGCTCCACCTTCTTGCGCCATCAGCTCATCTTCATCTGGCGCACTTTCAAACATCTGGATACCAAAGTCTTTCAGAATCGTTAGCACCTGACCCAACTGATCCTCTTCGATATCATCTGGCAAAACATCGTTAACATCGGCAAACGTCAAGTAGCCAAGTTCTTTTGCGCGTTCAATCAGATCAATTAACTGCTGTTTTCTTTCGACTTTGGTCATTTTTTATCCCGATTTGGTCAGCAAGCGTGCTATCTTGCTGGTTGAGTTTGAAAAAGTGCCGTTCTGGCTCGGTTGCACCTAAGCCATAAAAATTAGGACAGAGTATTATAGGCAAAATTTGTGTTAGATGCTTGTTTTTTTGGATTTTTTATGCAGTATCAAGGATTTCTTTCAGCTCTAAGTCGGATTATGTCTCCTTTGAAGACTTTCCACCTTTCATCTCCGTTAAACGCTTCAATTCGTCATCCGTCCATCCTTGAGAACCCAACTTTTGTTCATCCAGCAATCCAATCAAGCGATGCAACAAGGAGTCGAATTCTTCATATCGAGCATCAGCTGGCGGTAAATTTAACGCTTCAACAGAATCGAGAAATTCTTTATGGCCGTTTTGCAATAGCCAATTGCGAATCATTGTTTTTTGCGCGCTTTCTTCAACTTGTGTCCAATCAACTGTTTGCAATGATTGAACAAACATCACCAATGCTTGACAATCAGGATCCGATGCATGGCGTAAATCCGTCAACAATTCGGCATAAAACACAGTGGACCAAACCGGAGTTTCAAATAAGATTCGTGCAATTTTTAAAGGCACACTAAACACCTTACCGCCATACATACCACCCGATTGTAAATTTTCTTGGGACGCCTTTCGAGCATCTCGAGGTGATTTAGCAAAACCAGTGAATATTTGCATCTGTTTTTCTAGGCGCCAAGTCGGCAAATCCACTTTTTCAGCTAAGCCTTCAATTAACAAATATTGATACAACCCCGTTGCCAGTTTGATAAACGGGGTCGCCAAAGAAACCAACTGCTGTCGCCCTTCAATCGTGCTGGGCGCATAACCCAATTTGGCCTCTAGACCCTGTATCAAAAATTGTGACAAAGACATAGCTCTATCAATTCGTTCATTAAAGCCGGTGACGCCTTCTTGACGCACTGTGGAATCAGGATCTTCACCTTGATCCAAAAACAAAAACTTCACCGAGCGTTTATCTTCCATCATAGGCAAAGCGAGCTCTAATGCCTTCCAGGCGGCCTTCATGCCGGCTGCATCACCATCAAAACAGACAACAACCTCACTGACTTGCTTAAACAAAATCTGCAAGTGTTCGGCCGTTACCGCTGTTCCCAGTGTCGCCACCGCGTTGCGAATGCCAAATTGCGCGAGAGCGACAACATCCATATAGCCTTCAACCACTAGAATATGCTCGAATTTTTCGCGGCTTTGCCGCATTTCGTACAATCCATAAAGCGTCTGACTTTTATGAAAAATAGGCGTTTCAGGTGAATTTAAATATTTCGGTTGCTGTTCTTTGGTCAGAACACGTCCACCAAAAGCAATCACTCGCCCACGACCATCACGAATCGGAAACATAATTCGCTCACGAAAACGATCATAGGCTTTGTTTTGTTCCGGTTTCTCAACCACCATTCCGGACTCGACCAACAGCGGCTTTAAATTTGTAATCTGAGTATTGGCTTGTGACAAACCTTTAATGAGATTATCCCAACCGGCCGGTGCAAAACCGATATAGAAATCTTTCGCCACTTGAGAACTCAAACCACGATCTCGAAGGTATTGTTTCGCCACTTCAGATTGTGGGTGGTCACGCAGTTGGAATCGATAGAATTTCGCGGTCAACAACATCACATCATACAAATTTGCTTGCTGCTGTTGCCGCTCTTGCTGTGCTTTTTGAGCTTGCGGAGATTTCACTTCATAAGGCACTTGCATGCCGTACTGCGAAGCCAAACTTTCCACCGCTTCAACAAAACTCAAGCCATCATATTCCATTAAAAACTTAAGCGCATCACCGGAGGCACCGCAGCCAAAACAATGGTAAAACTGCTGTTGCGGATTGACATTAAATGAAGGCGTTTTCTCGTCATGAAACGGGCAACACGCTTTATAGGTTGAACCGGCTTTTTTTAAAGGCACACGTGCATTAATCACTTCAGCAATGTCTGCGCGATTCAATAAATCATCAATAAACGGTCTTGGAATCGAACCTTTCGCCATGAATCACCTTTAAAGAAAACATTGAGGCTAATAAATCAACCTTCTAGCAACTCTCGTCTGTCCTTGAGAACAATTTTAACCACCGGCCGGTGGAAAGCTTATTCTACAAACAAAAAAACCCACAAGCATTTCTACTTGTGGGTTTTTTTACCGAAGTCAAAGAAATTAATTAGCTTAATTTAGCTTTAATTAATTTACTCACTTCACCCATGTCAGCGCGACCTTGCATTTGCGGCTTAAGAAGGCCCATGACCTTCCCCATTTCCTGCATAGAGCTGGCGCCTGTGTCAGCCATTGCTTGATCAATCAATGCATTGATTTCATCTTCGCTCAGCGGCTGTGGCATAAAGTCTTGAATGACACTCATTTCAAACGCTTCTTGCTCAGCAAGATCTGGACGATCAGCATCAATATATTGTTGATGCGAGTCTTTACGCTGTTTCATTGCTTTATCTAAAATCGCAAGAACTTCAGCTTCATCTTCCAAAGTTTTTTGACTGTCAATTTCAACTTGCTTAATCGCTGCCTGTAGCGAACGAACCACAGCTAAACGCTCTTTTTCTTTCGCTTTCATGCAACGCTTCATTTCAGCGCTTAATCGTTCTTTTAAAGTTTCTGACACGGGAAGTTTCCTAATGACTCAGATTTAGTACATACGTGTTGTACGACGGTTTTCACGAGAAAGACGCTTAGCAAGACGCTTAACTGCCGCTGCCTTCATACGCTTACGCGCCCAAGTTGGCTTCTCATAGAATTCACGCTTACGCGTTTCAGTTAAAACACCTGCTTTTTCACAAGCACGCTTGAAACGACGTAGAGCTACGTCAAATGGTTCTGTATCACGGATTTTTACGCTTGGCATAATAGTTACCTTTTAAAATTCTTTAAATCTGTTGCTCAGGGCTGCGGACTTGCGCATATCTCTACATTCAACTCGAGACGCCCTTTCTTTCCCTCGCAAGAGTGGGAAATAGCAGAAAACGCAGAATTATAAATTCGTCGTAGGCAGATTGCAAATTTTTCCAAGCGTTTAAAGCCAAATTTTTGTTAAAATTCAGCCACTTTTGAGGCAAATCTAATTTTCAACCGGCGAAAATGAAATCACTCATTCAAAAGCAACAGAGCTTTGTTCTCGAAACACCGAAGGCTAAGGTGTCGCTTGAATCAATTGATCTTAAATGATTTTTCGGCGTATTCGAAAACAAACTCTGCTGCCTGAAAACACTTTTTCTTATCATATAAACTTGGGGAAATTATGCTTGTTTTAGGAATTGAAAGCTCTTGCGATGAAACGGGAATTGCTCTCTACGACAGCGAAAAAGGGTTGCTCGCCCATCAACTGCATTCTCAAGTTGAATTACATGCTCTTTATGGCGGTGTCGTTCCAGAGCTCGCTTCACGTGACCATATCCAACGCGTCATTCCGCTGATTCGTGCCACCTGCAAACAAGCAAACATTGAACTCAATCAAATTGATGGCATTGCCTATACCAAAGGACCGGGATTAATGGGCGCGCTTTTAACGGGTTCATCGGTCGCTCGCTCTCTAGCTTTTGCATTAAATATTCCTGCGATTGGTGTACATCACATGGAAGGTCATTTACTCGCACCAATGCTGGAAGAAAAAAAACCGGAATTTCCTTTTATCTGTTTGCTGATTTCCGGTGGTCACTCAATGATTATTCGTGTAGACGGCATTGGTCAGTATAAATTGCTAGGCGACACTCTCGATGATGCGGCTGGTGAAGCATTTGATAAAACTGCAAAACTGCTAGATCTGGGTTACCCAGGTGGACCAAAAGTTTCAAATTTGGCATTAGAAGGCGTTACCGGCCGGTATAAATTCCCTCGTCCAATGACGGATCGTCCAGGCTTAGATATGAGCTTTAGCGGCCTGAAAACCTTTACGCTAAACACTTGGCAAAAAGCCGTTAAAGAAAATGATGCAACCGAACAAACCAAAGCCGATATTTGTCGTGCGTTTGAACTGGCGGTCGCTGAAACACTTACGATTAAATGCAAACGCGCCTTGGAACAAGAGAGCATTAACACTCTTGTCGTCTCCGGTGGTGTGAGCGCCAACCGTGAAGTACGCGCCAAACTCGATGCGTTAATGGCAAAACGCAAAGGTAAAGCTTTTTATCCACGACTCGAATTCTGCACCGACAATGGTGCCATGATTGCCTATGCTGGAACTCAACGATTATTAGCAGGTAAAGCGGAAGAATTGAGTTTTGCAGCGAAGCCAAGATGGTCACTGGAAGAGTTGGAAGCCATTTAATAAAATTTTGCTTTCCGTTAATTTCTTTTAAGCTTATCGAAGTCAACTCTTCGTTCATTTCTTTGTCCTGACAAAGAAATAAACGAGAGAAAACAACCTTCTCATTTCGTTCTATCCAACTAACGCTCAAACAAGCTCATCTCTTTTTCAGAAACCTTCTCTAAGTTGGTCAATAACTTACTTCGAATGGGGGGATTTAGTGCTAGCTCATAACACGCCATAATCTGAAATCACAAACTTAAGACAACTAAACTATCAGTCATCATTTTTTCTTAATTGCATCCTCTTCGCCACTCAAAATCCGCTGAATATTGCTTTTATGGCGCCAGAATAAAATCACCGTCATCACAGAAGTTAACCATACCCAACTCATTTCACCGGATAAAAAGTAAATGTAAACCGGTGCCAGCGCGGTCGCAACTAGAGCAGAAAGTGATGAAATCTTTAACACCTTGGCCACAAACAGCCAAGTTCCAGCCACCGCCAGACCGATGGGCAGCGATAATCCAAACATCACCCCCAGCATGGTCGCCACCCCTTTGCCGCCTTTAAATCCAAAAAATACCGGATAAAGATGACCGATAAAGGCAGCAAAACCGACGAGGATAACTTCAAGTGCACTCAATCCCAAATAATGCGCTAAAACCACCGGCAATACACCTTTCAGCATATCGCCAACGAGTGTCAAAGCGGCCGGTTTATTGCCGTACAAACGCTTAACATTGGTCGCCCCTGGGTTTCCTGAACCATCTTTGCGAGGATCTTCCAACCCCATTAATTGACAGACCACAATTGCTGCTGAGATAGAGCCCAATAAATAAGCACCGACAATTACAGTCAACCCAATCGAAGAAAATTCGGTTATTTCAAACACAAGACGCCTCTATGTTTTTACGTTTATTATGGTTGGCGATTTTACAGAAAAGTCTTACACTTTCGGCAAAACTTTACCGGCCGGTAAAAAACCAAAAGGAAATTATATGGATACGATATTTATTCAGGGATTACAGACCAACGCAATTATTGGAATTTATGATTGGGAACGAGAAGAACCTCAACCGTTGGTATTTGATATTGAAATGCAAACTGATTTAATCAAAGCGGCAAAAAGCGACGATATTGCGGATACGGTGGACTATGCAGAAGTCTCCGAAGATGTGACAAATTTTGTTGAAGCGTCGCGAGTAGAATTGCTGGAAACATTAGCCGAACAGCTTTGCACAATGATTTTTGAGAAACAACGAGCAGTCAGCGAAATCCGTTTAGCGATTTCTAAACCTCAAGCCGTGCCAAATGCGGAAACGGTCGGGCTAATTATCAACCGTCAGCGCATTAATTAGGGAACCTCTGATTGAATCAGATTAATTTCTGGCAACGCCAAATTTTTCAGGTCAAGGCGTTAAGTTGCAGGAATGTCTAGACCTTGCAAAACTTCGCAACGCAGAAATGATAAATTTGGCTAAGCCCCTACAGGCGAGGCTTCTAGTCCGATTCTTTGTTGTTGTGACCCTTGACCTTAGAATAACTAAGGCCGGCGTGCCACGCCTAAAATAATAGGACTAGAATTCTCGCAGAATTTCAATTTGATTCAATCAGAGGTTCCTTAGAAATCAATCATCGAACAACTAAAGAAAACTACGTCACGGACTCTTGTTGAATTTTCTTTTGTTCTTGTGCCGCTTGTTTCAAAATCGGCACAATTTGCTCCATATAAATAATCGCTTGATGTTCAGTGATTTTATTCATCACTTGAAAATCTTCTTCAAACTGACGGCGATTTTGGGTAGATAAATTACGCAAAACTTTATTATAAAGCACCTTACCTTCGGCTAAACGTACCATTGTGACCAATTGTTCAGCGCGAATCCGAACCACAATTTTTTGAACGACCTTGTCATCAACCGATCCCATCTTCGTTGCGAGTGCTCGATACGCCTTTAATTTCTTTTGAATTACTTGCTGATCTTGTTTCACGCCACTTTCAAGTCGTTTTTTCATGACATGATGAAGACCTAAAATCGCATCATTATTCAAAGTAAACATGACTGGACCAATTTCTAATTGATATTCTCCACTGTCTAAATGTTGAGCTGATATTTCCATAATACAACCTAATAACCTCTGAAATCCCTGGTTCTTTTCGTTACAAACTAGCCAATCTGTTTATATAAAACGCACTGTATCATCGATAAATTCAATATCGCCTTGTGCTTCCATTTCAAACATAGTTTCAACCAATCGACGAATGGATGATTTCGCCTCAGGCTCGGACGGCAATTGATCATTGCTCAAGTCGCTTTCTAACTGTTTAGCCATAATAGCCCCAACATTCGCTAAAATTTTCGCATCAAACTCAGAGTCTTTGGCAATTTTCAATAACACCAATAAATCTTCATTTTTTAACTTACGCAGCAGCTTCTGCAAATGTAAATCACTTAGTTTTTTCATTCTCAGGCCTAGCCGCACATAGCCTTGCAAAGTGGAATGTTTTTCGCCTTTTTCTGAGGCAATTAAGTGCTCTAGAGTAATTTGTAAAAGTGCGACTGAAAAGCGATCCATCTTCATTTTGGCGCAGCCAATATGCACCAACCATTCGTTTTCATGCAATTTTTGCAGACCTACTTCCATAATCTTCTCTCAAACTTAGGTTTAATGACCAAAAGCATAGCAAATTAATTGCCAAATACCTAAAGAATCGCAGCCATACAACGGTGACTAAATCAATTTTTAGGACAAACATCTCAACAAGCCATCAAAGTACTCTGCTAAGTAGTCGACTAATTACCCACACCACAAATCATTTTTCGGCATAATAACTAACAAATTAATTTGAGTCGATTAAGGACACTACACTAGCACTATGCCTCAACACAAAAAACTTCCCGAACCGCCCGAAGATGCCAAAATTTTCAGTCAACGACTGACTCAAAAAATTCACACTTACTTAAAACGACACAAGTCTCTGCCTTTTTCTAAATATATGGAGATGGCACTCTACTCCCCCAATCAAGGTTATTACAGTGCAGGCTTGCCAAAATTTGGGCGGTTGGGAGATTTTGTGACAGCACCGGAAATTTCACCAATTTTCTCTCGTTGTCTGGCTCGCCAAGCAGCTCAGGTTTTAAGAACACTCGACAATGCAAGCATAATTGAATTTGGCGCAGGTAGTGGAGCCATGGCAGAAGGAATCATGCTCGAATTAGCTGCCACTGAGCAATTACCGGAACGCTACTACATTATTGAAATCAGCGCAGATCTGCAAGTGCGCCAACAACAACGTTTAAAAGAAAACCTACCCGAAGAAATTTTTGCTCGGGTACATTGGCTCGAGAAACTTCCATCTACCCCCATTAATGCTGTCATTCTTGCTAATGAGGTTTTAGATGCCATGCCAGTTGAGAGACTTCGAATTGAACCAGACCGGGCATTACAAGGGTTTGTCAGTTTTAATGAATCAACGCAACAATTCGAATGGGATTACCAAAACATTACCAGCTCAACCCTGCAAAAATTTGCGAATCAACTCATCAAACACATTGGCAAAGTTTCAGATCTGGGATACGAGACGGAAATCAACCTAAATATTCGTCCTTGGCTTAAATCCCTTTATCAAATCTTGAATGAAGGTATTGTTATTTTAATTGACTATGGCTACACGCGAGAAGAGTTTTATCAACCGGCTCGTGTCATGGGAACTTTGCGCTGCCACTACCAACATAGAGCACACCAAAATCCATTTTTTTATCCCGGTTTGCAAGATATTACCGCTCATGTTGATTTTACGGCGGTGGCGGAAAGCGCATTTGATGAAGGGTTTAAAATTGCCGGTTATACCACCCAAGCAAACTTTTTAATGGGCACGGGCTTAATGGAAATGTCGGTTGACTCAAACGCTGACATAAGTACTCAAATCAAAATTGCCCAACAAATAAAAACCTTAACCATGCCGGATGAAATGGGCGAAAGCTTTAAAGCGATTGCCTTGAGCAAAAATCATGAACAATTACTCAGCGGCTTTCAGGTAAGAGATTTAAGACATCAACTTTAGCAATACAATTTCCCAAAAGATAAAGACTCATGGATTCTATGTTAGATTGGCTACAAATCACTGTTCTTGCTCTGATTCAAGGAATCACAGAGTTCTTACCCATCTCCAGCTCTGGTCATTTGGTTTTAGCCCCACACCTATTTGGCTGGCCAGATCAAGGACTCGCGTTTGATGTAGCAGTCCATGTGGGGACCTTACTTGCGGTGATTCTTTATTTCCGACAAGATGTTTGGCTAATGAGTCATGACTGGGTAGCTTCTCTAGTTACCCGTCAACCTACATCAAACAGCCGTTTAGCTTGGTGGATTATATTTGCTTCCATCCCTGCTATCGCATTTGGTCTTGTGATAAACAATGGCCTTGAAGAGAGCCTCCGTAACCCATTAATAATTGCTGCAACCACCATTGGCTTTGGGGCACTGCTTTGGTGGTCGGATTTCACAGGCAAACAAGTAAGGGATGAATACAGCCTTAGTTTTAGAGACATTATGATTATTGGCTTAGCGCAAGCCCTCTCTCTTATCCCTGGAACGTCTCGTTCAGGAATTACAATCACTGCGGCACTCATGCTAGGTCTCACACGTTCAGCCGCTGCCAAGTTTTCTTTCCTACTGTCTATCCCTATTATTCTGGGAGCCGGCGTGCTAAAAACCAAAGATTTACTAGAAAGCACCTCTCCAGTTCAGTGGGAAGCAATGCTGGCCGGTTTTCTGTTGTCTTTTGTAAGTGCGTACATTGTCATAGCACTATTCTTAAAATGGATTAATCGTATCGGTATGCAACCATTTGTCTGGTATCGTTTTGCACTCGGTATTCTGTTGATTTATCTGTTCATTTAATTTCCTCTTCACTGTTTAGCAACATACAATAACCTTCAACACCCAATGATTGGAGTCATTGTTATGCTAGAGTCTTCAGCTTTAGACACCACCGAAAACTTACCTCTGTTTGATGCACAGCAAAGTCAGGCCATTGATCAATTCGCCATTCAGCAAGGTAAAATTCCAAGTTTTTTATTAATGAAACGCGCGGCTTGGTTCGCATGGCAAACGATTCAAAACCTTCCCTTTGAGGTTGATGAGGTTTGGATTTTATGCGGCCCAGGAAATAATGGTGGCGATGGTTTTATGCTTGCTCAATATGCCAAGCTTGCAGGAAAAAATGTGCGAGTTTGGACATTAGGTGAAACCTGCAACTTACAAAACGATGCACAAAAAGCTCATGCCGAATTAAACGCACTCAAAGTGCCTACCTTCAAACTCTGCATTAATCTCTTCATAGCCAAACTGCAAAACGCTCTCTTACCATCAAATGAAACACTCAACTATTTACCGGCCGGTAACAAATCCTCAAAACAATTATTACTCATTGATGCATTATTCGGCACAGGACTCAGTCGTTCAATTGATGGTGAATTAGCAGAAATATTCCATCATTTGAATCAAACGAATTCTAATCTGTTTAAAATCGCATTGGATACACCTAGTGGACTAAATATCGCAACAGGCACGATTCTAGGCTCAGCGCTGAATGCAGACATGACAATTTCCTTTCTGACACACAAATTTGGGTTTTACACTGCCAAAGGCCCTGATACATGTGGAGAGATTCTCTTTAATGACCTAAACATCTCCTTAGAGGCTCCGCAAGCACTAAATTCCGTAACCCCTATCGCACACAGCCACAACTTAGCATTTTGGCTTGCCAAAAAGCCGAAACAATTAAAAACCTTTCATAAAGGTAACACTGGAACAAGCTTACTCATTGGTGGCAATCACTCAATGACTGGTGCTTTGCAACTTTCAGCCTCGGCCGCTTTGCATACAGGTTGTGGTTTGACCAAGGTAATCACTCGAAAATCTCACCATGCCTCACTTAGCAGCTTGCATCCTGAAATAATGTGCTTCAGTCATAAAAATTGGAAGAACCTATTTACGCAAAGCTCCGCAATTGGAATTGGTCCAGGTCTTGGCCAAGATAAATGGGCAGAAAAGCTGTGGCAGGCATTTTTATCGACACTTAACCGGCCGGTATCCGTTGTGGATGCAGATGCTTTAAACCTGCTTGCAAAAACAACCAATCATAACGGCACAATGGTGACTGAACACTATCAACAGTCTCAATGGATATTAACCCCTCACCCAGCAGAAGCCGCTCGTTTGCTGAATTGCAGCACTCTCGAAATCCAAAGAGATCGTTTAACAGCCATCAAAAAGCTACAGCGGAAATTTGGCGGAGTAATTGTCTTAAAAGGCAATGGCACGCTCATTTATGATGGCCAACAAATGGAATTATGCCGATACGGCAACCCTGGCATGGCAAAAGGAGGGATGGGAGACGTCTTAACAGGAACCATTACCAGCCTACTCGCCCAAGGAATGGACTTATTTGATGCGGCTTGTCTTGGCGTGAACTTACATGCTATCGCAGCCGATAATATTGCGAAAATTGAAGGCCTGACAGCCGTCATACCGTCAAAAATACCCAAGTACTATTCAAAGCTGCTGGAAATTCCTTAGGAAAAGGGCTTAAAGAGCTTGGAAACTTAAAACGTTAGAAACTTTCACGCACCCACTGTTCAATCTCGTCAGCTGCCTTCGGACGGCTATAAAGGTACCCCTGAATAAGGTTACAACCATGGAAAACTAGAAAATCACGCTGCTCAGGCGTTTCAACACCCTCAGCAATGACTTCTAATCCCAAACTTTTTGCCATCGCAATAACTGTTTTAGTAATCACAGAATCTTCTTCGTCATCTGGCAAGTCTCGAATAAAGGACTGATCGATTTTCAACTTGGACACTGGAAGCCTTTTTAAGTAGGCAAGAGAAGAGTGACCTGTACCAAAATCATCAATCGAAACCTTCACACCCAAAGACTTAATTTCATTCAGCCGCTTCTGCATTAAATCCAAGTCTTTCATAATGTCGCTTTCGGTCACTTCTAACTCAACCCAAGATGGTCGACAGTCCATCTCTTGAAGCGTCTCATTCACAAACTCAACAAAATCCGGCTGCTGAATATTTTTTACCGCCAAATTCAGAGACAGAATACCCGGAGTAAAATCTTGCTTATACCACTTCACCCACTGCTGTATGGCATTACGCATCGTAAGACGGTCCAACTCAATGATCATTCCGTTTTCTTCAGCAATCGGAATAAATCGATTCGGACCAATAACCCCCATTTGAGGGTGATTCCAACGAACCAAGGCTTCCATACCAATCAAACGATTTTCTTGAGCATTCACCTGTGGTTGGAAATACACTTCCAACTCGTTGTTAATTAATGCATGACGTAAATTGGTTTGCATTGCTAGGTGCTCAAAAGCCTTAAGAGTCAAATCATTTGTATAGAATTGGAAGTTATCTCGTCCTTCATCCTTGGCGCGATAGACCGCAGCATCAGCACACTTAAGTAAGTTAAGTTTATTTTGAGCATCTTTTGGATAAAGGCTAACCCCCACACTTGAAGTCAAATAAAAAGTCGACCCTTTAACTTTAAATGGCTCTTTTGCCGCATCCAGCAAAGCTTGCGAGAACACAGTCGCATCATTTTCAGAATTCATCGATTCCAACAAAATCGCAAACTCATCGCCACCGAAACGAGTTAAAGTGTCCTCAGGCTGCAAGATGCGTTTCAAACGCAATGCAAATTGCTTAAGAATCTCATCACCAAAATCATGGCCATAGGAATCATTGACTTTCTTAAACTGATCTAAATCGATTAGAAATAGACCAAAACAAGAATCATTACTCTGGGCTTTATCAAGCGCATGCTCAAGCCGATCTTCTAAAAGGTTGCGATTGGGAAGCTGCGTTAATGAATCGTGATTAGCCTGATGAAACAAACTCTCTTGTTGTTGTAAAATCTTATGCTCCATATCACGCCATTCGGTAATATCATCATAAGATCCTAAAACACCAATAACCTCGCCTTGCTCACCATACAAAGGAACAGTAGACAAAGATAAAATGCTTTGCAAACCATCCTTTGCACGGACATAGTCTTCAAACTGAAGATTGGGCCGGCCAGTCTTCATCACCTCTAAATCAATCTCTCGATATTTCTTAGCATCTTCGCGCCCCCAAGAAAGATCAAAATCAGTTTTACCAATTAACTCCTCAACACAACTAAGACCAGCATCCTCAAGCAGTAACTGGTTCCCTCCTTGATATCGGCCATCTTTATCTTTCCAAAAAATACGGACCGGCACATGCTCCAGAATATTTTCCAATAGTCGGTAGCGTTGTAACTGAGCCTTTTGCGCCTTCTCGATTGCGGTAAAATCTGAACTAAATATAACCAGTGCTTGCTGGCCTTGATATTGAATAAACTGAAAGATTGCTTTCACTCGATAGGTTGAACCATCGGCTTTTTGATGCGTCGAAATAAGAACTGCCTTATGCTTATCTCTGATTTCAGATTTTAATGACTGAAGAGTTTTGGGAGTTAAATCCAGATTAATTTGTGAAATACGCATCGAACAAAGTGTTGATTCTGACAAACCAAGTTGTTCTTGTGCCTTGCTGTTAGCGTAAAGTATCTTGTTACTTTGATTATCTACAACATAGATTTCTTGCCTTGCCACCTGAACAATATGAGCAAGCTCTTCATTTTGCTTTTGCAATTCAATCAAGTGCGTCACATCCATTGTCGCACCGACAACTTTGAGTGGTTTTCCCAATTCATCAAGAAGCGGCTTACCAACAATATCAATCACCGCTGTTGAACCATCACTTCGTAAATGCTTAGTCATCACTCGTTTTTGTTGACCGTCTACCAACATTTGTTGAAACAGGTTTTGCAGCTTTAATTTTTCTTCGGCCGGTGTTTTTTCCCAAAAAGACTCTAGATTGGGTTGAAAACTATCTGGGTCTTCACGGTAGATTTTATACATCTGCTCAGACCACTGAATTTGCTCTGATTGCAAATCCAACTCCCAACTTCCAATATTGGCGATTTCCTGAGCTTGGCGCAATTGAGTTTCACTATATTGAAGCTCACTTTGTTGCTTTACCAACTGAGCATTTTTTTCGACTAAGCTTTGAACAACTTCATCTGCTGCTTTGATGGGGGTGAGCACACACAGAAATGCATTCGGCCACTTGCAGTCAAAAGAGGCCGCTGAAAACTGGAACCATTGTTCAGACCCATCAGCACAGATTAATCTTAATGACAAAACTTGATTTGAAGTGATACGGGTTTGATGGATGTCAAACAATTCGGACTGAAGAACTTTTTGAGCCCATTGTCGATAGTGCTGCTCTGGAAATGCTTGCTTTAAAAGCTTTTCCCAACTTGCACTCGCCTCTGCACAATAACCCAACTCTTTTTTAAAGGCACTGTTCGACATTCGAACAGTGAGCTTTTGCACGCACTGTTCAAAACTAAGAATCAAGGCCGGAAGAGGAAGGCGTTCAAAAAGCATTGTCCAATCGGAAGCGTCTGATAAAAATGTTTGGTTCATCTATATATTGTATTCAAAATCTAATGTAAGACGTTTTCAAAAAACATCATGGGGCTTATGGAAAATAAGGTGGAAACCAATCGGTGTTACCTAACATGTTGAAACACTAGCACAGTACTATCAACCGTCAAAACACTTTAAAAAACAAGCGATAACCAGTTGATTTCATTTTAAAAGATAGCTTAAAAACTTCAGAAAACCCGAAAAAACACACCTCAAAGAATAGATTAAAACTTAGAAACGAATACTTTTAGTTCTCATACTAAAGTTCTAAATTGGCAAAAAATCGTTTAAGTCTTTGATGTCTTTAAACAGCGCATCTTGCGAATCACTCAACAATGTAAAGTGGCCTAACTTACGACCTGCTCTCTGACTTTTATCGTACAAGTGTAAAAATGCGTTGGATTTTTTAAGAACTTTTTCTACCGGCCCAGTTTCACCAATAATATTCACCATAGCAGCAATCGGCTGTCTCGGCTCTGTCGATCCCAAAGGCAAACCACAAATCGCACGCACATGATTTTCAAACTGACTGGTTTGTGCACCTTCGATGGTCCAGTGACCGGAGTTATGAACTCGCGGTGCCATTTCATTTGCCATCAACCCAGAATCAGTTTCAAAAAGCTCCAATGTCAAAACGCCAACATGATCTAACTCATCTAACAAGACTTGCATAAAAGTCTCGGCTGCTTTTTGAACCATCTCTGGGATTTCTTGAGCAGGTGCGATGGTATAACGCAGAATCCCTTTATGATGAACATTTTGAACCAATGGATAAAACACATGTTCATTGTTCGCATTACGTACAGCGATAATTGACAGTTCACGATGAAAATCGACAAAGCGTTCCAGAATCAACTCTCGGTCACCAAGTGTTTTCCAGGCCTCCTCAATGTCATCCTCATCTTTCAGAATAAATTGACCTTTGCCATCATAACCTTCTGTGGTGGTTTTCAAGACACTCGGTACACCTAGAATATCGACCGCCGCCTGTAACTCTTCCAAAGACGTCACAATCTCAAAAGGTGCGCAAGGAATACCCAAACGCTTAAATGTCTCTTTTTCCAAACCGCGATGCTGACATACTTTTAAAGATCTCGCAGACGGATAAACAGGGGTCGTTCTGGAGATTTCTTCAATAAGCTCTAAATCTGTATTTTCACTTTCATAGGTCATGACATCTGCAAACTTTACTAATTCCTGCAGAGTGTCAGCATCATCATTGTGAAGATGCATTTGCCCCAATAATGCCGATGGCTCATCATCGCTCATACCGTAAAAACCGAATTTTTGTCCCAGTGGATAACCTGCTAAAGCTAACATGCGACCAAGCTGACCTGCACCGAGTACACCAACTTTCTTAGAAATGGGAGTCATTGTTTTCTCCAAATAAAAAACCGTAGTGCGCATTCTATCAAATGCCAACCACTACGGTTTTGTCAGATTACAGAGTTTTTAGATTGATTAATCCGCGCGTGGATCCGGGTTTTCCAAAACCGAATGCGTCTGTTGCTGACGGAATTCTATGACCGCTTGTTGAATTTCTGGCATATGATTGCCCACAATCTGAGCGGCTAGAATCCCAGCGTTCTTTGCACCAGCATCACCAATCGCAAGCGTTCCAACCGGAATACCACCTGGCATCTGTACGATAGAAAGTAATGAATCATTGCCGTTCAATGCGCGAGACTTAATCGGAACCCCTAAAACAGGCACAACCGTTTTAGCCGCAACCATTCCTGGCAAATGTGCAGCACCGCCTGCTCCAGCGATAATCACTTGCAGACCACGCTCTTGCGCCGTCTGTGCATATTCGAACATTAAATCAGGCGTGCGATGGGCAGAAACAACCTTGACTTCGTGCGGCACACCAAACTGTTCCAACATATCAACCGCATGAATCATGGTCGGCCAATCGCTTTTCGACCCCATAATGACTCCAACTAAAGGCTGTTTACTGTCCATTTTCAATATTCCCTGAAATGAAAAAAGGCGCAAATTATAATGATTTTTGTAAAAAACTCAAACACTTGCAAATTCTTTGACATTAGAACACTTTCTACCGGCCGGTAGATTTCCTTTTAATCCTCACAAGCATGACAACGTAAAAAGAATTGCGTAAAAACAACTTAACATGAAATTTTTAGGCAAAAACAAAGGAAAAGCCAGTGCGAGTATTTATAATCAGCTAAGGAAGCCCTGATTGAATCAGATTGAAATTCTGCGAGACTTCAAACCTGCTTATTTTAAGCGTGGCACGCCGTCATTAGTAATTCTAAGGCCAAGGGTTTCAACAACAAAGAAGTGGGATTGAAGCCACGCCCTATGGGCTTAGCCAGAAGCGAAGAACTCGGCGAAGAGCCGAGAAATTAACCTGATTCAATCAGAGATTTCCTAAAGATTAAACAGAAATTTAATGGTCAAAAAAATCAATAAAATGCTTGTAAATTCAGCCTCTTCGATATTCGAAATTCAAGATTCACCCCAAGCATTTTGGCGAAGCTTCAGCGTTTTACTACTAACCGTTACAATCATTGCAATGACAGGCTGCTCTAAAAACGAGGACTCTCAACAAAACTATGACCCCGTTTTTATTGAACCAAAAGCTATCCAAAAAACTGAATACAGCTTCGCCATTCATCCTTTGCATAACCCAACGCGTCTATTTGAAGTCTTTCAGCCACTCATTGACCATTTAAACCATCACATTAGTGGCGCGCATTTTGTCCTTGAAGCATCGCGCGACTACCCTTCTTTTGACCGCAAGCTCGTTAACCGATCCGTCGATTTTGCTCTACCAAACCCCTATCAAACCATTGAGTCTCTCAAACATGGTTATAAGGTTTTTGCCAAAATGGGGGATGATGAGCGCTTTCGAGGCATTATTCTGGTGCGAAAAGACAGCTCTTTTAAGACCCCAAAAGACTTAATTGGCCACAAGATCAGTTACCCAGCACCTACAGCGCTAGCCGCTACAATGTTGCCGCAATACTTCTTGTATGAAAATGGCGTCAAATTAGACCAACTGGAAAATCATTATGTCGGCTCTCAAGAATCCTCTATTATGAATGTGTATCACAAACTTACGGATGCCGCAGCCACTTGGCCACCGCCATGGGAAGCGCTCTCTTCACAAAAACCGGAATTGCAACGCGAACTGAAGGTAATTTGGCAAACCGATTCTTTGCCAAATAATGGCCTTATCGCCAAACAAGAAATTCCAGAAAAATTGATTAAACAAGTACAGACTATTTTGGTAAATTTACACCTTCATAGCAAAGGTCAGAAAATCTTGCAGCCCATGAAGCTTTCAAAATTTGAATCGGCCAATGATTCAACTTACGAACCGGTTTCTAAATTCATTCAAACATTCAGCCAATCTGTTCGTCGACCTTCTAAAGAAGAATAACTAATGCACGCCTTTTCAAAGCTACTGACGATTAAAAACAAACTGATTTTAAGTATTGCGCTGATTCATGCAATTCTAATGACAGTATTCATTATCGACTTGACCGAGCGTCAAAAAGAATTCTTACTAGGGGAATCTTTTCAAAGTACGCAAGCACTTGCAGAAACCCTCGCAATCAATGCCACACCTTGGGTGCTTTCTAATGACCTTGCGGGATTGGAAGAAATTATTCAATCTCAATCCCAACAAATTTATTTAAATTTTGCGATATTAACCAACACCTCTGGTGAGGTACTGGCTTATTACCATCGAAACCCTAAAAAGAAGAACAAAGTTGGTCATTTTATCGAAGTGCCTCAAACTGACCCTTTTAGCCCCAGTCCAGAAATGGCGGTTAATATCGATAATTTAGATGTGATTGATATCAGCACACCCATCATGCTTAACCAAAATCAACTCGGCTGGGCACGCGTCCAGATAAGCCGCGAAAACATATACAAAAGCATTCAGATCATTACTTTAGAAGGGATTTTATACGCAAGTTTAGCCATTATCGTCGGTGGTTTTTTCGCTTGGTTGATGGGGCATCGCTTAACAAAACGTATTCACCAACTTATTCATATCACAAAGAAAATTCGACTGGGAGAACGAAACCTTTCGATTAATTTAGGCGCACAAGATGAATTACAGGATTTAGCAAACAATTTTGAAGACATGCTCAATGTTCTAGAAACCTCTGAAACCATGTTATTCAACGCGAAAGAAGAAGCGGAAATAACGCTTAAATCAATTGGCGATGCAGTTATTGTTATCAAGCCGGATGGAAAGATCAGTTACATGAATCCTGTCGCAGAAGTCTTGACAGGCTGGTCTCGTCATCGAGCACATAATATGCACATTGATGAAATCATGCATTTATTCAGCGACATCGACAAAACCCCACTTCAAAACCCTGTTTTTCTAGCTTTGCAAAACGGCCAACCCATTAATTTACTTAGCCAGTCCACTTTAATTAACCGCCACGGAGACAGTTACTCCATTGAAGACTCTGCAGCACCGATTATCGATAAAAACGGAAACATCGTAGGAGCCGTTGTCGTGTTTCATGATGCGACCAAGCAGCGTGCTTTGCAAAAACAACTGGAATGGCAGGCGACTCACGATAGCTTAACTCAGCTACACAATCGACAAGCCTTTGAAACTCACCTTGATGAGTTAATTGCAATAAGTGGTAAAACGCCTCAAAGCAAAAATTGCTTAGTCTACATTGACCTAGACCAATTTAAGGTCGTAAATGATACTGTCGGGCATACAGCCGGTGATCAATTGTTACGCCAGATTTCTCAAGTGATCAAAAAAGGGTTAACTCCAGATGCATTTTTGGCTCGCATCGGTGGCGATGAGTTCGCCATTCTGCTACAAAACCACAGCATGCAACAAGCAGAAAAAATAGCGACAACCCTGCTTAACAATATCACTTCTCAACGTTTTTTCTGGGAAAGTAAAGCATTCGACATCGGGGCATCCATGGGTATTGCAGAAATTCATGGAAGCTTAAATAAAACTGCTGTTTTATCCAGAGCGGATATTGCCTGTTATTTGGCGAAGGATAAAGGGCGAAACCGTATTCAAGCCTATATTGAAAATGATGACAACCATGAATCTGGGCAACAGATCTTAGACCGTCTAAGTGAACTTAAAGAAGCTTTAAACGAACAACGTTTAGTTCTATTTGGTCAAACACTGGAACCTTTGCAAAATCAAGATGAACTTAGCCACTTAGAAGTCCTTGTTCGCATGCTCAGTAAACACGGTGAAATTATCCCCCCTGGACTATTTCTACCGGCTGCTGAACGTTTTAACTTAATGCCGCAAGTCGACACTTATGTCATCAAACAAAGTCTTGAATGGCTCAAAGACAATCACCGAAAAGTCGGCTTGATGAATATCAATATTTCAGGCCAATCTCTGGCCGATCCGATTTTCAATGAACAATTGATCCAACGCCTTGAACTCAATCATGCGTTTAACCATAAAATCTGTTTTGAAATCACCGAGACCGTCGCTATCACCCAAATCGCTGACACCATTGACTTTTTGAATCGAATTAAAAGCTTTGGTTGCAAACTGGCTTTGGATGATTTTGGTTCAGGTTTCTCAAGCTTCAGTTGGCTAAAAAACTTACCAGTCGACTATGTCAAAATAGATGGAAGCTTTATTCGCGATGTAATTGCCAATCCTATTGATGCAGCAATGGTTCGAGCCATTAAAGAAATCGGGGATAACATGTCAATCCAGACCATTGCTGAGTTTGTTGAAAGTCAAGAAATTGCAAACTGGTTGATTGAAACAGGGATTGATTATGCACAAGGTTATCATTTCTCCAAACCAGAAGCGCTAGATGAAATTGAGTTTGATTCGAAACAAACTTGACCGGCCGGTGACTTTTTTCATAAAATAGTACAGATTTGTTGGAATTTAATAGCGAAACAGAAATACGTTTAAGCGAAGGGATGTTCAACAAACACCAAGTTAAGCGCCGATTTGATAATCAGCTTGCGGGCGCATTTATAAGTACGGCTAAAGCGAGGAACCCATCTTTCAGGTTTTCCCGTCGATTTTCCGTACCTCGTTTTCAAATATAAAATCTTCTGTTCTCGAGGAACTGTTATGTCTAAAACTACTGTATTCACTTCTGAATCCGTTTCCGAAGGTCATCCGGATAAAATCGCTGACCAAATATCCGATGCAATGCTAGACGCTATTCTAGAACAAGACCCTCGTGCACGAGTGGCTTGTGAAACCTTTGTCAAAACCGGCATGGTCATCCTTGGCGGTGAAATCACAACCGAAGCTTGGGTTGACCAGGAAGAACTGGTCCGAAAAGTCGTCACTGATATCGGCTATAACCATGGAGATTTAGGTTTCGATGGTGAAACTTGCGCAGTATTGTCTTCAATTGGTAAGCAGTCACCAGAAATTGCTATGGGCGTTGATGACTCGGAAGAGCACGAACAAGGCGCAGGCGATCAAGGCTTAATGTTTGGATATGCATCGAATGAAACGGATGTTTTGATGCCTGCACCGATTTACTACGCACACCGTTTAATGGAAAAGCAGGCGGAAATCCGTAAATCTGGACAACTCGATTGGTTGCGTCCAGATGCCAAATCTCAAGTCACTTTGCGCTATGAAGACGGTATTCCTGTGGCAATTGATGCAGTGGTTCTATCCACTCAACACAATCCAGAAATTGAAAATGCGCAATTGCGTGAAGCGGTGATGGAAGAAATCATTAAACCGGTTTTACCTTCAGAATGGTTACACGCAGAGACCCAGTATCACATTAACCCAACCGGCCGTTTTGTTATTGGTGGTCCAGTCGGGGACGCGGGACTGACTGGTCGTAAAATCATTGTTGACACCTATGGCGGTATGGCCCGCCACGGTGGCGGCGCTTTCTCAGGGAAAGACCCTTCTAAAGTAGATCGTTCTGCCGCTTACGCAGGTCGTTATGTTGCAAAAAACATTGTTGCCGCCGGTCTCGCTGACAAATGCGAAATCCAAGTCTCTTACGCAATCGGTGTTGCTGAACCAACCTCAATCAGTATTGAAACGTTCGGCACTGAAAAAATCTCGATTAAACGTATTGAGGAACTCGTTCGCGAACACTTCGATTTACGCCCCAAAGGCCTGATTTCCATGCTTGACCTATATCGACCGATCTACCAGAAAACCGCCTCTTACGGTCACTTTGGTCGTGAATTACCGGAGTTTACATGGGAAAAAACCGATAAAGCAGACGACCTGCGCGCTGACGCTGGACTGTAAATTTTTAATGCAAAGTGTTGGATGATAAATGTCATTCAACATTTAAAATTCAACACTGAACATTTTTAAGGCGAAGGACGACTTTCTATGCAATCTCAACAAAAACATAGACAACAATTAAGCTTGGAGTTTTTCCCACCCCGCACAGACAAAGGCATGGAAAACCTGAAAACAGTGGCTCAAGAGCTTGGCGCAATTGACCCCTTCTATATGTCCGTCACTTATGGCGCGGGCGGGACTACGCAAGAAAAAACCATGGAAACGGTTCGTTACATCCAAACACAAACCGATTTTAATTCTGCACCACACCTAACCTGTATCGGTGCAACCCATGAAAGCATCTTATCGTTGCTAAACGAATACGAAGCGATGGGAGTCAAGCGCATTGTTGCCCTACGTGGAGATTTACCCTCAGGAATGATGGATCCGGGTGAATTCAAATACGCAAGCGATTTGGTCGCTTTTATTAAAGAACAAAAAGGCAACACTTTTAAAATTGAAGTCGCAGCCTATCCAGAAACTCATCCTCAAGCGCGTAACTGCGATATCGGCATCAAATGGTTTAAACACAAGGTCGAACAAGGTGCAGATGCAGCAATTACGCAATATTTTTATAACTTTGATAGCTACCGCTACTTTATCGATAACTGCGAAAAAAACGGCATTGATTTGCCGATTATTCCTGGCATTATGCCCATCACCAACTACGAAAACCTAATTCGTTTTTCACAAGGCTGCGGGGCTGAAGTTCCTCGCTGGTTAAGGTGTCGCTTGGAATCCTTTGAAGATGATCAAGCTGGCTTAATAGAGTTTGGAAAAGATGTCGTAACTGAGCTTTCGCAAAAACTGTTAGATGCCGGTGCACCAGGGATTCATTTCTATTCAATGAATAAAACTGAACCGACTTTAGAGATTGCTAAAGCTTTAACATTAAAGTAAATACGTCTTCCATTCGCTTATGAGAATCTCCCGCTTTTATCTGCCAGAGCGCTACGTTTCTGGCTCCTCACTTGAATTATCTAAAGAACAAGCGCATTACGCCTTAACCGTGTTACGCCTGAAAGACGGACACCAAATAGAGGTCTTTGATGGTAAAGGCCATTTTGCTTCGGCCGTCATTCAACACACTAGTCGTCGCAGTGCAAATGTTGTTCTGGAAGAAGTTCAAACCGCTGTAAATGAATCCCCTCTAAAAACCGTTTTGCTACAAGGCATTTCGAAAGGCGATCGCATGGATTACTCGATTCAAAAAGCCGTCGAGCTTGGAGTCGGTTCAATTCAACCACTGTTTACCGAACGGGTAGATGTCAAATTACAAGGCGATAAACTTGAAAAACGCCGAGCACAATGGCAAAGCATTGCAATTAATGCCTGTGAACAATCTGGACGAGCGTTTGTACCGGAAATACTTCCTTTGATTTCTCTCGAAGAATATTTGGCCAATAACACCGTTGAGTTTGGAATTGTTTGTGATCCTTATGCAGAGCATACGATTGCAAGCTTGCCGCCACCTAACCTTGACCGGCCGGTAACAATTCTTGTCGGCCCAGAAGGCGGTCTGAGTGAAAAGGAAGTAATGAAAGCCGAGCAAAATGGCTTTTCAACCGTGCGTCTAGGCCCACGTATTTTACGCACTGAAACTGCCGGCCCGGCAATGCTAACGATTGCTCAAGCCCTTTGGGGGGATTTTTAACATTTTCTGTCATTAACCTTACAAGCTTTTATTCTATATCCAATCCCCTTCTTGACCGGTAGTTTTTGAATAACACCTTGTGATTAAGTCTTTGTTTGCTAAAATCATTTTTGTAATTTAGAGAACTCGCAATGCCGCTAATCACTTCACAGCAACCCTTACTCAAAAAAAGATTTTTCTTAGGGGCTCTCTCGCTGCTACTGTTCGTCGGATCGTTCTTCTTCGGATTAATATTTCCTCTCAATGCAAGCTTTGCCAGTACACCCAGCCTTTCAGAACCTCAAGCCGACTCCCCTCTTGAGAGAGTCAAATTACAATTATCTGCGGAACATCGTTTTCAATTTGCCGGCTACTACGCAGCTCAAATTAAAGGCTTTTATGAACAAGAAGGCCTTAACGTAGAAATCATTCCCAATAGTGGATCTCAAAACGCCACTCAGACAATTATTGAAGGTCAGGCAGACTTTGCGATTTCAGACATTTCTCTGCTCTTAGACCCGAATCGACAAAAGCTCATCAATATTGTCGCACCGATTTTTCAACATTCGCATCAGGCGCTGTTTTCCTTAAAGCACCAAGATCTAGACAGTATTTACCAATTAAATTACAAAAAAGTGGCGCTTTTTTCCGAAGAGCCAAACGCTTTGACTTTACTGTTAATGTTTAAAGAACTAAAAATCAAACCAAATTTGATCCGCAATCGCCATTCTCTTGATATTTCACAAATCAATAAGACTCAATCACCGGCATTCGGTGGAAGCTTAAGCTCTCTTATTCATCAGCAATTTCAGCGCCACAAAAAACAGCGCTTGCAGCTAAATCGCTTTTTACCACAACATTATGGTGTCGATTTATACGGCGACATGCTACTGACCAGCAATCTCAAAATTCAGTCCAATCCAGCACAAGTTCAAGCATTTAAACGAGCAAGCTTAAAAGGGTGGGAGTATGCATTAGAACACCCAACGAAAGTCATCCACTATATCCAAAGTTACCTAAACCCTAATTTAACTTTTGAAGGGCTTCGAAAAGAAGCTGAAGCCGTTCGCAACTCTATTGATTTGGTCAACTTCCCTCTCGGACATTTTGATACCGGCCGGTTGCAATACGCTCAAAACTTATTACGTCAACATGGTTTTATTCACAACCCAAAAACTATTGAAAACTCTCAGCAAACAAGCCGAATGGCATCAAAACAATTCACTTCCAAAGAAATTGAATGGATGCAAAACCATAAGCAAGTTCAAGTTGCGGTGGATGCACACTGGGCTCCTCTCGAATTCATAAATGAACAAGGACAATTTGTTGGCATAGCCCCTAAATTTTTAGATTACATCAGCCATAAAACCGGTATCGAATTTATCCCTTTCACTCAACTCAGTTGGAGCGAATCAGTCACCCAAATGGAATCTGGGAAACTTGACATGTATTCAGCCGTTTTTTATACCGATGAAAGAAGCGAATACAGTCTATACACAGACCCTTATCTTGAACTCCCCATGGTCATTGCCACGCAACGCAACGAGGGGTTTATCAGCAACCTAAATCAACTGCAAAACAAAACCATCGCCGTCGTTAAAGATTACGCCTCGCAAGCAAATATGCAGCAGCACTTTCCTGACATCCCTCTGAAACTCGTCTCCTCTCCCGAAGAAGGATTAAAACTGGTTTCGAGTGGAGAAGCCTTTGGTTATATTGATAATGCGGCCATCATCACTTATTACATCAATAAACATCACTATACCCATTTACAAATATCTGGAGAAACCCCTTTTCGATCAGGTATACACATGGCAGTTCGTAAAAATTGGCCCGAGCTACAGTCCATTATTAATAAAGTCATTGAAAATATGCCTCATGCCGTCCGTAATGACATTACCGATCCTTGGCTAAAAATCGCCTATCCAAGCATGATTAACTGGAAAACCATTACTTGGATTATCGCACCAATTCTTTTTATTGTTTTATTGACCAGTTACTACAATCTTCGCTTGAAACGTATTAACAGAGATCTCAAAGAAACCCAGCAGCAACTTGAAGAAACCAATCGCTCCTTGTCCGGTCTTTCTGTTACGGACCATTTAACGGGCGTCTATAATCGCAAGCATCTGGATAAAGTCATTACACAAGAAATTGAACGAGCTCATCGTTACGGCCAAAAGTTTTCAATCATTCTAATGGACTTGGATTACTTCAAACAGGTCAATGACACTCACGGCCATTTAATTGGCGATGAAGTATTAATTACGTTTTCCGCTTGGGTCAATACAGTCATCCGCTCCAGTGATACCTTTGGTCGTTGGGGCGGAGAAGAATTTTTAATCATTTGCCCGAACACCACCAATGATCAAGCCTATCATTTAGCAGAAAAAATCTGTTCTGAAGTGCAATTGCAAAGCTTTCCGAAATCGATAAACCAAACCGTTAGTATTGGTATCAGTGAATTTATAAAAGGGCAAAATGCCGAACAAGTGCTAGAACACGTTGACCATGCTTTATATCGTGCCAAACAAAATGGGCGTAACCGTGTCGTCATGGCTTAGTCATTTTATGCGTGCTAACCTGCCAAGAGTTGCGCTAAGTTTCAAACGTTAAAAAATCCTGAAAATAACATCTCTCTTTAAAGTTAAATCCTTATTTTGCTTGGGACGCTACTCATAGAAACCGTTATAATAGCCAAATTCATTTTTAAGCCCTAACTTAAGGGCATCAATTAGAACCTTCGCTAGGGAACCTCTGATCGAATCAAATTGAAATTCTGCGAGACTTCTGGCTCGATTATTTTAGTCGTGGCCGACCTTAGTCACTCTAAGGTCAAAGGTCACAACAACAAAGAACTCGGCGAAGAGCCGAGAAATTAATCTGATTCGATCAGAGGTTCCTTAGATTTTCCAGCAAAAGGAATCCGATAATTATGCCAGCGTCCATTCCAGTCCCTCATTTGCAAACGGCTCTAAAAGGCCCTCTTCTGGAACTCGAAGAACACCTTTTAAATCACCGAAATGAAATTGAAGCTTGGTTTCGTCGTGAATTTAAAGAGACGCCAGCGCCATTTTACGCCTCAGTTGATCTTCGTAACGCGGGCTATAAACTTGCTCCAGTCGATACCAATTTATTCCCGGCCGGCTTTAATAACTTGCACACAGACTTACGTTCACTCGCTGTCCATGCGGCGCAAACTGCAGTCACCCAGGTCTGTCCACAAGCTGATGGCGTACTGATCATCCCCGAAAACCATACACGTAACACCTTTTACCTTGAAAATCTGTTTACACTAAAAACCATTTTAGAAACAGCAGGTTACGAAGTTCATATTGGTTCTCTATTACCCGATTTAAACGCACCGATGCTCATTGAACTGCCTTCAGGGAATGTGCTGACATTGAAACCTTTAGAACGTAAAGAAAACCGTGTTGGGGTCGAAGAATTTTTCCCATGTGCCGTTTTACTCAATAATGATCTATCAGGTGGACGCCCGGAAATCCTTGAGAACATCGAACAAACTCTGCTACCACCTCTGGATCTTGGCTGGGCAAGCCGATACAAAACGCACCATTTCCAGCATTATTCAGAAGTCACTGAGGCCTTTTCAAAAATTATCGACATTGATCCTTGGTTAATCACACCAACCTCTGTGCCATGTGGGCCGGTAAACTTCAAAGAGCGCTCAGGCCTAGATAAATTGGCCGAAACGGTTAACCGAATGCTTGAAGATACTCAAAATTACTATGATACCCACGACATTAATTGCAAACCTTTTGCCATTATCAAATCTGATAGCGGCACGTATGGAATGGCGATCATGTCCGTTCAAAGTGCTGAAGATGTATTAAGCCTAAATCGTAAACAGCGGAACAAAATGTCTTCGGTGAAAGAAGGTCTTCAAGTTGAACAGATGCTGGTTCAAGAAGGCGTTTATACACACGAAGAGATAGAAAATGCCGTTGCGGAACCAGTGGTTTACATGATTGGTAGCCAGGTCGTCGGAGGGTTTTATCGCGTTCACACCGGCAAAAACGCTACCGATAACTTAAACTCGCCCGGTATGCACTTTGAGCCGCTCTCATTTGCAGATTCTGGAGTCTTACCCGATGAAAACCTGCAACCTGATGCAAGCCCAAACCGTTTTTACGCCTATGGGGTCATTGCCCGTCTTGCTCTCTTAGCGGCTGCTAGAGAAATCGCTGAAGCAAAAGGCAAACTTGCACTTTAGAAATGGAATAAGGAAGCTCAAATGATTCGTCCGATTCGTCTTGGAATAGTAATGGACCCGATTGCCAACATTAAACCTTACAAGGACAGCTCCTTTGCCATGCTTTTGGAAGCCCAGCGTCGAGGTTATGAGCTGCATTACATGCAACCTGAAGACTTATATCTGGATAATGGTTCCGCATTTTCCGAGACCACCTTGCTAAAAGTTTGGGACCGAGGAATCGACGAGCAATTTTATGGCTTCGGGGAAACCAGCACTCTGGAGCTAAAAGAGCTGGATATTATCCTGATTCGTCAAGACCCGCCGTTTGACAACGACTACCTGTATTGCACACATATTCTTGAGCAGGCAGAAGCCGAAGGAGTGTTGGTGGTCAACAAACCGCAAAGCTTACGTGATGCTAATGAAAAATTGTTTGCCAGTTGGTTTCCTGAGTGCATTCCAACCACTCTGGTCTCAGCAAATCCACAACGTTTAAAAGACTTTGTTACTGAACAAAAAGATACAATTTTTAAGCCTTTGGATGCAATGGGCGGTGCATCGATTTTTCGCGTCAAAGCAGGCGACCCTAATCTAAGCGTGATTATTGAAACCATGACCGATCATGGCAAGCACCACATTATGGCACAGCAGTATTTGCCAGAAATTAAACAAGGCGACAAACGTATTTTGTTAATTAATGGCGAGCCGATTGACTTTACCTTAGCCAGAATTCCACCGGCCGGTGAAACTCGGGGCAACATTGCCGCAGGTGGCACAGGAGTCGGCATGGAAATTACGCAACGTGAACGTTGGTTGTGTGAGCAAATCAAACCGACCTTGCAAGCCAAAGGTTTACACTTCGTCGGTCTTGATGTCATTGGCGATTACATTACCGAAATCAATGTCACCAGTCCAACCTGTATTCGCGAGCTGGACGCACAATTTAATTTAAATATTGCCGGTGTTTTGTTTGACCATTTGGAAACACAGCTTCCTCATGCAAGCTTTTAGCCAATGTCGATAAATGCTACTAAAAAGCGGCGTAGCACACGACGTGCTACGCCGAGCCTTCAAGGACGAATTTATAGCGTCTTTTTAGAGCATTTACCGGCAGTGACTTTAACTAACGAAATGACTTCTTGTTAGCCTCATGCCTTTATCTCGCCGCCAATTTCTAAAAAACAGTTTTGCAGTGAGTTTTGCCCCCACCTTCCTCAGTGCCTGCTCAAACTCTGCAACGCCCTACCGTTCGCAAATTTTCGTGTTTGGCACACAAGTCGATATACTGATTTACCATCCGGATAAAGCAACAATTCAAAGTGCGATAGGAAAAATTAACGAGGATTTCCAGCAATTTCACCACGAATGGCATGCTTGGGAAAAAGGTGGAATTCTAAGCAAAATCAACGATGCTATTAAAGATAACCGGCCGGTAACAATTGCAAAATCGGTTCAAAATTTTATTGAATATTCACAACAACTCAGCAAACAAAGCAATTATCTGTTTGACCCTGCAATTGGCCAATTGGTAGCGCTTTGGGGGTTCCATTCCGAACATTGGCAAGGCCCCCCGCCTGACAATCAAAAGATTCAAAACTGGTTAAACGCACGTCCATCTATCGCTGATATTTACTTTGAAGACAGTCAATTGTTCAGCAAAAACCGTCTCGTTCAACTCGACTTCGGAGGTAATGCCAAAGGCTTAGCCTTGGATATGGCGATTTCTAGCTTGCAAGAATCCGGCATTCATTCGGCCTTGGTCAGTATTGGGGGCGATATGAAAGCGCTTGGACTCAAACCGGTTAATCAAGCTTGGCAAATCGGCATTCAAAACCCAAGCAATCCATCAGATGCCGTTGCAACAGTGGAATTATTTTCCAATGAGAGTTTAGTCACCTCTGGCACCTATCAGCGTTTTTTTGAATGGCAGGGCGTCACCTACTCTCACCTGCTTAACCCGAATACAGGGTGGCCAGTCTCCGCAACCGATAGCTTTGTTTCCGTCACAGTGATTCATCCTGATGCGACTCGTGCAGACTCCGCTGCAAGCGCACTATTGATAGCAGGGCCTGACGACTGGCAAACGGTTGCCCAACAAATGCAAATCCAACACGCATTAGCCATCGATGCACAAGGCAAACATTATCACTTTGGTAAAATTGCTGAACGGATTCTCAACCCAAATACCTAAAACTGAATGCATTTCACCTCCATTTTCCTCACCGGACAACACTAGGGTCTGCTGACAATTCATAATTAGGTACTGCACACGCGATTTTTGGCTTCAGATAGGCAGAAAAAGCGTCAAATAGTCGCTCTATTTAAGCGAATTTCTAACAACGCTGAAGTAAAAATGGTGTGCGCCCTTCGGGTTGCGCTGAAAATTCCATCATTCTGTGTTGCTCATCGCTTATGTGGAGTGACCACATTGCACTCTAAGAGCCTTGACTGTTGAAATTTTCAGCAGCAACAGAATTAAATATGAATTGTCAACAGACCCTAGCCCCCTGCTATAATTGCGCCTATGAAACATATGCACTCTTTAGAACACAGCTTTTTAATCGCCACTCCTTCATTGGATGATGGTTGGTTTGAAAAAACCGTGATATATATCGTGGAAGACAACGAATACGGCAGTATGGGGTTAGTGATTAATTCACCGAATCGTTTAACTGTCAAAGACTTGTTAGAACACTTCCATTTGCCCATCCATGACGAATCGGAAGAGTTAACACGCCAAGTTCTCATTGGTGGGCCGGTAGACAATGAACGCGGATTTATTTTACATACACCGCAAGGTCAATGGAAAAGCTCAATGCCTCTGCAAGATGGGTTAGCCATGACCGTATCAGAAGATTTCCTGGAAGCTGTTAGTGAACAGCAAGCTCCCGATAACTTTTTGGTGTGTTTAGGGTTTGCCGGCTGGGAGCCTGATCAATTGGCTCAAGAGCTGCAAGAAAATAGTTGGATTACCATCCCTTACAATGAAAGTCTGCTGTTTGAAACACCGGTTGAAAAACGCTGGGAAGTGGCTTTAGCGACTTTAGGCATTCATCCAAGCATGCTCAGCACTCATGCAGGGAATGCCTGATTATGGCTAAGATAACTCCTGAAGGCGTGATGATTGGTTTTGACTTTGGGTTAAAACGCATTGGCGTTGCCATCGGCCAAACCTTAACGCAAACCGCCACCCCCGAAGCGATAGTCAACAGCCGAGATGGCGTGCCAGACTGGGAGCACATCACCCTACTATTTGAACAATGGCAACCTAATGCAATCATTGTTGGTTTGCCTATGAGACTAGACGGTAGCGAGCAAGCATTAACTCAGCCAGCAAGAAAGTTTGGACAGCGGTTGTCTGGGCGTTATCACCGGCCGGTTTATTTTATTGAAGAACAACTCAGCTCGATTGAAGCTGAAAATAGACAAAAACAACAAAAAAGCCGTCAAAAAAACCAGAAAATTGATGATCACGCAGCGCAGATTATTTTAGAAAACTGGTTGCAAACACAATGGCCAGAATTGATCGCCAATCAGGCAAACAACGCTGAATTGAAATAAGGCACTCACAAAATGACAGAATTAAATATCGATGTCCAAACCCTACTCCATGAAATGAGTGGCAAAATCCAACAACTCGACATTTATCAAAAATCACCAAAAATGATTGGTATTCGTACCGGTGGTGTCTGGGTGGCACAGTCTCTGCATAAATCTCTGCAATTACCGGATGAACTTGGCGTACTCAACATTTCTTTTTATCGCGACGACTTTTCAAAAGTGGGTTTAAACCCAAGTGTCGAACCTTCGGATATTCCATGGGATGTAAATGACCAACACATTATTTTGGTAGATGATGTTCTTTACACGGGGCGCACGACTCGAGCCGCACTCAATGAGATTTTCGACTTTGGACGTCCAGCCAGCGTGACCTTAGTAAGCTTGTTTGACCGTAGAGGTTGTCGCGAACTTCCATTTCAAGCCGATGTTGTCGGTATGCAAATGGACTGCCACCAAACCCTTAAACTCAGTGGCCCTGATCCGCTGAAAGTTACGTTTGAAGATCACCCAGAGGAATAAGCATGAATAAACTGACTCAAGGTAATCCACAACTCAACGAGCTCGGAAAGCTCAAGCATTTCATTACTCTGGAAGGACTCAAGCAACAGCATTTAGTTGAGATTCTGGACACGGCCGAAACATTCATCAACCCAAAGACAAAAGAGATTAAGAAAATCCCTCTACTGCGCGGTAAAAGCATTATGAATCTGTTTTTCGAGCCGAGCACTCGAACACGGACCACCTTCGAAATTGCCGAAAAACGTTTGTCAGCTGATATTGAAAACCTCGACATTCAAACTTCGGCAACCAAAAAAGGGGAATCTTTACTCGATACCATGTGGAATCTGCAAGCGATGCAAGCCGACATGTTTGTCATTCGTCATGCCGAAAGTGGCGCTGCAAGTTTTTTTGCCAAGCACGTCGCCGAAGGTGTTCATGTTTTAAATGCCGGTGATGGCCAACATGCACACCCAACTCAAGCGATGTTGGATATGTTTACCATACGCAAACATAAAGGTGATATTTTCGATTTGAAAGTCGCTATTGTTGGTGACATTTTGCACTCACGCGTGGTTCGCTCTCAAATACAAGCTCTGAGTATTTTGGAAGCACGTGAAATTCGCGTCATAGGCCCCAAAACATTACTACCCACTCACCCTGAAGCTATGGGCGTTCATGTCTATCACGACATGGATGAAGGCTTGAAAGGTGTCGATGTCATTATTATGGTTCGACTACAAAATGAGCGCATGAAATCTGCACTGATTCCAAGTGAAAAAGAATTTTTTAAGCGTTATGGCCTCACGGAAAAACGTTTAGCACTGGCTAAACCGGATGCCATTGTCATGCATCCCGGTCCAATTAATCGCGGTGTTGAAATTGATTCTGCCGTGGCCGATGGGCCGCAATCCGTCATTTTGGAACAAGTCACCTACGGAATTGCCGTGCGTATGGCGGTTATGGCGATTATTATGAGCAATGCCGCGCAATTGGCACAACATCGAGCTGAAACTGAAAATACCGAGCAGTCCACGCAAGAAACACCTGAAAACGAACTGCAAGATTTGGAGAGCCAAAAATGAGACTAGCCATTGAAAATGCACGCGTCATTGACCCAAGTCAGCAACTCGACCAAGTGACAAATATTTATCTCAGCCGAGGACGTATTGCGGGCATTGGTCTTCAAGCACCTGAAGGCTTTTCTGCCGACCAAACAATTGATGCCACAGGGAAATGGGTCTTACCAGGACTCGTTGATTTACAAGCCCGCTTAGGCGAACCCAGCAGTCTGTATGCTGGGTCTATTGAATCGGAAACCCGAGCGGCAGTAGCCGGTGGTATTACCACCCTTTGTTACCCCCCTGACACAAAACCTGTGAATGATTCGCAAGCGGTTACCGAACTCATTCAACGTCGTGCACGCCAAGCGGCAAATGCTTACGTCATGCCTATTGGCGCCCTGACTCAAAACTTAGATGGCGAACTTCTCAGCGGAATTTATTCTCTGATTGAAGGTGGGTGTGTTGCCTTTGCACAAGCAAACCGGCCGATTCAAAATGCGCTGACACTGAAAAATGCGTTCGAATATTGCAGTACTTTAGATACAGTGGTCATGTTGCGCGGTAAAGATGAAAAGCTCACGAACAATGGTGTGGCACACAGTGGCGCAGTTAGCTCGCGTCTTGGTTTACCTCCCATTCCTCCTTCAGCTGAAACTTCAATGATTGCTCGCGACTTGATTTTGGTTGAAGAAAGTGGCGTCAGAGCACACTTTTCTCAGATATCTTGTGCGCGTTCGGTTGAGTTGATTGCCGATGCCAAAAAGCGAGGTTTGCCGGTTAGCTGTGATGTTGCGATTCATCAACTCCACTTAACCGAAATGGATTTATTGGATTTTAACGGCCTTTTCCATGTTGACCCTCCGCTACGTAGCCATCAAGATAAAGAAGCGCTATTGATGGGGCTAAAATCAGGGGTGATTGATGCGGTGGTCAGTGACCATTCGCCATTAGGCCGAGATGAAAAATTACTGCCCTTTGGTGAAAGCCAGCCTGGCATCAGTGGTTTAGAAAGCCTGCTAGCATTACTATTAAAACTGGTTCAAGAACAAGGGCTCGATTTAATGACTGCGGTGGCAAGCGTGACACACAATCCATCGAAAATTTTAAATATCCCAACAGGAACCTTCCAAAGTAACCGGCCGGCAGATTTAGTGATTGTTGACCCAGAAGCCATTTGGACACTGTCATCCAAACAGATGCACAGTGCTGGAAAAAATACCCCTTTCAGCGGCTGGGAATTTGTCGGTCAAGTGGAACAAACCATTTTCCAAGGCCGAAGTGTTTATAAACGCGAAGCCTAAGCAATTGTTAAAACTATGCCGATAATTGACATCAACAGTTGGCAATTACAACCCCAAGAAAATGGGGTTGCATTGCTCGAGTTACAGCTTGTCCAAAAACACAGCGAACAATTTGCAATTCATGGACGATATTCACTTCAGCTTAACCAGCCAACCCAACAACCAGCGGAGCCGAGGTCAATTGACCTTGCTCTATTTCAAATCACGTCAAACCACTCTCTGCAATTTTTGGTGTTTGAACACCAGCTTTCGGCACTCCAAAATCAAACCAATTTGACAGCAAACTTACATTACGATTCACCTGAAAAGGGTCACCTAGCCTTCGACTCTGAGCAAAACCAGCTGTTAATTGGAATCGATTCACAAACTTTACCGGCCGGCTCACCTGTTTTTGCATTAGCCAAACAGCTACGAAACCAGCCGAGAAAGAATTCATCAAATGCCCAGCTTGCTTTATTGAGTTCAGTGAATGGTTTTGGCTTTCGAATCAAGCCTGCCCGGTTTATGGTCGACCTGGATGCTCCAGAGGCAATTGGTGCCTGTGGCTTATTGGAAGATTGGAAAATTCCGAATCGTTTAGCGGTAACGAATGGACTAGTCGGTGCTATGGAAGGTGATATTGTGGCGCTTACCTCAAGTTGGGTGAAAACGTTTTTTGCCCACCACACATCTTCATCGCCTTGGCAAGTTTGGGTATTTTATGGCAATAAAAAAGGCCAGCAATGGCTGACCTTTGACGGACTTCAAACTCGTGAAGAGTTTGACAAACTTCTAGAAACGCTTGAACAGTGCTCTTAGAAATACAGTACCTCGCTCACTGAACCTTTAGTCTCAGGTATCGTCTTCGATTTCCGCAGCACGGTGACGAGTTTTACTGGATAATGCTTCTAGCTGTTTTGCCATATCATGCAAAATCGTGGCCGCATTGGCGCCAATCGATGCTTCCACTAGAATCTGTAACTCTTCAAAGTTCTCATCGGTCAATATAGCTAATTGTTCAGGCTCAAGACTCGCCTTGAAACCGTTGACCACATCATAAGCACGTTTTTGTACATTCATTGTTAATCTCCTCTTATCCCTAATTTTCAGCTCTGTTAAGCGTCTTCAAAAATATCTTCACCAGAACTGACAATCAACTCATCAAAACCGTTGACAATGTTCTCATCTTTACCGTGATAAGGAATCTGCGACAAAATAAAGCGCATGGCTTCCAATCGTGCACGTTTTTTGTCATTTGATTTAATCACTGTCCAAGGCGCATGGTTAGTATTGGTGTAAAAAAACATATCTTCTTTCGCTTTGGTGTAGTCATCCCAACGATCAAGTGAAGCCAAATCCATTGGACTTAACTTCCACTGCTTTAGAGGGTCGGTTTTGCGCGCATTAAAACGACGTAGCTGTTCTTTACGTCCCACTGAAAACCAAAACTTAAACAGACGCACACCGTCTGCAGTGACCATTCTTTCAAACTCAGGCGCTTGATGCATAAATTGATTATACTCAGGAGGCGAACAAAACCCCATCACTCGCTCAACACCGGCCCGGTTATACCAAGAACGGTCAAAGAGCACAATTTCACCTTTGGTCGGCAAATGACTGATGTAACGCTGAAAATACCACTGCCCTTTTTCGGTTTCTGAAGGTTTATCCAAAGCCACAACGCGAGCACCACGAGGGTTAAGATGTTCCATAATTCGTTTAATGGTTCCCCCTTTACCCGCAGCATCCCGGCCTTCAAACAACATCACAATTCGTTCGTCATTTTCTTTCACCCATTTTTGCAACTTTAGCAATTCAATCTGTAACAGACGCTTTTGTTCTTCATAATCTGCTCGACGGATTTTTTCGCTGTATGGGTAATTATTTTCACTGGAAATGACTTTTTTCATAAAACTTTCTCACTTGAATGGAAGAACCTTCGTTCGACTTGAAACACTGAACGAATAAATGGAATCTAATAAAATATTGTCTCCATTTAGTATAAACCTCTAGAAAAAGAACAAAAGTTACCGGCCGGTAGTTTCTTGCACCTAAACATTAAAATCGCGTCAAAAATTGATAACAGATAAGCATACTGTCCAGACTTTATAGGCAAAATTAAACTGTCGTTTGTTTCATGTTTAGAGCCTGTTGAAAATTCATATTCAACTCCGACGCAACCTTGTTAGAAGGAATATAACTGAGTAAAGCGCTTAATTATGAATTCTCCACAGACTGGCCCTTAAGTCGTTAGAATATTCCAATTCGTTCTCTCCCCTCTAACTATAATCAACAAAAAGGAAACGACGCTTATGCCAGATGTCGAACAGCTTTCACAAAACTTTGAAAACGTTCAACGGCGAATTATGCAAGCTTGTGAGAAAGCTAACCGGCCGGTTGAAAGTGTGCAGTTGTTGGCGGTGAGTAAAACCAAACCTATCGATGCCGTAAATGCCATTGCAAAGCTCGGGCAAACTGATTTTGGCGAAAACTATCTGCAAGAGTCCTTACAAAAAATCACTGAACGCCCTGATTTGACTTGGCATTTCATTGGCCCGATTCAATCGAACAAGACCAAATCCATTGCTGAGAATTTTGCATGGGTGCACAGTATTGATCGTTTGAAAATCGCTGAGCGTTTGAGTCGCCAAAGGCCAAAAGAGTTACCCCCACTTCATGTGTTATTAGAGGTGAACATTGATAACGAAGCGTCTAAATCAGGGTTTCACCCAGATGAAGCGCAAGATATTTGCGAAAAAGTCTTGGCATTGCCAAATCTTGAACTTAGAGGACTCATGGCAATTCCACAAGCCACCGATAACGTCGAAAAACAACATCATGCTTTTGCACAAATGCACCAATTGCTTGAACACCTACAGAAAAAATTTCCAAACGCACAACTCGACACCTTATCTATGGGCATGTCTGGCGATTTAGAAGCAGCCATTGCCGAAGGTGCGACCATCGTGCGCATCGGCACCGATATTTTTGGCGCTCGAAATTATTCTTAACCTGAAAAGCTCGCCATAAATTCAACACATAAAAAAGCCCAAGTAATTGACTACTCGGGCTTTATCTCCTTTTTGAATTTGAATCGCGACAATTCAAATACCGGAGGTGGTCTGTTAAGGTTTAATTCTTAATCACTTGCCACCTCTCTAATGAATAGAACGACCGGCCGGTTAAAACCTTTAGGTGAATTTATTCAGTTTCTTTAAGATGTTTGTTCGGTTTCATTCACCGGCTTATTCGCACTTTCATTCACCACATCATCCGTCTGAACAGGTTCTTCAACGACGGGTTCATCTTGAGAATTCAATGTTTCATTTCGTAAATTTGCCATTTCTGACAATTTTCCATGAAACTCTTGTACACGTTCAAACCAACCTTTTGGAGAATCTTGTTCTGGAAAGCGTTGCGATGTTACGCCTGCCATCAATTCATTCCATGCACCTTGCGCATCTTCAAACCACTGATCTAGCGATTCGATCGCCTCTTGCCACTTTTGTAAATATTCAGGCAGCTCAGCCACTGTCGCTTTGTCAGGAGTCGCTTCATACTCCGCAGCGGCGGCTTGCTGCTGACGACTCATAGCAACTTGCGTTTGAGTCATGCTCAGCTGCATTCCCTGCAACTGGCCAAAATCGATTTCCATATTCATCGCTTCTTGCAGTGCTTGTTCAATATTTCCACCATAGAATTGGTCAGAGAGTTTATCGACCTGCTCAAACACATCAAACACTGCTTTTAACTCATCTTCATTTAAATCCCCTTCGACACTGAAGGCAAAACGTTCTTCAAATGCGGTCATTTCAAGCGCTTCACGACTCTCGAAATATCGAACTCCCGAAGGATTCTGCTGTCCAGCTACAGCTTCTTTATACGATTGGTATTGTGTATAAAGCTGACGAAAATCAACTGAAACCTGATCACCTTCTTTGGTGGTCAGTTGCAAACTCATAGTTTGACTATAGCCATAAGCTTGCTCTGCTTGACGAATCATGGCCGCACTGATTGAAGACGTATCTTGGGGCACAGAATTTGGGGATTGTGCATTGGAATTAAGCAAAGAACTAATTTTATCATCCGTCGCCGCATGAGCCTTGTCCTTATTGGAATTCGTACCGCCTACAAGACGGTCAATCATTGAATTTGGATTAATTGTCGTTGCCATCGTTTCTCTCCCAAAATCTGCATTGCCTGATGATAACCTAAACACCAAGACTCTTTAACATAATTTTAATAACGGCTGTAAATTCATAAACTTAAGGATTTTTAAGTCATTTTATTTTTAAATTAAAAAAGCATAAATAAAAAAACTGTTGTTTTTTTATGCTGCAAGAGGTCGGGGATTCGCTGAATTTCGCATATAATATTTCCTCATTGAAATCTATGAACACTAAGGTTAGGGTTGTTTTACGGATGAACACCCCTAAATTTGTGAGGAGAAGACTTTATGCAGACGAAAATTTGTTTTATTGGTGCAGGAAACATGGCTCAAAGCCTCATCGGTGGGTTAATTGCCAGTGATTACCCAAAAGACAAATTAATGGCCACAGATCCTAATGCCGATATTCAGAAAATCATCATTGAACAGTTCGGTATTGATTGTATTAGTGATAATCATCAAGCCATTGCACAATCCGACATTGTCGTTTTGGCCGTCAAACCTCAGATTCTTCAAAATGTTTGTCAGAACATTGCCGAATCGATTCAAGCTCAAAAACCATTAATTTTGTCTGTTGCGGCCGGTATCAAATGTGAGGCCATTGAGCGTTGGTTAGGAGGAGACCTTTCCATTGTTCGCACCATGCCAAACACCCCTGCATTGATTCAAACGGGGGCGACAGGTTTATTTGCGAATGACAAAGTAGACGATGAGCAAAAAAGCCAATCTGAGCATATTATGCGTGCAGCGGGGGTCACTCTCTGGGTCAATGACGAAGCGCAGTTAGATGTCGTCACCGCACTTTCTGGAAGTGGTCCAGCTTATTATTTCTTGTTTATGGAAGCTATGGAACAAGCGGCTGTCAAAATGGGTTTAGATGAAAAAAGTGCGCATTTGCTAACCATGCAAACCGCTTTAGGTGCAGCCAAAATGGTCATGGAAAGCCGACAGGATTGTGCAACCCTTCGGAAAAACGTCACCTCACCGAATGGAACAACTGAAAAAGCAATTCAATCGTTTGAGTCTGCCGACATGCGAGGAACTATTGAGACTGCAATGAAACAAGCTCAATTACGTGCTGCTGAACTTGCAGAAGAGTTAGGAGAAGATTAATGGGAACAGGAACTCCACTGACCGACGGTGGTTTATTTTTAATCCAATTTTTGATTGGCATGGTGATTTTCATTCTGATGCTACGCTTTCTACTCCGAGCAACGCACGCTGATTGGCGCCACCCAATTGTTAACTTCACCGCAAAGGTCACTAACCCAATCTGCTTTCCAGTTAACAAGATTTTGCCAGCCAAAGGGCGCTGGGATATTGCCGCGCTTATCACTGCATTTATTATTCAAGCCTTATTTGTATTATTTATTGGCTGGATGACCGGCAAAGAGTTTGGTGCAGTCTTTATTGTGATTGCCTCACTCACCGAAGTTGCCAATCAGTTACTAGACATGATGTTCTGGCTGATTATTATTCAGGTTATACTCAGTTGGGTTTCTCCACAATACAATCCTAATACAGCGATTTTTATTCAAATCACTGAGCCGATTCTGGCACCATTCCGTCGCTTAATTCCTCCTGTCGGAGGAATGGATTTATCGCCAATATTTGCAATTCTAGCCATTAAATTGGCTCAAATTGTTATTGTGGGTTCAATAGTGCAATTTGCACAACCACTTTCAGGTATTGCAGGTTAATCAATGAGTGAACAAATCCAACCAACGCAAGCAGAAATATTCTCTGTCGAAACCCCTCTGGAACTTGCCAGCGGGAATCAATTGCCACGCTATGACTTAATCTACGAAACCTATGGCGA
This sequence comes from Thiomicrorhabdus indica, assembly GCF_004293625.1. Taxonomy (NCBI): domain Bacteria; kingdom Pseudomonadati; phylum Pseudomonadota; class Gammaproteobacteria; order Thiotrichales; family Piscirickettsiaceae; genus Thiomicrorhabdus; species Thiomicrorhabdus indica. Next base: position 616,774 of record NZ_CP033040.1, on the reverse strand, counting down.
ATTGAATGCCGACGCCTCGAATGCAATACTGGTTTGCCATGCTTTAAGTGGTGACCACCATGTGTCTGGTGTGGATTCTGATGGCAAGCCTGGCTGGTGGAATGGCTACATTGGCCCTGGTAAAGCCATTGACACTAATGAATTCTTTGTCGTCTGTTCAAACAATCTTGGAGGCTGTCGCGGCTCAACCGGCCCGACCAGCATTAACCCAGAAACAGGTAAAGTCTATGGTCCAGACTTCCCCATCATGACCTGCAGAGATTGGGTACAAAGCCAAAATGCTTTACGCGAACATCTGGGCATTGAACAATGGGTTGCATTAGTTGGCGGTTCAATGGGTGGCATGCAAGTTTTACAGTGGGCCATTGATTACCCTGAAAAACTAAAGCATGCGATTGTGATTGCTGCCGCACCCAAATTATCTGCACAGAACATCGCATTTAACGAAGTTGCTCGCCGAGCAATTATGTCGGATCCAGAATTTCACGAAGGCCGTTTTATTGAGCACAACACCACACCAAAAGGTGGTTTGGCTTTAGCTCGAATGTTGGGGCACTTAACTTATTTATCCGATGACATGATGGGCATTAAATTTGGCCGAGAACTTCGAGAAGGCAAACTTCAGTACAACTTCGGTGTAGAGTTTCAGGTTGAAAGCTACCTGCGCTATCAAGGTGAAAAATTTGCCACTAAAATGAACTTTGATGCAAATACATACCTACTCATGACCAAAGCACTCGATTATTTTGACCCGGCTTCTGAGTTTGAGGATGACCTAAGTAAGGCATTGGCACAAGCCCAAGCTAAATTTTTGGTGGTTTCATTTACCTCTGACTGGCGCTTCTCTCCAGAACGCTCACATGAAATCGTTAAAGCATTACTTGATAATGATGCCGATGTCAGCTATGCCGAAATCCAATCTGAGCATGGTCACGACGCTTTCTTATTACCTAATGCTCATTACGAAGGTGTCTTTCGAAATTACATGCAGCGCGTTGCGCAAGATGCTCAAGTGAATGGCGATTAAGGAATAAAGAAATGAAAACAATAACGCCAGAATTTAAATTGATTTCTGATTGGATTACACCTAAAAGCCGAGTGCTAGACTTAGGTTGTGGCGATGGTACTTTGCTTGCGCACTTGATTTCACGCCATCAAGTGAATGGCTACGGGATGGAACTCAATCCTGAACATATTGTCGAATCCGTTCAAAAAGGTCTAAATGTGATTCAAAGCGATTTGAATAAACATGAATTGAACCGTTATTTTGATGAAGACTCTTTTGATTTTGTCATTATGACGCAAGCTTTACAAGTCGTTCGTCGTCCTGATGAATTGCTGGATGAAATGCTTCGTATCGGTAAGCAGAGTATTATCACTTTCCCGAACTTTGGTCACTGGAGAAATCGTGCTCAGTTAATGTTTCAAGGCACTATGCCAGAAACAGAAACACTGCCCTATCACTGGTACGACACTCCTAATATCCATATGTGCACTTTCCAAGACTTCGAAAGCCTCTGTGAACAAAAAGGCATTGAGGTCGTAGCACGTACGGTGGTGAATCGAGATCATCGCTCCTCAATTGGAATGCGTCTTGCGCCAAATTGGTTAGGCGAAATCGCACTTTATAAAATTCAAAAAAAGAGCACGTAAAACTTATTGCTGCTTTCCCATAAAAACTCGGCAAAAGAAATATTCCTTGCCGAGTTTAAATTGATAACACTAAGATTCAGACAATGCCTTCTCTTGTGCTTTCCGTTCTTCTATCCAAGCACGCTGTTCAAAATCAACATTCATACAATCGTAGCAATGTTCTTTGAAAATTCCGATTTTTGCGAGCAGCCAATGCATTTTACATCCTAAACAAAAACCAAAAACCGCTTCCAACCACATCAAAGAGAAACAGACAAACACAAATAGTGGAATATAGTCTGGCATATAGTTAGTATCCGTCGGCAAAATTTCACCGCTGAAGACTGCATTCACAAAACGCGCAAAACTGTCAGGGTTAAAGAAAATCAAACACAATATGATTAAAGTTGCGCCAATCATCCAGGCAAAACGTTTGGGTTTTAAGGGCTCCCACTGCGGACGTCGGTTACGAGTCAAAAAAGTGGCTATATGTATCGTTGGCGACAAATACGCGGTTCGCACAAACATCCCTGCGAACATTTCAAACAATCCATAAAACAACACCATGCTTGGAATACTGTATTCAAACACCGTTCTAAAGGCTTGAACGTTATAAATGGTTCGCCACTCTTGGGTCATATCAAACGTTTCCTCGACCAACGTATTCGGTAACACCGTCCAAGTCGGAGCCAATACCGTGGTAAACAGGATAATCACCATATAAACCGGAATCAGTAACATTAAACCGGCACGTAATTGAACAGCATGTCGATTAATAAAAACGATGTCTTCTGATTTATCTCGAAACCATAAATGGTGAAAATGATATTTAAACATAGGCGATTCCTAATAAATTTGAACTAACAGTTGTTAGCTTAAAGTCTATGTATTAAAAATCAATCTGCTTCACCACTAAATTTTCTTTAACGCTATAGATGAAAATTATCTGCCGGCAAGCAACACCTCTGAAAAAGGTATAGGTTTTGCTTATTTGATTGGAAAGTGAATGATAAGTAGTCGACTAAGTAATTTACCGGCCGGTACATTTAATCCCTTGAGGCAGTGACAGCACACCGTCAAATCTCTTACAATCACTAAACAGATAAATGAGTCAAATAGGTAAGCAAGCGTGAATCTTCAAACATGGTTTAATAAAGGCAACAGTCGGCGTTTTCACCGCGTCAACTTGCCAGTACAATGTTTTATCACGCCCAAAGAACCAATCTATCAACGTCAAATTTTTGCATTGGGCATCGACTACTACCCTGTTTCCACACAGCATAGAATTAAAAAACAAAAAATCGAATTAGAAAACCGGCTTGCTCATCTACCTTCAGAAAACAAAAAAATCGTACAGCAGGTTTTCTCTGCGATTGAGCACTATTTTGAGATTTTTTTGGATGCAGTTATTGATGCCTCCCAAGGCAAAGACCCACGACAACAATCAATTCATTGGCATAGCCTTGTCAAAACAACTCAAGGTATTCAAGAAATTGAGGGACTATCGACCAACTCACCCAAGACTTACCAGTATTTAAAGCAAATTACCAAGAAATTCAGTACATTTGTCGCAATTCTGGTAAATTCGATTGAACGTTCGAATATTAATCACTTTTCTGCACCTCAACCTTTGCCAAAACTGGATTTCAAAATTGACCAACTTTGCGAGACGTTAAACCAACCACAATACCACCGTGTGGCTTTAGCGCAATCCATTATCCATTTGAACCATCTTATGGATTTATATATTGAAGTTTTCACAAACTTCTATAATGATCATTTTCTGAAAGATTATCCAAAACTCTGGCCAATGCGCGATGTCAATGTCAGCATTGGAGGAATTGCCTTAAAAAGCCCCAAAAGTTTCGAGTTATTTTCAAGGGTAAGCGTTCATCTATATTTTGAAAACCAAGATATTGTGTTGAATTTTGATGGTTCTGTTGTCAAAGTGGATAAAGAACGCGATAGTGAACGCATTGCCATCAACTTTGAGCTACCGGAATCTTCGCTTCAAGATGAGCTTCAACAACTCATTTATCAGCATGAAGTCGAAGAGACCCTTGCAATAAAACTCCCTTTTTAATGAAGTTTAAAAGACGAGAACGGAATGTTTAGTGAACAAGACAGTCTAGCCACTTCTTTTTTTGATAATTTACCCTTGGCGCATCGAAATGCAGCAATGGAAATTTTCAACTTTGCAAGCCTGAAACAGATGCTAGAAATGCGTCTTGAAGGACCAGATGAAGTCCTAGAAAGACGTTACTCTCTAAAAAAAGAACAATGGACAGAGGTCTTTGATGCGGTCATTCTGACCAAATTGAGCTACTTTAAAGTTCGCTTTGGGTTTCCAACCATTTATCTAGACCGACTGGTGGAGATTGCAGGGTTTTGTCTGGGATTTCCAAATATTGATGCACAGAACTTAGCCTTAATTGTTCAAAGAGAACACCCTGTATTCGCAGACTGGTTAACACAAATTGATGCCGTCAAACGGCAAAATCAATTGTACAAACAGAAAACAACCGGCCGGTAATGATTTTACAATTTACCCCGTGAATTCAAAATCAACAATGCTCAGCTAATGATTTGTTTGCCCCCCCCCTTCTTTCTCAGCACCGCTATGTATCTGACTGTGACTTTTGCCACTCCATAGTTTCGATTAATTCAGCTTTTTGGATAAAAAGATGGATTTGGCTTTGCTCAACTTCAGTTGGCAAAACAAAATCCACCACTGTTTTGAAAGTTCCCATTCTTTGCTCAATCTGATTGAGCACCTTGCCTCGCATCAGCAATATTTTGCCATCCATGTTAAGTAAACAATCCACCAAGCTAAACTTTTCGAAATGATTACGAGTATTGAAAGCAATACCACCAGCACTCAGATTAATTTTGTCGTTTGGCCACAAGCGGATATCTGAGACCTCTTTATGCTCTTCAATCAATAAGTTCATCGACTCAATTTGAACATTAAAGTGAGCGATTAAAGACTCCAAGATTTGAGCCGGTAGAATTTCCCGGCCGGCTAAACTTGAAAGGTTGGTAATATATTTTGTCGAGAAAAAATTTTCTAGCTGCGAGACAGGGAAGAAAAAAATAGTATCGCGAAGCGTATTTCGAATCACATCCAACAGCTCCGAAATCACCCAATCAATTTGGTCATACAACCCTAAAATCAAAGGCGCAATATGAGAGCTTTCAGATAAATTTGGACGCTTTTGTGCTTTATCCAACTTGTATTTTTGTGCAAAGCCGGACTGTAACTTTGGATTTTTGCCCTCAGCAAAATGCTTCAACATCCACGCGATAAACTCAAGTCTCTGCTCTAGTGTTGTAAAGATGGGCAAGGATTTACTCTGAGCAGTCTTCAACTTTCCGATTAGCTGTTCTAGGTTGCGTTGATTTTGAATCGTTGAAAAAGACGGTTCCAGAATAACTTGCAAACGCTCATTCACCTCGACAAAATCCTGTACCGGCAAAATCTTGCATGACATTTGCAAATCATAACGAAAATAACGTCTTACATTTTTAAGCACGCACTAGCTCCTAAAAAAATAGCTCCTAAAAAATTAAAATTCACCTAGGACCTATTGAGTATTCAAAACAAGATTTTTAAATTCAACGGATTAACCGTGCCTTCAACCACTGACCTATTCGTTGAATTTGACTTGGAATTACCTGATGCTGCATGGAATACGTATGCCATTCAACCGAATATCCATTTTGCAAAAGCATCTGTTTGGACCATTCAGCCACCTCTATGGGAATCACAGAATCTTGTTGACCATGCATCATTAAAATCGGCATTTCACTGCGCTCTTGAAACGATTCACCAGTTGGACAATAGGTAGACAAAGCCATAATACCAGCCAATGGTTGCGGATAAGTCAGCCCAGCATGCAAAGCAATTAACCCACCTTGGGAAAAACCTGCCAAGACAATTCGATCTGGCAATATTCCTGATTGAATCTGCTGGTCTATCAACGAAGCAACCATTTGTGCTGAGCGAGCAACACCGGAAACATCAAAATCATTTAATAAATCCAATGAGCGAATATCGTACCAAGATCGCATTTCCATACCACCATTAATCGTAACGGACTGAATCGGCGCATGAGGGAAAATAAAACGAATCGAATGATTCTCAGATAAACCCAATTCGGAAACGATTGGCTCAAAGTCATGGCCATCAGCACCAAGACCGTGCAACCAAATGACTGCTGCATCGGCCGGTAAACTTGGTGATTCAATCAAAATAGGTTCTATAGTTGTTTTCGAAGAATTCGGCATATCAAATTTAAAAATCAAGTATGAATAGGCATTGATTAAGAGTTTTACATTATCGCAAAAACTCAACATTCATGTTGATAATCGCTCTAAAAACTTCGACTTCAAAGCAAGTATCATGCGCCGCATTCTATTCAAGCTTCTGCTAAAATACCCGAAACTTTAGGGGCAATTGAAAACGCATAGCAAATCCCTAATCCCATTCAAAAATATTAAGGCTTGGCATGATGAAAATGTGGAAAGCAACAATTATGGCCATCATTGTGGTGGCAATTACCGGCATCGGTTTAAGCGGTTGCGGCAAAAAAAGCCCTCTAAGCTTACCCGAAAGTTCTCTCGTTGCATCGCAAAACAGTGAATTATCACTATAAAGTCACGCCTTAATTATCAGGAAAACCAGATGTCACAGTTTAATTATCAAAATCAAACATTATTCGCTGAAAACGTTTGCGTGAGCCAACTTGCACAAACATACGGAACACCACTTTATGTTTATTCAAAAACCGAATTTGAACAACGGTGGAAAATGTTTGATGAAGCCTTCGCTGACCAACCCCATCTAGTTTGCTATGCCGTCAAAACAAATTCAAATATTGCTATTTTGAATGTGCTTGCAAAACTTGGTTCAGGATTTGACATTGTTTCCAGAGGGGAACTTGAACGAGTACTGCGTGCCGGTGGCGATCCTAAAAAAGTGGTTTTTTCAGGTGTCGCCAAACAGTCCGTTGAAATTCAACGCGCACTAGAAGTTGGCATTCGTTGTTTTAATATCGAGTCATTCGCCGAACTAGACCGAATTCAAACCGTGGCCAAACAAATGGATATTGTCGCCCCAGTTTCAATTCGGGTGAACCCAGATGTCGATGCACAAACACATCCGTACATTTCGACAGGTCTCAAAGACAACAAGTTTGGTGTTGATATTGAAAAAGCGCCTGAGCTTTATCAAACAGCTGCGAATTACAGTCATATCAATCCCATTGGAATTGATTGTCATATCGGTTCTCAGTTAACGCAAATCGCACCATTTGTTGATGCTTTAGAGCGAGTTCTTAAACTTAAACAACATTTAGCAGACAATGGTATTGAGATTCACCACTTAGATTTAGGTGGTGGACTTGGAATTACCTACACAGATGAAACACCGCCGGAAGTGGCATCTTATATTCAAGCTTTACTGAAAAAACTTGATGATTCATCGGTTGAGGTAATTATTGAACCGGGGCGTGCGATTGCAGGCAATGCTGGAATTTTAGTCACTGAAGTAGAGTATCTAAAACCAACAGATCATAAAAATTTCGCGATTATTGATGCCGCAATGAATGACTTGATTCGTCCAGCCTTGTATCAAGCTTATCAGCGAATTGAGCCGGTAAAACTTCACAGTGACGGTACCAAAGCCAAATGGGATATTGTTGGCCCTGTCTGTGAAACGGGTGATTTTCTAGGAAAGGATCGTGAATTAAACTTACAAGCGGGCGATTTATTAGCTGTTATGTCAGCGGGTGCTTACGGTTTCACTATGGCCTCTAACTACAACACTCGTCCAAGAGCCGCTGAAATCATGGTTCAAGACGATAAGGTTTGGGAAATTCGTCCGAGAGAAACTTATGAAGATCTTATGGGTTCAGAAAAGCTAATTAGTTGACGTTTTTTCAAGAAACTTTGGGATAGAAATGCGCCGCTCATCAAATTGATTTAATTTAATTCGATGAGTTAAGCCCAAAAACTAAACCTTCTTGGGCAATGAACCTGCCAAAAAAATATGCAAATCCGATAATTGCCTAGATTGCGGTAATCGGCTTTGCATTCCCCTCACTCGATAAATATTTACAGGCACATCAGGAGAGATTGAGTGAATATTCACTAAAGCCCCCCATAACGACAGTCCTTCATCGTTTATTTGCTTGCCTGAAGAGCTAGATGACTTTGAATCTTCCAACCAAACGTACAACACTTTCTCTTCACTTGCTTCTAACCACCAAGCATGCTCTTGCAGAAGGCTTAGTATCTGCCAATTCTGCACCCCAACTAAAGGTTTAGGTTGCGTGCTCAATTGCCATGCATCAATTTGCTTTTGCAAAACTCGTTGCACCTGAGCACTCCATTGCAATTGAAAATCCGAGCTTTCACTGTTCAAGCTTTCCGCCAATGTCTTAGCTAAAGGAGCATTGGGCATAGCTTGAAGCATCCATTGTAAATACAGATGATGGACTTGAGAGAGATATAAGCACTGCTTGACTTTTTCGACGGCTGAATCGCCTAAATCTAATTGACTAATGAAGCGAAAAACATCCTCCAACAATGCCACCATACTTTGGCACTGCATTGGCTGACAAGGTTGTTTTGCCAAAGATAAATGTAGCGGGCATCCAATCAGTTCAGGAAAGCGTGATGCTAAGGTTAAAGCCATAGAGTTAATTCTAGGCAAATGTTGTAAAGCACTTAACCGCTTAGGATCTAGAGCGCAGGTTTCGACCTGTTCAATAATCATTGGTGTCACTTGTCGAAGACGCAGGTTTTTCAAGAATTTCAGCGTCTCATCCAAACCCGGCCAACCGAGTTGCTCGACAATCTGTTGACGTTTACCGCTTAATAAAGCCACCATTTCGGGTTCTTGAAGTTTAGAGGTCACCAAACGCCAAGCCAGATACGGAGCATGATCCAGTAACTCTAACAGTTGAGGATATTTACCCACATAATGCAACAGAGTCAACTGATGGCTTGGAAATAGTCGACAAGAATCTGCTACCCAACTGGGAATCTGGCGTAACCAATCATTCGTTTGGGCAATTCTTGGCCAATCCAATGGTTTGAGAAATTCCGGATAATCAGGAATTAATTCATGATCCATCAACATTAAATCCCAGGCAGGTAATTTCAAAACCCCAATTTCGGGGAATATCTTACGCGCATCCACCCACAGAACTTGATCGTATGCTTCCCAAAAACAGAATTTTGCCAATGTTTTTTGTTTGGCATCACTCACTGTTGGCGCAATAACAAACTCAACGGACTGTGGTGGAGTGGAATGTGCTGAAAAGACCATAGAATCGAAAACCAATCAACCTTACCGGCCGGTTACCAGCTGGCACCGACTTTAAAAAATAACGTTTTAATGTATTCAGTTTCTGGGATTGCTGGGTGTACCGGATGGTCTGCGGCTTGATGCCCTTGTGCAAAACACTGTGCTTGACGGTCAATATGACGCGCGGCTGTCTGTACCGATTGCATTAACTGGTCGCGAGACAAGTGATGTGAACAAGATGCTGAAACTAAAATGCCATCCTTTTCCAAAACGCGCATCGCTAACTGATTAATACGCTGATAGGCTTCAAAACCTTTTTTGAAGTCTTTTTTACGCTTAATAAACGCCGGTGGATCAACTATAACCACATCATATTTATGCGCCTCGTTTTTTAAAGCCTTTAACACTTCAAACGCATTACCTTGAATAGTGATGCACTTCTCTGCCAAGCCATTTGCCTGCGCATTGGTATCCACACCATCCAACGCTGTTTCGGATGCATCCACACAGGTAACTTCCTCAGCGCCTGCGGTTAAGGCAGCAACCCCCCAGCCACCAAGATAACTGAAAACATCCAAAACTCGCTTGCCTTTGACCAAGTTTTGCAAGTAACCACGAGAATCTCGGTGATCGTAAAACCAACCAGTTTTTTGCCCTTCAACCACAGGAATGACAAATTTAGTTTGGTTTTCTTCAATCAGAATTTGCTCTGGTAATTCGCCTGTGGCCACTTCTTCATACAGCTCTAAACCTTCAAGTTGTCGGCTCGACAGATCGTTTTTCATGACAATCGCTTGTGGATGATAAAGATTTTCCAGCACCTGTAGAATATCGGCTTTTTTAACTTCCATACCTGCCGTACTGATTTGAACTGAAAACACATCACCAAAACGGTCAACAACCAACCCTGGCAAGCCATCGGCTTCGCCAAAAATCAGACGGTAGTACGGTTTTTGGTAGCTTAATTCACGTAACTGTTGCGCTTCTTGGATGCGTCGTTTCAGGAATTTTTGATTAAACTGCACTTTCGCACTTCGCGACAAAATTCGCGCACAAATCAAACTATTTGGGTTCACATACCCCATTCCCAGAGGTTTACCGTTACTCGCTTCAATCACTACTTCTTGACCGGCTTCAAACTCTTTAAGCGGCGTGACTGAATTATCGACTTCATTGCTGAACACCCAAAGATGCCCTTGCTTAATACGTCGCTCTTCATTTTTCTTTAAACGTAAACTGGGTAGCATTTTCTCTCTCGCTAAAAACAAAAAAGATGAGTGGCAGTCCTTTACCGACTCATCTTTTAAAAAAATAAGGCTCTGGTCTGTTGAATAGACCCTAAACTCTAGCCGTCAATTTGCGCTTGATATTCCTCATCACTCAATAAGTTTTCAAGCTCATCGACATCGTGCGGCGCAATTTTAAATAACCAACCGCCATCATAGGGTTCTTCATTCACCAATTCAGGCTCATCTTCTAAGGCTTCATTAAATTCAATCAATTCACCACTAATCGGTGCAAAAATATCGGAAGCCGATTTTACCGATTCGACTGACATGACCTCATCACCTTGAACCAAATCATCACCTAGCAGTTCAGAAAACGTCACACTCATTAATTCGCCTAACGACTCTTGCGCAAAGTCGGTAATGCCAACGACCGCATTACCGTCTTCATCAATGTACACCCACTCGTGCGTTTCAGCATATTTTAAATGGCTTGGTAATACACTCATACTGGTCTCCTGATTCTAGTTGGCTGAGTCATGACTATTTTCGCCTGCTTGGTGAAATGTTCATAATTTACCGGCCGGTAAATTTTGCAAAATCATAACATGATTGATATGGAAAAACCGTAGCTTTTATTCACTCGCATCCGGACAAATCACATTTCAATTTTATTCTGAAATATAACGAATTAAGAGGCAGGGTAAATTAAGAACTGAGATAACGAGAAAAATTCTCTTTTAGAGTCTGCGAGTTTTGCAACATCTCATGATAACCTTTTACAACCTGATCTCGACCATCTTGTTTCGCTTTATACAAAGCGTTATCTGCGCGTGTCAGCAAGGTATCAGGATTATCCCAAATCGACAACTCAGCCACACCGAAACTTACAGTCATATGCAAACCTTCAACCGGTGAAAACTGAGAACGAATCATAATACGGATTTTCTCCGCTTTTTTTGCGGCATTATCCAATTCGGTCTCTGGCATAATCAAAGCGAATTCTTCCCCTCCACAGCGACACAAAACGTCGGATTCACGAAGCATTGCTCCCACTGATTGGCTCATCCAACGCAAAACGTCATCTGCAGCACCGTGACCATATTCGATGTTAACGTCTTTAAAAGCATCAATATCAAATACAATCAAACTCAGTGGCGCTTCATAACGGTGTGCTCGCTTTACCTCTGACTTTAGTTGTCTATCAAAAGACAAACGATTTCCTATCCCTGTCAAAGCGTCAGTATTGGCAACTTTTATTATTTCATTCTGATATTCAATTTGCTTACTAATATCTTGCAAGGCAACCACATATAAAGGCTCCTTTTGATTTATACGTACCGCCCTGACAGAAAAATAGCACTCGCTATCATCCTTCATAATTTTCACTTTGTGCTGCTCATCAGGGTGGTTTTCAATATAGTCCAACCAAAACTGCCCTTCTTTTTCAAAATGCAATACATCAGGCTCTGGAACAAACTGAGTGTAAATCGAACGATGCGAACGGTTAAACTCATCAAGCGTGCGAATATCTTTAAAAAATCCAAAAAAATGATTATTCGCTTCAAAAACTGTTTCACCATCCGTCACGAATAAAATATCCGAAGCTGAATTAAAAATTTGACGATAGTAATAATGCCTTTTTTCAGCTCGAAACTTAAAACCATACACCATGAGAAACATTAACAGCATGAACAACAAAGCCCCTGCGTTGTAGACAGTTTGTTTCAATAACGTATTAATCTCATCCGTAAATAAAACACTCTGATCATAATGAACTAGCCAGAAACCCAGCACACGATTGAAGTCATTAGTAATCGGTTGACTCAGCCACTGATCCTCACCATTAAAAGACTGCTCCTCTGCTTTTACGAGAGACTCTATATTCAAGCTCAGAAATCGTTGTTGCTGTGGCTCTATATCTCGATTCAACAAATAATAACCGTTAATAAATCCTTCTGCGTCCGCCCTAACGAGTTTACTTCTTAAAGACTTATCCGCAAATAAATAAACCTGACTGTTTTCATTTGGTAGCAATTTGGCCATTGGGTCAAAAGGCGCTATCACTTCCAAAGCGCCGATAAATGCACCTTGATCATCATAAATAGGCACAGTTGATTTCATCGATAGAGTAAATTTTCCAACCGATACGGAACTCGCTGGCTGCAAATCCTCATAAAAATCGCGTAAATCTCGACGGACTTTTAACAAATTATCATTTTTGACCTCTGTCCAACTTCGATAACGGCTTACACCATTCGAATCTAAAACTTGCACCCATAAGTCTGGATAATTAATCGATACACTAAGGCTTGCAATCAATGGTTTTAAATCAACACGGCGTTTCGGGCATTCTTTACATAAAAGGTTTTGAACATCAGACGTTTTAGACAGGGCATGTGCCAAACCCATAAATATTTGGCGCTTTTCTGTGACAAGGTTGTCAATTTCCGATTTTAATTTTGACTGATAAGCTTTTTGTGCATGAAGTTTGATTTGCGTCACCGAATTTTGGGCATTCCACAACACACCCAATAATAAAATTCCGCAAATCACAAGAATACTGACTGAAAGCTTTGGCGCTTCATGAATCGAAAAATTCCGATGACTATTGTCATTCTTCGATGATAAAGAATGGGGAGACTTTAAAGATGTCGGCAAAAAATCAGACCAAAAACGCTTAAATTTCGAATAAGTTTTCTGATTTTTTACCTGAGGTGTTGAAGGCATAAATTCTGTTTCCTTGATACACCCCCCTTTGTTCACCGGCGGTGATTGCGATAAGAAAGCGATTAATTTTTTCTTAAATATATCACCCAATATGAAAAAACCGTAACAAATACCACTTATTTACAAATAGAAAATTTCAATAAAAAGACCCCGGCCGGTAAAGTTTATACACCCCGAAATATTGGATTGAACAGTCTGATTAATTTTTAAATATAGCGTTTTTCAAATGCTTTTTCATCCATTGGTTCAGAGTACAAATACCCTTGATGAATATCGCATCCAAGAGTCAATAAAGCCTGCTTTTGCGCTTGGGTTTCAACACCCAATGCAATCACCTGCATACCTAAGGACTGCAACGATTCAATCAGTGCTTTCACCATTAAATCTGGTTTTTCATCATCAACTAGTAACGCCATCAAATGGCGTTCAATTTTTACCCAGTCAATTGGCATGTTTTTCAGACGAGTCAAAGTACTGAACTCTGCACCGAGATTATCCAGATGAATCTCAACCCCCATTGCATGAAGACTTTGAAGCACTAAAGCTACTTGGTGAGGGTCATTCAACAGTGTATTTTCAATAATTTCGATGGCTATTTGCTCTGCTGCCACCTCATACTCAGCTAATTTATCGGCAAAAAACTCACTAAAATTCGGCCTCAACAGCTGTCTTGCAGACACATTAATGGCCAAGCGTTTTTGGGTGCCGGCAAACTTCCAATCCTTAAGCTTAAGCAAACACTGCTCAATCACCCATGTTCCAAGCTCATCAATTTTCCCATTATTCTCCAACGTCGACAAAAACAGCTCTGGCGCCAATACTCCTCGAGTTGGATGGTTCCATCTTAACAAAGCCTCCACTCCGATGAGTTCGCCTGTTTTAGCAAGTACTTGCGGCTGATAATACAGACAAAATTCGTTATCCAACACCGCGCGATTTAACTCATTTTCCAAGCTGTAAGTATTCAGTGAAGCGCCCATTTCTCGGTCATTGAAAAGCCTACAATTAATACTATCGGATCGTTTAGCATAGTGTTTTGCAATGTCAGCCATTTTCAGAAGATCAGTAGAACTGTGCCCATAATTTGGATGAATCACCGCTCCCATACTTAAAAAAACACTCACAGAACCACTGCTAAACAGTAATTTATCTTCAAATGCATGGAAGATTTTTTGAACCAATGAATTCAGCATTTCCTGATTTTCTACACCCGGCAAAATCAGCGCGAAAACATCCCCTGCTAATCGAGTCACTGAATCAGAACTGCGCACGGTTTCTTTAAGCTTGTGCGCAATTTGCACCAACAATTCATCCCCCATTCTGAAACCGAACGTATCATTAAGTTGCTTAAAGCGATCGACATCGACAAATACCAAAGTAAACGGCGAATGACTAAAGCGGTTGGCCTCAATCAAATTGTCTAATTGTTGTATCAACAAGCGTCGATTCGGAAGGCCTGTCAACGAGTCGTGCAACGCTTGATAGCTCATTTCTGCCTGAGCGGCTTTAATGTCACTGACATCATTCATCAGCACCATAAACGCTTTTTCACCTTGCCACACGGTTTCTGTATAGATTAATTCAGCAACCCCTGAGGAACCATCAGCCGTGAGAATTTCAAATTCATGGTGCTTTGTCTCACTCAAACTAGATGGTACGCCAAACTCACTGCCCACGAGTTCTTTACTTGACACATTCATAAGACTTTCAACAGCATGGTTACAATACTGCACCAAACCATGAGAATCCAAAATCAGTACCCCTGACTGATTCTGGTTCAAAACACTTTCCAAATATTGACGCGTTCCGTTGAAGAATGGTTGCGCGCCTTCAAGGACAGAAACATTTTGTGCGACACACAGAAAAAACGCTTCATTTAAAAGCACATTTTCGACATAAGAAAAATGAAAATGATAATTTTCAAAAGGCCCTTGATGCATAGGTGAAACCCGATAATCAAAATGTGACGGCCGGTCCTCTCGCATCAACTCATTCAATTCCAAAACCAATTCTGTCCGTTCATCTTCTGCAAAACAGAGTTTCAGCCATTCAATCTGATGCGCACTAATGTCTTCAAGCGGTAATTTTTCAACATTTTCTGCGCCACATAGACCTTTATACTCCTCCCCTTTTGTCAGCAAAGCGCAACTTTTGGAATTCACGGTTTGCAACTTAAATTCTGTATCAAACGTAAATACCGCTTGATCACTCTGTTCAATGTAGGTCTGCGCGAGGAATATCGCTTGATGATAAGACTTTTCAAGTAATTTTTTTTCCGACTGATCATTGAAATTCATAGCTATCAGCCACTTGCCTTTGCGCTGCAAAGCACTTAGACGAAGAGAAGCGCTTTTGATGCTGCTATCTGCAGCAACCAATTTCGCAGAAAACTCATCCAAAAAAATGGGACTTTGGGTCGCTTCATTCAAAGTATCCATCATTTGATGAATGCGATTACGATCCTTTACATCGCTAAACAAATGGTACGCATTCAACCGATCAACTGTTGAATACTCTTTACCCCAAAACCGTAAGGCATGAGGGTTGATATACTCGATATGCCCTGAAAAAGAAAAAATTACTACACCATCGTTCGAGGCATCACTTAATATTTGAAAGCGCTCCTGTTGATAAGTAAGAGTTTGATTTGCCAATTCCAACTCTGCAATCACATCATCCCGCCTAGCAATTTCATCATGGAGTTTACGCTGCTTGGTCGTTCCCATTAGAGCATTTCGATTTAAAAGGCTTGCCATTAAAATCACACCCAGTAAGAGCGCAATAAAAAATAAAGCCCATTCTTGATATTGTTCTAACCAAACCTTGAAACTTATCTCGGTTTCGGTGTTGTAAGGCGTGACGTTAAATTGTTTCAATAATGTCATTATTGGCTGATAAGTCTGCGAAATCGACCAGCTAAAACGGTCGTCAACTTTTGCAAAGCTGTCTCGACCAACAACGCCACTTTTCCATGCCAAAAGTTCGATAAGCACTTTTTCTGCTTCGATAACTGGAATATGTTTTAAAGCGGCAAAAGGCCATTCTGGATATAGTTTCGTCGTCAGTAATAACTGGTAATTTGGAGTATCCGGGAGACGAAAAGTTTCAACCATCGATTCTTTTTGCATTGATTCCAGAATGCCGGTTCGAACCATGCCAACTTTTTTTTCACCGGCCAATACGGCATTTACAACATCTCGATGCGAATGATAGAAAGTAATCCTTCGGTCATTCAAATCAATATTAAAACGATCTTTAAAGAACTTTTTCTGAACTAAGTAACCACCTAACGAAAAGGGAGCAACTGCAGCCACTTCTTCTTGATGAAGTTTGATTGTATCTTCAACATCAACACCAAATTGGCTAAAGACTACTCCACCAAACTTTGACACATCGGCGTGCAAGGTATGCTTTACCAAAGTGGCAATCGCATAGGTTTGGTATTTTTGTTCTGAAATAGCATAGAAAGCGGGGTTTGCAATGAGAAAATCAATTTTGGCGTTTTCAATAGCCGGCAAGATTTCATCAAAATCCAACGGCTTCACTTCAAACCCGAAGTTAGGCATCTGCACATTCAGATAATCCGCTAAGGGTTGCCACTGTTCTTGTGCCTCCTCAATGGAATTCAATGCCAACACCCCAATGACGTAAGGCATGGTTTTTGCCTCCGAAATCGTCTGAACTTGAACAGCCTTAGCAGTTGGAGTAGACATTTGCGAAGTGGCATCAGACTCAGCAACTTGCATAGGTGCCCCTTGAACTGCGCCCGCTAGCAACCATAGGCTCATTAACCAAACGGTTAATAGCGGCCATACTGACGATTTGTTACTGGAAACTCTTTGCTGCTCCATAAACCTTACTTTTATCCCATTCACACTCAATTCAAGCGTCTAAATGATTTCAGCACCATTCGCATTACTAATGGTCAAAAACACATCATGTAATTTAGCAATATCCACTAAAATTTTTTGCACGGGCTCAGGAAACTCACGCATAAGCATTGGTGTTGCAAACACTTGATTTTCCATCGCTTTTTCTGGCGTTGACAAAACATCAATCACTTCAAAAACATAGTCTTTTTCAAAATTATCAGCCAGACTTTTCTCGAATTCTTGAATCAATTGCTCATGCTGTTTGGGGTTCACCACAAATAATTTTAATTCTATTTTCTTACTCATAATTCTTTCTCTTTTCAACAGGTGTTTAAACGAAACAACTCATCGAGTGTCTTTTTATTTTTAACCGGCCGGTAAAATTGTCGAAACAATCGTTTGAATTTGATCCATAGACATGGGTTTAGCGGCTACTTCAAAAGCAATGTTTTCCTCTTGAAGCGCGTGTAACTGCTCAAAAAACATCTTGGCAAACGCCGTCACCACGTAGATGGGAACTTCTGGATGGAGTTCACGAATGGCTTTAATGGCATCAACACCATTCATGACAGGCATATTTAAGTCAATAAACACCAAATCGGGTTTGATTTGTTCGGCTAGTTTCACGCCCTCAAGGCCATTTTCCGCTTCATAAACCTCAAGATGGTCAAAATCTTCTAACGCTAAAACAAATGAATCTCGAATTGAGCGCTCATCATCAATGGTAAATACATGCTTAGTCATCAGCTACCCCTCATCAACTTTTTGTAACCCTAATATAAATTTCGTTCCAGATTCCGAGGTCGATAAAAGCTTTAGCTCAGCATTCATGGTAGTTGCCATTTCTTTGGAAATACTCAACCCCAACCCCGTTCCCTGGCCAACCGGTTTGGTGGTAAAAAACGGATCGAAGATTTGTTCCTGAACCTTCTTAGGAATGCCACCACCATTATCAATGATGCACAATCCTTCTTGCTCCTTCTCATGAAGCCAGACAACACTCAAAACAGGTTTTTCCTCACTTTGTATCGCATCTCGAGCATTCCCAAGCAAGTTGACCAGCACTTGCTTCAGTAAATCTTCATTTGCTCGAACTCGGAGCTTGTCTGGCACCTGAAGGTCGATATGAATGCCTAGTTTCTTAAAAGAGCCTTCAAATAATTCAATAACCTGCTCAATAATTGGCAATAACTCAATGACTCTCATTTCAACATCTTGCTTGCTTCGCGAAAAAATCAACATGTTTTTCACCAAACTCTGGACTCGGCTGACTTCATCTTGCGCTCTTAAGAGCATTTTCTTCGCTTTCTCATCCTCGCAGCGTTTTTGCGAATATTGAATGTAATTCATGATTCCCATCAAAGGGTTATTCAATTCATGTGCCACACCACCGACCATCGTTCCCATTGCAGAAAGCTTTTCCATTTGGACCATTTGTGCTTGATTTCGTTGTAAATCTTGCAACAATTTTCGCGCTTCGGTCTCGGCATGGATTCTAGCTTCAATTTCCACTTCCAAGTCTTCTCTGCTTGCCATCTCTTTTAATAATCGGGTACGTAAATTATTCAGGGTCGAGACCAGTTGATTGATTTCCAATAAAGGCGTTTCTTCAATGGATTTTTTAAATTTATGATCAATCATTCTGCGAGCAGAATCTGAAACTTGCTGCAATGCACCAATTAGTTGCCAACGTAATTTTTTGAGAGTCATTAGTGGCAGCACCAACATCACCAATAAGAAAAAACCTAAAACAATCATAAATAACTGAGCACTATCTTTAAACTCTTGTTGTGCTTGTCCAGTAATTCGATTCACTTCGGCATCCATGCCATAAATCTTTGCCATCACTCCATCATAGGACGAACGCTGAATGTTTTGCTTCGATAGATGGTTATTAAAAATGTGATAGCGTTTTAATAAAAACCGAATATCCGATAAATACACCAGCAAAAGATCACTGTCCGCTTCAGAGATGGCAAACCGTGATTGATATAACGTTTGCTTTAGATTGCTAGCCGCATCTTCAAGTTGCTTTTGAAACCGTCCTGTATCGTTAACTAAGCGTTCATTGGCCAGTAAAATCAACGCCGTCGTATCCTGACTCAAATTCAAATTAAACTCATTCATCTGATAAAGTTTTTGAGTTTGCTGATACAGTGCGATGGTTACAAAACCTAACGCAACCGTTACCAAACTAATCAACAACACCCAAAACCGAAAAATACTATTCAGACTTCTGCCGTTCATAGACCACCATCACTGCATAAGGGTTCACTTTGGACATCACATCTACATGAACATAATCTGATAAATCAAATACCTCCAAGTCGACTTTACGATCATCTAACCCTAAATCCGTTAAAAAATTCCGCCATTGAATCTCTGATTCAATCGTATTGATTAACCCTTGATGTAACCCCAGTTGCAAATTGCTTGGTCGCCAAAGCGCGCGAGCTTCAGGAATTGATATCGAAAGATATTCCGCCAAAATTTCGATGGATTCCTGAGGGTTTGTAATCGCAAAATTTCTCGCCTCAAACAAAGCTTGAAGATAACGTTCGAGTTGAACATTTTTCTGTTGCAACGTTTCCTCTCGGGTAATGGCCACTCCAAACTGATGATAAATTCCCGGCATGGAAAAAATATTCACTTCGCCATCCAGCAAGGCCTCTGCTTGAGAGACATAAGGCTCACGCATGCTAAACGCATCAATTTCACCATTTGCTAAGGCTTGCGGTAGCTCTTCTGCTGGATAAAATTTCAACGTAAAATCCGAACGGGGTATCTCAAAAGCATTGTAAATTCGATGGAAAAAATAATGCACTGCCGAGCTTTTTTGTGTGCCGATGACTTTCCCTGCAATCTGGTCAATCGAATTAAAACCGACCCCCCACCGGGTCACAATGCGGTTCACATTGTCAGCGCCATAAAGACTCGCAAAAATTCGTAAATCAGGATTTTCATCTAAGGCAAATACAAAAGGGACTTCAGCAGTTGTCGCAATATCATAGTCGTGTTTTAGAAAACCATCATGGATAGCCCGTTTCCCAGAAGGAAAAAAATCAACTTGAATATCTAGCCCGTGTTTTTTAAAGTAACCTTTTTCATACGCGATAAAATTCAGAGCATTATCGGGCTGACTGGCAAACGCGGCCTTTAATGGCAAGGGATCTTGAGACTCAGTACACCCCGCCAAGAAGGCTGAAAACACCAATAAAAATAGCACGCCTAACCCTGTCATTTTCTTACCGGCCGGTACTCTTTTTATTATTGCCGGTGAACTCGTAAGACTCCTCATAAGCCTCCCAAAGCGCGTTAAAAACGCCCTATAAACAGTTTCATTTCGCAAAACGCTTAACAATGGCCGCTTGCAACAATCAAGAATCATATAAGTATAATTATTTAGTCGATTTTTAAGAATATCATAAATCGAAGTTCACAGACGTTTACCGCCTAAATTGAGTGCCACTTTCACCTGAAAGTTGTTTACAATCAAACCTCAAACCAAACCTTGTGGACAAGTCGATTTATGCGCGTTAAGTTGAGCACACCATTGACCACAAGTTTTGCCTCATAATAAGGTGTGACTAAACGAATTAGGGAATCATTATGAAAGACGGCAAACTGCGAAATGCATTGCTTTTGCAACTGGTCGAAAATGCACAGGATGGAATTGTTGTGGCCGAAAAAGAAGGTCGCGATACCATTTTAATTTATGTAAACCCGGCTTTTGAGAAACTAACCGGTTACCGTGCAGATGAAATTCTTTACCAAGACTGTCGTTTTTTGCAGGGAGAAGACACTCAACAAGAATCGATTAAATTGATCCGAAGTGCGATTGACGACCAAGCTCCAATTCGAACTATTTTGAAAAACTACCGCAAAGATGGTTCGGTTTTTTGGAACGAATTAAGCGTGACGCCTTTTTATGATGAACTAGATGAAATCACCTACTACATTGGCATTCAGAAAGATGTAACCGAGGAAGTCGAGCTACGTAATGCTTTAGAAGCGGCACAAAAAAGAATTGCTGAACTGGAAAGTAACTCGTAGAACAGGTTTTCACTGTTCCAAATAACGTTCAAAAAAATGACGAGACTCACAGATAATTTGCAAACTGTATCTCGTTGTTTTCGATATCGCTCCCTAAGCGTTAGAAAAGACTTAAACGGTGATTTCAGTACATTATTTACCGGCCGGTAAATAATGTATCCAAAGCATAACTCTGATTTTGCACAAAAGCCGCTAACTCAACTGGTTCATTAGCCTGCCACCAAATATGCATCTCAAGCGCTGAATAACGCTCGCTCCAATCTACCCATAAAGGTTCATCCGGCATCGCTTGCTCTGTCAACAACGATAAGGTTTGCGCCTCAAAAGTCTTCAGGAGGTTCGCCAAAACACTCAAATCTGCACCCAACTCATCACGCTGCACTTCAATAGTCAAACAACCGTTCATGGCATAGTACAAACGCAACAAATCTAAACTGACTCTGTTCATTTGTTGTGATGCATTGACCAACAACACACGATTAGCACGGTGTTTTGGAAACAGCCGCAACTGATGGCGCAAACGTGTTTTTAAACGTATGGATAACAAACTTTGCCATAACAACTGTTGAGCTAAAGTCCATTCCGAGAACTGTAAATTTGCTTGAACCAAAATTTGGTAAGCCTTCTTATCAGGAAAATCAGCAAGCAATTGGTCAAACGCTTGTTCAAGACCCATGATATTCAGAGCCTGTAATGGCTCTATGAGAAATGCAGAGCCACCTTCAGAAAGCTGTGGCGTAGTCGATGCATCAACATTTGTTTCTGTCGAATCTATTTCAGCCGGTTTTTCTAATAACGTTTTGACACGACTGATCGGAATGCCTTGCTGATTTAAAGAAACCGCCGTTTGAATTTGTTGAATATGCTCATCAGTATAAAGTCGGTGACCACTTGGCGTGCGAACAGGTTCAATCAACCCATAACGACGCTCCCATGCGCGCAAAGTAATCGAATTAACACCCGTAATACGCGAAACTTCACGAATGGGGTAGAGTGGTTGATTTGTATCCATAGACTTTACTTAGACATTAGACCTTGAGTGCTGGAGAGAGAATAAGCGAGTATTTTGCCTAATCTTGCAAATTCGAAAAACTGTGCATATCTTAGACAAAAACTGATGCAGGCGCAATTATACCACCTGCTTTAAAGATTCAACTCTCTCCAAATGCTCCTTGCGACTTTCGCTTAGATCAACAATCGGTCTTGGGTAATCTTTGCCTAAAGCGATTCCCTTAATGTGACACTCTTTTAAATTTTCCCAAGGGGCATGAATTGCCTTGGCTGAAAGCGCTTTAATTTCAGGCACCCATTGGCGAATATACTCACCGTCAGGGTCAAAACGTTCGCTTTGGCGCAATGGATTGAACAAACGGTAATAAGGCGCAGCATCCACACCGCAACCAGCAACCCACTGCCACCCCATGACATTATTACTAGGATCTGCATCAACCAAAGTGTCATCAAACCAGTGCTTGCCCTCTAACCAGCATTGGTTCAAATTTTTAGTCAGTAATGAAGCGACAATCATTCGCACTCGGTTATGCATAAAACCCGTTTCCCAAAGTTGACGCATTCCTGCATCCACAATCGGAATACCCGTTTGACCTTTTTGCCACACCGACAAGTCTTGAGGTCCAACATCCCAAGCCATCTGCTCAAATTTGGTTTGGAATGGCGAATGTTCCGTATTTGGGAAATACCACATCAACAATCGGGCAAATTCTCGCCAAACCAGTTGCCTGACCCAAGGATCAATATTCAAGCTCGGGTCTTGTTCTTTTAACGCTTGCAACTCAAAGTAAATTGCACGACTGGAAATTTCCCCAAAATGCAGATGAGGTGACAATAAACTGGTGGCTTCGAGCGCTGGAAAATCCCGATCTTCATCATAATCATTTAAATGATTTTCAATGAAATGATGCAATCGTGACCAGGCACCCGTCTCACCGACATTCCAGTGTTTAAGGATTTTTTGCGCCCAAGGCTTATCCAAAATTTCTTGCAAGTTTGGTGGTAATTTTGTCCATGAGTCGAATTTGCCAGCAACTTTGGTTTTACCTAAGTCGCCAATTTGATTAGACGGCTCGGCTTGTAAGGGTTGCAACATGGAAAGTTTCTTTTGTGCCGCCTTATAAAATGGCGTAAACACCACATAGGGTTTATTCTGCTGATTTACGATTGTGCCGGGATCGAACCAGAATTCAGAAAAAAACGGTTGCAAGGCAATCTTGCGCGATTGGCAAAAATCCAATGCTTGGTTTTGTTGCCCAAAAAAAGGCGTGCCAACTTCAAAACTGTAAAATACCTGTTGCGGACGATAAAACTCCAACGCCTCTTTAAGGCAGTCTGCAAACTTACCCTCTAGCATGATTAATTCACCGCCTTGCTCACGCAAAGAGGTTTGCAAAGCCAGCAAACTTTTTGCCAGCCAAGCAGAATTAGCCTCACCGATGGCCATCTCTGGATCATGAAAATACGCAACAATAACCTTGTCCGATGATTGAAGTGCACTTTGCAACGCAGGAAAATGCTGGAGTCGCAATTCTCTTTGACACCAAACCAGTGTGGTTTTCTCTTTCATATCCAAATCCTAGTGCCCATTAAAGAACATGTTAAAGTTCGCATTCACTTGATGTCTGGCCAATCGCTACCGGCCGGTACTTGTGCCCGTACGGGTACTTGTGCCCATTCGGGTAAAGATTTTGTAAAAAACAAGGTCACTTCCCCCACATCAAATCCCCACTTGGTGACATTTGCTCGGTTCATTAAGACGCCATCTTGTTGTAAAAACATCCAATCATTAAAGTTGAGTTGTATCGTGCTATCTTTATAAGGCATATTCAAAACATACTTCCAATTCAACGCATTACCAGCGACTTTCCCAATCGCCTCGCCAATCACATCCTCTGCAGTTCCTCGATAAAGAGCATCAAGCCCTTCTTCAAACTTTGGATGGGATTTAGGCAAACGTTCAATCGTCCAAACGCGCGTTTGACGTTCACCATCGTCATACAAAAAGCGTTCATCCAAAACTAAAGTCGGTACTCCTGACTGATTAGAAACTGTTCCCTGAATTTTTACCTGAAAACGTCTTATCACTTTGCCGGAACGATCTTGAAACTGTCCCCAAGCATAGGTTTCACCTGCAAAATAATCAAACAAATCAAATTTAGGCTCGAAATGAGTATAGTCTTGAACCTTTGGCACGGAACACCCCGATAAAGTCAGCATCAACAAAATAGTCAATAAAACAGATTTACGATGCATGTTTTTTTGACCTCTCATAGTTTTTTGATCTCATTTGGCTAAGCAACACATGTAAAGCCCTCTATAGGTTGATTGGCTTTTGCAAGGTGATTTGCACCACTGAAATACGTCCGACATCAAATCCGACATGGCAATAATCCAAGTAATAATTCCACAATCTTTGAAAAGCTTTGTCATACCCCATCTCTTCTAGGACTGAAGATTTGTGATTAAAATCTCTCTTCCAAAGTTGGCAAGTACGCGCATAATCCTTTCCAAAATCATGTTTGTTTAACCATTCAAAACCGTGCTGATTCGCTAAGCTTTTTAATTGTGACTCACTTGGTAAAAGACCTCCTGGGAAAATATATTTTTGAATAAAATCCACTTGGTTCTGATAAGACTCCGCGTAGTCATCATCAATGGTAATAATTTGCAACACTGCTTTGCCCCCCGGTCTCAAGCAGCGCTGCAAAACTTCAAAGTAGCTATCCCAATACGATTTACCGACCGCTTCAAACATTTCAATACTGACAATGGCGTCATATTGTTGCTTTTCATGTCGGTAATCCTGAAGCGCCACCACATAACTGTCTTGCGACAAAAAAGGCGTCGACTTCAAACGACTAATGGCATAACACTGCTGTTCAGAAGATAAGGTCAATCCTTTGACCCTTGCACCAATTTTGCAAGCTTCTTCCATAAATCCACCCCAGCCACAGCCAATTTCCAACACATTTTGACCAGCACATAAGTCCAGTTCACTCAAAATGCGTTGGTATTTAGCTTGCTGAGCCTGTTGTAGACTCATTGAGTCATTTAAAAACAGACCACTGGAATATGTCATTGAAGGGTCTAACCAGCTTTGGTAAAAGCGATTGCCCAAATCGTAATGATAAGAAATATTGTCTTTGCTGTTTTTCACAGAATTATGGCGTTTACGGTGCAAAATCAAGTCTTTCCAAGAACCAAAGCCATTTTCTGTGAGCTCCGCCCACTCTTTCTCGTTATCCATGCCAATACGAAGAATGTTTTCGAGCGAATTGGTGTCAACCGCGCCTTCATAGTAAGCCTGAGCAAAACCCAACACGCCCTGAGTTTTCATTAACCAGTAGGCACGAAATGGATGCACGATCACCAATTCTGCATGCACGCCGGACTCTTCGCCGACAAATCGATAAGTCTCACCTTGATAATTTAGGTTTAAACTTCCTCGTCGAATCTTGTCAAAGGGCAAACGCATGACCGCTGAACGTATCCAATTTGGATGGATAAGCTTTTCAGCAAAAAGTGATAACAAGCCTCTTTTTGAACTCACACCTTTTAACATTTTGTCATCTCCGTGTTTCCATAAGGTTCCTCTAGCTGAGGTTTTGGCGTTGATCGGAACTTGCCGCCCTTGACCCAGATTTTCAATGCCCACCAGTGAATCATTCCAACCACTTTCAAAGTGTTAAACGGGTATTGAAACACCGCTTTGGCTAAATCCCTTGTTGTCAAAGGTTGGCGCTTTCCAGACTGAACAGCCACCAAAACAGGACTTTCCTCTTCAGATTGATAAATACCAATCTGGTAGTGTTCTGCCGGTTTTTGTAATCGAAAGCGGTATTCACACTTCATCCCAATAAAAGGCGACACATGAAAAACTTTGGTCGCTTTCGCACTGAGTTTGCCATTCGTCTTTTGTTCTATGGGGCGCCCATTATTGGTCAACACATAGTGATGCCAGTGACCAAAGGTATTACTCACTTCCCCCACGACCGCAATCAAACGATTTTTTTCATCATAGGCGTACCACATTGCCAGCGGGTTAAACGCCCAGCCCAATACTCTTGGGAAACAAACCAGTTCTATTTTTTCAGGCTTTTGCTGAACGCCATATTGCTTTAGCAAGCTTTCTAACCATTGCCGCCAATTAGACCCATCGCGTGCACCGTAATCTTTAAAATGTACCGACAACCAATTGAAACGGTTCACTGAAAACCCTTTAACGCTCTGCGCTTCCTCTTCAATTCGATCAACGTCGACTTTCAAGCTCATCACGCTGTAACGAAATTTATACGTCATCGGAAAAAATCGTTCATGCATGACTTGACCAAAATAAAAGCAAGATCCTTGTTCCTCCGATGGGATATTGGGTGACACAAGTTCTTCATTTAGGTTAGAGCTCACGCTACCCCCTCAATATCCTTGTCAAACGAATTAGATAACTCATCTTTTGCTGTAACGGGTGTAACCGCGGCCATGGACGCCACAGAAGACTGATGACTTGAGATGGATTCAGCTTGTTCCCAAGGAAGAGCGATTCCCCATGCACGAGCGATATCAACGGCACTTCTCAAGCCATCTTCATGGAAACCGTACCCGTTGTATGCACCGCAAAACCAGACATTACCTCTGCCTTGAGCTTTCTGTACCTCTACCTGCGCCGCCATCGCTTTCAAATCAAAAACAGGGTGCTCATAGACAATCTGTTGCCAAGTTTTGTCTGAGCTTGGCGGCTTGATTGGATTCAAGGTCACTAAAACTGGGCGCTTACTTTGGATAGCTTGCAACCCATTCATCCAATACGTCACCGCAACCGCACTTTCTTTTTGACTTGTATCACGCAAATAGTTCCAACTCGACCAAGCCAGCTTACGTCTTGGCATCAATGACTCATCCCAATGTAAGTAAGCAATGTTTTGTTGATAACTGAAATTTTTCAGAAAACCAAATTCATGTTGCAATTGCGGACTTAACATTTGAAAAGTCTGATCGCCATGAGAAGCAAAAATCACGTGATCATATTCTTCTGATTGTTGCTGACTAATGACTCGTAGTTTTCCAGAAGGCATTTTTTCCACGCGCTCCACACCGCAAGACGTTTGAGCAAAAAACTTAGCTTTTTCCAGCAACTTATCAATGTAACGTTGAGACCCACCTTTTACCGTTTCCCATTGAGGGCGATCTGAAACATTCAACAGTCCATGATTTTCAAAAAACCGCAAAAAGCTACCGGCCGGGAACTTCATCATGGTGTCCACTGGACATGACCAAATTGCAGCCGCCATGGGTAACAAGTACGAATTTTTCATATGTTCACTGATACCCAACCGATTCAAATAAGTACCCAGTGGCAAAGCTAACCGGCCGGTATAAAAACCTGCAACAAACCCTTCTTCGGATTCGTTGGCAGCTAAATCCTGCTTCGCTTGTTTATTGAAATGGGTAATTTCTTTGAGCATTTGCCAATGTTGCCAAGAAAACAAATTACTTCGTTGGGCGAACAAGGTATTCAAATTACTCCCCGAATACTCCAGCTGTCCCTGATTCATCGAAACCGCAAAACTCATCTCGGTTTCTTGAGTTTCCACAGCAAGGTATTCAAACATCGCAGTAAGATTGGGGTAATTTGGACGATTGAAAACGATAAAACCGGTATCAACAGCTTGACGACCTTCGGGTAAGTCCACTTCCAAAGTATTCGTGTGCCCACCTAATTTGTCGTTTTTTTCGAATAAGGTCACATGATGTTTTTGGCTTAAAAACCATGCCGCTGCCATGCCGCTGATTCCACTGCCAATTACCGCGACTTTGAAAGATTCAGACTCGCCGTTTAAGCAATCTTGAGAGACTTCCGATAAGATTTTCGACATTTTATTTATCTCCATTTTCATAACTCGCATTGCGCAAACAGCCACTCGATTCTCACAATCAGAGACACGTCACACGCTCTCAAAACTTAAATAAGCCCCGAAAGCCGGTTTAAATTATGCATTCAACTAGCAAAACAAACTTTCTGTATAACTTCACCAACATTCTATACAAAACTTATACATAAACACAAGATAAATTCCGACAAAAGTTTTACAATAACGATACGAAATTAATAAATTCACAAGATTAAATGTCGGAGGCCGTAATGACTCATGCCAATCAAACTCAACCTTTGACAACGCATCCTTCAAGAAAATTTTGGCTAGTCGGCGCATCTGCTGGCATTGGTTTGGCACTATGTGAAAAACTTCTACAGCAAGGTGATAAAGTAATTGCTTCTTCAAGAAATGCAGAATCTTCCACACAACTTTTAGAGCTTCAAAAAAGCTATCAACATTCACTTCAATTGCTCAATATTGACGTGACGAAACCTGACACGATTACACATGCTTGTGCCTCTGCATGGGAGTGCTTTGAAGGCATTGATTGTTGGATTTACAACGCCGGTTCCTATGAACCTTTAAGCATTGATCAATGGGATGAAGAGTTATTTATTCAAATGAACCAGACCAATTATCTGGGAGCGGTACGCATGATGATTGCTCTTAAACCCTACTTTTTAGAACAAGCATCTGGGGAATGGTTATGGAATATCAGTCTGTCGAGTGATTTTGGTTTACCCTATGCCGGTGCATACTCTGCACCCAAAGCCGCTTTAATGAATTTGGCCGAATCACTCCAACCTGAGCTTCAACATCACAAAATTCAACTAAAAGTCGTGAATCATGGCTTTGTTAACACCCGACTCACTGCCAAAAATGACTTTCCAATGTTAGGATTAATGGAACCTCACGCAGCCGCAGACAAAATCTTACAAGCCATAAACGCTACCGGCCGGTTTGAAACTCGTTTTCCGTGGAGTTTGGCAAGTATACTGAGCCTATTAAAACGTTTACCCAAATCATGGGCACTCAAACTCTCTAGCAAAACACTCAAACATCACTAGCAACAAGCGACTCAAAAAACACTATGAACTCTCAGATTACCAACATCCTTTTAAAACAAGAAAATCTTAAAATTAATTTGGAAGCCTATGCATCGGCTTTTGAAAACCTATCTTCGGAAAACTATCGAATCACTCTTGAACCTCTGTTTTGCGAGCAAGTGTTTTTTCAAGATCCATTCAATAAAGTCACAGGGAAAGAAGCCACATTAAATATTTTTGCGCACATGTTCTCCACGCTCCAATCCCCCAAGTTCACGGTCACACATGCCTGTTTGCAACGCGCACGCAAAGCACACCGAATAAATCAAACCGAATTCATAGGAATGCTTTATTGGCAATTTGAATTTTCCACCCAAAACTCCAAAAAAATGCACTGTTTTGACGGAATGAGCAAAGTGACATTTAATCGACAGGGGTTAATTTCCAGCCATATTGATTATTGGGATCCGACCGAAGTCGTTTATGAAAAAGTCCCCCTACTGAGCTGGCTCGTCAAAAAAGTTCGACAAAAGCTGTCAGTTCCGACCTAATCAAGCCACGCTTGCACATTTAGAATTTCACGCAAAAAAATAGGCGCCAATGGCGCCCAAAAATGAAAAGTGGAGTAGTCGTTACAACGTTGCGTTGAAAATGTTGTAGGCATTTTCACGCCATAGAGGTGTAAATTCTATGGTTTTGTCACAACTGAACTAATGAAACCAAGAAATAAAATCTCAAGACTTCCTTAGCTCTAAGGACTAGTATAAGTATTTAAAATAAATATACAATACCTATACAAAATAAATTTAAACTTATACAAAACCAATTGAGAAAGAACGATGTACAACCACCTCTTGAAAAACACGATAGCCAAGTTTTTTCAAAGCGCTTGCTTATTGGCGGCGGCGTGCCTGTATAGCGTTTCGTCTATTGCGAATGCCGCTTTTACATCACCATCACAAACACTTACCACGGCTCATAATGAAACTCTTGTCTATCACGAATTGAAAGCCGCTAACCAACTAGACAAACCAAAACCAGCCATCATTCTGTTAGGAGGAGGGCCTGGATTTAGTAGCTGGAATCTAGAACCGATCCAAACGCTTTTACATAGTTTTGGGCACAGTACTTATTTAATGGATATGCGAGGCATCGGGGAAAACTCAAACCTAGCGACTCACAGACTTCAAAAAACCATCACGCAACTTTGGGTAGAAGACATTGACAGCTTAATCCAGCAACTCCCTGCGACATCATCGCAAAAACCCATTTTGATCGGTCATTCTTGGGGAGCTTTAATGGCAATGCTCTACACACAACAATATCCAGACCATATTTCTCAGCTCCTACTACTCAACCCTGTGGATCCAGAAAAACATGCCATGCGAGATCTTACTGAAAACGTTCATCAAAAAAACCTGCAAGCTCAACAAATCACTTGGGACGATGAAAAGGCTTGGAACAATGAAGTTTCCGAACTTGCCTCAGAACTGCAGGCAAGAGAAATCACCGAACGACAAATTACGCAAGTTTTGCCAACATATTTTTATGACTACCAGCAAGGCCAAAGCTACGCAAAAATGTTTAATCACACGGACTTTGATATTGAATTAAATGTTCAGGCTTGGAAAGCGTATGATGCAAACCCTATCACTTATGAGCAAATTCGCAATTGGCGCCTACCCGTTGATTTTTTAGATTGCCGACAAGACTCGCTCATGCCTGAAAACTTGCAAGCTTTAGAAAATAATCAAGTTTTAAGAAAAATCATTGTGCTGGACAAATGCAGTCATTTTCCATGGGTTGAACAACCAAAAGCCTTTGAGCAAGCCATCAAATACATAGTCGACTCTGAATAACTGGTTTAGATTTATGTGGGATGTTTAAGTAGATAGGCTCTAGGCATGGATTGAAGATAATGGTTATTCCATTATTGAGGTTCACAACAACGAGTTATTCAGAATCGACTACTTATTAGAAAATTAACGTTTCAAGCTTCGCAGACCTGAATGGGTATGACTAAATTCACCACGTCTTAAATGTTAAAGTTTGATAAAGCTTATAAAATAGTGAAATAAATTAGTGTTAAGTTAAGGAGCCACCCGTGCACTCCAATGAAGAAATTCAGGCCATGCGCCGCAACTACAATTCTGACAGCCTTGATGAAACCACAGCAGATGTCAGTCCGTTTGCACAATTCGAAAAATGGTTCTCACAAGCTAGGGAAGCTCAACTGCTTGAGCCCAATGCAATGATTGTGGCGACCATTGATGAAAATAACTGCCCAATGACACGAACCGTTTTGTTAAAAGGGTTTGATGAAAACGGTTTTGTGTTTTATACCAACTTTCACAGCCGAAAAGCCCAACATTTAGAAAACAATCCCAATATTGCCCTACAGTTTTTGTGGCTACCTTTGGAACGTCAAGTCATGATTACCGGCCGGGCAGAAAAGCTTTCAACCAAAGAATCTTTAAGCTATTTCTTAAGTCGGCCAAAAGGCAGTCAGATTGGCGCTTGGGTCAGTCAACAGAGTCAAATCATCTCCAATAAAAGCCTGCTACTTGCGCAATTTGAAAAAATGAAAGAAAAATTCAAACACGGCGACGTTCCTCTACCGGATTTCTGGGGAGGCTATCGAGTCGTTCCCGAGCGTTTTGAATTTTGGCAAGGCGGTGAAAACCGCTTACATGACCGCTTGGAATATACCCTAGATACCCAAAACAAGACCACAGACGATGCGCCATCTTGGGTCCGCCATCGCTTGTCGCCGTAACCCTTTAGTTAAGAGAGGTTTTTATGAAAAAACTATTCACCATTTTAGTGTTTACCATTGCTTCACTGTTAAGCTGGCAAGCGCATGCAGAACTCAAAGCAGGAGACGCTGCACCCGACTTCACTCTCACCGACCAAAACAACCAAGCCGTCACCCTATCTGAATTGAAAGGAAAATGGATCGTACTGTATTTTTACCCTAAAAATAACACCCCAGGTTGTACCACCGAGGCCTGTAGTTTTCGCGACAACATTAATAAACTGATTGAGCAGCAAGCCACCATTTTAGGCATCAGCATCGATAACGTTGAAAGCCATCAAGAATTTGCAAAAAAGCATCGATTACCATTTCAATTGCTCGCAGACCCTGGTGCAATTGCTGCCGCGCGTTATGATGCCATGCTCAATTTAGGAATAGTACGTTTAGCGAAACGACATAGTTTTATTATCAATCCAAAGGGTATAATTACGCATACTTACCGAAATGTGGATCCAGACACCCATGTTTTAGACGTTTTAAACGATTTGAAAAAGGCTCAATCGAACTGGAAATCGGATCATTCATAGGATTGATGAATTATGAAACACCAACACCCTACTCATGCAAATCCACAAAATTTAGCGAATCATTTAGAAGAAATTGCCTTTGGCATGGGATGTTTCTGGGGAGCCGAAAGACGAGTTCGCCGTCACTTTGGCGTCGAATCGGTCGAAGTGGGCTATGCTAACGGTGAAATGCTGCGTACCAATTACAAGTCGGTACTTGCCACAGAGCGCGCAATTACCGCAGGTTTAAGTAAAATTCGTAACCATGCAGAAGTGGTCAGGGTTACGTTTGACCCGAAAAAAGTCAGCTTAGAGTCATTGCTGAAAGTTTTTTGGGAAGGACATAACCCAACACAAGGTGATCGCCAGGGGAATGATATTGGTAGCAATTATCGCAGCGGTATCTACTACACCACAGAACAGCAAAGAGAAGTGGCAGAGAAAAGTTTGCAAACCTACCAGCGAGCGTTAACCGAAAACAAATATGGCAAAATCACCACAGAAATCGAACCACTAAAAAACTACAATCGCGCTGAAGAAGAGCACCAGCGCTACTTAGAAAAAAACCCTGAAGGTTACTGTGGTCTTAGCGGAATTCAAGTTAAGTACCCTCTCTCCTAAACCTCCCAGAAAACCTGTGAGGTTTACTTACCAAGCCTCACAGCAAGCGACATCAAAATGCGCTTTAAATCCATTGCTCCACGCCTCAAACTTTTCCTGATCGGTTGCGACTTTGCCTGTTTGGTAAGGATTTTTACTGTAACGCCAATTCAGACCGTGATCTTTCAACATTTGCATCGGTTGCTTAATCGCATACTGTCGTCCCTCTTCAAACGCCTGTTCTAACTCAAATTCTCTCAGCCCTTTTTCAGCAATCTCTCGCAAGCGATGATTTTGCGTTTTTGTTTCGGCAAAGGCCTGCAACAATCGCATCACCACATCCACCTCATCAGGAGAACCTTGTAACAGCAACTCAGGCAAACAGCTGGGCGTACGCAATCCAAAAAGATGTCCCAAAGTGTAACGTACCTTTTTGGCATAGCCATAATCCGATTCAATCAACCGAAAATCATTCACTGTTAATGCCATTTTTCTCTCCTTCAAACAGGCTTAGTATTGAGTAATATTCTAAAGATCGTTCAATCCCTAAAGAGCACTTAAGGAACCTCTGGTTCAACCGGAGATTCCTTAAACAACGTCTATATTTTCAAACAACCATCGTGCACGATTTCGAATCGCAAATTGCTGTTCATCGCTTTTGTTTTGCCAATTTCGCCACTGCATTCCCAATCGCGGATGACCGTCCAGTAAAGATTGATGACGAGCAATAAATTCCCAATATAACGTGCTAATCGGACAGGCTTTTTCACCGGCCGGTAATTTTGGATTGTAAATGCACTTCTGGCAATAGTTCGACATTTTCTGAATGTAAGCACCACTGGCAATATAAGGTTTTGAGCCCACAATCCCACCATCAGCAAATTGACTCATGCCGATGGTATTTGGAATTTCCACCCAAGCAATCGCATCGACAAATAAGCCTAAGTACCATTCGTGAATCTGTTGAGGCTTAACGCCATAAAGCAGTGAAAACAGACCTGTAACCATTAAGCGTTGAATATGGTGTCCATAGCCGGTCTGCAAAACCTGAGAAACCGCCTGAGATTGACAGTTCATCTGAGTTTTTCCTGTCCAGAAAAAACTGGGCAAATCGCGTTGCGCATTCAAGTGATTCGCCTGAAACCAATCTTTGCGATAGCTCCAATAAAGTCCACGAATATACTCTCGCCACCCCAAAATCTGGCGCACAAATCCCTCCACCGCGTTCAGGGGCGCCTCATTTTTTTCGAAGGCCTCAATCGCGGCTTCGATCACTTCGCGTGGATCAAGTAACTTCATATTCAAAGCCGAAGAAACCCGAGAATGAAACAACCACGGTTGGTCTTGCCACATGGCATCTTGAAAATCACCAAACTGCGCTAAGCGGTGGCCAACAAAATCCTCTAACACCAGTAAAGCCTGCGCTCGAGTGAGAGGCCAAAACCACCCCTTTTGTGTCAAATTTTCAAGTTTTAAAGGCTCACCAGCCAAAGACAAAACCTTTTTATCCACCAGTTCGACAAGCGTCTCCACGACTGAACCAGTCACTTCATCGAGTTCAAACAGACGAACTTCGGGCACGTTCTCAGGCCCGGATTTTCCAAAACTTTTGCGGTTATCCTTGTCGTAGTTCCATTGGCCACCGACAGGTTGCGATTTGGACGATTGCTGCCCCTCAACTCCTTGCATCAAATAACCGGTTTGCTGACGCAGCAATCGATAGTAATATTCCATTCTCGGTTGTTTTCGCCCAGACAGCCAACGTTGAAATTGCCCGGGTTCGCTAATAAAGTGCTCATCTGCCAACCATTGCAACGCCACCCCATTCGAGTGCGCAAACGTGTCGATTGACTGCTTAATCGAATCATCCCCAGCAAGTACACATTCCAATGCCGGTAAAGACTCATTGGGAAAAGCCATTTGATACGATTGAAAAAACGCCTGAAGACCTTGCTCAAAATCTGGACAACCATGTGAAATTGTCACGTAATGCATGGCACTTTCTGACCAAGTCTGTTTTAAATCGTCGGCAAAATGGCGCATTGCCGACAAAAACAGAGTGGTTCTTTGCCAACTTGACGTAGGTTGCCGAGATTCACTCAACACTTCCAACATCAAAATTGCGTCTTGAGAAGGATTCAACCGCGAGACTAATTGCTGATTTAATTGATCACCCAAAATCAAACCCAGCTTTCTTACCGGCCGGTCAAACTTAAAGTCGAATTTCCAATTTGGCAGCATTTTTCTCAGCACCTATTTAGTCGACTATTTATGTGGACGCTGTTTCTGCGAGGTGCTCGGTGAAGCATCAGCGCTAGGGAATAACTGTTTTTCAGCCGTTTTCCAAAACTTAAAGAAACCGGCCGGTAAAGCTTTGGGGTAATCGATCCAATGTTCCGATTTTACCCATTTCACTTGCGCCGGATAAAAAGGCAGTTGTTGCAGGCTTTGAACCATCTGAAATAAAGGTTCTGTTAATACGGAACGATGAGTATGCACAGTCATCGATTGCATCATCAACGCCGTCACCGTCATTTGCATAGGCGCTTGAATCACCAACAATCGTTCACCTAACTCTTGTGCAAACGCTTCTAACGCTTGCCACAAAAACAACTGCCGATTCTCGCCAATTTTGCTCTGACTAAAAAAAGCGCCGTCCCAGATAAAAATAGCCCCATCTATACCGGCCGGTAAACTTGTAACCTTCTGCAAGCCGGCCTCATCTTTGTCTACCATCGCAAACGCTTTGTACAAAGCATCCGGTTGTAACCAAAGAACATTGGATTTTCCTAGAAACCAATCCTGCAAACAAAGCTCACTGTTCACTGTCACCTGCTTATTCATTTTTGACTGCTCTCCAAGTTAGGAAACAGCCGCTCATGGAGTTCTTCATAACTGGCCGCCAAACTCGGGTTGCTGGCCACTGCAGTGTCATAGCGCTCGCCACAAAACCTCTGGGCATTTTCCAAATTAAAAATGTAAGGCTTTGGACTGTTGGTGCTGGCCACCCACTGCCATGAAAAGTGATTGCTGGCCAAGTTCCCATCCACCAAATACTGCAACATCCACTGAGCACCCGTTTTCCAATGAACTTGGCACCAGTGCACAATATAGCTAGCCAAATACAAACGTCCATGATTGTGTAAAAAACCGGTGCTTTGCAATTCCTGAATCA
Source organism: Thiomicrorhabdus indica (assembly GCF_004293625.1). Classification (NCBI taxonomy): domain Bacteria; kingdom Pseudomonadati; phylum Pseudomonadota; class Gammaproteobacteria; order Thiotrichales; family Piscirickettsiaceae; genus Thiomicrorhabdus; species Thiomicrorhabdus indica. Next base: position 580,923 of record NZ_CP033040.1, on the reverse strand, counting down.
ACTGATTGATGAATGCTGAATCGGTTTCTGCTTGCATAATAAAGCTCGGCATCTGCCGTTGATAATCCTCTTCTTGCCAACCGGTTTTATAAGCCTGTTGCGCGAGCATGGGCGACATGTAATCTCGATGCCATTTTTGCTGAAAGAATTCTCGCCAACTCAACTGCTGTACAAATCGATAAGCCGTTGACCAACTTTGCCCTAAGCGATCTTGCAAAAAACCAATAATTTCTTGCTCGGAAATTAATCCATTTTCAATAAACGCGGACAATTTTGTGATGGCCCCATCCAGGTGATTGCGAGTGTTGGCATAAGCTTTGACATCCAATGCTTGCAATCGCTCAATCGCGCTTCGACGACTAGGCGCAAGCTGCAAAGCCATGGTTGCAAAACGCTTTTCAATTGAGACCAACTCTTTACCGGCCGGTAAAGTTTGTTTGTCACGGCTACTACCTGAAAAATCGTCACCTGATTGAGTCACTTCAAGAAACCCCTGACAAGCAAAACTCTGCTGAATGGGCTGTTGCAAAAGCGCTTGTGGTGTCGGTTCGGTTGAATTGTTTAATTGAACAATAAACATGGTAATCGTTTAAAAACCTTAATTATGTATAGCCTTAGCCAAAAAATCTGACACCGGAATCACTTTCAAGGCTTCCGGCAGGGGTGATTTCATTAAAAATCGAATCAGAATCAAATACGCATCCAAATCAAAACATTCTCCGTTGGCCAAATTGGCCGATGCCCCAAGAGATGCTCCGAGAGGCTCTGATTTATCCAAGTGATTCACTGAACGTATCGGCGAATGCCACTCCTCCAATTGAGTACCTTGAAAATCGACCAACCAATCCTGTAGCGCTTGCTCATCGGTAAACCTCTGTAAATACCGCCATTGATCCAATACATGAAAGTGATACCAATTTTGATTTTCTTCGCATGAAACCTGACTGACACGGATGTCTCGCCTGGCTTCTTTACTCATCACTCGGATGGGTGTGGCTTGCTCAACCACCACGACCGGCTCCGGCCAAGGCCAGACTTGCTGTTTAAGTTTGTCGAATGCCTGTTCAACCCGAAAATTGTAGGAAGCCGTAGGTTCTTTTTGGCAGCAAGCGCCCAAACATTTCTTCAACTGCATCGCAAAACAAGGCCCTGATTTTTTATTTTCCAACCCCGTCAAACGCGGACAAAGTTGAAAACGGCTACACGCCTTTTCCATCCATTGCTGGGCTTGACGACGAGAACGAAACAACCCAAACACAGCTTGATTAGACTCATTCGCTGATTCACTGCAAGCACTTTGCATAGAAGCGCGGTCTTCATCAAATAATTGCTGCTGTGCAACATTTAATTCGCAGCGCAAATACCCCTGTTCATCCAAATTCAAACGCACTTGATAAAGCTTGGTCAGCTTTTTAAGCCGTTGGTTATGCATGGGGCGCTGAGTTTTAACCAAATAGTTTTCCAATAATTGCGCGCCAAAATCACTCGGTGTTTCTTCAAAATCAATGTCAGTGATTTTGCTGCTCATTTGCAAATCTTTCGCCACGGCATGATCTTGCGTAAAGTGGCTCATCACACGATCACGAATTCGCACCGATTTTCCCACGTACAGCAATTTATCCTCTTGCCAAAATCGATAAATTCCCGGCCGGTTAGGTAAACGGCTGATTTGTATCGCTTCCAAATTCGCCGGCACCGCTGGCTTTTGCAGAAACCCCTGACAAACCGCCGCAATATCATCCGCCTCAAAATTTTTCGATATCTGCACAAACAATTGCCAAATCACCTTGGCATCGTCTAGCGCTCGGTGACGATTTTCCACAGTCACGCCTAACCGCTGAATCACTTGGTCTAAACCATGCCGAGCATATTGCGCATAAAAGCGTCGTAACAATTTGACCGAGCACAAAGTTTTCACCTGAAAAGATTGATTCAAACGCTTAAATTCATTTTTCAAAAAGCCGTAATCAAAACGAGCATTGTGTGCGACCAACACACGCCCCTCACAAACGCCCTGAATCATAGGAGCTATCTCGTCAAAGCTTGGGGCATCTTGCAGCATTTCTGTACGAATAGCTGTCAACTTTTGAATCCAAGGAGGCACAGGCGTTTGAGGGTTGACAAACGTCTGCCAGGTTTTCACCACAACGCCCTTTTCTACCACCAGCAGGCCAATTTCAATAATGCGGTCACGAGTTGCTTTACCGCCAGTTGTCTCGACATCGAGCAAAACCATGGATTCTGGAAAGCCATGAATCGTTGCATTCATTAAGTGCTTACTGTCTTCGATAGAGATTGTCATCAGTCATCAAAACCGCTCATTCGTTGTTTTTTTCGTATTTCGACGACAGCGTTCAGAACAATATTTCACCTGCTCCCAGTCTCGCGCCCATTTCTTTCGCCATGCAAACGATTTTTGACAAACTTCGCAAATTTTCTCAGGAAGTTGCAATTTTTTGTGTGCCATCAAAACCTCTTTAACAGTCAAAAATTATTTGAAAGTTGCCAATGCAAACCACATAGTCGACTGCGTGTCTTAAAACAACGACATTTGTGCATCCGGCACAGCATTCTTACCCATACGGGCACAAGTACCCATTCGGGCACAAGTACCCATTCGGGCACAAGTACCGGCCGGTGACTTTTTACGCGAGCTTGGTTTCGAAGTTTTCTTACCAGTTCGCGTCCATCGACGCTGTTCTTTACTCAAACGACTGCCATGTTTCAAAAACACCGCTTGGCTGAGCCGTTTTGCATTTGGGTCTTTACGAACCTCTGCCAATCGTTTTTTGGCTACTTTGGCGGCTTCTTCATGATCCACAATCGGCCATGGATAATCTCGCCCCAACACGCAATCAAAACGCTCTTGTTGCTCCGGCGACAATCGCCACGGCTCAAATCGAAATTCCAATGGTAATGAGGCCAAAGCTGGAATCCATTTGGCAATAAAACGCCCGTGTGAATCATGATCTTTTGCCTGCTTCACCGGATTGTAAACTCGCATTTGGTTAATGCCGGTTGTGCCGGATTGCATCTGTACTTGGGAATAATGAATCCCCGGTTCATAATCCGTGAACAAAGCCCCTAAAAAAGGCGCAAATTTCTGCCATGGCAACCACAATTGATAAGCGGCATAACTGACAACCATTGCTCGCATCCGAAACGGCAACCAACCAGTTTGCTGAAGACAACGCATGCATGCGTCCACCATCGGCATGCCAGTTTGAGCATTTTGCCAAGCCCACAATACCATTTGCTGACGTTCATCTTGCGCATTCCAAGGCCGCAAATCCTTATATAACGGATGCAGTGCATGAAATTCCATATCTGCTTCCGCTTCGAGTTTTTGCATGAAATGACTTTGCCAAAACAATCGTGATAGCAATGCCCGCAAATCACGCGTGCTGGCTTTTTGCCCGTCGACCGCGGAACTTAACTCGCTAATTGACTGGATCTGCGTCAAAGTTGCATGAATAACCTCTCGAATCGACAAACTGCCCCAAGCCAAATGCGGACTCAAACGAGAAGAACCTGTTGCACCTTCAAACGGTTTTGCCAAAGTGGCTAAATACCCCTTCCCATGATTGTTTAAAATTCGGTGTAAACAACGTAAACCTCTCTCACGCCCACCACGCTGGGTTGATTCTCTCGGGTAAGCTCTCGCCCGAAGCTGTTGCCAAAATTCTTGCATCGGCATGGGTGCGATGGCTTCAAGCGCCTCACTTAAACTTGCATCACACGCTTGAAAGAAGGCTTTTTGCCGTTGCCATAATTCCCCCGATATCACTGGAGGTTTTTCTACCGGCCGGTCAAAAAACGCTTGGCTAAATTCGTGATAATGATCTCGATTAATCCCTGCACGTTGCACAGGATGTTGAAGGCTCTCAATCCATGGAATCGCATGCGCTTTACAGAACTTTTTTATGCTCAAATCCCGCTTAAACGTTATAGCGTTGCCAGTTTCTTGATGACTCCAAACATTGGCAATGGAAAAACGTTGAGCCAACAAGGCCAACACGTTTTCAGCATGACCAAAGGCCTTTAAAAATGGAATTCCAATCTTGTTCAAAAGCACTTCTAGCTCTTGAATGCAATCTTCAACAAATTGCCATTGACGCCAAGATGCATCGGCCGCCAGCCAAATTTCAGGTTCAATCACATAGAGCGCTAACACCGCTGTCCCGTTATACTCCGCTCTTTTACAAGCTTCGACTAGTGGCGCATGATCTTCTATTCTCAAATCACGTTTAAACCAGACAACTTCAATCACAGATGACATCAATGAACCAGACCACACCTATACAACATAAAAACAAATTGTATAACAATTGCATAAGTTTTAAAATCTAAAATCATACAATCGTCCGATTACCAAAAAACGATGTCATTAATCGTATTAATTGTGAGAATAAATATGCCTAAATTGCACTCTAATTCGAAACGAATCGCTGGTCTAATTGTCGTTTTCAATATGATGAGTTTGCCTATTACTACGACTGCTGCAACCGAAAATGACTTATCCGATTTAAGCCCTCAAGAACGGGCATTTTTAGAAGATGATTCTTTTTTTAAAACACTTGATGTGCAGGATTCTCCACTTAAGTGGGTTGAACCAAACAAAACTCAAGGCAAATATTGGCTGCAAAATGACATTACAATTGACCATGACTCTCTGAGTACTGGCTTTGTTGACTTCACTCAATGTCATAACAACTTGGATGCCATTCATGCAATTGAAATTGTCTACAATGCCAAAACCACTGAAAACTTGACTGTTCTCTCTAGTAAAGGCATAGGAAGCACTGTGACAAAAGCCGCAAGCATTGCGCTTAGGAATGTGCAAAAAGATGCGAAAATTTGTATCTCCGGCAAAACGAAAACGCTTACATTTGATCAGAAACAGCAACACTGGCAACTGGCACGAGGCCCCTACATGCGAAAGTTTCTCGATGGCTACTACCCAATGCATGTTCAAGAAACCATCCAATGGTCAGGTGTAAACATCAATTGGCAAAAGACCCGTGTATTAGATGAATCAAAACAGCAGTTTATTTCATTGTTCACCAATAAAGGCCGATCAAACAGCACCCTCGCCAATCAACAACTCTTAACAGTTTCGAACCAAGAACCGTTTCCAAAAATGGCGTTACATTCGGATAACACACGCATTCAAAATCATTATTGGTTTGAAGGAAAATTAAAAATTCACTATCTCTTTATTCAAAACAACTGAGCTTTCAGACTTGGGCCCAAAAATAATTAGGTTTTAAATCATTGGGGAAAGAATGATTGGCTATTGCTTCAAAATTTTGCTTCCTAATTTTTAACCATCCCCTGTTAAGCAGCTTAATTGATGCAAATTAAGCAACTATGTCCACAAATATTTATGCAAGAGAGTAATTTTCATTACAATGAAACATTCATTTTTTTCGAATTTGAACCGTTTAAACGCGACTAAAAATCTACCCTAAAATAATTTAGAGGTGAACATAAGCTTATGTCTGAGCAGGAAACACAGAATAGCCATCATGAACTGAAATACCTGATGCAAACTTACGTTGATGTTGCTCAGGAAGTGCTGTTCTCGCTCGACGCCTCTTTTAAGCTTATCTCATTAAACCGGTTTGCAACCGATAAACTCAACATGCAATGTGAAACACTTTTAGGCAGGTCTTTTAACCTGCTCACTCGACATGTCGATGAACAGATGTTTATCCAAAGCCGATTACAAAAATTCGCTCATTCGGACGTCAATCATCTGCAATTCACAATGCATTGGTCTTTACCGGCCGGTCAAGATTATGAAATGGCCATCCAACTCTCAAAATTCAATGAAAGCTATATCGGTTCTGCAAAAGATTTAAGCGATACCCTAACCACTATTGAAGAACTCTATGAAGCACAAACCAATTTTGAAACGCTCATTGAGCATAACCTAAACGGAATCTTAATCACCGATCACAATGGCATCATTCTTTTTGCCAATCAAGCTGCAGCGGATTTAATGTACTACGACAAAGATAATTTGATTGGTATCCCGTTTGGCTTTATTCAACCAATGCAAAGCACGGAAAAATTTGAAATTGATTTTCTTCGCCCTGGACAAGCTCCAGGGCGAGCAGAGGTCTCGACGATTACCACGGTTTGGCGTGAAGAACCGGCAAATCTCATCATTATTCATGACATTACCGATTTGCACGAAGCAAAAAAACGCATCGAAGAAATGGCTTATTTTGATGACTTAACTAAACTGCCAAATCGAGCCTTTTTCATGCGAATGCTGGAAAAAACTATTTATCGTTATGAACGTCATGGTGGCGGCTTTGCATTACTGTTTATGGATTTGAATGACTTTAAATCCATCAATGACTCTTATGGCCATGCCTCAGGTGATCTATTGCTTCATCAAGTCAGTGAGCGTTTACGAAATGCTTTTCGAGAAGAAGATTTAGTGGCACGGATTGGCGGTGATGAGTTTACCGCAATTGTTGAGGGGACTACGAACCTAGCAGACATTAAAAACCTCTGTTTAAAAATCACCAATAGCTTTAAGAAAAACATTCAAATTGGCGACCACCAGATTCATACTCAGCCCAGCATTGGTATTTCACTTTATCCCGATTCTGCGACAACGCCCGACATGCTTCTAAGCCAAGCGGATATTGCAATGTATCATGCGAAAAAAAGTGGGTATAAACCTTTTTCCTTTTTTGATGCTTCCATGTTGAATTTAACCACTCAAAAAGCAACTCAAAAGGGGCGCATTTTTGAAGCTCTTGAAAACCGGGAATTTTGCCTTTTTTTCCAACCTCAACAAAACCTTCACACCAGTAAAATCAACTCGTTTGAGGCTCTAATCCGCTGGAAACATCCTGAAAAAGGGCTAATCCCCCCTGACCAATTCATCCCAATTCTGGAGCAAACAGGACTGATCATTGAAGTCGGTCATTGGATATTTGATACGGTCATCGAGCTTTTAGAGCATTGGCAAAAGACTCATCAGCCACTGTATAAAATCTCCATTAACGTTTCACCAATACAACTCTATGAACAAAACTTTGTGCAATACGTTCTGGAGCGAATTCAGAAATCTTCAATTTCACCCCAATGGCTTGCTTTAGAAGTGACTGAAAGCGTGTTTATCAGCAACATGATTCATACACGTCAAATGATTTTAGAATTGCAAAGTGCAGGATTGGAAGTACACATGGATGACTTTGGATCGGGATATTCATCGTTCAGCGAACTCAAGAACCTGCCTTTTGATGTCATCAAAATTGACCAAGAATTTATCCGTCAAATGGATAACGACCCTCGCGATGTGATTCTAGTTGAAGCCATGATTAGTGCACTGCACGGTCTTGAGAAAAAAATTATTGCCGAAGGCATTGAGAATGAAAAGCAAAGAGAGATTCTCAAGCAGCTTGGCTGCGACCAAATCCAAGGGTATCTGCTGTCAAAACCCAAACCGATTGAAGAAGCGCTTAAAGAAATCCCAATGATTGAAAATACCTTTAAGTAGTCGACTCTGAATAACTGAATCAATATGAACCAATCAAATAAAACCTCCTCAATATCTTGTGAACATGCCCATGAAGATTTCATGCAACGCGCAATAGAACTGTCATGCCATCACCTCGACAAAGACAGTGGAGGGCCATTTGGGGCTGTCATTACTCGCAATGGAGAAATTATTGCCGAGGGCTTTAATCAAGTCACAGGCACACATGATCCCACTGCTCACGCCGAAATCGTCGCGATTCGCAAAGCTTGCGATCGGTTAAACACCTTTGATTTATCTGGCTGTGAAATTTACAGCAGTTGTGAACCTTGCCCTATGTGCCTGAGCGCAATTTACTGGGCTCGACTGGATAAAATCTACTATGCCAATAGTCGACAGGATGCCGCTCAAATTGGTTTTGATGATGAATTTCTATATCAAGAAGTTTGCCGGCCGGTTGAAAACCGAAAAATTCCGACTCAACGGCTTCTCGAACAGCAAGCCAAAACTGCATTTGAGTTATGGCAAAACAAAGATGATAAAACGCATTACTGATGTCGAGAGCAGATATTCTCAATTTGCACACTTTTAGTGCTACTCAAAACACACAACCTATCACACCACATTTTTAAAAATCATAATTCAATCAATATATTAGTTATTTCTTATTAAGGTCTAATATTTGCTTAACCCACCTTATTCTCAAACAAAATTTGATGGGGTCGTTATGGATTTGGGGTTAATCGATACGTTATGGATCTTAATAAGTGCAGTCCTCGTCGCCTTAATGCAACCAGGATTTACGGCATTAGAGGCAGGTCAAACTCGAGCTAAAAACTCCATCTCCACAGCCATAAAAAATATCTCCGACTTTTTGATTGCCTTGATGATCTTTGTCACCATTGGTGCAAGCTTAATGCTTGGAAATTCGCTCAATGGTTGGGTTGGCTGGGACAGTCTTTTTTTCTATGAAGATAACTTTTCAGAGATTGTCTTTATTCTGTTTCAGGCAATGTTTGCATCCACGGCCGTGACTATTATTTCAGGCTCAATTGCTGAACGAACTCGATACCCAACCTATTTGCTAATCGCAGTACTCATTTCCCTGTTTATTTATCCCATTCAAGCACATTGGTCATGGAATCAGGATGGTTGGTTGGCGCAACTCGGATTTATCGACTTTGCCGGTTCAACCGTCGTTCACTCTGTCGGCGGCTGGGCGGCTCTAGCGGCTATCATGATTATCGGCCCAAGGCTTGGACGATTTAACCGTACTCAAAACTTTGAAAAATCCAATTTGGCTATGAGTGCACTGGGAATTTTCTTGATTTGGTTAGGATGGATTGGATTCAATGGTGGCAGTGTTTTAGCGCTCAACCACGAAACAGGAAAGGTCATACTAAACACCTTAATAGCCGGTTCTATGGGAGGTCTTAGCGGATTAATTTACAGCCGATACAAACATGGCTTTTATGAAGTGGATAGCATTATGCATGGAATTTTAGCAGGCTTAGTCTGCATTACCGCTTCAGCAAACTTAACAAGCACTCTTGAAGCTGTCGCCATTGGCAGTTTAGGCTTTTTTTCCTATGAAATCGGTCGAGTGCTCCTCATCCACTGGAAAATTGACGATGCAATTGACGCCATTCCAGTTCATCTTTTTGCCGGTATTTCAGGCACTTTAGCAGTCGCCTTCTTTGTACCGAATGTGCCGTTTCTCGAACAGTTACAAATTCAGCTTATCGGTATTTGTGTCGTTGGCCTTTATGCGTTTACTGTCACCTATCTTTTCTTAAAAATAGCCAATCACTTTATGCCTTTGAGAGCCAGTGAAGCAAATGAAATTATCGGTATGAATATAAGCGAGCACAAAGCCTCAAATTCCATGCACGATTTGGTGCAAATGATGAACCTGCAAGCAAATTCAAAAGATTTTACTCAACGCATTTCAGTCGAGCCTTATTCTGAAGCCGCTTTGATTGCAGAGTTTTATAACAACGTAACCCGTGCATTCAATCAACTGACAGATGAAAATCAACGACTTATTGATGAAGCCGCCTATCGAGCAAACTATGACCAATTAACCGGTTTAGCCAAGCGCAACATCTTATTTACCGAAATTGAACGCCTATTAGCGCATGCTGATGACTTACCTTTTCTGCATGGCCTACTGTTTATCGATTTAGATGGCTTTAAAAAAGCCAATGATACCTACGGCCACGATGCCGGCGATGAAATATTGAAGGTGGTTGCCCAGCGAATACAAGCAATGATTCATCAAGAAGATACAGCCGCTCGCTTTGGGGGAGATGAATTTGTTATTTTGATTGAAAATATTGTCAGTGAAAATCAGGCTGCGCATATTACCGAACAGTTAATGAAATCGATTCGTCAGCCAATCACAACAACACAAGGCCAAACGATCGGTGTCGATAGCTCAATTGGCTTAAAACTCTTTGAACCAAACTGTTCTATTGGAGTTGAAGAATTACTGAAAGAGGCTGACTCCGCAATGTACTCAGCCAAAAAGCGCGGAAAAGGCACTTGGGTGCTTGCCTAATGCTCAGACGGCATGACACCAAAGCTTTCAGAATAATTTCAGAACTAAAGTAACGCTACACTCTCGTTCAAAATAACTATTCTGTCACCATGATTTGTTACCGGCCGGTAACAAATCCGACGACAAGTCGTTATCACCGACAATTATCCAACCGCATCACTTTCCTATTAATGCTAGTTTTATACGAAATATAGTGAATTGTTTAGAATTGTTCAGGCCTTTCTATTAGAATGCTATAAAGCATTTACAATTCAATACATCAAAAATTTCAATGGATAAGCAAAACTCTCTAGACTCCTATATTGGTCGAGTCATAAATGAATTCCGAAAAAAACAAGGGTTGACGATTGCTGAAGTATCAGAGCAATCAACCATCAGTCGAGGTATGCTCAGCAAAATCGAAAATGGTCAAGTCTCACCAAGTTTGGATTCACTCCTACGAATTTCTACAGCGCTCGGTGTTCCCATCTCTGCTTTTTTTAAAGAGTTTGACAATGGCGGCGAAGCTGCGCAGTTAGTAACCACTGACGAACGACTTGAAGTTGTCCGACGTGGCACCAAAGTAGGCCATACTTATCACTTACTTGCCTATGATTCTGGTCCCAATAAAACTTTCGAACCGTTTCTTATTTCATTAGACAATAAAAGTGAGATATTTCCATCGTTTACACACGAAGGTAAAGTATTCATGTTTTTGCTCGAGGGTGAGTTAATTTACCGTCATGGCAAGTCAAAATACCACATGAAACCTGGCGACTCTCTGACCTATGATGCCTCCATTTCTCATGGGCCTGAAGAACTGATTCAAGTGCCAATTAAATTTCTAAATATCATTATCTACCCTTCCTCTAAACCATAGGGGCGAATTCCTCAAAAGCCCCTTGCTCGAAATTTAGCACCAAACCAATGCCACAGCACCAAACAGGTGCGAAAAAATGTTTCCTACCAGGAATCATTTAGCCAAAAAATACAGTAACTCATTGATAAACATAAACTTTATATCAATGGCAAGATTCTATCTATGTTGTCCTCGGTATATTTGTTCCATACCACTATCTAGGGGGCATATCTTTTGCCCTCTTCTATCAATGAATTACTAATTTTCCTCATGGAGGTCGCTTATGAAACAAATCAAAGCGATTATAAACCCTTATAAACTTGATGATGTTCGTGAAGCCCTGATAAACATAGGTATCAGTGGACTTACTGTAACGGAAGTGAAGGGTTATGGTCGTCAGAAAGGACAAACAGAAATTTACCGTGGAGCCGAATACGAAATCCACTTTGTACCCAAGATTATGCTTGAAATCGTCGTTTCAGATGACGTACTTGATGAAACTCTAAATCTAATTATGAATAGTTCCAAATCTGGAAAAATTGGCGATGGGAAAATTTTTGTTACACCAATAGAAAAAGTCCTCCGGATCCGTACCGGAGAGTCTGACGAAGAAGCGTTATAACTTCACAACAGAATTAATGAGGAAATACTTTGAGGTAAAAATTTATGGAAAATTTTTTACAATTATCTTATGCACTTGATACTTTCTATTTTCTAGTCAGTACAGTGTTTGTTATGTGGATGGCTGCAGGCTTTGCAATGCTGGAAGCAGGTCTTGTTCGTAGCAAGAACACCGTTGAAATCTTATCGAAGAATGCGCTGTTATACAGTGTTGCCTGTACCACATACTTATTTGTCGGTTACAACGTCATGTATCCAGGCGATCCAATCAGCTCATTTCTGCCTAACCTAAGCTTTTTATTAGGCGCGGATAATAGTGTTGAAGCTGTAGTTGCTGGCGGTGATGGCGCACCTTACTATTCAGCGATGTCTGATTTCATCTTCCAAGCGGTTTTCGCAGCTGCGACTATGTCAATCGTATCGGGCGCTATTGCAGAACGTATGAAACTATGGCCATTCTTGGTATTTGCCGTGGTTATGACAGCTGTAATCTATCCAGTAGAAGGTTATTGGAAATGGGGTGGAGGCTGGTTAGATCAGCTTGGATTCCAAGATTTTGCAGGTTCAGTCGTTGTTCATATGGCTGGTGCAGCTGCTGCTTTAGCCGCTGTAATTATGATTGGTCCGCGTCTGGGACGTTATGGACCAAATGGTGAAGTACGCGCCATCCCAGGTGCAAATTTACCAATGGCAACATTAGGTATGTTCATTCTCTGGATGGGCTGGTTCGGATTCAACGGTGGTTCTGAGCTAAAAATTGCAAACGTTGACGAAGCGAATGCTGTTGCCAGAATCTTTGTGAACACCAATGCCGCTGCCGCTGCTGGGATGATTGTTGCTGCACTTTTGAGCAAAATTAAGTTTGGCAAAACAGATTTAACAATGGTACTTAATGGCGCTCTAGCTGGTTTGGTTGCCATCACTGCAGAACCGTTAGCTCCGTCACCAGAATTGGCAGTGTTTGTTGGTGCAGTTGGTGGTGCCGTCGTTTTCTTCTCAGTAATGTTTATGGACAAAATCCGTATTGATGACCCTGTTGGTGCGATTTCAGTTCATGGTACCGCGGGTATCTGGGGGATCTTTGCAGTTATGTTCAGTAACAGCGATGCGACATTTATGGGGCAGTTAATTGGTACTGTCGCAACTTTCGCATGGATGTTCATCGCATCTCTGATTGTTTTATTCATTATCGACAAGATCATGGGACTACGTCCTTCTCAAGAGGAAGAGCTTGAAGGTATGGATATGAAAGAATGTGGAATGGAAGCTTATCCAGAATTTGACCACAAACAATAAATTATTATTAATTGTTAAGATAACGGCCGCCTATGCGGCCGTTTTACGTTAAAACGGAATAAACCTATGAACATTAAGATTCGACCCGCTGAAACAAACGATATTGCAGACATGGTAAATTTGCTGAAATTGCTATTTTCCATAGAAGCCGACTTCAACTTCAGCTCAATAAACACTGCTCAAGGCTTAAAAGAAATTATTAACGACGATAATAGATATGCACTTGTGGCATGTTCCGGCGACAAGATTATTGGAATGTGTACAGCACAATGGGTTTATTCGACAGCAACCGGTGGTAAATCCGCATGGGTTGAAGATGTTGTTATTCACTCGGATTTTCGAAAGAAGGGAATTGGAAAATCGATGATGGCAGAACTACAAAAATGGTGTGTAAAAAATGGATGTAATCGAATTCAATTGGTCTATGACCTAGACAATCATTCAGCAATAGAGTTTTATCAGAGTCAGGACTTTTTAAATACTCGACTCGGAGTTTTTTCTAAATTGGTTTGAACCATTCATTTGCCAAAGTAATCATTCGGACAGACTCAGACCGAACGACCACTTCTCACACCGGACATACTTAGTCGACTCTGAATAACTGGTTTAGATTTATGTGGGATGTTTAAGTAGATAGGCTCTAGGCGTGGATTGAAGATAATAGTTATTCCATTATTGAGGTTCACAACAACGAGAATATCTGCTTAAACGCCCACCCGAAGGGGCTTTGCCATAAATTAAACGAGTTATTCAGAATCGACTACTTAAGTTGGAGCAGTCAAGTACTCCAAAAGTTCAAACAATACCGGCCTTACAGCAAGCATTTTACGGTCAGCGTCATTTAGCATTTCTTCGGGTCTTTGCACATAGTCTCCTTGCTCCATCTGACCACCAATTTCAGAAATCCATTCCGAAATTTCCTGTTTGCGAACTTCTGGATGACATTGCAGACCGATTACACGCCTACCAATCTGAAACCCTTGATTCTCACAAACTTTACTTCTCAGTAAACGTTTTGCTCCCTTTGGCAATTCAAAGGTTTCACCATGCCAATTAAAAACCTCTAAACTTTTCGGAAACTGGAAAACATCAACAGAATTCGAAGTACGCTCAACCAGATGCCAACCAATCTCCATTTCAGGATTCAAGGTCACTTTAGAGCCTAAAGCTGTGGCAATCAATTGTCCTCCTAGACAGATACCCAACAATGGGATATTTGCCTCAATAATCTCTCGTATATACACCTTCTCACCAACTAGCCAAGGATACTTATCCTCCTCATTTACACTCATCGGACCGCCAAGTACGATGACTAGGTCTATTTCATCCAATGGAGGATAAACAGCGTCTTGTTGATAAACACATACTTCATGAATTACGGCAGCACGTTGCTCGAGCCACAACTGAATCTGCCCGAGCCTTTCAAAAGGCGCATGGATTAACACCACAACATTCATAAAATTAAATCTCCAGAACCAAAAAAGCCATGCGTCTTAACGATCAACATGGCAAAAGAAGTAAACGGTCTACTAAAAAATAATACTAGGTAGAAAAATATGGGCTTTGCTGATGCCTTTCACAGGCAATCAGTGTATTTTCCAGTAGCGTTGCAATAGTCATAGGACCCACGCCACCAGGCACAGGTGTGATAAACGAAGCGATCTCATCAGCTTTGTTTTCAACATCTCCCGTCAAGGAACCATCTTCCAAACGGTTAATACCTACATCTATCACGATACACCCCGGCTTCAACCAATCTGCTGGAATAAAATTCGCCTTACCGACCGCTACAACCAAAATATCAGCCATTGCGACATGGGTCTGTAAATCTTCGGTAAACCGATGACAAACAGTCGTCGTCGCACCGGCCAAAAGCAACTCGAGAGACATAGGGCGACCGACAATATTCGACGCACCGACAATCACTGCATGTTTTCCTTTAGCCGAAAGCCCATAATGATTAAGCAAAGTCATACAACCGTATGGTGTACAAGGGCGCAAAGTCGGCATTCTGACTGTCAAACGACCGATATTATAGGGATGAAAACCGTCAACATCCTTGTCGGGATGGATCGATTCAATCACTGTTTCATCTTCAATGTGATCCGGCAAAGGAAGCTGAACTAAAATCCCATCCATTGAATGGTCTTCATTCAGCTCCTTAATCAAAGCCAGTAAATCACTCTGTGTCGTCGATTCAGGTAAATGCCAAGACTTTGATACAAAGCCCACTTCTTCGCAAGCACGTTTTTTGTTATTGACATAGACAGAAGATGCCGGATCATCACCAATTAGAATCACCGCTAAACCAGGTGCACGAAGGCCTTGCGACAAGCGTTCATCTACCTTGGTTTTAATCTTCTGGCGGACGGTCTTTGAGACCGCCTTACCATCAATGATTTGCGCACTCATGACAGCTTAGAACTCCTTACCAGGAACCCAACTTGTTCCCGCTAAAGGAACACCTGCCATTGCAGCCGCTTCAACATTTAACGCCACAAGATCCTCAGGTTCTAGATTGTGTAGATGCGACTTACCACAAGCTCGAGCCAACGTCTGCGCTTCAAGCGTCAGTACGTTCAGATAGTTTGCCAAACGACGACCCGCATCAACCGGATCTAGACGAGATGATAAATCAGGATCTTGAGTCGAAATACCGGCCGGGCACTTTCCTTCATGATAATCATCATAGAAACCAGCAGCAGAACCAATCTTCTGATATTCATCATCCCACTTCGGATGGTTACAACCCAAAGCAACTAAAGCAGCAGTACCAATTGCTACCGCATCTGCACCAAGAGCCATACATTTTGCAACATCAGCACCACTACGGATACCACCGGAAACAATTAACTGAACCTTACGGTGCATCCCCATTTCCTGAAGAGCGCGAACAGCTTGTGGAATAGCAGCCATAGTTGGAATACCTACGTGCTCAATAAAGACATCTTGAGTCGCCGCAGTACCACCTTGCATACCATCAACTACGATAACATCTGCACCTGATTTAACAGCTAGCTTCACATCGTAATAAGTACGCGTAGCACCTACTTTGATATAAATCGGAACTTGCCAATCCGTAATTTCACGCAATTCTTGAATTTTAATTGCTAGATCATCAGGACCTGTCCAATCAGGGTGACGACAAGCACTACGCTGGTCAATGCCTTTTGGTAGCGTACGCATCTTTGCAACACGGTCAGTGATTTTCTGTCCAAGTAGCATTCCGCCGCCGCCTGGCTTAGCGCCCTGTCCTAGAACAACTTCAATTGCATCCGCTTTACGCAAATCATCAGGATTCATTCCGTAACGAGAAGGTAAATATTGATACACCAAAGTTTTAGAGTTCTGACGCTCTTCTGGTGTCATACCACCGTCACCAGTAGTCGTAGAAGTGCCGGCAATGTTCGCTCCGCGACCTAAAGCTTCTTTAGCATTTGCCGAAAGCGCCCCAAAACTCATACCAGCAATGGTGACAACTGTATCTAATTTAATTGGCTTTTTAGCAAAACGGGTTCCCAAAGTGACATCAGTTCCACATTTTTCACGATACCCTTCCAGCGGATAACGTGACATACTCGCTCCTAAAAAGAGCAGGTCATCAAAATGCGGTACTTTTCGCTTGGCACCAAAACCACGGATATCATAAATCCCTGTATCCGCTGCACGTTGAATTTCATTGATTACATCACGACTAAAAGTAGCCGACTCGATTAATCCTGGTTTCTCCATTGTCATAACAGACTCCTTATTCTTGATCGGCTAAATTAGTAAGCTGAGGTGTTGTCAACTTTAAAGGTATACAGCTGTCTTCCAGAACCGTAACGAGTAAAGTCTTCAGGGTTATCATCACAACCTGCTTCTTTCAACAAAGCAGATAACTCTTCAATATGCTCTGCGCGCATCTCTTTTTTCACACAGTCTGCACCAAGAGATTCAACCTTCCCTTTTACATAAAGATGAGCCTCGTAAAGCGAATCACCAAGTGCTTCACCTGCATCGCCACAAACAACCAGACAACCTGACTGCCCCATAAAGGCACTCATATGACCGACTGAACCTTTAACAACAATATTGACACCTTTCATAGAGATACCGCAACGAGCTGCAGCATCACCGTCAACGATCAATAGTCCACCGTGAGCTGTTGCAGCAGCTGATTGGCTTGCATTACCTTTAACATGCACCTTACCGGACATCATGTTTTCAGCAACGCCTTGTCCAACATTTCCATTGACCACAATCTCAGCAGTTTTATTCATACCGGCACAGTAGTAACCAGCATGACCATTTAAAGTAATTTTTACGGGTTGATCCATTCCGACAGCCAAATTGTGATCACCGCTAATACCGCTGACTTCAACTTCTGCTTCTTTATCTTTTGGTAAATCGTGCAAAGCCTGATTTACCTCACGCACCGTTTGTGTTTTTAAATCAAATTTCATGGCAAATCCTTTCTTATTGTCTTGCTGTGTCTTTCACTAATTAACCTTTACCCCAGAAATATACTTTTCCAGGAGTCGGCTCCCATAACTTGGCATTTTCAATACCAGGGAGAGTTGACAACGCATGATATTCAGAAGCCATTGCCACATAATCCTCTGTTTCAGCCATAACAGCAGGTTTACAAGCAATCGGATCACGAACGACTGCGAAACCGTCTTTTGTTCCAACAGTAAAGGTAAAGAAACCATCAAGGTCTTCAATCGCACCTTCCAAAGCTTCTTTCACACTTGCACCTTGACGCAGACGCCAAGTAAGGTAACCAGCAGCGACTTCTGAATCGTTTTCAGTCTCAAATTGGATACCTTCTTTCTCTAGTTCTTCACGCAAACGGTTATGATTTGAAAGTGAACCGTTATGAACCAAACACAGATCCATTCCAGTCGAGAAAGGATGAGAACCTTCCATAGTGACACCACTCTCTGTCGCCATACGAGTATGTCCAACAATGTGCGAACCTTTCATACCTGACAAAGTAAAACGCTCCGCAATCTGTTCAGGCAAGCCCACTTCTTTTAGAATTTCAATTGAACGTCCAACACTCATAATCCGAATACTTGTATCAAACTCAGCGATTATTTCACGCACAGAACTTTCATCTGCTTTCAACTTAAGTACTGCCGCGTTAGCGTTGTGCATGACAGAAACATCTGTTTTACAAACTTCTTCAAGTTTTTCTGCCAAACTGTGCCAAGGATAATGTTCATCTTCATGCTGAAGCGTCAACTTAATCATGTCATCAGGCACTTCATCACCATAAATGGCGAATCCTGCACTGTCAGGCCCACGGCCAGTCATCGCGATAAGCATTGGCTCAAATAGCTTTCCAAGCTGACTTTCCAGCGCGCTATTTTTTAAATACAACCCTACAATTCCACACATGAGCCTTCTCCTTTAAAAATACTCTGCATAACGGTTTAACTCCCAATCAGACACATGGCGTTGGTATTCAACCCATTCCATACGTTTGATATCAATAAATTCTTTCATAAAGCCCTCTCCGAACTGTTCGACGAATAACGAATCTTCTTCCAACTCATCCAAGGCTTCTGACAAAGATTGAGGCAAGGTATCAATTCCTCGCTCTTTAATTTCTTCTAGTGACAATGCATAGTGATTGATGTTGTGAGGTTCACCCGGATCAAGCTTGTTCGCTACACCATCCAGACCAGCAGCAATAATCGCAGCTGTTACAAGGTAAGCATTCGATCCTGTATCAGGTAAGCGGAACTCTAAACGCCCGTATGGCACACGAACCATTGCCGAGCGGTTATTATCACCATAGCTAATAAATGCTGGTGCCCAAGTTGCTCCGGAAAGCGAGCGTCCAACAACAAGACGTTTATAAGAGTTCACGGTTGGCGCAGCAAATGCACATAGTGCTTTCGCATGATGCATCAACCCTCCAAGGAAGTGGTAGGCAAGTTTTGAAAGTCCCATGTTATTGGTATCACTATCATCCTTGAATAAGTTATTTCCTTGGTCATCGGTAATCGATAAATGATAGTGGAAACCATTCCCTGTTCGATTGGCATTTGGTTTTGGCATAAACGAACAAATCATTCCTAGTTCGTTTGCAATTTCGCTTCCTGCCATTCGCACAAAAGTGATGCGATCTGCAGAGGTTTTTGCATCCGAATAAGTATAGTTAATCTCAAATTGCCCGTTAGCATCCTCATGATCAATTTGGTAAACATCAAATCCGACTTGCTGTAAAGAATCTACAAACTTCTCAAGAAATACACGAGAACGAGATAACCCTTTATAGTCATAACATGGCTTATCCAGTGTATCACTTTCATCAAACGGCACCAGATGACCCTTTTCATCACGACGCAGTAGGCTGAATTCAGGTTCAATCCCTGTGTTCAAAGTCCAGCCTTTTTCAGATAAACGCTCAATTTGTTTCAACATGATATGACGTGTATCAAACTCATAAGGTTGGTCATGAACATGACCCGTACAGGCGATACGCGCATAACCCGGTTGCCATGGAACAAGGCTTAAAGTGCTTAAATCAGCCTTAGCCATATAATCACCATCATGAGGCTCCATGCCCAAACCCCAGACAGCAAACCCTGCAAACCCTGCACCATCTTCTACAATCGCTTCCAAACAGCTAGCTGGCACCGATTTGGTTTTTGCCACGCCATGAATATCTACAAATTGTGCGAGAATATATTTAATTTGATTCTCTTCGAGAAATTTCTTTGCTTCTTCAATCGTCATTTTCGAACTCCGTTTTTTAGAAAAGGCGACTCTTCTATTTGCCTTGTTAAAGTTTCCTGAAAGTAGTGCCCTAAAGTGGGATCACAACCTAAAATAAGTGGTTCATCGGTTTCCGGAATCAGTAACCAGGCTGATATACCTGCAACCGATACCATCAGGAAATCCCCCGGCCGGCATTGACGAAAGTCGTAAATACAGACTTCTGACAGCAAAGCTTTCCAATTTCCCAACAATTCAAATACAGCATCCCCTCGTGGAAATGCATATTGATTCTTTTCTAGTGAGACCTGCACAGGTTGCTCTACGCAAACATACAGCTCTTCATCTCCTAAATTTGCAACAAACTGATCTTTCGCCACCGAACGATATTGAAAAATCTCTAGGTTTTCTGCTCCAAGCGAAGCTAGAACCTCTTGCATCCCTTCACCTCGAAGGTGCATTAAATTCGACAAGTCTTTCGAGATCAGTTGTAAAGGTTGATTATTGATCATGCTGCATCTCCTTCCTCTGACTCATCGGGTTTTTGCATTAATCCCTCCGGATCGTAAAATGGGGTTTTTACGACTTTTGCATCGACAAAACGGCCATCAGTCAATTTAACTTTCAACTTCTGATTTTCTTTGGAGAAAGGTAGATCAATCATCGCTAGACCTATCACCTTGCTAAGAGTTGCACTGCGACCGATACTGGTGATTCGACCAATCATTTCGCCGTTTTCGATTACCAGATTCGATTCAAGAGGCATATCACGTTTCTCGCTTGAAAGTAATTCAAGGCCCACTAATGTTCGACTCTGCATGGTTTTCAACTTGGCCAAACTTGGCTTACCAAGGAAATACGGCTTCTTGAAATGCACAGCCCAAGGCATATTCGCTTCAAATGGATTCGTCAAACCGTCGGTGTCTTGACCAACAATAATGTGGCCTTTTTCAAGACGAAGAAGTCGTTGAGCTTCAACACCAAACGGTCTGATGTCATATCCTTTACCGGCATCCATAATTGCTTCCCAAATTCTCAATGCAGAACCTGAATCAGTATGAATCTCATAACCCAACTCTCCGACAAAGCCGACACGAATCAAGGTTGCTTCAATGCCCAGAATTTTTGTTTGACGCATCGCTAAGTAAGGAAAGCCATCGTTAGACAGATCCAAGTCGGTCAATTGAGACAAAATCTGACGACTGTTTGGCCCCGCTAAATTCATCGCCCCAATTTGCCCTGTTCGGTTAAGCACGGTGACTTTGAGCCCCCATTCAATCGCCTTTTTTTGAATCAATCGATAAGCAGAATCAGAGGTTGAAGTCGTAGTAGTGACATAAAAATGTTCATCCGAATAACGAACCGCGACACCATCGTCAATTACTACCCCTGAATCATCAACCATCAAAGCGTAGCGACTAGCGCCTATATTCATATTCGACATGCGCATGGTATAAAGGCGATCCATCAATTTACCGGCATCGCGTCCAAACACTTCCAACTTTCCAAGCGTAGACACGTCAATCAAACCAACGGAATTCCTCACAGCTGACACCTCAGCTGCAATCGACTCTTCACGACTTCCTTGAGTTGGGTAGAACTCGGGTCTTAGCCAATTCCCAGCTTCCATAAAACACGCATTGTTTTCCTGATGGAAACTATGAATTGCAGTCAAACGCTCTGGACGGAAACGCATACCACCTAGATGAGAAACCTGCGTTGGATGAAACATTGGTCTAGCAGTCGTTGAACCCGTTTGATCAATGGTTTTACCAGTAAGATTCGCCAGCATACGGATTCCGTTCATATTGCTGTGTTTACCTTGACTAGGCCCCATCCCAATGGTCGAAAAACGCTTCATTAATTCAATATTGTCAAACCCTTGTGCAATTGCTCCCTTTAAGTCCTTAATCTGAATATCTTCATCGAAGTCGACAAACTCTTTACCTTTCGGGTGTTGCCAGATTGGGTAAGGGTGAGAATGAGCATATTTAGCAATATAATCTTTATTAACGGGAGCTGGCTCACCTAGCATAAATTGTGCTGCGGCTTCACCGACTTGTTCCCCGTCTTTAATTCGATCATCAATATCAAATACCCCGTTAATACGACCGCAAGCAAAAACACCATCAGGCAATGCAACCGGTAGTAGCTGTTCAACAATAGGGTTATAGCTAAATTTTGCACCGGCTTGATATAAAGGAGCGCCTGCTGGAGCCCAACCAACACTCATCAATAAACCATCACATGTAAGATTTTTTTCCATACCGGCAACCGAAAAACTCACTCCTTCGAGTTGCTTACGTCCCATGGCTTCAATAATTTTGGCGTTTTCAAACACCGGAATACCGGCACTCTTTGCTTGAGCAGCCCACTCACAGTCGGTTTTTCCAGTATCCAGAATCGCTTTAACAGCTAGGCCATTTTTATGCAGATCTAATGCAGCACGATATCCTTCTGGATTGGCAGTGAGTACAACAGCATCTTTACAAGGAGCCACAGCATAACGAGACATCAATCTTTGAGCCGCCGAGGCATTCATAACACCGGGCAAGTCATTATTTCGGAAAACTGCAGGCTGTTCGAATACACCGGTTGCCACAACAACTGACTGTGACGAAAGCTTAATCAAACCGTCTAAAGTGTTAATTCCTAACCAATTATCTCCGTAATAACCTGCTACATAAGCCGATGTAATCACCTCGATATTCGGCATGAATTCAATCGTTTCTTTTAAAAATTGGCGGTTAAGTTTTTGTGCATCTTCATTGACGTACTGATAATCAAGTGAACCACCAATATGCGGATTCTCATCAATCAGACAGACATCCACACCTTTTTTAGCTGCCGCAATCGCTGCTGCCATCCCTGAAGGTCCAGCACCAATTACCGCAACATCACAATGACGATAACGTTTAGGCTTACGCTCTTCGGTCCAGTTAGTATCAACCTTTCCAAGCCCTGCCATTTCACGAATCAGTCGCTCCCACTTAGGGAATAGAAATTTTGGTGAATAGAACGCTCGATAGTAGAATCCGACTGGTAAAAACTTTCCAATCCACTCGACCAATGCGCCTTTATCATTTGCTAAAGAGCCAAAGGTATTAACAGCACTCAAAGCCATACCATTTTCGGCTTCAACGACATCACCACGAACATTTGGTCGATCACTAGCCTGAAATAAGGCATTAATATCATGATTGGCCATGCTAAGCAGGCCTCGGCGACGATGGTATTTAAAGCTTCTACCAACGACTTTCGCCTCCTGAGCCCATAATGCACTACTAATTACATCCCCTTTAAAGCCGGATATTTCTTGCCCTTCAAAAGTAAACGAAACACTGGATTTTCGATCAATCCATTCCAATGGTTGCGGTTCAAGTCTAAGCTTCATTTTGGACTCCCCTTTTCGCAAATTCGACCTGTGTAATGCGGTCGGTCAAAGTATTACGCTCAAACAGAAACCAAATACCTGTCGGACGGTGGTACCACCACTCTTTCAAAGTTTGTGGGGCACCGTTTTGATAAAAAACGTAGTCCGTCCATTCTTTTTCCGAGACTGTTTCTTGATCAGGTTCTTTTTCCAGTCGGCCACCATAGGTGAATTCGCTGAGCGCTCTTCGTCCTAAACTCGGACAAGTGACAAATTTCATAACTCTTCTCCTGTGTCCTGCTTAGTGTCCGACCGAAGCCGCACCTTTTTCGCCAACCAACTTGAAATCTTCGTAACGCGACAAACTAAAGGGCTTAATCAATTCATGTGTGCGATCGTTAGCAACCGTGTAAGCCATGGTTTTCCCACTAACAGGTGTCGCCTTGAACCCCCATGTTCCCCAACCTGCATCAAGATAAAAGCCTTCCACATCAGTCTTCCCCATAATCGGAGCAAAATCCGGCGTAATATCGCTCATACCTGCCCACTGGCGCATAATCTTCAAACGGCTGGTAAAAGGAAATAAGTCCATCATCTGGTCAGTCAGACCTTCAACAAAATCCAAGGACGAACGGGTAGAGTGAAGTTCTGCAGGATCAACTGAAGCCCCCATAACCAACTCTCCACGTGAAGACTGACTCACATAAACATGTAAACTTCCAGAAACTACAATCGTGTCCATAAACGGCTTCACAGGCTCAGTTACACAAGCTTGTAATGGGAAAATCTCAATCGGAGTTTCAATCTCTAGCATCTCAGTAATTCTTGGTGTCGATCCCGCCACCATAGAAATCACTTTTTTCGCCTCGACAAATCCGCGATCAGTTTCAACACCCACCACTTTTCCACTCTTGGTCTTAATATCTGTCACTTTTGTTTTTTGGTGAATCTCAACCCCTCGTTGCTGCGCGCCTCGAGCATAACCCCAAGCGACAGCATCATGGCGAGCAACCGATCCTGGAGCGTGATAGAGCGCACCCATTACTGGATGCTGTCCGTTACAGCTCATATCCATATAAGGCACTTCTTTTTTAATGGTTTCGACATCAACCACTTCACTGTCTATACCATGATGCTTATTCACCTCAGCTCGCCACCTCATGGTGCGCATTGCACTATCTGTGTGCGCCAATGTGAAGTGGCCACGAGTTGAATAAAAGATATTCAAATCGAAGTCATCGCTCAGATCCTCAAACAATTTCAGACTCTCGTCATAAAACTTTACGCCTTCAGATGTCAGGTAATTTGAGCGTACGATTGTCGTATTACGCCCGGTATTTCCCCCACCGATATAACCTTGTTCAAGTACCGCAACATTAGTGATACCGTGCTCTTTAGCAAGGTAGTAAGCACAGGCCATTCCGTGACCTCCACCACCAATGATTACTACGTCATAAGCTTTTTTTAGCGGCGTTTCATCGGGAAAAAATCGAGGTTCGTCCTCGGACTTTTTCCATGCATATTTAAGTAATCTAAGCGGCATTTCAGTCTCCTAAGCAAACACAACGGTCTTATTGCCATGCACCAATACACGATCTTCCAAGTGATACTTCAAACCTCGTGCCAAAACGTTCTTTTCAACATCTTTTCCAAGCACAACCATTTGATCTGCTGATTCACTGTGCGAAACACGAGTGACATCCTGTTCAATAATCGGACCTGCATCCAAATCTTCCGTAACATAGTGGCAAGTGGCACCAATTAGCTTGACACCTCGGACATACGCTTGGTGATAAGGCTTTGCACCGATAAATGACGGTAAGAAACTGTGGTGAATATTGATAATTTGCCCTGGATACTTCTCACAAAGCGCCGGCGGGATAATCTGCATATAGCGAGCTAAAACGATCGTGTCAGCCTGATAATGATCCACCCACTTAACGACTTCAGAAAACGCCTGAGGTTTGTTATCTGGTGTAACAGGAATATGGATAAAAGGAATACCATGCCACTCAACCAAATCTTTCATATCCAAGTGGTTTGAAATCACGCAAGGAATATCACATTCCAATTCACCGCTGCTCCAGCGATAAAGTAAATCTGTCATGCAGTGATCCTGTTTACTGCACATCAACAGCACACGCTTTTTGACGCAGGTCGAATTCAACTGCCACTGCATTTCAAACTCTTCAGCAATTTTTGAAAAACCTTTACGAAATTCCTCATCAGAAATTTGAATATTAGAAATTTCATTGCGCATGAAGAACATGCCGTTGTGTGCATCAGCATGGTGGTTAGCCTCTGAAATCATGCAGTCATTTTCAGCCAGAAAAGCCGATACCTTTGCCACGATTCCCACACGATCTGGGCACGAGATTGTTAATACATATGAGTTCTTGTCCATGTCATTTGCCTTTTGGTTATTCCTATCAAGAAACTTTGATTCATATACTAATGAAAAATAAAATTCACATCAAGAACTTTTTTTTACTTTTGGTAACTTTTTTTATTTCTTGCAGACAAAATGAAGCTTTCATGCAAAACATCACATAAAACAGAACAGAAAATTACCTTCTTAGACTCACCTTCTTAAGTTCATAAGAGGCCTCTCTCTGCAATGGCAGAAACGAATAAGGAATGTATATCAGCGGATTGGAATAACGTTCAATGAAGCGGAAGCAACCAAAGATTGTTCAAGAGAATCAGAATTTTATTGCCAAAGAAGCAATTGCGATGGGCAGAAACCATCTACTAGATAAAAAAGCCATTAATCAAAATTGATAATGACTTAAAACGTAACGACCCCTAAAGTCGAATGGGGAATCAATCATCTTGAAAATGAAAGGAACTTGAAATAGTTTCAACTAAAAAAATTTTACCGGCCGGTCAAAACCCTTATAATACTCGGCTTCTATCGCGCATCCGTAGCTCAGCTGGATAGAGCGTCCCCCTCCGGAGGGGAAGGCCGGGGGTTCGACTCCTCTCGGGTGCGCCATTCTTTTTTCCCAGCCTTCAGTACTAAACTTTTTTTACACCAGAAGTTTTTAACCAGTAAACATCACAGAGATCATTCAACCTTAGTTGAAGAATTTGTTAATTCTTTTATGAGTGCCCGACCTAATCTCTGATTCAGGCTGGCCGCCGTAATTGCATCCGCAGAATTTGCAATGACCTTATCGCCAATGGTTCCACCCAACTGATTTGCAAGCTCATCAGTGACTAAATCAGTGAATGAACTCGCGGCAAGGTTTTCTAAAGCAACACGAAAAAGTTTCAGGTTCCCTATAAGGCTTGGACGAATACCATAAACATAAGCGATTTTTTTAAGCGTTCTCATGCTGATCCAAAGAATGCCGAAAGTCTGCAGTAAGGAATTCGGGCTGATAAATGCCACTGCACCTGCACCGATAGATTCCTGTTTGAGGACTTTTCTCGCTTTTTCCAACAATGGCTTTTGTACTTTCTCACCATAAATCTGTAAAACTTCATCATTTGTATGGTGAGGTTTAATCGTTTGAAAAAATGTTCGATGCAATGCATAAGCGGGTGTCATCGAAGCAAGGCTTCGGGCTCTAACATTAATCGCTTTCATGGTCGTCTCACGATCGCCTTTATCTTTTAATTCATCCAGCGATAAAGAAGATGACGAGATGCTTTTCAGTTGTTTAATGCCCAACCATTCCCGACCAATCAAGTAACTAAAAGCGAACATTGCAACTATCAGCAAAAACGATAAAAAACCGCCTAAAACAACATTTGTTTGAAAAAGATTTACTACCGTTAAGTAAGCCTCTACCATCGAAAAGCCAATCACTGCCATTAGCAGAATACCAACAACCCAAACCCATCTACTCAAACTCGATTCTATATTTTCAAGTTCACGGTGATTTTCCGTGTCTTCAGTCACTTCATAAGCTTGTATTTCAGGCTGTCTTTGAGAAAGCACTCGTTTTTTTACACGTTCTTGGTAGTCCGGCGCGTTCATTTTGCGCTCCTTAAGTTTTGATTAGATATTCTATTAAACGATCAATGCCTTGCGCATGGTACATTCGGTTCATAACATCCTTGGGAACTGCGGCAGGCATCACCGGATAAGTCTGATTCGGTTCAAGCTCTTTCAAAGAACATGGCAACGGTTCAAGTTCCCATTCTTGATAATCGTTATGAGTGTCCGTAAAGCGTAAACAATTTTCACACTCACCTGGATCTGTCACCTGAATGGCAGAGATCAGAAAGTGTTGGAAATCAACATCATGATCCTTTAGATGAGCGCGCACACCACTAGTAATTTCTTGCAGCAACTTTAAAAAATTGCCTTGTTGAGCGTGTGGTATCAAATCAGATTTTGTTGCCACAAAGGCCACTTTAGAGATTTGATCGCCAAACAAAATTTTGGGTTTGTACCATTTATTCGCACCATAAACGAAACTATTGGCAAGATTACTGATTGTTTCTTTGAGTTGATTCAAATGCGCTCGACTGTGACTCAAACCTTCATGCAAATCCAGCATAATGATCTGCTTATCCGCTTTTAAAAAGTAGTTTTCCTGCAACGGTTTTAGCCAGAGCTTTTTAAACAGCTCAAAATTCTCATTAAACAGTCGAGTCCACGGATGTTCAGGATCACTACTCACTGAACTGGGCAATGGAGCAAATCCATTCACTGTCCAATTAAAAGTCTGAGCCTCCATTAGCATAGAACCCGGTTGTAAGAGAGTGATGCCATTGTCTTTCGCAGTTTGTAAATAATGCCGAAAATTTTGAATGTACTCTTCAACTCTGGCACTTTCAGGTGACAAATCAAAATCAAACTGCTCAACAAATGCTTGCCAGCCTTGGGCATAGAATTTTTGTGGAGGATTGGACTGCTGCGACCAAGCAGAATCTGACCAATGCACAAATTCTTTGTGTAGCATCGGTAAATCCGTTAACCACTCCCCAGGATAATCATAAAAACGAAAAACGACCTTGTTTGTTTTATTAATCAATCGCTTCAATACTCGCGTTTGCCTGAGTGTTAACACCAACTCAAACCCGTAAACTTGATCCGTTGAAGCAGGCCATTGTTGATTTTGCAATTTTGCTAGACAATCATCGATCGGAAAGCTCTCTTCCCCAGAGATTGGACGTAATTCAAACGATTCAACCAAGTCTAACGGCAAGCTAGAAAGCAGAGGTAAATGGTCAGAGGTTCCATTAGCTGAATTAGCTCTCTGACCAAACAAAGTCATTAAGGTCGTAAAAAACATTGATTTACCGCTTCGGCTAAGCCCCGTAATAATGACATTATGAGTCTGTCGGCTCAACAAGCTCTCCAGAGAATCCACACCGGAGTTTGCAAAGTTTTCCAAGCCTTGAGATAAATTGTTCAATAAGTTTTTCACTTTCAACGTTTACTCTTCCCTTATTCTGACAAACGGTTACATTGACTGAAGTTCAAAACCGATATTATCATTTTGAGAGCTTTGCATGAGTTAGAGATAAAGCATAAATTGAGAAAAAACTGAGCTGAACTAGACGAAAATTGCAGGGAATAGCTGGCTATTCGCAAAATTTTTAACAACGTTCAGTACTGTTTTAGCCAATTTTGGTTATTTATCATCTCGTGGAAAGCTCTCTTTTTATTACACAATCTAAAGACAACTATACATTCGCCAAACCGCTCAACTTTTACCGGCCGGTAAACTTTCCATCCTCTACAAACTAAAACAACTTAAGCAATACTACTTAAGCACCCGTTTCAAACTCTTTTACCTAAAGAAGCTCTGTTTCAATCAGAGGTTCCTTAACAAAAATGTCATAAAACACACTCCTCAAGCCCTTACCATTTCGTCGTTTTCAACGCAATATAGGAATAGTGGTATGTTTTCGCAGGAGCTTTCAAACTCAAAAAAAGTCGAATTATTACAAACCTCTTCAGGTCAGGAGTTGTGTGCAATTTTTGCGACTGAAAACCTATCAACCCACTTCCAATCGATTGTTGAACTAAAAAGCCGCTCAACCTTTGCATTTGAGGCATTAACGCGAGGCCCTGAAAGCTCAAAACTCTACTCGCCATTAAACCTTTTTTATACCGCTGAAAAACATCAGTGCTTGCTGGAGATGGATGTTTTAGCACGTAAAACCGCCATTAAAAATTTTGCAAACACTCGTTCAATCCACAACAACTGTGCCAAATTATTCATCAATGTATCAGCACAATCCTTAATGAGTGCTGCACACCAATCAGGCCAAACGCTGAACTTTTTGACCGAAAATGACATGAATTTAAACCAGATTGTGATTGAAATCACCGAATCCCACCCAATTGACGATATTCAGCCATTTTTAAAAGCTATTAATCATTACCGTTCTCTCGGATTTCAAGTCGCATTGGACGATTTAGGCGCAGGCTATAACGGCTTAAAACTTTGGTCGGAACTCAAACCGGATTACGTCAAAATCGATAAACATTTTGTGCATAATGTAGATATTAATGCAGATAAATACCGTTTTTTAGAAACCATTAACACCTTAGCGAAAGGTTCTAATGCCAAAGTGATTGCAGAAGGCGTCGAAACCGAAAATGAACTCAAAGCACTCCAAAAAATTGGAATCGATTATGTCCAAGGTTTTTTGTTCAAACGCCCTTCCCCACTTCCCAGTTTAAAACTAGACTATGAATGGCCACAAACAACGG
Organism: Thiomicrorhabdus indica; assembly: GCF_004293625.1. Lineage (NCBI taxonomy): Bacteria > Pseudomonadati > Pseudomonadota > Gammaproteobacteria > Thiotrichales > Piscirickettsiaceae > Thiomicrorhabdus > Thiomicrorhabdus indica. Next base: position 551,344 of record NZ_CP033040.1, on the reverse strand, counting down.
AAAATCGATTCTCACAAAATGAGTCAATTGGTTCCATTTCAAAGCCGCATCCAGTTCTGGATGTTAAAGCCCGAGTGAAAGATGCCTCGGAATTTTTTCTGAAAAATTCAAACGTGAATTTCTTACCTGTTTTAGACAATCAAATACCGGCCGGTATTGTTTGGCGAGATGAACTTCTAAGCTTACTGGCAAGTCAATATGGTCGAGATTTGCATTTGAAAAAGCCGGTTTCTCACTTTATGAATCGCCCTCCGAAAGTTTTTGATTTCAGTGAATCTCTAGTCAATGTGAGTCGTGAAATCACTTCACATGAAAGCAGTTTCAACTCTGCTTTCTTGATTACTCGACAAGGAAAATTTGTAGGTGTTGCCACACTGGTCCAATTGCTGGAAACCATTACCGACTTAAAAGTACAAAGTGCGAAATACGCCAACCCTCTTTCAGGACTGCCGGGCAATGTTCCTATTCAAACAACATTGCAAGACAATCTTGACCAACAGCTTCGTTTTAATGTGATTTATGTCGATGTCGATAACTTTAAACCTTACAACGACTTTTATAGCTTTGAACAAGGTGATCAGGTGATTACCACAATTGCCAGCGTTTTAAAGTCTGCAACATTAGGCAGTGACAGCTTTATCGGTCATATTGGAGGGGATGATTTTGTGATTCTGACTCCAGATGACTACCAACCGATTTGCGAGCGAATATTGGAAGAATTCTCGATTCTAATTGATGATTTTTATCACGAGGAAGATAAACTCAAAGGCGGTATTTCTGCGATTGGGCGCGATGGTGAACAAAAATTCTTTCCAATGATGAGCTTATCGCTGGGCGTGCTATGCGTGGAACCTGGGCTGTTTTCACACAGACAGAAGCTTTCGTCCTTGGCAACCAAGGCGAAAAAAGGAGCAAAGGCCATGGGCGGCAATCAGTTTTATGTCATTGATTCGGCGGATTTCAAAGAAGATTAAAATCCAACCAACGCTCTTTAGAACGACGACATCAACTTAACAAAACTAAGCAGCCTCTTGTAACTCCATAAGTTCCGTCAAGTTTTCTTTGCAGACCGGCCGGCTGAAAAGAAAGCCCTGACCAATATCGCAACCCAACTCCATCAATACAGATTTTTGCTCATCTGTTTCAATACCTTCCGCCACAACTTTCAAATTTAAATCTTTTGCTAAATTGATAATCGATTTAGCAATCGCCAACTTACGGGAATCTTCCAACATATCCATGACAAAAGTGCGATCGATTTTCAAAGTATCTAATGGATACATCGTTAGGTATTGCAGAGAGGCAAAACCGGTTCCAAAATCATCCAATGCAATTTTGAAACCTTGCGAACGAAGATATTCAATTTTATCAATACTACGATGAATGTTATCCATCAACACACTTTCAGTTAATTCAATTTGTACATGAGTTGGATCAATTCCCATTTGCTTAAACTGCGCAATCGCATTATCACAAAAGTTTTCATCGGAAAATTGACGTGCCGAAACATTGATGGAGTAACTTAATTTCAACCCTTGCGATTGCCACTTTAGAATTTGCTGGCCGGCTTGTTCAATCATGGTTTCACTCAACGCCCAAATTAACCCGGTTTCCTCAGAGATGGGAATAAACACCGCAGGCGATGGCGAAGGTTCTCCATTCATATCAATCCAGCGGGCTAAAACCTCAACGCCCATAATCTTGCCACTTTGCAAATCTATTAAAGGCTGATAATACGGTTGAATTTCTCCTCGCTGAATTGCTTTTCGAAGCTTAGCCTGAATCGTCACCATTTCAGTGGCATGCGTCGCCATTTCCGGGCTAAAAAACGCCATATTAAGCGACTGGCTTTTTGCTTGGAACATTGCAGCATCCGCATTTTTAATCAGAAGTTCTGGCGTTAAACCGTCATCTGGATACATGGACACACCACAACTCGCTCCAATATTGACACGGTAGCCGTGTACCTTAAATGGCTTTTCGAGTAATTGGTTAATTCGTTTAACACAGCTCTGAATCGATTCGGTGGTTGTTGACATTTGATTGACCAATACAAACTCATCCCCTCCAAAACGTGAAATTATTGCTTGCTCGCAGTCTAAGCAAGAATTGTTAAAACGCTTAGCAACCATCTGCAACAAGCGATCACCAATCGAATGCCCGTGAGCATCGTTCACATATTTAAAATTCACCAGATCAATAAAAATGACCGCAAATTTTTTGTCGGAGTCTTCCTGTTCAATTTTATGAATAAGTTTCTTAAGGTGTTGATTAAGATACCGTCTATTGGGCAAGTTAGTTAAAGGGTCATAAAAGCCCATTCGCTCCAATTTTGACATGGCCTGTTTCTGTTCAGTAATATCGACATTGACCGAACGCACAGCGACTAAATTTCCGTGTTTATCGTGCACCGGACCGCATAAATGCTCAATCCAACGAATCTCACCTTTTTTATCACGAATGCGGAACTCAACTCGCTCAGGTGCACTGTCTTCATTCATAAGATGAACATGGCATTGCCAAGCTTCCAGATCCTCTTCCACAATTAAACTGTCCATAAAATTCGGCTTATCATAAAAATACTGTTCGCTGTAGCCAGTGATATCTTCAGCGGCTGGCGAAACATATTGATATTCACCTTCCACCGAACGGATATAAGTAAACTCCAACGAGAAATCGGTCAGAGCTTTAAAGAGTTGGCTTTCAGATTTTTGCCACTCTAAAACTTTCAGCAATTGGCCGCCAACCACCACCATCAAAACAATCACCAAAGTTGGAATCGCCCAAAAGCTAATTTCGAGTTGTTTCTCAACAATGTACTGCTGCATCAGAGTCAAAGGCACAATCAACAACGCCATTATCACGCTCACTTTCAAGTACATACGCATTGAGTTGTTTGAAGTAATTTGTCGCACCCTTCTTCCTTTTTCCTATGGCTTACGTTTCACATTCGAATTCTATTTTTTTCAAAGTACATTTCGTTACATTGAAAATTGGATGCACTGATATTAAAAGCTTTTATCAATAAAACACAGAAGAGCTTTCTTATATTCTGATAAGCTAAATTTGTTCGCATGCCCTTGCCAACCACTTCAATACAAACCACTCAACAAAAACCATCCCTGTCAAAAGCCCACCCAATTTTGTTAGGATAGGATTCACTAAATTCACACACCCAATTCGAACGCAGTTTAAATACCCTGCTCAGGAAATTTCTATGTCCTTTTCAATTTTGAAAACTTTCGCCTTTCTTAGTCTTCTAATGCTTATCAGTCCGATGACTCACGCCGCTCAACTGCATGATAAAAGCACGCAAGATGTGAATACTCTTGAAGAACCTTTATACAATCCATTCATCGAGCGTTATGTGATTGACGAACTCAAACAACTTCGTACTGACATGAATGACCTACATGTGGAAGTGACCAAAGAGATCACCAACCGAGAATTGGCAGCGACAACACGCGCAGTAAGTTATGCAACCGACACCATCACCTATTTCTTTTATCTGATTGCAGGTGTCAGCTCGGTCTTAGTACTCGTCGGCTGGAACTCGATTCGAGACGTGAAAGACAAAGTTCACACACTTGCCAACTCGAAAATTGAAGAAGTGGTCAGCGAGTATGAAGAACGTCTTGAAAAATTAGAAGAGGAACTCCATCGCAAATCACGAGGGATTACCAGCGCACAAAAACGTCTTTCACAACATCAAGACATTTACAGCCTGTGGTTAAAAGCCGGACAAGAGCAAATATTGAGCAACAAAGTAGAAATTTACGACCAAATACTAGAACTAGATCCTGAAAACGCCGAAGCATTGACCTATAAAGCTGACGTGGTTTTGGATATGGACGAACCTTACTGGGCAATCTCTCTTTGCCAGCAAGCCTTACGAGTAGACAGTAATAATTCCCACGCACTTTACCAACTAGCTAGCGCTTATTCATTGCTAGGCGCAAATGATAAAGCCCTGCAGTTCTTGCAAGCCTCACTTCAAGATGCAGAAGGTGTTGCAGGCAGTATTCTTAGTGACCCACATTTTGATAATATCAAAGACGAACCGAAGTTCATTGCTTTGCTTAAAAAATACGACTCTAGTTTTGATGAGACAACCAAAGAATAGACAAAAGCCCTTCACAAACGCCCATTTCTCACCGGCCGGTATCGTTTCTCCATTCACTCGGCCACGAAAATAAAACTCGCGCTGTCTAGTTAAAAAAGAACTAGACAGCGCCCGCTCCACTCTAGAGCTGAATTCAAATGATTTCGGTATCTAATACGCATAATATTTTATTGTATTCAATTTACTTCTCTTATTTTTCACTGTAATCTCTACATAACCTTATGTTTTACCTGAAAATTCAAATAAAACAGAAATATACACATATACAAATAATAAAAATTTAATGCTTTAGAGGTTTTTTATGACTGCTCTCCAATCGCCACGGCAAATTGCTGTTATTGACCAAACCGTCCAAGACTATCAAACACTGGTTGAAGGTGCGAAAGCACAAGGCTTGGAAGTTATTTTAATTTCTGCTGAGGGCGATGGTTTTGAGCAACTGGCGGAAAAGCTGACCGGCCGGTCAGATATTGAAGCATTGCATATTCTTTCGCATGGCGCGGACGGTCAAGTCTTTTTAGGTGGTGAAGTCTTAAATTCCGACACGCTTGCAAACTACAGTGACGAGCTGGCAGTGATTCAGCAGAGTCTGACTGAAAATGGCGATATTTTGCTGTACGGCTGTAATGTCGCCGCCACTGAAACCGGCGTAGACTTTATTGGCAAACTGGCACAAGCCACTAGCGCGGATATTGCGGCCTCGGATGATTTGACAGGCGCTATTGATAAAGGGGGAGATTGGGTTTTAGAACAGTCTTCTGGCAACATAGAATCCACAAGTATAGCCAGCATAAGTTTTTCAAACGTTTTAGCATCACAATTTACTGAAGTTTCAGATCCATTGGTAGCGGCTGGTGCGCAAACTACCGCTAATGGTGATCGAAAAGTTATCGACATAGATTATGACTCGGATGGTGATAGAGACTTTATCGCTTATGATGGTTCCGCTTATAAGCTCTATGTTAATAATGGCAGTGGCGGTTTTACAGAGACAGTTCCAAACGTAACATTCAATCTGTCAAATGCGAGTGAATATCTTGTTGCTGATTTTGACAATGATGGTGATGAAGATGTCATGGCGGCTGATATTGGCGCTAACACTTCGACTTATTATCGAAATGATGGTGGCAGCTTTACCACTGTCGCTGACCCATTGGAAGCGGCTGGTGCGCAAACTGCCGCTAATGGTGATCGAAAAGTTATCGACATAGATTATGACTCGGATGGTGATAGAGACTTTATCGCTTATGATGGTTCCGCTTATAAGCTCTATGTTAATAATGGCAGTGGCGGTTTTACAGAGACAGTTCCAAACGTAACATTCAATCTGACAAATGCGAGAGAATATCTTGTTGCTGATTTTGACAATGACGGTGACGAAGATGTCATGGCGGCTGATATTGGCGCTAATACTTCGACTTATTATCGAAATGATGGTGGCAGCTTTACCACTGTCGCTGACCCATTGGAAGCGGCTGGTGCGCAAACTACCGCAGGTGGTGTTCGAGTAGTTATCGACATAGATTATGACTCGGATGGTGATAGAGACTTTATCGCTTATGATGGTTCCGCTTATAAGCTCTATGTTAATAATGGCAGTGGCGGTTTTACAGAGACAGTTCCAAACGTAACATTCAATCTGACAAATGCGAGGGAATATCTTGTTGCCGATTTTGACAATGACGGTGACGAAGATGTCATGGCGGCTGATATTGGCGCTAATACTTCGACTTATTATCGTCAAGATGGTACCGTTGGTGGAACTGACAATAAGCCTCCCGTTATTTCTTCCAGTACTCCCACAGACAACTCGACAGGTATTGACCCTACAGCAAACATTAGCCTAACGTTTGATGAAGTTATCTCTTCAACGGGCACCGGTACAATTAAGATTTATAAGGCTTCAGATAATTCTTTAGTTGAATCGATTCCAGGCAATGATGGTCGAGTTACAGGTTCTGGAACCACTACCATTTCAATCAACCCGACAACCGGTTTAACGGCAAGCACCGAATACTACATTCTGATTGAGAAGCAAGCCTTTTTCGATGCAGACGGCATGACCTTTATGGGAATTGATGATAAAACCGCTTTGAGTTTTACAACGGGATCATCCAATGCTACGCCAACGCTCGGCGGAGCACCAGTTGATACAACGGTCAATGAAGAGGTAACGACAGCGGTTGATTTATCTGCCTATAATATTGGCGATACAGATGGTGACACGGTCACTCTGACTCTAGCGGTTAGCTCTGGAACAGTGGCTTCGATAGATGGCAACGGCACTTTTAGCAATGTAACCATTGCCAATTCAGGCTCTGCTTCGATGACCTTACAAGGAACTCTTGGTGATCTGAATGCCTATCTGAATGATACTTCCAAGATCACCTATACCTCCGCAAGCACCAATGCGGATAGTAGTGCGACCTTAACCGTCACGCCAAATGACGGCACCGTTAACGGCACTGCGGATACAGTGACCCTTAACATTACCGATGTCACTTCTGCGACCTCAACTGGTGCTGGGTTTAATACCTCGAATGGAACGAATTTAACGCCCTATATCACGACAGATTCAAGTGACGAGACCATTATTATCAGCACTCAAGGTCATGAAGTTGGCTCCATTGCCGATGGGCAAGGTGGCACGGATACCCTAAGTGTGGTCACAGGCGTTAATCTTAGCAACATGACCACGCTACAGAACTTTGAAAATCTGACATTAGCCAATGATGCAACAGTGACCATTGCTGCGAGTCAGCTAGCGCAATTCACTGGAACAATCACTGCAGCCGGTACTGAGACGATGAATGTAAATGGTGATGGTGACTTTACCACGCTTGCTAATATTGAAAATTTTGTCGCAGGCGATGATTCAACCAATAGCCGAACCATTACGGTCGCACAATCGAATACCAATGTGACCGCAACAAGTTCGACGGATGCGGTGACGTTTGACATTGGCAACCTTAATTACTCCGGAACACTGAGTGGTGAAGGTACCTTCAATGACACCCTAAAAATGGGCGATGGTAGCTCAATTTCGGGTGCAACACTTGCAAATATTGAAAACTTAACGCTAGATACGGGTGCCAGTGTCACTATGACGGCTGCGCAACATAATGATTTTTCAGCAATCACTGCGGCAGGTAATGAGCAAATTACCATTAGTTCCTCCCTCACAACCATGACGGGAAAGGCTGCAATTGAAACCTATGTTTTAAACCAAGACACGACCTTCACTCTTGGTGCAGCTGGACAAAATGTTACCGGGAGCTCTGGTAGTGATACGGTGATTGTAGGCGCATTAACCGCAACAGGAACCTTAAATGGAGGTTCTGGAACCGATAGATTGTGGCTAAAAACAGGGGCAGATATTTCAGGTGCAACCGTATCGAACTTTGAAAATCTGACATTAGACAACGATGCAAACGTAGAACTCGCAGCGACACAACTAGCGCAATTTAGTAGCGTTTCGGCTGCAGGTAATGAATTGATTCACGTTTCAGGCGATGGCGATTTTACGACGCTTGCAAATATTGAATACTATCTGGTAGGTGATGATTCGACGAATAGTCGTACCATTACCGTGACAGAAGCGACTACCATAGTCAATGTGGGCAGTAATGGTGATTCCGATACAATTAATATTGGTGCGTTAAATTTCACCGGCACTTTAATGGGTAATAATGGTGATGATACCTTACAAATGGGCGACGGTAGCTCCATTGCCTCAGCAATGTTAACAGGAATCACCAACCTCACTCTCGACTCCGGTGCCAGCGTCACCATGACCGAAGCGCAAAACAATTCCGTTAACGGCACCATTACAGCAACCGGCACCAATCAGATTACTATTAGTAATTCTACCGGCGGGGTCAATGCGCACAGTGATGTGGAAAATTATGTCTTAAACGCGGCCAATACCATTACGCTCAGCGACAGTGGGCATTCTGTCACGGGTAGCACCGGCGATGACACAATGGTCGTTGGATCAAGTGCAGATACCTTAACCGGTGGCGATGGCGCCGATACGTTTAAAGGTTCTGTAAGTAGTTTAAATGGCGATACCATTTCCGACTTAGAGATAGGCGATAAGCTTCTCATTACCGGTATTACTGGACTCACAACCACCAATGTCCGCTTTAATGGAACCAGTGTCTTAGAAATTGATACCGACGCCGACGCCACGACATTTGCAACCCCTGAAATGTCAATGGCTTTAACCAATGGTGCTGGCGCTAACCTAGCCTATACGGTTGAAGACAGCGGTCCGGATACCCTGATTACTTTCCAATCACCCAACGATGCACCAGTGTTTGCGGATTTAAATGGCGGCGCCACCTTTATTGAAGATGGTTCAGCCGTGGTGATTGACAGCGACGTAACCGTTTCCGATACCGAGCAGGATGCACTGAATGGTGGGAATGGTAACTTTGATGGCGCATCGATTACGATTGCACGTAATGGCGGTGCCAACGCAGAAGATGTATTCAGTCATAATGGACAGCTTGGCACTTTAACCCAAGGACAAGACTTTACTTACAACAGTGTCACCGTCGGAACCGTGACAACGAATGCTTCAGGAACATTAGTCTTAACGTTTAACAGCAGTGCAACCAGTGCCATTGTGAACAGTGTTTTGCAAAACATTGCCTACTCAAATACCTCTGATACACCGCCTGCAACCGTCACTCTGGACTATACCTTCAATGATGGCACCAGTGATTCCACTGGAACAAATCAAGCAACGGTCACGATTACCCCCACCAATGATGCGCCTACGGTGAATCTGAATGGCGTGACCGATGTGACCGTTACAGAAGACACTGCTTCGAATGTTGATTTATCCTCTGTCGAGTTTGCCGATCCAGAGAGTAATAACATCACTGTGACCTTAACCGCATCGGCCGGTAGCTTCGCAACTCCGGCGGATGGCGCAGCTACTGGCTCAGGCGTAACAGAGACGTTGGTCAATGCTCAAACCATTACCCTTGAAGGAACGGCTGCGGATATTAACACCTACTTAGACACCGCGAGCAATATTCAATATACCGGTGATTTAGATGTGTCGGGTGATGACTCAGCAACTCTCACCATAAGTGCTGTCGATGCAATCGGTGCTGCGCTTTCGCCGAATCCGACCGTCAATATTGATATTACGGCCGTCAACGATGCGCCGACCATTGCCACCAACAGTGGTCCAAATGTGCAAACGAATAACACGGTCACCATTAATAATACACACCTAAACGAAGGTGACCCAGACGATGATGGTGCCGAGCTCACCTACACATTGGATACACTCCCAACCAGTGGAACCTTACTGCTTAATAATGTCGCTTTAACACAGGGGCAAACCTTTACCCAAGCCGACATTGATAATGATTTATTAACCTTTGAAGCGGCAGGAACAACGGGGGCAGTCACCTTTGACATCACACTTGCCGATGGCGGAGAGGATGGTGCAGGAACAGCCAGTGATACCGTGACAATCAATGTCACGTCACCACCACCGCCTCCAACACCAGAACCAACGGAGCCTCCGACCGAAGCACCTACTGAGGCTCCCACAGAGGCCCCAACAAATATAATTGATGGGGTGACGGTCGAGCAAGACGAAGTCACCGAAAACGGTCAGACTGTGAATAAAATCATTATTAACCCTATACCGGCCGGCCGACAGAACACCGACGAGAGTAGTGATCTGGCCGACATCCCATTACACTTTGATGCCGATAACAATCCAGTCACCACCCTAAGGCTTCCAGAAGGAATTGGTGTGACGGCACGCAGTAATGAGACCGCGGTTGATCAAACCAGCTTCCGAGATGCATTGTATTTACTGAGAGATTCAGCGCCCGAATCTGATTGGTTTTCAATGATTAATGGACTCGACCAATGGTTGAATGGTAAGGGTGCCGGCTGGTTGAATCAAGTGACGTTTAGTTCATCAAGCGATGAAGCGCCATCACAACCGATTCAAGTCAGTGGTGTCGAAGGGAATGACAAAACCGAAGTCATGGTGATTGATGCGAGTCAACTACCGGCTGGCACAGTGCTTGATCTCGATAATATTGAATTTGCCATTATTGTCGGAGATGTCCAAGTTCGTGGAGGAGAAGGCAGTAACATCGTCTTTGCCGGCGGCAGTGGTCAGAATATTGTCCTAGGTGCCGAAGACGATGAGCTACATGCGGGTGATGGGAATGATACTGTTGGCAGTCGCGGAGGTGATGACCAGCTCTATGGCGATGCAGGTGACGATATACTCTTCGGCGGTACCGGAAACGACCTCATTGACGGCGGTGTCGGAACGGACATTGCCGTGTTCGCCTATGACTATGCCGAATACAGCATTACACAACTGGAAAATACCGAAGACGGCACGCCCCAATGGCAAGTCAGTCATGCGACAGAAGGCACCGACACGCTGGTGAATATTGAATATCTGGAATTCGCGGATGTGACCATTACCTTAACAGGCGAAAGTCAGATCAATGATTTTGCCACCTCTGGTCTGTTGTTCTTCTAACATCCAGCAACACATAACAAACACCGGCCGGTAGAAACCTTACCGGCCGGTCAACTTTGAATGAGACAGAATTTTATGAAAACAACCTCAAATAACTCAAACAACCTAAACCGACTAAATAAACTCAACCTAGCTCTGTTACTAGCGCTAAGCACATCGTTAGTGGGCTGTGGCGGAGGCGGCGGAAGCTCGAATCCAGACACCCCAATTGAACAACCGGATCCAGATACCGATCCAGGCACAGATCCAGAACCAACCACGCCGGAAGCACTGGAACTCACCGCCAGCGATGCGCTAGATTACGGTGTCGCCTTCCAACGAGCCATGTACGTGTTCACAGAAACCCTACAACCCTATGCCAACGGGGATCAACCACAAGAAGTGGTTAAAGCACTGTTTTACTACCCACAAGCCGCCAAACTCGCGTATGACAATGTGATTCAACCCAATGCGGCCTGTGACAGCGGCTCGGCCACGCCACAAATGGTCGACCTCAACAGTGATGGACAAGTCACCCTTGAAGGTGAATCCATGAGCTACACCTTTAACCAATGTCAAATCACCACAGACAGTGGAACTATGCTCTTAGACGGAACCCTGCAATACGCTTACCAAGCCACTCAAACCGTCACAGAACACCAAGCACTGCTGACCTACACCCATTTAACGGTACAAACCCAAGCCGCAACCTTTGCACTGGATGGGAATCGATTATTAGAGATCAATACCAATGGTGGCCTTGTCTTAACCAGTACCGTACAAAATGGCTTAACGCAAACGGCCACCGCTGGCGATCAAAGCTCGGGGAATGCACTACAAGATGGCTACACTCAAAGCTATCAGCGCCAAGGCAATGAATGGCAATTATCCGTGACAGGGCAAAGTGTCCTGACCCAAGGCAATCAACAAGCTGTCTTAACCACCTCACAAAGCGAAGCCTTCCGAGGATTGGTGAATGGCAATCAAGACCATGAACCTTATCAAGGACAGTATCAGATCCTGTGGAACACCGGAGATATGGCACTGATGGATAAAGCGTTACAGTTCCAGAGTGTTGCGTCGACACAGGTCACTGAAGACTACCAAGTACAAATCAACTTCTTGGACGATGCAGGCAGTGACACAATCAGTGACAGCTTTACGATTAACTGGGCAGGAACGAACCCGAATGATTAAGTACGACTGAGAAAAGTCGCACAGTGACATAGTTGACTCTTTGAAAGTCAATCCAAGACAACGGGGCATAAAGCCTCGTTTTTACTTTCTACCGGCCGGTATTGTTTTTCCAGTCTCGGACATAAAAATAGAGCTCGCACTTTGGGCATAAAAAAACCAGCACAAGGCTGGTTTTAAACAAAAGGCTTAGTGGCCAATTTAGGGGATTAGAGGTTGCAGTTTTATGCTAGCTTCAAGGCGAGAATTTGACCCGAAGTGGAATGTACAAATAGAACAGTCGCAACAGAAGCTCGATATTCTGCCCACAAAAAACCGGCATTAAAAATGCCGGTCTTTTCAGAGAACTGATTAGCACTCAATTTTCTAGCTAGGCGGTATAAATCTTTGATGATAACAAGGTAAATTTTGAAACCGGAGCGCAGCGTACATTAAAGTACGTGAGCACCGGAAGTTCAAATTTAACGCCGTTAGCGCAAAAATTTAAACGCTCTAGCAGAAAATGTCGGGTAGCAAGAGTGCATTACTGCCCTCCCGCCCCCTAAGAACCGTACGTGCGAGTTTCCCCGCATACGGCTCAAGCCTTTACAAGCCACGTCATGGCGACGAAGCCGGCAAAGTATCGGTTTCTTCTTTCGCTAAACGCGAATGAAGTTGCCGATGACAGGTGGGATGTAATAACACCAAATTACCCAATTTATCAGTGCCTCCATTAGACCTAAAGACTATATGATGAACATTCCATCCTGTCTCTTTGGTTATGGGTTGTGAACAAATTGGACAACAACCTTTTTGTCTCCGCCAAAGCGAGTATAGACGCTTCCTACCTTGCATTGAATCTTTCCAAATATATTCAAGACGTCTCTCAAAATATTGGTCCCAATCAGGCAGGTATGGATTAGCCATTGCTTTGATTTTGACTTTACGCTTAATTGGAACATCCATAGCATATTGGAGATAGAGTCTATTTCCATCAGCATCGACCGCAGAAAAGCACCATTTTCGGTTCCCAAAAACAGGAAAATACTTATCTTTAATCCAACGCTTTTTACGCCCTAAATGCCTTCTCTTGGACCACTGCCAGAGTAATTTCCAAACCCTGTAATCCAAGTAATTAAACGTTTGCTTTGCCACCACATGGCGGTGATAGTTAGCCCACCCCCGAATAATCGGGTTTAGTCTTTGTATCAACATCCATGCTGGTAACGCCGCATATTGCTTGACGATTTGACGAATTTTAAACAGAACTGATTTGAGATTCTTAGCCGAAGGCTTGATAAACATCTTGCCCTTGTAAGACCTCAAATTTTGCCCCAAAAAGTCAAACCCATCCTCTATGTGAGTTACTAAAGTCTTTTCTGGTGATAAAGCTAACCCTCGCTGATACATAAAGTCTTCAACAATAGGCTTAACTTCATTTTCCAGAAGATCTTTAGAGATACCTGTGATAACAAAATCATCAGCATATCTCACATAGTTCACCTTGGTTTTGTAACTGGCTTTTGTGTTTTTCTTCCCAAAATGAGATTCCAACACGTCTTCCAATCCATCTAACGCAAGATTAGCCAGAACAGGCGAAATGATACCTCCCTGTGGAGTACCTGAACCAGTCGGATGTAATACGCCTTGCTCCATGAATCCAGCTTGTAACCACTTACGCAGCACTCGCGAATCCATTGGAACACGACTAATTAGCCAATCATGGCTGATGTTATCGAAACATCCTTTGATGTCACCTTCCAACACCCATTTAGCAGAGGACTTGCGACTGAGATTGACAAACAATTGTTCAATCGCATCTGCTGTTGAACGCATTGGGCGAAATCCGTAGGAGTTCCGATCCGCAGTCGTTTCCGACACTGGTTCAAGCCCTAACAGGTAAAGTGCCTGCATTGCTCTGTCCAGCATCGTTGGAATACCCAAAGGTCTCCGGGAACCGTTGGCCTTAGGTATGTAAACTCTGCGAAGAGGTTGTGGTTTGTAGCCTTTTCGTGAAAGCCGAAAAATAGCAAACCACTTGGTTATTGGTGTATCCCATTTTTCACCGTCAACGCCAGCCGTATTACGACCTCTGTTTTCAGTGACCCGTCTCACAGCAATGGCTTTCGCAGAGAAAGAATGCACCAGCATACGCTGGAGCTTCTTGACCCTTCGCCAATCGTTGTGAGCAGTTGCCTTTGCGATACGTACTTGTAGCTCTCTCACCTTTCGATGACAGGTTTCCCAGTTAATCGAATGCCAACTTGTGGCACGGTGCGAGAATGCAGGTGTTAAATCATTAGCACTCATCTTGCTATCCTCAATTGAATAGCCCGAAGAGAGAACTCCCCTATGGGGAATACTCCCCACAGGGCTGTTGTAAATAAACGGTAAGACCGTACTTAGTTAGAGAGCTTTACATGCATTCACGCAAGTAAAGACCAGATGGACGTCTGCCTGCTTTCGCATGGGACAAAGTTTGAATCCCTATCTTGACCATTACAGCCAAGCATTCGCTTTTTCCATCCTCCTGCTCCCGCATATTCAACAGCTCTCCTTACGGATTACCTGCCACGAAGGCGAATATACGGGGTTGTCGAGTTCCGTGACGATGCCACTGAAGGGTTAGGTTCTGCCTATCTACCGGTAGTTTGAGTATCAGCGTATCCCCAGATGTAAAAGAGATAACCAACTACACACCTTTTGGTTAAAGCCTATCAGTGGATTTGGCTTTTCGCGGTTGACGGTATTTATCAGCAGTTCACTTACGTTAACCATACCTTCGAGCCTAGCACCTCATCCGCATTTCCACTTGCAGAATCTGAATGAATCCTCACGGTATTCATTCACCTATAAAAGGGGTTGCATTGTCAGAAAGCTTCGCACCACCTCATTACTAAGGTCGCACTATTCCTAGGCTACTATTGGCTGAACAATAGGTTCACTACACACTATTTCTAGCGTATCGAACAGACATCGTCACAGCTTATGCCGCTGCGAGTTTATTGGTTGGCCGTACAAGCCGAAGTGAAAAGCATCCTTGCATTATAGATTGCAATGAAGCCGTTTTTGTTTGCGTCGCAAAAGTCGATTTAACAAACAAGAGGTAACTTTTATTACTTCAACGAAGTAAAAAAAAGTTTGCGTGTTTACATGGTAAACGAGTGACTAGAATATTTCGCCATAACGGGAAAATTCTATAAGTGTCATAAGAGACGGATGGGAATAGCTTCTTACCACCATCCCGTCGGGTGATGGTAAGGAAGCTACCTAGCATGACAAAACTAGTCAATGCTATGAATGTTCATCGTATATATGAACGCAGTTTTTGAGTGGACTGGTAACCAACGCATTGGTTTTCCCGCATAACTTAGTCCTGTGCGGGATGAATCAGTAAGGCTCAACACCTCCTGATTCGGCAATCACCTTAACAAAGCCTATTTGCTATGTCAAGGTGTCTCGCAGGCGACTCTCGTCGCACTACATCATGCCACCCATACCTCCCATTCCTGCTGCAGCCGCTGCATTGTTATCACCATCTTTGCTTGGAAGATCCGCAATTGCTGCACCAGTCGTTAGAACAAGACCCGCAACAGATGCTGCATTTTGCAGTGCAGAACGTGTTACTTTAGCAGGATCGATAATACCAGCTTCTAGCATGTCAACGTATTCTTCTTTTGACGCATCGAAACCGAAGTTACCTTCACCTTCCATTACTTTGTTCACAATAACTGAACCTTCTAGACCGCAGTTGGTTGCAATTTGACGCATTGGCTCTTGCATTGCACGCATGGCAATTTGGATACCAACGTTTTGATCATCGTTCTCACCTTCAACCGTAACATTTGCCAACGCACGAACAAGGGCAACACCACCACCGGCAACAATCCCTTCTTCAACTGCTGCACGAGTTGCGTGAAGTGCATCGTCAACACGATCTTTTTTCTCTTTCATTTCAACTTCAGTTGCCGCACCAAGCTTGATGACCGCAACACCACCGGCCAATTTCGCCAGACGCTCTTGAAGTTTTTCTTTGTCGTAGTCAGAGGTTGAATTTTCAATCATTGATTTAATTTGCGCAACACGTGCATCAATGTCTGCTTTTGAACCAGCACCATCGATGATCTTAGTCGTATCCTTACCAATCACAACTGACTTAGTTTGACCAAGGTGCTCAAGTTCAACCGTTTCAAGCGATAGTCCAACTTCTTCAGAAACAATCGTACCGCCAGTTAGCACAGCCATATCTTGTAACATCGCTTTACGACGCTCACCAAAACCAGGCGCCTTAACCGCTGCAACTTTAACAATACCACGCATGTTATTGATGACTAATGTTGCTAGCGCTTCACCATCAACATCTTCTGCAATGATTAATAGTGGACGACTTGTTTTTGCAACCGCTTCCAAAGTAGGAAGTAGATCACGCATGTTCGAGATTTTCTTATCGAACAACAAGATGAATGGGTTTTCCAATTCTGCAACCATTTTGTCTTGGTTTGTGACGAAATATGGCGATAGGTAACCACGGTCAAATTCCATACCTTCAACCACAACAAGCTCGTCATCCAGAGAAGAACCTTCTTCTACAGTGATAACACCTTGAGTTGTTACACGCTCCATCGCATCAGCAATCATTTGACCGACTTTTGCATCTGAGTTTGCAGAGATCGTTCCAACTTGCGCCCAAGAATCTTTTGTATCGCAAGGGTTAGACATCTTTTTGATTTCTTCAACAACCGCTTCAACCGCTTTGTGAATACCACGATTTAGATCCATTGGGTTCATGCCCGCAGCAACAGATTTCATCCCTTCACGAACGATAGATTGAGCAAGAACCGTTGCAGTCGTTGTACCATCACCCGCAACATCATTGGTTTGTGAAGAAACTTGCTTCACCATTTGCGCACCCATGTTCATGAACTTATCTTCAAGTTCGATTTCACGAGCAACCGAGACACCATCTTTTGTGACAGTTGGCGCACCAAACGATTTTTCTAAAACAACATTACGACCTTTAGGACCTAGCGTAACTTTCACTGCATCTGCTAGAACATTGATCCCTTCAACCATTTTTTCACGAGCGTCTAAACCAAAACGTACGTCTTTAGCCATTTTTTAAATCCTTATTTTTGTAAATTTTTCAGAAATTTCTATGAAATGTGTTCAATCTAATTAGTCGATGATTGCGATGATGTCATCTTCGCGCATAATCATTAGCGGTTCACCGTTGTCATCTTTGACTTCTTGACCTGAATACTGACCAAACATCACTTTATCGCCCACTTTCACCGTCATAGCGATAATAGTCCCTGAATCAGAGGCTTTACCTGGACCCACTGCAACGATTTCACCCATGTTTTCTTTTTCTTGCGCAGAACCTGGCAGCAGAATACCGCTAGCAGTTTCTTTTTTCTCTTCAACACGGCGAACCACAACGCGGTCTTGTAAAGGCTTAATGTTCATAGGTTTCTCCTAAAAATAATCACGATTAAAATTTAAATGGTAAAAATTTGGGTCGTTTTTCGTCTGATCATTTCTCTAACACTTCCACTGAAATGCTCAAACGTTTCACAACGTTGTGTTTATTGGTGCCGATATAAATTTATTCAAGGGAAGAAAGTAAAAAAATTTGAGTTTTTTGCTTAAAAAACCAAAATGCAATGAATACGCGTTGAAACCGCGTGAGAATTCAGCGTTGAAGAAATTTAAGAAAAAGAAAAACGCTACCGGCCGGTAACGTTTATCAAGAACACATTTGCATATATAGTCGACTCTGAATAACTAATAACTGACTAGGCTAAATTGACACTCTTCGCAAATTGCATCGCTTGCAAATAACAATGGGAAGCCTCACCAATTGAAATAGAAGGAGGAACTTTCATATCTGTGCGACCTCTTTCTAAGCCAACCACCAACTCTAACGTTTCTCCCATAAGGCCGTCATAGTTCAAAAGCGCTTGTTCCACATGCGATTCTAACTTTAGCTTTTCAAGCAACCCTTCTAATGGCGCTTCCATAACCGCATCCAAGGTCGAAAAAAGTCCGACGGTAAAATAACTGTCTTTACTGTGATGACCTACTTTTTGCCCGATTAATTCGCAACATTTTGCTCGAATCAACGAGGTTTGAAACAGCTCTAAAGGCTTGTCATCGACACCCGATAACACCAACATACTGGTCCAACTTTTTAAGCGGTCAAGGCCAAAACGCAGCACCGCATCATGAATCGATGACATCGGTTGATATTTGGGATACCCTTCTGCGACGAATCTTAATAGCTTCTGGCTCAATCCAACATCTCGTCCAATGATTTCGGACAGCTTATGCATATCTACATCGGGATCATAAACATTCGATAAAAGTTCAAGTAACAGTAATTTATTATTAGGAAGACGCTTTCCAGCAACAATTTTCGGCTTAGAAAAGAAATAGCCTTGAAAATAGTCAAACCCGAGTTTGACACAGAACTCAAATTGCTCGCGCGTTTCAACTTTTTCAGCCAACAGCTTTAAGTCATGATTTTTCAATCGTGTAGCATGCTCAATCAACTTTTTAGGGCCAACCGATAAAATATCAATTTTGAGAATATCCGCAAACGCTTCAAGAGGGACAAAATCAGGATTAAAAACGTAGTCATCCAAGGCAATCGTATAGCCTTTCTCTTTTAATTGGCGTACCGCCTGAATCAATTTTGGCGTAACTTTTACATCTTCCAAAATCTCAATCACCACTTGTCGGCGAGGAAAGAAGGGTTGATTTTCTCTTAACAGAAGTCCTTCTGTGAAATTCACAAAGGCTTTATCTTCGCCAACCACGTCCGAGATACCCATATCGCCGAAAGCGCCCATCATGACTTGTGCAGAAGCTTCGTCTCCCCCTAGAATAACCGCCTGATTCTCCTGGTTATTGGCTCGAAACAACAACTCATACCCAAACACCGTTAAATCTCGTTTAAAGATTGGTTGACGGGCAACATAGATGTCTAACAATTGACTCACTAGAGCTCCCTTTCCTATCGAAAATATTCGTAGTTAGCAAAGAAATCGCCTAAAAATTTAGGCAGAAAAACATTTTGTTTGGTAATGACTGTCTATATATTAATAGTTGTTAGACCGCTTTAAACTCATCCGGCATGTCGATGTCTTCATCATTAAACAAAAACTTTTGCATCTCTTCCTGCAAAAACGTCTTTGCCTTTGGATCCAAACTCGACAAACGGTATTCATTAATCAAAATTGTTTGTTGGCTCAACCACTGTTTCCAAGCTTCTTTCGAGACGCTATTGAAAATTTTCTCACCCAAAGGCCCTGGGAATGGTGCGAAATCCAAACCATCCAACTCTTCACCTAGTTTTACACATTGAACTTTACGTGACATAGTGCTTCCCTTTTATTAATTCTTTAATAGTTATGCAAACTTTGAACCAGCTTTTGAACGGGTGCTGGCAAGCCTAATTCGTTCTTAATCAGTGCTTCTCGACTCACCCACTTTCCAAGACCACTCTTTACCGGCCGGTTATTTTGATACTCTTCGGAAGGTTCTTTAACCAGTCTATCGACAGAATTCAGCTCAGCAAAAACTGGCGTAATATCCAAGTGATAATGCGAAAAAGTGTGTCTAAATTCTTCCCATTTTAACAAACTTGACGCGGAACAAAATTGCGATTCCAGCATTGTTTGACATTCCTGCCACGAATCCAATTGAGGGAATGACCAGAGCCCTCCCCAAATCCCTTTTTGAGGTCGTTGCTCCAGCCAAACGTCTCCGTTATTATTTTGAACAATCAACAAATGGGCTTGACGAACAGGTTTCTCTTTTTTCGGTTTTTTGACCGGCAATTCCGCCACTTTATTTTGCAGATAGGCTTGGCAATCAGATTGCATCGGACAATCCTCACACTTTGGTTTGGAACGCGTACACAGAGTGGCGCCTAAATCCATAATTGCCTGAGTGTAATCACTAAACCTTTCAGCCGGGGTGAATGAATCCGCCCTTTGCCAAAGCATTTTCTCCGTTTCTCTCTCGCCCGGCCAAGTTGCCACACCATCCACACGCGACAAAACCCGTTTCACATTCCCATCAAGAATCGGATAACGCTTGCCAATCGCAATCGCTAAAATCGCCCCAGCAGTTGATCGGCCAATTCCAGGCAACGCAACGATTTCCTCAAACTTTGTGGGAAACTCTCCTGCAAACTCATGAACAATGATTTGCGCGGCTTTATGCAAATTCCGTCCTCGCGCATAATAGCCCAACCCCGCCCAGAAACTTAACACCTCATCTTGCTCAGCCGCCGCCAAAGCATTCACATTTGGGAAGCGCTGCATAAAACGTTCATAATAGGGAATCACCGTTTTAACCTGCGTTTGTTGCAACATGATTTCTGACACCCACACCCGATAAGGTGTTTTATTTCGCTGCCAAGGTAGATCATGTCGTCCATAATCATCAAACCAAGTTAATAAAGCTTGAGAAAATTGATCTGCTTGCATTCTCAATTGAGTCATCCTATTTCTGTGCAATTTAGTTTTCGGGCTATAATAACGCTCATTTTTAAAGATTCAATTCGTAAAGATAGCCAGCATGACCGATACAAAAACTGAAAATTCTACCGTCAATTCCGAAACTTTACCGGCCGGTGAACATACCGAAACAGACACCAAAGAAACGATTGATGAAAGTCAAAGACGCATTAAAAGCTTTGTGCTGCGTCAAGGTCGATTAACCAAATCACAACAAAAAGCTTTAGACGAACACTGGCAGACATTCGGTTTGGAAATTTCTCAAGGCGCTTTAGATTTCAACGAGGTATTTGGACGAGAAGCACCAACTATCATTGAAATCGGTTTTGGCATGGGAAAAAGTTTGGCAGAAATGGCCAAAGCAAATCCGCAAAACAACTATATTGGTATCGAAGTTCATAAGCCTGGTGTGGGTGCTTTGTTAAAACTAGTGGCCGATGAACAACTGGAAAATGTACGTGTGTTTAATGATGACGCAATTGAAGTGCTCGCCAACTGCATTCCACCCAACAGCTTAAGCGGTCTGTATTTATTCTTTCCTGACCCTTGGCATAAAAAACGTCACCACAAACGCCGAATTGTTCAACCTGAATTTGCGGCAACCATCGCTAAACATCTCAAAGTTGGAGGGCATTTTCACATGGCAACCGACTGGGAAAACTACGCAGAGCATATGATGGAAGTCATGAGTGCCGCACCTAACTATCAAAACACCAGTGGTACAAATCAATATACGCCACGACCTGACTACCGGCCGTTAACGAAATTCGAACAACGAGGCCACCGCCTCGGTCATGGCGTTTGGGATTTGATTTTCGAAAAAGTTAAGTAGTCGACTAAGAAATACCTCTTTTCGACGTTGATGTAAAAACTCAACAAGCTATTCTGCCGTTGGCGTTTGAATTTTTGCTTTGCCTTGCAAAGTGATATTTTCTAACGTCAAGGCATGATTTTTATAACGCCACTCAATCAATGCATCTGCCTGCTGAAGTTTGCTCTGTTCACGCTCTGGCAGAGCAATATTCAGCTGATTTGACCAAGTTTGATAATCGACATTGACCGTCGTTGCTTGACCAATCACCTCTTCGTCCAACTGTCCATTGGCACTCACTTGTAATTTTCCATTTAAACCTTGGATTTCCCAAGATTCCAGTTGCACCAATTTTTTATCCCACTGATAACGCAGTCCTTTTCCTTTTTGAGTTAGGTTCACCACTGGATAAATTTCCTGCTCCAACAGTTGAGAATTCATCACACCTTGCCATGAGCGCATTTCGATCGATTTCCAACCGGCCGGTAACAAAAGTTCACTATTCATTCTGACATCCAGTGAACGTTGAGCGCCAGGCTTTTTCCAGTCAAACATAATGTGCACTGGAAACTGAGCATCCATCGCCAATTGATTAGCCACAACTGAGATATTTTCCATTGTCCAGCTCTTATCTGCATTAGCAGATTGATATGCAATCTGGCCATCTTGAATCACCAAACTACTCAATTGCCAAGTATGCGCAACAGACTCCTCCTTACTCGTTTCAGCCACTTGATTAGATTCCAAAAAACTTGCAATCAAGGCTTCGATATTAGGCAAATCCTGCCAATTATTTCGTCCTTGCTCATCACTCGAAAAAACAATTTTCGGATCAATCCATTGCAAACTTTGCACATCTAAGCGTTTATTTAAGAACAACTGAGACAATGACAACTCAGCCCGCAGCTCTTTAAATTCTAATTGAGGCCCCGACTCTGAAAATGCCTGAGAGTTGCTTAACGTTGATTTTCCAATGCTCATCGCAAATGGAATCACCGAAACATCCACAGCCCCTTCAATTTTAAAATCGCGTTGTGTGAGGTTTTTTACTTGTGCCTCTATTTGAGGTTTATAACGATTAAAATCAATAAAACTCACCGCTCCAGCAAAGCCTAAAAACACTAATACCGGCAAAATAATGAGCACATACAAGCCAATTCTTACGCTTTTTTTCAATTTCCTCATTCGCTAAACTCTTTATTTAATACAAATTTCAAAACTTTCCCAATCGCTATCAGAACGACTCGCCACTGTTCGCTATCTTTATCACATTCAAATACTTACCGGCCGGTAATAAATCGTGTGGATTTATTCCGTCATCGATAAAAAGGCTGACATCACATCATTTAAATACGTTTTTCCTTTATCCGTCAGTCTCAAGTAATCTTGGTCACACTCAATAAGTTTCAGGCCTTCTAATTCGCTGAGCTTTTCCCGAATCGTTTCAAGTTTTAAACCTGTTCGTTCTTCAAATAGACTCAATGCAAAACCTTGCTGTAAGCGCAACGTATTCAGCATAAACTCAAACGGTAATTCTCTATGGTCAATCGTTGTCAAGCGACCGTTTTTTTCTGCAAGCATTGTCTCAATATAACCACCCGGAGAAGCCGGCATTTGTGTGCGAAAAATCTCGCCATTGGGCGCATGTGTAATCTTGCCATGCGCACCGGCTCCAATCCCCAAATAATCCCCAAACTGCCAATAATTTAAATTGTGCAAACAACGCTGAGCCGGTTGTGCATAAGCTGAAACTTCGTAATGATCATAACCTGCACTGGCAATAAGTTCTTGGCAAGCAAGCTGCATATCCCACGCTAAATCATCGTCTGGTAAAACCGGCGGCTGGCGATAAAATGGTGTATTGGGTTCAAGCGTCAACTGGTAATGCGATAGATGTGGCGACTCAAACTCCAGCACTTGCTCAACATCCGCAACCGCCTGTTCAAGCGTTTGGTTCGGCAAGGCAAACATCAAATCCAAATTAAAATTTTTAAAACCTGCACTTCTTGCTGCGTCAATGGCTCGCTTAGCGTCTTGCGATGAATGAATACGCCCCAAAGCTTCCAGTTTTTCATTATCAAAACTTTGAATTCCCATCGACAATCGATTCACGCCATTATCGAAAAACATTGCAAATTTCTCATAATCCACCGTTCCAGGGTTTGCTTCAAGCGTGACTTCAATTTGACCCGAGAAACCCAATAAAGCTCGTGCTTGCGACATAAATCGTTTGAATTCTTTCTCGGAAAATAAGCTTGGCGTTCCTCCCCCAAAAAATATACTGCGAATCGGACGTCCCCAAATTAGAGGCAAGGTTTTCTCAAGCTGGAGTAGCATCGCATCTACGTAAGCTTTTTCGTTGTCGGAATCTTTGGCGTTGTGAGAATTAAAATCACAGTACGGGCATTTTTGAATGCACCACGGATAGTGCACATACAAACTAAGAGGCAGCGGGTGTGAGAAGTTCAATTGAGTCATTTTTTAAGATCTGTCAATACGGTTTTAAACACGGTGATAGGCTGCTCTATGGACTGGACTTAAGCTAAGCCCCACGACGTAACTGCATGACTAGAGCATTTAGCGCTTGTGCACGATGACTGATTTGGTTCTTCTGAGATTTATCCAACTCAGCAGAAGACTTTCCAAGCTCGTCAATCCAAAAAATCGGATCATAGCCGAAACCACCATCGCCACGTTTTTCATGCAGAATTTCACCATACCAACGACCCAAACCAATAATAGGAGTTGGATCATTTTCATGTTCGACATACACCATTGCACAATAATAACTGGCCTGACGCTGACCGGCCGGTATAGTTTGCATGTCTAAAAGTAGTTTTTGTAAATTATCTTCATCACTCGGAGATTTTCCGGCCGGCATTAACTCCTCAGCAAAACGTGCAGAATAAATTCCCGGCAGTCCTTTTAATGCGCTCACCTCAATACCTGAATCATCGGCAATTGCTGGTAGTCCGGTTTTTTCTGCCGCAAAACGCGCCTTCAAAATCGCGTTTTCGATAAAACTTTTGCCATTTTCTTCTGCTTCTTCCGAGAACAGTTCTTTCTGAGAAACCACCTGCCAAGCCAATGGTTGAAGAATGGCATTCATTTCCTGCAATTTACCCACGTTGCCGGTTGCTAAAACCACTTTTTTCATTTTGAGCTCCATTCAATCTACAGGGTGTTTTAAACTATGCGCAGATTATAAACGATTGTATTGCCCTAAAAACGAGAGAAAATATGGACTATCCTATTTACAGCATGACGGCTTATGCCCGCCATCAAGCCGATTTTGCCAATCAAAAAGTTTCAGGGCAATTCACTTGGGAACTACGCTCGGTTAACCAACGCTATCTAGAACTTCATTTCAAATTACCGGATGCGCTAAAACATCTCGAACCCAACATTCGAGAACTCATGAAAGCACATGTTTCTCGCGGAAAAATTGACGTAAATTGTTCTTTATTCCTGCAACAGCAGACACAAGCGTTTAGCCTAAACCATTCAATGCTCGCACAACTAAAATCTGCGATTGATAAAACTTGCGACCGCTTTGAAACAACAATACCAGTCGACCCCTTGGAAGTTTTAAAATGGCCGGGCATCCTCGACACACAGGAAGCACAACTTGATGAGGCAATTGAAAACCAAATCCTTACCGAACTTGAAACCGCTCTAGAACAACTTAAATCTCATCGTTTACGAGAAGGCCAAGCATTAGGGCAAGTTTTGTTAGACCGTTGCAATCAAATTCAAACTCAACTGGAAATTATTACACCTTTGATTCCAGAAATCCGCCAACAACATTTACAAAAACTTGAACAGAGAATAGGCCATCTGAGCGAAAACCTAGATCATCAGAGGTTGCATCAGGAAGCCGCAATTCTGGCACAAAAAATCGATATTGATGAGGAATTACAGCGACTGCAAACACATCTGATTGAAATTCGTCACATCTTAAAAACAGACCAACCGAAAGGCCGCCGACTAGATTTTTTAATGCAAGAACTCAACCGAGAAGCCAATACGCTGGGTTCTAAATCGATTGACGCTCGTACAAGCCAAGCCAGTGTCGAGTTAAAGGTTTTAATCGAACAGATGCGCGAACAGGTACAAAATATTGAATAACCCTAAGGAAATAATTTGAAACCAATTGCGATACTCATTGCGCCCTATCAACTTTTCTTAAAAAAATAAGAACTCCATAGCAAATTACTTAGATTTGCTACGTAAAAACAGGCATCATTGGTGAGTATCAAACGTTTGCCTTTGGAGACTATTATGGCTACTTTTCAAGACCCTAGTGTGGTTGACATTCCCGATCACTACCGTCTTATTTCTCGTACCGATAAACACGGCACCATTGTTGAAGCGAATTCAGAGTTTGTCGAAATTAGCGGTTATTCTGAAGACGAATTAATTGGTCAACCGCACAATATTTTGCGAAACCCAGATGTTCCCAAAGCGGTCTTTAAAGATATGTGGGAGACCATTCAATCCGGCAAAGCATGGACTCAAATTGTCAAAAATCGCACCAAAGATGGTCGAAGTTATTGGGTTCTGGCGAACGTTTCTCCTCTTAAAGAGAACGGGCAAATAATTGGCTACATTTCAATTCGCAAACCGATCTCGCCGGAACTCGCTAACAAAGCCAGTGAAGCTTATAAAGCCATTAATGCCGGCAAGCTATTTGTTCAAAACGCTAATGTTATTACGTCAAAACAAAAAGCGCTGCAAGCCATTAACCCTTTTCAAAAGCTTGGGCTTCTAGGAAAAATAAATTTTTTAGGTTTGTTATTAGTGATTGTAGGTACCTTGCTTACCGGCTTGATTACTCAACAAACTTACTTGAATGCTGTCGAATTAAACGAAAGTAGTCGACATGCCAGCATCAAACACACCTTAGACCAACAGTTGACGGCATTTGGTCGACAAGGGATTAATACCGCAACAATTCTCAGCGCCTCACCCGAAATTCATCAAACGATCTTAAGTGGTAATAAAAAACTAACCAGTAAAATTTTGAATGCGCGTTTAGAAAGTTACAAAAAAATAAATGGTTTTGCACCTACAGTTCATATCCACACACCTGATGTGCGTTCATTTGTTCGTAGTTGGACTGAAAAATCAGGTGATGATTTAACCAGTTTTCGCTTTGCCATTAATAAAACCAGTCAAGACAAAAAAGCTCGCTTTGTCTTTGAGCTTGGCCGTGCAGGTCTTTCTATGCGAAGCATCGTTCCTATTTTTGATGAAGTGAAACAACCTGGCAACTATCTTGGTTCGCTAGAAGTCATGACAAAACTATCAGAAATCGAGGCTTTCTTTAACAACTCAAACTCTTACTACGCAACACTTTTAAATGCCGAAGCATTAAATATTGCAACTTCCGCAACCAATAATCCAAAAGCTGGAAGCTATACCATTGCCAATTCAAAGGGGTTGGATGCCACTTTTGATAAGTGGATGCAAGAAATTCAACTAGATACTCTCATTAATCAAGGGTTCATCCTTAAGTCTGGGCATTTCTTTAATACTTACCCTATTTATGATGCCCGAGATGAATTAATTGGTTATCACTTAATCGCTGAACCAGCAGATTCTCTGATTGCACTCAACGATACCTCTTTAGAGAATGTCTTCTCAACAATGATGATTGTTGTTGGTGCAATGATATTACTGATGATTGCCTTTATTCTTTTAGCCAAAATCAATATTGTTAACCCAATCACTCGAATGGCTAAACATATTAAAAGCGCTGTAGACAAAGGTGATTTGAGCGTTCGCCTAAAATCGGATGGCAAAGATGAGATTGCGCAATTAGCCACTGCTTACAACGAACAAATGCAAAGCGTAGCCATTACAATGGGAGAAGCCGGCCGGTTAATTAATGATGTTGCCCATGGTCGCTTCGATACCGAATCAACCCTTCCGATGCAAGGGGATTTTGCAGCAATTCGTGAAAACATTACCAAAACTATCGTCAGTATCAGTAATTCATTCTCAGAGTTAGAAAACGTTCTGGACAACATCCAGAAAGGGATCTTTGAATACCAACCCCAACACAAACTGCAAGGTAACTTCCAACTTAGTATGGATAACACTCTGCAATTTCTGGATGGCTTAAAACAGACTTTCACGAAAATTAACCATTTAATGAATGAAGTCTCTCGTGGTTACTTTTCCCATCGCCTGGACGTAGAGGCCCAGGGTGAAGTCAGAGCCCTTGTTGACAACATTAATGACTCACTTGATCAACTCAACAGAGCGGTTTCAGAAAGTACAGAAGTGATGATTGCGCAAGGTAGCGGCGACTTAACACGTCGTATTGAGACAGACTACGCAGGGACACTGGCGATTCTTAAAGACGGGATTAACAATTCGGTTAGCAACACCGGTAGCTTGATTTCTCAATCTAATTACTCTCTGCTGAAACTCGCAAATGGTGCAAAAGATATTTCGATAGGCATTCAAGATTTAGCCGCTCGAACACAAGAACAAGCCGCGTCATTGGAAGAGACCGCTGCGAGTATGGAGGAGATCACTTCAACTATCAAATCAACTGCTCAAAATGCAGAACAGGCTAACCAAGTAGCCAATCAATCGTTGCAAGAAGCGAGTCAAGCCAGCGTCGTGGTGCACAACACCATTAAATCGATTAATGAAATCAGTGCGGCAAGTAGTAAAATTTCAGAAATCACTTCCCTTATTGACAGCATTGCATTCCAAACCAACTTGCTTGCGCTAAATGCCGCTGTTGAGGCTGCACGAGCAGGCGAACATGGACGAGGTTTTGCAGTCGTTGCAGGAGAAGTCCGTTCACTTGCCAGTAAGTCTGCTGAAGCAGCGAAAGAGATTCGAGACTTAATTGACGATACGCTCGAAAAAGTGCAACAAGGTTCAAAACTTGCCGAAGACTCAGGAAAAGCTTTAGATACGATTAACAACTCGATTAATCGTATTAGCCAATTTATGAGTGAAATTTCTGAAACCTCAAATGAACAAGCGAAGGGCGTTGATCAAATCAATATTGCAATTACCCAAATTGATCAGGTCACACAGAAAAACTCTGCGCTGGTTGAGCATACTGCTCAGCAAACGCAGGCAATGGGAAATCTAGCAAATGAGGTTATCGGTGTCACAAAATCTTTCAACATTGACATCAACCAAATCGGTTTCCAAAATGCGATGCAGAGCGGTATCTTTAACTTTGCCCACGCAAGACGTGCTCACCGCCAATGGAGAGGCGTAATTCATGCTTACATTGAAGGTATGAATATTGATTTCAATCACAATGCTGCAACAGACCATACTCAATGCGCTCTTGGTAAATGGCACTATGAAGGCGACGGCCAAAACTATGCGCATTTGCCAGAAATGCAGCATGTTGAAAAAGTCCACGCCGAACTGCATGCCATAATCAAACAAATTATCGAAGCCCATGAACAAGGCAAAGACGAGGTTGTGGAAACCTTGTTTGCAACAATGAATGAATTAAGTGAAGCGGTGATTGAGGCCTTAACCCAAGCAGAAATTGCCGCCATTAAGATGTCAGCTTCTCGACAATTACAAAAACCTCACTAAATCATCCCAACAGCACTGAAACCAAATCAATTTCAGTGCTTTTTTATAAAAACTATGATATGACTTATATTTCAAACGGTTATCCATAAATTGCTTGAGTCAAATCAAGAGTGGAGATTGAATTTTGCAATCAAGCCGAGTATAGTCATCATCTGCTTATATGCGACTACAAAATATGAGGGGCAAATATGAGTAATTTAACAAAAATGCTATTAACGATTGTGGTTTCAGTTGTCGTGCCTTTGGCCATCCTTCTAGGGATTTGGGCAGACATTCTTCCACAAGAGCTTCAAGTGGCAATCGGTCTATTTGGTGTAATTGCCGCTATCGCATTCATCGTTGGGGGCAACCTAATGTTAATGTGGGGTGACATCAAATCAGGTCGTTACTCGAAAAAGTCTTAGAATTTAACTCTTGAAAAAGAGCTAAAGCCTGAACATAAACCCCGCTCACGCGGGGTTTTTTTGTATTAAAGGCAATCTTCAGCTAAAACATATCTCTTAGGAAACCTCTAATTGAATCAGAGATTCCTTAGATAAGTTTGCTCTCTACTGTTTCTAGATTGAAACGTTATAATAGTTACCAAATTTCATCACTCGCGACCGCCGTATCAACAAAGAGCACTCTATGACTGAAACACCGCAAACCCCATCAAATGGATCAACAGCAAAAGACTCCCTACCACTTTTTGGTCGCGCAAATAAAGACGCAGAATTATCTTCTACAGGGCAAACTCAATATTCTGACACTGCAGACTCGAACCATCCCAAGAAGCCGAACAGACCTGAAAAAACAAAACGTCGCATTTGGAAAGTGCTATTTTGGTTAAGCTTTGCCAGCAGCTTCATTATGATTCCTGTCGCTGCGATACTGTTTTATTTCCTCACCATTTATCCAACGCTTCCTGACCCAAAAGAGCTTAAAGAAGTCACCTATCAAGTGCCTCTAAAAATTGTTACGCAAGACAACAAATTAATTACTGAAATTGGTACCAAGCGTCGAATTCCATTGGAATACCCAGAAATTCCTGAACGTATGACTCAAGCCATTATTTCCGCAGAAGATGAAAATTTCTTTGCTCATAGCGGAGTGGACTATAAAGGTCTTGCTCGTGCAGTCTATCAACTTGTGACAACCGGTGAAAAGAAATCAGGTGGCTCAACCATTACCATGCAAGTTGCCCGTAACTTTTTCTTAACACGAGAAAAAAGCTACCTTCGTAAACTCAATGAAATCATACTTGCCTATAAAATTGAAAACGAACTATCAAAAGAAGAAATCCTTGCACTCTATCTCAACAAGATTTTTTTAGGGTATCGCTCTTATGGTGTCGCAGCAGCTGCGAACACATACTATGGACGTCCGATTCGAGAGTTATCGCTTGATGAATATGCAATGATTGCAGGGCTACCTAAAGCCCCTTCTGCCTATAATCCGATTATCAACCCTGAACGCGCCAAATTACGCCGTGATTATGTTCTACGCCGTATGCATGAGCTGAACTACATTAATGACGAAGAACTCGCTCAAGCATTAGCCGTTGAAGTACACGCTGAGAAACATGGCCCTATTATTGAAGTTGAAGCCGACTATATTGCGGAAATGGCTCGAAGCTTTGCGTTGGAAAACTTTGGCGAAGAAGCCCTTCAAAACGGTTTAACGATTGTCACTACGTTGCAAAGTGACTTGCAACAACAAGCCAACCGAGCTCTTCGCCACGGTCTTCAAGAATACGAGCGCCGTCATGGCTATCGTGGCCCGATTCAAACACTTGACGCTGACCAGTTAAACGACCAAGAAACTCTGCTTAAAACACTCAAATCGATTCGCAACTTCGGTGATTTAAAAGTTGCAGTTGTCACGGGCTTTGAGAAAAATCAAACCATAGTCTTTTCACAAGAAGGTGAAACTCAGCGCTTAGACTTCAAAACAATGGAATGGGCAGCACCTTACATTTCCGTCAACCGAAAAGGTAAATCGCCTAAAACACCTCAAGACGTTCTAAAAATCGGCGATGTCATTTATATCCAAATGCTAAACAACCAGTGGCAACTGGCACAAGATCCAAAGACAGAATCCGCTTTGGTTTCTCTAAACTCTGCGAATGGCCAAATTCAAGCATTGGTTGGTGGTTTTGATTACTTCCGTTCAAAATTTAACCGTGCAATTCAAGGTAAGCGCCAAGTGGGATCAAACATTAAACCTTTCCTCTATTCTGCTGCCTTAGAAAACGGTATGACCGCTGCTACGACAGTAAATGACGCGCCGGTGACCTTTTATGATCGTAATTTGGAAGAACACTGGCGTCCTGAAAACTATTCAGGGAAGTTCTATGGGCCAACCCGATTAAGAAAAGCTCTAGCCCTCTCTCGAAACCTAGTTTCAATCCGTTTATTACAGCAATTGGGCGTTCAAACCGGCATCGATTATTTCCAACGCTTTGGCTTTCCTACGGAAGAACTCAACCGGAGTAAAAACCTTTCGCTGTCTTTGGGAAGCGTCCAGTTTTCTCCTCTTGAAGTCGCTCGTGCTTATGCCGCTTTTTCAAATGGTGGCCATTTGATTGACCCATACTTTATTGAGGAAGTTAGAGACTTCGAAGGCACCACTATTTATCGCTCTGAACCTCGAACCGTCTGTCAAACCGGTTATTGTCCTGAAAACGATCCACAATACGCGCCTAGAATTATTGAAGCGCGTAATGCCTACATAATGAAAAGCATTATGAAAGATGTCGTAACCTACGGCTCTGGACGAAAAGCCAGAGCATTAAAACGTGAAGACATTGCCGGTAAAACCGGAACCACCAACGATCAAAAAGATGCATGGTTTTCAGGTTTCAACCCTTATATCACCACCACCGTCTGGGTTGGCTTTGATGAACCCTCTACTTTGGGACGCTACGAAGTTGGCGGTAGAGCAGCTCTCCCTATTTGGATGGAATATATGGAGTTGGCATTACAGGCTTACCCCAACGAAGAACCAAGCATGCCAGAAGGCATTGTCACCGTCCCTGTGAATAAAGAAACCGGACAAGCCGTGTCTGCGGATTCAGCCGATGCCTTATATGAAATTTTCCGCGAGGAAAATGCGCCGGAAGTTCCCAAAATCTCCCAGCAGCAATTAGAAACGATTGTCGAGGATTTGTTTGATTAACAAATATAAAGCTACCGGCCGGTATACTTTAAATGGGGTAAAAAATGAATTGGCAAGATTTTGCAAGAACGTTAAGTTCCCATCTTGGAAAACCAATCGACATTCAAAGTGCGTCGGCAGTCCATGGCGGAGACATTAACCAAGCCTATCGACTGCAAACAAGCCTCGGTGATTTGTTTATCAAACTTAATCAATCGCACTTTTTGCCGATGATGCAAGCAGAGGCTGTAAGCCTTGATTGGATAGCCAACACAAACACTTTGACCTGCCCCAAGCCTCTTGCAACGGGTGAGTTTAACAACCAGTGTTGGCTCGTCATGCCATTTCATCAATTGACCTCTCATGGAGATGATGCTCAACGCGGACGTGCTTTAGCTGAAATGCACCAACAAATTCGTAAAGAGCCCTCGCCTTTTGGCTGGTTCAACGACAACTTCATTGGCAAAACTCTGCAAAAAAATACCTGGCAGAACAACTGGGTTCGCTTTTATGGTGAGCAACGGCTTCGTCCTCAGCTAGAATTAAGCCGATTAAATGCAGGTTCACAACGCCTGTTCGACCTCGGAAACGAATTGATTGAACACCTTGATTTTTGGTTTGAAGACTACCAACCTGTAGCGTCTTTATTGCACGGTGATTTATGGGCTGGCAACAGCGCTTTTCTCGTGGATGGCTCTCCCTTTATTTTTGATCCTGCGAGTTATTTCGGTGATCGCGAAACCGATCTAGCCATGACCGAACTATTCGGTGGCTATTCATCCGATTTTTATCGTGGCTATAACGAAGTGTTTCCTCTCAACAAAGGCTATCAACAACGACGAGAACTCTACAACCTCTATCACATATTGAACCACTTCAACCTGTTTGGCGGCCATTACGCCCATCAAGCCACAAACACCATTGAAAATTTAATTCGCCAAGCCAACGCCTAGGGTCTGTTGAAAATTCATAATTAGGCTCTGCTCAAACCATTTTTCGTTCCAGCAAGGCAGAAAGAGCGTGGAATAGTTATTCTATTTGAGCGAATTTCTAACACTGCTGGGGCAAAAATGGCTTGAGCCCTACGGGTTGCGCTTAAAAATGTCGCACTCTTTGTTGCTCATCGCTTATTTGGAATAACCAAACTGCGCTTTGAGCGTCGTGATTGCTGCATTTTTAAGCAGCAACAGAGTCAAGTCTGAATTGTCAACAGACCCTAATCAAACATCTTTTTCTTTTATTCGTTTTTACTGAGCAGAATTTAGAGTAGTAAATTTGCCCTCATTGGCAAAGACCGTATAATAACGGCTAATTTTTTAATGACCCTTTCAAGGACTCCGACCATGAAATTTATTCTTCTGGGCGCACCAGGCGCTGGTAAAGGTACACAAGCTCAATTCTTAACCAAAGAGTTTGATATTCCGCAAATCTCAACAGGCGACATGTTACGCGCAGCAATCAAAGCCGGTACAGATTTGGGTAAACAAGCAAAAGCGTTTATCGACGAAGGAAAACTGGTCACTGATGAAATTATTATCGGCATGGTAAAAGAACGTATTGCACTGGATGATTGCAAAAACGGCTTTTTGCTTGACGGCTTCCCTCGCACGGTTCCTCAAGCAGATGCGCTAAAAGACGCAGGTGTTGCGATTGATGCGATTATTGAAATCGACGTACCGGATGAAGTCATTGTTGAGCGTATGTCAGGCCGCCGTGCGCATTTGGCGTCTGGTCGAACTTATCACATTGTTTACAACCCACCGAAAAACGAAGGGAAAGACGATGTCACTGGTGAAGACCTTGTTCAACGTGACGATGATAAGCCAGACGTCGTGCTCGATCGTTTGAAAGTGTATCATGACCAAACAGCGCCTCTGGTTAACTACTATACTGCCGCGTCAAAAGACGACGACAACCTAAAATACATTAAAGTTGATGGAACACAGTCCATTGATTCTGTAGAAAAAGAAATCATAAACGCCTTGAAATAAACGAAGGTTCTTCCTTTAGCATTTCTAACCGGCCGGTAAACTTCTTCAAAACGTTACCGGCCGGTAACCTTTACTAACTTCATTCAACACCAAAACAGTACATAACCCACAAACTTATCCACAACTTTTACACCCTATCTTGTTTCATCAACCAGATGGTCAATTCACGAGTCACACACCGGTAACCAATCGATTTAACTGCATTTAAGTATGTTAAAAAAAACTTTTTTGCGACAATCATAATTTATTGTTCTGTTAAAACAGCTTGTTTGCCCAAATACCATCCAACCGTTTTCTGCTTTATCCACATTTTGTGTTTTTAAAGTCCTCAAGACCCAAGACTTAAATTTCCCAAGAAAATTTTATGGTGAATTTATTGAGAATCGCTTGCATTCAAAAAACATAGATGATTAAATTCCCTCATTCGTTATATTCTCCAGGGAATAACGGTAAATCAAAAAATGAATTCCGACAATCCATTGTTGTGACTCTCTGTTTAGGCGCTTTGAGTCGATTAGAATTCATTTTCAACGACTGCGTTCACCCCCTATTGCTCCGCGACGCACGTTCAAAACCTCACTGAAGTAATCCGAGTTATTTCAGTGAGGTTCCCTTCTCTCTACAAATATGAAAAAAATATGTATCCCGAACGTATCTGATTGCATCTGTGCGACACTTCGCGCATAGTTTATCTTCACAAAAATATAAGAAATCTTTTTAGAGGCAAATCGCATGATTCGGTCGTTTTTTTTGGGGCATCACACATCTTTTTTTCACACGTTATTCGTCGTTATGGTTTTATTTACAAGCGTACCATCACCGACACTTGCAAATAACACCAAAACTTTTCCTGTTGTTGTCGCCCCTGTAATCTTTGAAAGTAAGACTCAGCCATTAGAAGTTTTGGGCACTCTCAGAGCAAAACAATCCATTGAGCTTAGGGCGAATGTTAGCGAACGCCTTGATAAGATTTTTATTCGAGATGGTCAAACTGTCACAAAAGGGCAACTGCTATTTGAACTCAGTGATCAAGAAGAATTGGCAACACTGGCTAAAGCGAAAATTGTCGCCGCTGAAGCAAAACGTCAATTCGAGCGCGCTCGCAAGTTACGTGGTCAAGGCAACATTACCGAAGCAACAATTGATGAGCTAAAGGCCATCTGGAAAACGGCAGAATCCGAAATCAATATTATTCAGACTCAAATCGATGAACGCCTTATCAAAGCCCCTTTTAATGGCACAATTGGTCTAATCGATGTCAGTGTTGGGGATTTAGTCTCCAGTGACACCACCTTAACCACGCTTGATGACAGTTCAAATCTTTTTTTAGATATGGATATCCCTAGCCAATATCGAAATGACTTGAAGATTGGACAAGCAATTAAAGTCTATGGTCCTAGCCCAGCAACGCTGGATAGTGCTTATCAAACCGAAAGCAAAGAAGTTTTTGCTGAAATCATCGCCATTAGCCCACGGCTCAACCCTCAAACTCGATTATTACAAGTCCGTGCACTGATTAAAAAGCCAAAAGACTTAAAAAGTGGCATGATTATCAAAAGCCAAATCAAGCTCACACCGAAAGCCAAACTCTGGATTCCCAACAGTGCCATTTTAATGGTCGGTGAACGTAAATATGTGTACCGTTTGAAAGACGCAAATCTTGCGGTCTCATCTCACTCCTATGGCGTGGAAAAAGTCGAAGTTCAAATTGGCCAGCGCTTACATCAATTCACCGAAATCATGCAAGGCCTTACAGAAGGCGATATTTTGGTCAGTCAAGGGGTGATTCGTATGTCGCCAAAAAGTCAGGTCAGTATTAAAGCAATTGAGGGACAAACACCCGACGATAAATTACTGACTCAGACTGAAACACAACCTGATTCTTCTAAAACTGCGGAGTAGCCGATATGATCTTGTCTGATACTTCGGTCAAACGCCCTATTTTAGCGTTTGTGGTTTCAACCTTATTACTCGCTTTTGGTTTAATTTCTTTTGAACGCATGAGTTTGCGGGAATATCCAAATATCGACCCTCCCATTGTTACCATTGATACCAAATACCTCGGAGCCTCGGCAACGGTGGTGGAAAACCGCATTACCAAGCTGATTGAAAACCGGATTTCAGGGGTCAATGGTATTAAATACATCTCCTCAACCTCTGAGGATGGACGCTCTAAAATCACCGTAGAATTCTCATTGGAACGAGATATTGATGCAGCGGCTAATGACCTGCGCGACCGAGTTTCCAAAGTATTGGACAACTTACCTGAACAAGCAGATCCACCTGAAGTGGAAAAAGCCGATGGCGATGAAAGCGTCATCATGTGGTTTAACCTTGCCAGCGACCGCCTAGATGTCACTGAACTGACTGACTATGCTGAGCGCTATGTAGTCGATCAGTTTTCTGTGCTGGATGGCGTGGCACGAGTGCGTGTTGGTGGGGGGCAATCCTATGCACTACGCATCTGGCTCGACCCATTAAAAATGGCCAGTTACGGTATCACTACGACCAATGTCGAATCTCGCTTGCGTGAAGCCAATGTTGAATTACCGGCCGGTAATCTTCAGGGCAAAAACACCATGTTAACCGTTCAGGTACAAAAACCTTTCTCCACCGTGGAGCAAATTGAAAACCTTGTCATTGACTCACAAAACACCTCTCAAATTCGCTTAAAAGAAATCGCTCGAGTCCAATTAGGCGCAATTGAAACTCGCCGTGCATTCCGTGGAAACGGTGTGCCAATGGTCGGTGTCGGGATTATTAAACAATCCACGGCCAATACCTTAACCGTTGCCAAATTAGCCAAAGTAAAAAAAGAACAGGTTAATCGAATGTTACCGGCCGGTATGTCTTTGGAAGACAGTTATGATGCTTCGATATTCGTTGCTAGCGCGGTCAATGAAGTCTACAAAACTCTATTTATCGCTTTGGCACTGGTCGCACTGGTCATGCTCGTGTTTTTACGAAGCCTTAAGGCCGCAATCATTCCACTCGTGACACTACCCATATCCATCCTAGCCACTTTCTGGCTGCTCTATCAGTTTGGCTTCACAATCAACCTGCTGACCCTGTTAGCTCTGGTTTTAGCGATCGGTTTAGTCGTAGACGACGCAATTGTCGTGCTAGAAAATATTCAACGACACATTGAACACGGTCATCACCCTCTGAGCTCTGCTTATTTAGGTGCGCGCCAAGTCGGCTTTGCGGTTATTGCAACCACTTTAGTATTGATTTCAGTCTTTATGCCGATTGGTTTTTTAGAAGGGAATATCGGACGCTTATTTACCGAATTTGCCGTCACGCTATCCGTCGCAGTAATTCTATCAAGCTGGGTAGCGCTAACACTTTCACCTGCGCTGGCATCAAAAATTCTCTCTAGCAATCAAACGAAGCAACGCTCTTCTCACTCCAACCGTGGATTAAAACGAATCTTTGGAAAGCTTTTGAAAACCAACCTTCGTTATCCTTGGATTATTTTTAGTATTTTAGTGGCCTTAATCGCAGCTCTGGTTTGGCAAGCACCAAAAGTACCACAAGAGCTAGTACCTAAAGAAGATCGAGGCGCCTTCTTTGTATCGGTGAAAGGACCTGAAGGAGCGAGTTTCGAATATATGAATCAATATATGGAAGAAATTGAACGTCGTCTTAGTCCTTGGATTGAACAAGGATATGTCAAACGTTTACTGATTCGCACCCCTCGTTCGTTTGGCAACAGTCAAGTCTTTAACACAGGCTTTGCAATCATCGTACTTGAAGACTGGAGTAAACGCCCTAACGCCTACAAGATGATGGCCGACGTACGCGAACGGCTTAAAGACTTAACCGGTGTTAAAGCCTTTCCTATCATGCGATCAGGCATCGGTGGCAGAATCTCAAAACCGGTTCAATTTGTCGTTAGCGGCAATAGTTACGAAGAGCTTGCACAGTGGCAACAAATTATGGATAAAGCGCTGGCCGAGAACAACCCAGGCTTGCTAGGCGGTGATTGGGACTACGACCCAAGTAAACCACAACTCAAAATACATATTGATTATGATCAAGCCGATGTACTCGGTATTGACCAGAAAACGCTGAGCGAAACTCTTCAAGTATTGTTAGGTTCAAAAACCGTCACGACCTTTCCCTTTAAAGGAGAAGAAATCGATATTTTACTTGAGGCTGAACACAAAGAATTACAAGCACCTCATGACTTAAATAATATTTATTTGCAATCCGACAGTGGCGATATGATTTCACTTGGACAGATTGTTTCGTTTGAACAATTTGCGGCTCCCTCAACACTGAACCGCTACAACCGAATGCGCTCGATTACTTATTCAGCCAATCTCGATGAAGGTTTACCGCTAGCACAAGCGCTAGAGCATTTAGAAATGCTCGTAAAGCAAGAGCTTCCAAGTCACGCGATTATCAGTTACAAAGGCCAGTCTTTAGAATTTCAGGAATCAAGTAGCAACATGACGTTTACTTTTATGTTTGCATTAAGCGTGATTTTCTTGGTGTTGGCGGCACAATTTGAAAGCTTCAAGTCTCCACTAGTGATTATGCTTGGCGTACCTTTAGCGCTTGCAGGTGGTTTAATTGCAATGCTCGTGCATGAAATCAGCCTCAATATCTTTAGTCAAATTGCCTTGATACTCCTGCTCGGATTAGCGACTAAAAACGGAATTTTGATTGTCGAATTTGCCAACCAATTACGGGACAAAGGCAAAAGTCTCTATCACGCTTTGATTCAGGCAACTCAACAGCGATTACGCCCTATTTTAATGACCACTATTACCACTTGTGCAGGCGCTGTACCGTTGATCTTTTCATCAGGTGCCGGTGCGGAAACGCGTCAAATCTTAGGGTATATATTGATTTGGGGAGTCGCTTTTTCAACCTTATTAAGCCTGTTTTTAATCCCCGCACTATACGCTCTGATTGCGAAGCATACCCACACACCACAATATACGACACAGCGTTTAAACAGAATTTTAAAATCAGAGAAAAAAAGCCTCCCTTCAAACGAGTAGAAACTCTCGGAGTTGAGGTCGATGCTAGTTTTTCGGTGTGTTTTTCGCTAGACTGAAATACATCCATGCGCAAGCATCGCATCATTCACGTAAACATTACCGGCCGGTAATGTTTACGGTTCTACTAGGGAATTAAGAATGGAATTCATAAAAAAACAAAAGTTCTATGCCTTTTCTGTTTTATTCCTTTCTACTCTCTTGATATGCATTCTAATTTGGCTCAACCACAGTTCCCTAAAGCTTCAACAGCAAAGTGTTCAATCTTGGAAACAATACTCTGAAAATGAACTCAAAATTACAGAGTCTCTTAATACCCTGCACCAGACTCTCGGCTATGAAGGGTTTATTCATCACTACAAAAATTATCTAATCCGGCAAACACCCGGTGATCTTGCGCAACTGCGCCTCGATATTCGAAATGTCAAGAATGCACTGAGAAATCTCGAACAATTGTTAAACCACCCTGATGAATTGGTCGCATTGGATCAGCTCAACTATATTTTTGGCCGTTATGTTGGCTATGTCGATGAAATGGAGCGCCTGATTGCAAAGAATACCCCCGTCCAAACCATTGACCGGCTGGTAAAAATAAATGAACCCACAGCAACTCTCGCACTAGAAATGCTGAACGAAAGCATAAAGCGCCGCCTTAAAGCCGCTCAAGAAAATAACCAGGCTCAACTCGATAAAAGCCTTTCCTTATCGGTACTGAATTATATTTTGATGCTACCAATTGTAGGTATGATGTTTTACATCTTATACATGTTCAAAAAATCACAATCATTAATTGAACAAGCCCACCAATCGAATACAAAATTAACTCAACTATTCAATACAACACCCGATCCAACACTTTTCATTGATGTAACAGGAAATATTGTTCGAATTAACAATAAAGCGTTGGATTACTTTGGATTCAGTAAACAACAACTGTTACAAATGAATATCAAATATCTTCTGGGGGATAATTTCATTCGCCCGATCTTGGATAATCTCTCGAACTCAATGGATCCTAAAGATCTTCCAGATGGGCTAATCAATGAAGGCCATCCGATTAAAATAAAGCTTGCCAATGAGCAAACATCTTCCGTTCAGGTTCAACTAAGCTGCTGGCAAGATCATGAGGATATTTTAATTATTGCCTCAATACGTGATGTTTCAAAAGAACTTGAAGACCGGGAAAAACTAAGAGAAAGTAGCCGCGAACTCGCCGCTAGTATGCAAAAACTTCAGCACATTACCCATCACCTTGCAGAATCAGAAAAAATGGCCGCCTTAGGAACACTTGTAGCAGGCGTTTCTCATGAAATAAATACCCCCTTAGGCGTTAGCTTGACAGCGATTACCCACATGTCAGATCAACTCCAGAATACTAAATCTGATTTTGTTAACGATAATCTAACGTTTGAGCAACTGGAAGAACACCTAAATGGCCAGCTCGAAACTGCTCAATTAATCACTCGCAACCTCGAACAAGCTGCTAATTTGATTAATAACTTCAAGCAAGTCGCCATTGATCAGACTCAAACTGAATTTCGTGAATTTCAATTATGTGCATATATCGATGACACTTTAACGAGCTTAAAACCTAGTTTCAAACACAAATCAATTCAAGTACGATTTGACTGTGACTCAGACACAGCCATGCTAAGTTATCCTGGCGCACTCTCTCAAATCATCAACAACTTAGTAATGAATGCGGTAAACCACGCATTTGAAAGCCACAGTACAAATGTTATCACCTTACAAACTCTCGTCGACCTTCCTCAAAACCAAGTTATTCTCCGTATCAGCGACAACGGTTGTGGCATGTCGGCAGAGGTTCAAAAGCATATTTTTGAACCTTTCTACACCACTGCTCGATCAAATGGAGGTAGTGGCTTAGGATTAAATATTGTGTACAATCTAGTAACACAGCTTCTACAAGGAGATATTCGTGTTGAAAGTGAACCGGATCACGGGACGGATGTATTTATAATACTGCCTCAAAAAATAGAAAAAAGACAAAACACCGATTCACAAGATGCATTATTATCAGATCTTAAGCAACCTAAAATAGATCCTAATAAAGTTGCGAGAAAGCCACTTGAATCAGGCGGGAGACAATAATGAGCAGCAATACAGCAAGAGCATTAAAGCTTCGTCATAGAGAGCCAATCGCTGAAAAATTCGAGCGTCTGAACTCTTCATGGAAAGTATTAGTTGTGGATGATGAGAGCGAAGTCCACACAATTAGTCGATTGATTCTGAAAGATTTAAAGTTTGAAGGCCACTCTGTTGAGTTGCTCAATGCTTACAGCGGTGATCAAGCAAAAGAAATGCTCACCAAACACAATAATATCGCTTTAGTCTTACTTGATGTTGTCATGGAAACCGAGTCTGCTGGACTAGACTTAGTCGAGTTTATTCGTCATGATCTAGATAACAGTAGCATCCGCATCATTCTCCGCACGGGCCACCCTGGTCAAGCACCAGAATCACAAGTTATCTTTAACTATGACATCAATGACTATAAATCAAAGAATGAACTCACCGCTCGCAAGCTTGTCACCTCAGTTATCTCGGCACTCAGAGCTTATCGTAGCTTGAAAAACCTTGAATTAAGCCGACAAGGGCTAGAAATGATTCTTGATAGTACAGATTCATTATTTGAATTTGCTTCAATTGAAAAATTTGCCACCGGCGTGCTCTACCAACTGGCTAGCTTTCTTTCTACCGAACCGTCAGGGTTAATGTGCCTACAACCCCTCAATAATAATTTTCAATCGAAACTGGAAGTCGACCATTCTGTAAAGGTTGATGGCGAAATCCAAGTGATTGGCTCAATGGGTGCACTTCGCTTGGAAGTCGATATTGCTGGCAGCCAA
The DNA here is from genome assembly GCF_004293625.1 of Thiomicrorhabdus indica. NCBI lineage: Bacteria > Pseudomonadati > Pseudomonadota > Gammaproteobacteria > Thiotrichales > Piscirickettsiaceae > Thiomicrorhabdus > Thiomicrorhabdus indica. The sequence continues at coordinate 509,609 of NZ_CP033040.1, read as the reverse complement.
CACCCTGAACTTATTAAAAACTCGATTACTCTGGCAAAAGCTGCATTCATAGAACAAGAAACCATTTTTGAACACGGCCTAACCGCTTTATACGTCGGCTCAAAAACAAGCCAGCCTGCGGTTGCAATTTTGTATGGGGTGCCTGAGCTCTCTGAACAAGATAAATTCTTACTGGATCTCTATATTTCAAAAATCTCTTTAGCCTTGGCAAATATTATCCATTACAACAGTTATATCGAAGCGAACGACGCTGCTCGAACCGATGTTCTAACAGGTTTGCCTAACCGCAGAGATTATGTAGAAAGTGGTAAAAAATTTTTTGACGATCATCAAAAAGCCAAGCAACCAATGACTCTTGCAGTTCTAGATTTAGACGGTTTTAAACCTGTTAATGATAAATACGGCCATGACATAGGTGATTCTTTACTAAAAGCCTTTGCAAAATTCGTTGAACACTCTCTAAAATCAAGCGATTATTTTGCACGCATTGGTGGAGATGAATTTGCCGTAATTTTGCAAAATACTGATTGTGAGAGCGCTAAAAATATATTGCAACGATTATTGGAAGACTTGTTAAGCCACTCTTTCAATCTTGAAAAAATCGAGGTACCAATAAAAGTAGGAATGTCCATTGGCGCAGATTGTAGTTTTGAAGGAGGTTTTGATGAAATGTTTAAAAGAGCAGATTCAAGACTTTATGCTTCCAAGCAACAAGGTCGTAACTGCGTTACGATGAACTAATACCACTAGCTAATTCTGCATCCTTCGCCAAATATCGTTATGAATCAATCAGGACCAGATTATCTCGGTGGATAAGGGATTCATCTTCGGTATAACCAAGGATGGACTCAATTTGGTGAGATGCTTGACCCAAAATTTTTGCTGATTCATTGGCTGGGTAATTAATTAAACCACGAGCCACTTCTTGTCCAGATTCATCCACACACACGACCATTTCACCTCTCTGGAAATCACCCTGCTGTGCTCTGACACCGATGGGAAGTAAACTCTTGCCAGAATCTCGCAGAACCTTTACAGCACCCTTATCTAATATCAATCGACCTTTGGCTTGCAAATGCCCAGCTAACCATTGTTGGCGTGCAGATAAAGGCTCTAAATCAGGAATTAGCAGCGTACCTTTATTTTCACCAGCCAGTAAACGCGTCAAAATATTGGGTTCGCGCCCAGCAGCAATAATGGTTGCTGTCCCTGAGCGAGCAGCACGCTTGGCAGCCATGACTTTGGTATACATACCACCTTTGCCTAATGCTCCGCCCTCCGGGGAAGCCATGGCTTCAATATCTTTGCGGCTAACCTGCGCTTCTTCAATCAATTTTGCGTCAGGGTTGGTACGGGGATTGTCATCATACAAACCTTGCTGATCGGTCATAATGACCAACACATCGGCTCCCATCAAATTTGCTGTTAGAGCACCTAAAGTATCATTATCCCCAAAGCGAATTTCATCGGTCACTACCGCGTCATTTTCATTAATAATGGGAACAACACCATATTCCAATAAGGTTTCAACCGTGTTTTTAACATTCAGATAACGCTTGCGGTTCGACAAATCATCGTGCGTCATTAGAATTTGTGCAGTGTGAATGTCAAACCTCATGAACTTTGACTCATATGCCTGAATCAACCCCATTTGGCCAACAGAAGCCGCCGCTTGCAACTCATTCAACTGTTTCGGTCGTGTCTGCCATCCCAAACGTTTCATACCTTCTGCAACAGATCCAGAAGAAACAATCACCACTTCAATGCCTTGACGCTTAAGCTCAACCATCTGCTCAACCCACTGGCCAAGCGCTTGTTTATTTAAGCCCTTACCATCATCGGTCAGTAAAGCACTGCCAATTTTAATCACCCAACGTTTGGTATTTTTTAATTCAGACCGCTGCATACTAATGTTTCATCCAAACCTAATATCTAAATTTAAATTCGACTCTAGAAATCAAAATCTTCTTCAACTTGTCGATAGCCCTTTTCTTCAGCTTGCTGCTGTGCTTGAGCCGCTTGTAAATCTTCTTGTTCAAAGGCATCACGACGATTTTCAACCAAGGCTTGTGCAATGTCATTGACAAGCTGTTGCGTGCCCTCACGCGTGATTGCTGAGATGCGATACGTAGGGCCTTGCCATTCAATCTCTTCCACAATGCGCTGACAAACCTCTTCCGCCTCTTCTGGCAACATTAAATCGGTTTTGTTTAGCACCAACCAACGAGGTTTATCGACCAATTCATCGCTGTATTTTTCAAGCTCTTGTTGAATCACTCGAATATTTTCTACAGGATCTGAGTCATCAACCGGTGCAATATCCACAACGTGCAACAATAAACCGGTTCGCGCCAAATGCTTCAGGAATTGGATACCTAGCCCAGCACCTTCTGCTGCACCTTCAATCAAACCAGGAATATCGGCCATAACAAAACTGGTTTCCGGAGAGACCGCTACCACGCCTAAATTAGGGTAAAGCGTGGTAAAAGGATAATTGGCTACTTTTGGGCGTGCTGCCGAGACCGAAGAAATCAGGCTGGATTTACCCGCATTCGGCAAGCCAAGCAACCCGACATCTGCCAAAACTTTCATCTCTAAAGCAAGCTGACGCTCTTCACCCGGTTCACCCGGTGTGCATTGACGAGGTGTCCGGTTACGAGAACTTTTAAAGTGTACATTTCCTAGGCCGTGACGACCGCCTTCTGCGACAAGGAGCTTTTGACCATGTTCGGTTAAATCCCCCATGACCTCGTCAGCGTCTACGTCAACAACGGTTGTCCCAACTGGAACCAAAACAACCAAGTCATCACCGGCTGAACCTGTTTTTTGCTGCCCCATTCCTGACTGCCCGTTTTGTGCACGGTAATCACGGTTATAACGGAAATCAACTAATGTATTCAGATTACGATCGGCTTGCAAATAAACACTACCGCCATCACCGCCATCACCACCATTTGGTCCACCAAACGGAATATATTTTTCACGGCGAAAACTGACCACACCATTACCACCTCGGCCGGCAAAGACTCGAATACTGGCTTCATCAACAAATTGCATAGTTTTTTCCTTAGGCTTTAAAAGTGATGGGGGATAAAAAGTGACATTATTTTACCAGAGGCATGCCACGAGAAATGTTAGAAAATTGTGTTTCAAAAGGCGTAAAACTTCGCTACCGATGAATATTTCAAAAAGACGTTTCGAGCTCATCTCTGAGGACTCTCACAGGACATCCTTGCCCTGTGAAACTTTTTGGAATATTCATCGCTAGCAAAGCTTGAAAACACCAATCATCTTCCACAAACAAAAACGCCCCACCGAAAATATCGGTAGGGCGCTTTTCATTTGCAAAAATAATCAGTTTTGATTATTCAGCAACAACTGTTACGAAAGTACGTACAGGCTTACCTTTTGATACGAAAGCAACTTGACCGTCTGCTTTTGCAAAAAGAGTATCATCTTTACCACGACCAACGTTATCACCCGCGTGGAACTTAGTACCACGTTGACGAACAATGATGCTTCCCGCAGAAACCGCTTGACCACCGAATGCTTTCACACCCAATCGTTTGGCATTAGAATCGCGACCGTTTTTAGTACTACCTGCTGCTTTTTTGTGAGCCATAGCAATGTCCTTTTGTTCACAGAGCCGTCCCCTACTCAGAGCCAGCCGCTGTTTTAATTAATCTTTCTAAACAAACATACCTAATTTCTGGCAAACAGAATTAAGCAGTGATTTTACCAATTTTAACTTCTGTGAAGTTTTGACGGTGGCCTTGTTTCGTTTTCGAGCGGTTCTTACGACGACGGAACTTGATGATGGTCACTTTTTGACCACGACCGTTTGCTTCAACAGTGGCTGCAACCCTAGCACCTTCAAGAAGTGGTGCACCAACTTTAACGTCTGCGCCTTCACCTGCCATCAATACTTGGTCGAATTCAATCGCGTCACCGGCTTCTGCATTCAATGACTCAACACGAATCACATCACCTTCACGAACTCGATACTGCTTACCACCGGTTTTAATTACTGCGTACATTGATTATCTCCCGGATATCTATATCTTTTTAATAAGCCGCTAAATTTAGCGAAAGCCGGATTATATAGATTTCCATATACAAGGTCAACGCCAAAAACAAAATAAATTCAAATAGTTTTCAAACACTTGCGAGCTTCAGGCAAGGATTACCGGCCGGTCAAAATACGGCTTTGAATGAATCGCATATCCAACTGGTCAGAATCAGGGTTTCAGTCTAAAATAGTGACCCTTATTTTGAATAAATTCGCCACAAGCTAAAAGAGTCTTATGACAAGTCTTATGACCCTAAAAGAAATTCGCGCACTGATTGCAGACGATATTGACGCGGTTGACCAACTAATTTTAAACCGTCTTTCATCAGATGTTGTTCTGATTAATCAAATTGGTCACTACATTATTAATAGTGGTGGCAAACGTTTGCGACCTCTACTGGTCTTACTCAGCGCTCGCGCCTGTGGTTATCAAGGCACCGACCATCTTACCATGGCTGCAGTCATTGAATTTATCCACACCTCGACGTTATTACACGATGATGTTGTCGATGAATCCGATACGCGCCGAGGCAATCAAACGGCCAACGAGGTATGGGGGAATGCTGCCAGCGTTTTAGTCGGTGACTTCCTGTACTCTCGCTCTTTTGAAATGATGGTTGAACCGGGGATTATGCGTATTATGCAAGTCATGTCGGAGGCAACGAACGTCATTGCTGAAGGCGAAGTGCTACAACTACTGAACATTCATGATGCAGACACGACCGAAGAACGCTACATGGAGGTCATTCACCGTAAAACCGCAAAACTGTTTGAGGCCGCAACTCAAATGGGCCCAATCCTTACCGGCCGGACAGATTTAGAAGAAGCGTTTGTTTTATACGGTCGTCATCTTGGAGCAGCTTTCCAATTAATCGATGATGCGTTGGATTATTTGGCAGATGAGGAAGAACTTGGTAAAAACGTTGGCGATGATTTGGCGGAAGGCAAACCTACGCTACCGCTAATTTATGTGTTGCAAAATGGCAACGACAATGAGAAACAAATCATTCGTGAAGCCATTGAAAAAGACGGCGCTGAACGTTTAGAAGAAGTCACTGCCATCATCAAAAATAGTGGTGCCATTGCCTACACGCAGAAATTGGCACAAAGTGAAGCAGAAAAAGCCAAATCTGCTTTAGCTTCTCTAGAGGCATCAGAACTTAAAGAAGCTCTTAAAAGCTTAGCGGACCTCGCGGTTCATCGCACTCACTAAAGCTCTATCCGATATCAACTTGCTACAAACAAAAACTGGCCGCTAAATCTCTACCGGCCGGTAAATCTCTACCGGCCGGTAAATCTTCTTATAAAATCAAAGCATTTTACAAACTTAGTGCACGTTTTCGTGTTCCATCCAATTGTCTTCTTCAAACAACTCTTCTTGACGTTCCTCCTCTATCACCGCTTGATAGATCGAGTAAATTTCCAGCGTAGACAGCTTCGTTTTCGTCCAGTCAATCCGTTGAATTAACCATTTCGTTAAATAGCGAATGACATGACATTGATCAGAACTCTGATACATGGTTTCTGCTTTTGGTCGAAAACCGTGTAAACGCTCAACCACAATTGTTCGTTCTTCCAAGTCAGATCGCACACGAATAAAACCGGTGTCATGCTCATCAAAACTCGTACTGTAATAAATTTTAATGATTTTATTTAAGCTGAAAATTGCTTTACTTAAGATGGTTGACTCGCGTTTTCCAGATAACCCAACAGTATGAATAAAGATATTTTGAGTTTTTAGCGCACGAACAAATGCCTCAATCTCATCAATTGGCAAGAGGCTCTCTTCTTCAATACGCTCAAGCTCACTTTCGTACCGACTATTTTCTTTCTCTAACTTTGCAAAAAAGTACTTGAGTGCGGGTGTGACCTCAATTTTTTTACTGATTTTCTTTGCCATAAATTCATACCTCTGTCACTTATAGCGGCAAATTTCAGCCAAAGTTTAGTGAATTTTGAAAGCACTGTAACACCCTTATCGAAGTCATTAAATATTATGATACTTTGTTATAATTGCTCGCATAATTCACAGTAAAACGAGAACTGATTGATGTTTCAGGTTCAACAAACCACTCTACAAAGTTTTTCACGCATCTATTTTCTATCCGACCTTACACCAGCGGCACAAAACTTTTTAAACACACTCAAATTGAGCTTTGAAACGCCGGTCATCTTCTCGACCTATGACCGAAGCCTAAAATTTAATGATGACGATCTAATTATTTTTGAAGTACCGGCTGGAGAAGTCAAAAACAGCACGAAAATTATCGATGAATTGCAGATTCGATTAAATGATGCACACGTCGCCTTGTTTATAGAACCCGAGACAGACATCAGCCAATTAATCAAACGGTTTATTGTCAAAGGCGTATTCACCAAAGAAATGTCAAATGGATTAGTGCAACAAGGGATTGAAAAAATAGACCAAGGCTCTTTTTGGTTCTCGCGTGAACAGTTTGAGATTATCACTCAAATGCGCAAAGGCGCTGATTTAACCCAATTAAGCCGCGAGTTTGAATTGACGATCCGCGAAAAGCAGATATTGCATTATCTGGTAAACGGCTATTCTATTAACCAAATGGCCGAAAAACTTTTTATTGCCGAAAATACCATTAAAACTCACCGCAATCGACTCTATAAAAAAATGGGGGTCAGTTCTGGGATTGAAGCAATCCATCTATTTCACAAACAAACTAGCAATAGTGTCTTGTGAGTTGAGAAACAATCAAAATTCTACCGGCCGGTAAATTCCATTAAAGCAAGAGCCTCTTGTTAAGTACTTTTTAAAAAGTTCACTTAAACGGCTTGGTCTGAAAAGCACAGCCAAGGTCGTTAAAGTACTTTCAAGCAAACTTCGTTCACTCAACTGCCTTAGCTTGCGTTCATTTAAAAATCTGACCACGAATCAGATGGTTTCTCAAGCTTAAGCATTTTATCCTTGTTCGTCACTAAAGCTTTTTGGGTAGTTGTTCTGTCTGGCAATGAAGAAACGGTTTTAAATAACTCCATATTCTGTTTGAGTTCTACGGCCTGTTGCGTCATATGAGATGTTGAGCTTGAGGTTTGCTCAACAAGCGCAGCATTCTCTTGTGTTGCGGAATCAATTTCATTGATTGCATTGTGTACCTGACCAATACCCTGAGCTTGCTCATGAGAGGCAGTATTTACTTGGTAAATCATATTACTCACCTCTTCAATTGAAGCCGTGATTTGCTTAATAGCATCACCTGACTGACTAGCTAATACGCTTCCTTGACTCACTCTCTGCACACTCGAATCAATTAAATTTTTGATATCTTTCGCTGCATCTGCTGACTTTTGAGCCAAACTTCTTACTTCACTCGCCACCACAGCAAAACCTCTACCATGCTCTCCTGCTCTTGCAGCTTCCACAGCAGCATTTAAAGCCAATAAATTTGTCTGGAAAGAGATGCTATCAATCAAGGTGACAATTTCAGAGATTTGCTGACTAGACTCTTGGATACTATCCATCGAATCAATTGTCGACTTCATAATTTGAGCCGCTTCATTCGCTTGGCCTTGAACTTTTTGCATGACTTTTGCAACGCTATCAGTCGTTTCGGTGTTATTCTGAACCGCTGAGTTCATTTGTTCCATCGTTGCAGAAGTTTGCTCTACAGCAGACGCTTGCTGCTGTAAACGAGTATTTAAATTATCCGCACCCAAAGAGACCTTTTCAGCCTCACTGGTCACAATATTTGCCGAACTGATTGCCAAACCAATACTTTCACCCAGTTTTTCAAGAGATAGATTCATCGCCTCTTTGAGAGCACTAAGTTCTCCATGATATTCATTATTGACAGTACGAGTTAAATCTCCTTGACTCATAGAAGAGGCAACTGAAGAAATTTCTTGAATCGCACTGTTTAGTGAATCCATTGACTGATTTATATGCTCTTTTAGCGTATTTAATTCTCCGCTCGCGTCAATTGATACTCTTAATGAGAAATCACCTTTCTGCATACTTTCCATCACAAGATTAATCTCAGAAATAATGTTATTGGTGGAATTAATCGCTTGTTCCGAATCTTTCAAGATTTCGAAGAACTGACCTTTTGTATTGTTTTCAATTGAAATATTGAAATCAGCTACTTTCATTGCATGAATGACTTTAGAAATTTGCTGTATGACAGAATCGATATTCGTTACACTTGAATTAATCCCTTCTTGAAGTTCAGCCAAGTTACCTGCATAGGTTCCATCGATTATTTTCGAAAAATCACCTTCAGAAATTGCCTTGACGGCTATGTTTGAATCTTTAATGATGATGCTTATCTGATGGAGTAATGAATTCAAAGCTTCAGAAGTCTGACCAATTTCATCTTCCGATTCAACCGAATTTCTGATATCAAAATTTCCAGTCGAAACAATCTTTTTAATAGAACTTTGCATATTGATCAAAGGATTGATGACAATCTTACTAAAAACAACCACCAGCACGGTCGTTAAGAGGAAAATACCTAGCACGATACCTATAATGGCAATCAAAGCTGAATTCATAGCTTCATTAATTGGACCATAGTACTCTTTTTCATCCATGACAAAGATATGGCGACCAAATGGTTGGTTTGTCTCATCCATGGCAGGTAAATCAATTATGATTTTTTGATGATGAAAATAGATATTTTGATTGATTCCCGTTGTTTGTTGATAATTACTTTTGACCAAGTTTATGACGTCTTCTTTAAACCACCGATCATTCGCAACAATAAATCGTTCATTAAAAGAGGTGTTTTTCTCAATGACAGGCATTTCTCCATATTTGTCGCTTATATATTCACGGTCAACAAGCAGAAGCCACTCTCCACCGGTTTGTGCTGTAAAGTTTTTTCGAACGGAGGCCAGTCCCTGAATCATGGCAATTCCACCTAAAAACTCATCGCCTTCAAGCACCGGAGACATTGCAATAATTGATACCCCTAAAGCGCCAACTGCAAGGGAACCAAAGGCTTGCTTTTCATTTATCAACTTCTGAACAAGTGGGCTGTTTGCAAGGTTTTGACCATAACTATCAAGTTCCCACGACTTGATTAAGGAACGTCCATCAGCGGTGATTAACTGCGTTTGAATATTTTTATAATTCGTTTGCCCTTTATATTGATCTCGAATCTTTGCAAACCGCTTTAATAAATCCCCTCTTTCTTCTATAGCAAGAGCTTCAGCAACCCGAGGGTCAATCGCCACCGCAGTGGCTCCCATAATGCCACCTTGGACTTTTTGAAAAATTTGCGTTTCTACAAAAGACTCCATATTTGAAATAAGCTCTTTTGAGACTTTTTCTTTTAGTGGCACCACGTTATTAAGATAAAGCGTTATTGCGATGATAACCGCAACTAACCCACCAATTGCCGATGCAATCACGATAATTTTTGTTTTAAGAGACTTATTTTTCATATCGAATACTTCCAATATTTTTTTAGAAGTTTAAGTTAAATCGCCGCCTAAATTGATTACTTAAATCTATAGATAAATAAATTGAATTTTACTAATCTAAAAACCGAATACTTTTTTAATATAAACAAACCTATCTAACTTATTTTTCAGTACACAAACCCTAACTATGCAATACTTAAATATCCTTAAAAAACAATTTTTTACAGCAACCTAAGAAACACCCTATACAAATCTGTAGGAATAACAAATATAAAGTTTTTATTTGTCATAAGCTAAAGCTGCCTAACACCATAACTGAGCCCTATCTTGCCGTTATTTCTTAAATATTTTACTGAACCCTACTTCCTGCATAGGTTTTCTACAGACACAAAAAACCCCGTAATTACGGGGTTCTTAGCATCTTTATCAAAAATAATAATTATTGTGATGGTTAAAATGGAACATTATCATCTTCAAAATCATTGATAGCCGGCGCTGGGCTTGGCTGCATAGGTTGTGTTTGCCCCATACCTTGATTTTGTGGAGGAAAACCACCCTGCGGAGGCATTTGTTGACCACCTTGGTTGCCCTGATTACCCATTGATTGCTGAGGAGCCTGATTCATCCCACCACCCATCGGTTGGTTGTTCATTCCTTGCTGCTGACCAAACCCTTGGTTATTGTCATAAGGCGCATCACCGCCGCGGTTACCACCACCTAGCATCTGCATAGTACCGTCAAAACCAGAAATCACCACTTCGGTCGTGTAGCGGTCTTGACCATTCTGATCTTGCCACTTTCGTGTTTGCAATTTACCTTCTAGATATACTTGAGACCCTTTACGAAGATATTGTCCAGCGATTTCAGCCAATTTACCAAACATGGAAACACGGTGCCATTCAGTCTTTTGCTGTTTCTGCCCGGTATTTTTGTCATTCCACTCTTCCGAAGTTGCAACGCTTAAATTGGCGATGGCATTTCCATTAGCCGCATATTTCACATCAGGATCTGCACCTAATGTACCTACTAAAATTACTTTGTTTATGCCTCGCATAACTGACCTTCTCTCCGTACTAAAGACTCATTACTCTTTTCAATATAATCGATTAGAGTGACCTCATCCAATTTTTTGCGGTCGATTTTGAAATAAGCTCGATTCTCCTCAACCAAAATCACCGCCTCATAAATTCCATCAAACTCTAACAAGCGTTTTTCCAACGCTTCAATCTCATCACACTCCACATGACCAAGCGGAACAGACGCAATACTCAATGGCATAGGCTTTTCCATTGAACTAGCAGCCAACAGCCAAACCATTCCCAAAATCGCGGTTAATGCAAACACCCCATTATAACCATAATGCTGGTACAGATAACCCCCTAGCGCACCACCGATCGCTGCACCAATAAACTGACTGGTTGAATAAACACCACTGGCCGTACCTTTCTTATCGGCCGGTGACAATTTCACCACCAAAGAAGGCAAACTCGCCTCAAGCAAATTAAACGCAGTGAAGAAAATCAGCAATAAAACAAACAAGCTCCAGAAATTTAAGTCAACACCAATAAATGCCAATTGCATCAACATAATTGCCGCAATCGCGCCCAAAAACACTGGTTTCATACGACCTTTGCTTTCTGCTTGAATAATAAACGGTACCATTAACACGAACGACAACAACATGACTGGTAAATAGATATACCAATGTTCAACTGAAGGTAACTCTGCTGAATCACGCAAAATTAACGGCATAACAACAAACATGGCCGTCAAAATTGCGTGTAGAACAAACACTCCCAAATCCAATCGAAGTAATTGCGGATGTTTTAATACATCAGAAAACTGCGTCACATCGGTTTGTGCTTCACGCTGGAAAGACTGATTTTCGATTTTAGGCAGTGCAAACCACACGAGCACCATACCAAGAATCGAGAGGCCTGCAATCACCCAAAAAATACCACGCACACCAATCCACGCATCCAACAATGGCCCAGCAACCAATGACAAGGTAAATGACAAACCAATGGTCATACCAACAATCGACATAGCTCGAAGGCGATATTGTTCGCGAACCAAATCCGCTACAGAGGCCATTAATACCGCCGCAACAGCGCCCATTCCCTGAAGCGCCCGACCAATAATCATCATTTCGATTGAATCAGCCACCGCACAAATCAGAGATCCAATCATGAAAATTATCATGCCGACCATAATCAAAGGTTTGCGGCCAAACTTATCGGACAACATACCAAATGGCACTTGTAACAAAGCCTGAGTTAAGCCGTAAACCCCAATAGCAATCCCGATTTGCGTACCAGTAATATTTTCAAACTCTTTCTCTGCAAAGAGTGCAAAGACCGGAAAAACCATAAAAAGGCCAAGCATTCGAGTCGAGAAAATGCCCGCAATAGAAAAAGCAGCTCGACGCTCGACTGGAGTCATTGAATCGGGTTGAGGAATGGACATATAAGTTGCCTATGGTGTTTTACGCTCGGTTTATCCGAACATTCGAAAATTAAGGCCGCTATTATAACGAATAGAATTCAAAGGAGAAAAAGCCATCGAATAGAAAGTCACGCTCTATTAAAAATTCACCCCATAAAATTCACGTTAACTCACTTTTAAATGCGTCTATTAACGTATACTGAAAATTAATATTTTGATTAATGAGGAACGGGTATGCAATTTCAATTCATCAAACCCCATTTACAAAAGCTCAAAGTGACAAACCACTTATTTGTCGCACTACTTATTGGCACTTTGAGTACACCAGTTATCGCTAACGAAAGTTTGCCGGCCGGTCATCAAGTGAATTTTTCGTATGAAGAAGTCATGCAACTGGAAAACGATTTGATGGAGTTACAATTCGCTGCCATTGCAGAAGGTGAAAGTTCCGCTGATGTCAGCCTTAAAATCAACAAAATGATGCAAAAAGCCAAAACCATTTTGCAGAATGCCGATGTCGAATCTTTGCAGACGGGTAATTATCAGGTATCACCGGTCTATGGCAAAAACCGGGTAATCTCTCATTGGCGGGGTCAACAAACACTCACACTGTCCGCTAAAACGGATGCAAACTTGGACAAAGTATTAACTCAGTTACAACAACCTTTAGCCTTTCAATCAATGAGCTTCACATTAAGTAATGAGAAACGCCAAAAGGCAGAAGCCACTCTGTTAAAAACAGTGATCGAGGGTTATCAGGCAAAAGCTTCAGTAATTGCAAAAGGGTTTGGACATCAAAACTATCGCTTAATCAAGACAGACATCCAACCACATGCAAGCGCACCAGTTGTTCGTTACAAAACACCAATGGTCATGGAAGCACGTGTCGCCTCAAGCTCGGCACCTTACCAAGAACAAGGTAACAGTGACGTACGTGTTCGCATAACAGGAAGCCTACTTTTAAGTCCATAAATTTGGACGGGCAGAGATGTAATGGGTAAAGCTAGATTTTGATTTATGGCTTTAGCATTAAGCTCAGAGCTTGGCAAAAAGCCAAGAAAAAATAGCCAAGCTCACTTGATTTAGTCCAACAATCACTCTCGGCGCTTAAACAATTTATTGCTTGCCTTCAGCCTTCGCAAAGTTGGGCTAAAATTTATTTTCATACAGAAAATTGATCTACTTTTTGGCATAAACTTAAAGCGCTTCTCTCAACGCAATAAACTTACCGGCCGGTAGAAACTTTTACGCTTAACGCTTCAAAAAGAAAACGCAACCAATAAACTTTTACCATTAACTCCAGTGCATTTCATCCCAATTGCTGCCCCAATTTTCTGGCTTAGTGGCCTCAATAACATTCACGATTCTTGATACTTGTTCCGCAAGGTTACCTGCCGCATCGCGAACGTCGTATGTTACTTCATAGCGTCCAACCGTATTAATATCCACTGGATTGACTACTGTCATCTGACCTGTAATATCGCCATCCTTGTTGTCAGAAGCGGTCGCACCAGCATCGGTATAAGCTTGACCTAATTCTAAGGTCACTGAAGGCTCTCCTAACAAGGTAATAACTGGTGCAGTGGTATCCGCAGGCTCAACAACATGAACCGTTCGAGTGACTTGAGCTGCGCTATTTCCTGCCATATCACTTACATTGTAAGTCACGGTGTAAACACCAATCGTTCCGGTATTCACAGGGTTTACCGTAACAATTTGAGCCGTGATGTTACCATCTTTATTGTCAGAAGCGGTCGCACCAGCATCGGTATAAGCTTGACCTAATTCTAAGGTCACTGAAGGCTCTCCTAACAAGGTAATAACTGGTGCAGTGGTATCCGCAGGCTCAACAACATGAACCGTTCGAGTGACTTGAGCTGCGCTATTTCCTGCCATATCACTTACATTGTAAGTCACGGTGTAAACACCAATCGTTCCGGTATTCACAGGGTTTACCGTAACAATTTGAGCCGTGATATTACCATCTTTATTGTCAGAAGCAGTCGCACCAGCATCGGTATAAGCTTGACCTAATTCTAAGGTCACTGAAGGCTCTCCTAACAAGGTAATAACTGGTGCAGTGGTATCCGCAGGCTCAACAACATGAACCGTTCGAGTGACTTGAGCTGCGCTATTTCCTGCCATATCACTTACATTGTAAGTCACGGTGTAAACACCAATCGTTCCGGTATTCACAGGGTTTACCGTAACAATTTGAGCCGTGATGTTACCATCTTTATTGTCAGAAGCGGTCGCACCAGCATCGGTATAAGCTTTACCCAGTTCTACTGTGACGAAGGCCTTCCCTAACAATGTAATAGTAGGCGCCGTCCTATCAACTGGCTCCGAAGGTAACACTGAGTATTCATTTTTGTTTTCTTGGGCATATTGATCAGCGTTAAAATCATCACCCAAAGCTTCAACATCACCTTTAATTTGCTTCAGGTTATCAAATATTTTGATTGCAACAGCCAGCAAGGTTTCCGGCTCAGTTTTTTCACCTACATTGTCAGCCAGTATCTCTGCAATAACTTGTGCAATTTTATGAGCTTGATTGTAAACGCCCGTAGCATCAATGGCTTTAGCCTCAATATAGTCCACTGAGGCATCAACCCCTAAAATATCATCAACCCGTTTTTTGACTTGTTCATAGCTCAAGCTGGGATTAGCTTCCATTTGCTGCTGCACTAAAGTAGTCAGAGGGCTAACAAATGTAGAGCCTGCTGGAGCGGTTAAAGAATATGACTTCGAAACTGTTCGGCCATCATCTAGGTCAATTGTTTGTCCTTGAATCACTTCAACCAAAACAACAGCACTAGCCTCTTCTGGTATCACTGTTAGAGAAAAGCTCCCTGAACTATCGGTCTGCGTTGTCGGCTCATCTACTCCACATACTCTATCGGAATTCAAATCTAAGCAGACCCTTGCGTAAGCAAGGTAACCATCTGCGACTTGCCCATTGAGCGTGATGGTGTCTTTTTCCGAAGCCGTCTCTTCACTTGCTGAACCTCCTCCACAGGCGGTAAACAGAGGAAGCACTCCCGCAAGAACGAGATATTGAAATTTTCTTTTTAAGCGCATAAGTTCAACCGTATTTACATTGCGTTACTTTTCAACACTTAAAGTAACTAAATAATATTTTCATCAACACACGCCATCGCGTGAACTTAATACACTTCCTCGGCTTCTAATGACCAAAAAGAGTCTACACTTGTACCATCAATAAAATCCTCGTGCCCAAAAGAATCACATCCATCGTAAGCAAAAACCTCAATGGTATTCATTCCTGCATCAATGCCTTTGCAATACAAAACATCACTAAAGCTCTGCCCTTCATCCGAGGGTTTAAAGAAGCGAATCGGTCGAGGGCTTGCACAAGATTGTCGATTGACTTGAATTTCGTAATAACAAGGAGTGATGCTAGATGTATCTACTCGGTCAGTATAAGTAATCCGAATCGTGCTAGATCGATATGCTTTATAGAAGTCTAGTTTTCTGTTGGAAACGTAATCAAAAGCACCCCATTCATCATTATTACCGGTCACTCGCTGAATCTGGCGAATCAGATAGCCGCCGCCATTAACAGAAAGTTTGTCTCTATCATTCAGTTTGACCGACAACCTCGTATCGGTTGCATAAGCTGGCACATCGGAAACCGAAGCACTAAAGTAGCCGTTCAAGGTTAACTGTGTATCACTCTCGATGCTTTTCACCTGAAAGACCCTATCTTCTATGCGAATCGCATCACCCACAGCCAACTCTGTTAAAAAGAGTGTGTTCGTGCCATAAACGGCATTGGATTCAAATGGATTATTAAAAATGGATACAGTGCCCGTTAAAGGTGCTTGGAAACCACTCACCCATCCACTGTCTTCAGTTGCTTCAAGACTTTTAATACGCTGATCTAAATGAGTAAAATTCTCATTAACTTCTTCCGCTTTCGCAGGAGTCCCAGAACTAAAGACATAGGGCAACGGCTCTTCACTAGCCAAAACAGAATTACCTATGAACGCTACCGAGGCAAGTACAGAAAAATAAATCGTAGATTTGATCATATTAAACGCTCCAGATACGTATATTTGCCAAGTTAACAAAACAAATACTTTAATGAATTTTGATTCGAATTATAAACATGGAAAAATTATCCGCCTCCACTCAGCGCTACACTGAGCAAAAATTGGATTCTGAGAGTGTGTGCAGAAAATTATTAGCGGACGTCACTTGGCACAAAGCCAAAGCGTCTCTTAAAGGCACGATAAAACCAAGAAGGATTGTTAAACCCGACATTGTAGGCAATATCTGTAATGTTTATTGAGGCATAATCAGGGTTAGTGAGGCTATCAAACGCTTTTTGCAATCGGATTTCCAGTAAGTAGTCGGTAAAACTCGTTTCTTCTTGTTCAAACATTGAGCGAATGTAACTAGCAGAAACTCCATGCCGTTTGGCTAACCAATCAAGAGACAAGTCCCCACAATAGAAGTGAATCAAAATATCTGCTTTAACAGCTTTCATTCTGGCCTGCTTCAAACCATGTTGACGAGCATGTACTCCATAATCCGAATGAACACCTACCGCCAAAGAAGCCAAGTCTATCAATTGGTTCACCTGTTCTAGCGGATTAATGGGAGTTGTTGGATTTTCAACCATCAGCTCTAGCGCTGATTGTGTTAGCAGAGGAAGAATCTCTACATCTAAACGTGCATACCCATCCATAGCGACACGGGAAATCAAAGGCTCGAATAATGCACGAGAAAAGGTTATGTTTAACATATGAGTTTGCGCACCCTGGAAAGTAATACTTCCAGGACGATCGTTATAACTAAAACACCCCATCCCCGGTGAACAAATGAATTCCCCCTTTTTTTCAATGGATGCGTTCCACGCAGAATGCCCTAAGGGATTTAATAACAAAGAGAAATCGTCATTGCCGTCTTGGATATGTTTTTCTCTGCGATTGACAACGATGGGAGACGTTTTCGCCCATCCAATGGAAACACCGGGCAGCAATCGAAGTCGCGTTTCAATCATGGGAACGCATTTATCAAGTGTACGCAATTCAATGTTGGCAATGGCGGCGTAGATATCTTGTGCTGCTTCAATGCGTTCTTTGAGCGGAAAGTCTAGAGTTGAAAACTTGATAAAAGCCATATTAATATTTCTTCAACAACCATGTATTCGTTCGTTCATTGATCAAATCTCTTTAGGGTCTGTTGACAATTCAGACTTGACTCTGTTGCTGCTTAAAAATGCAGCAATCGCGACGCTCAGAGCGCAGTTTGGTTATTCCAAATAAGCGATGAGCAACAAAGAGTGCGACATTTTTAAGCGCAACCCGTAGGGCTCAAGCCATTTTTGCCCCAGCAGTGTTAGAAATTCGCTCAAATAGAATAACTATTCCGCGCTCTTTCAGCCTTGCTGGAACGAAAAATGGTTTGAGCAGAGCCTAATTATGAATTGTCAACAGACCCTAGTGCAAAACGTTTAATTTCCATCGACTCATTCACCGGCCAGCAAAGATTGGCTGTGATAATAGCACCTGACCAAACAACATTCGTTTTAAAGTAAGAAACGCTTTTACTCTTGCGTTCTCCTTGTTCGCCAATGACTTCTAACAACACCTAAGATGGCGTTGATTACTCTATAGGAGAGTACTTAGTCGACTACTTACTTAAGCAAATATTATCATCAACCGGCCGGTAAATTGTAACGACAGAATTGTTTATCGAACCATTAAGGCATTGGTAAAACGGAATGCCCAGAGAAAAGCCGACTCTGATTCTCAAACTGAATTGGTATAATGGCCGTTTGCTCAAAAAGTGGGAAGCCTGATAATGTTGACAGAAATCGTGGTGCGCGGTGCGCGAACGCACAACCTAAAAGACATTGATGTCACTCTACCCCGTGATAAGTTAATTGTGATTACCGGACTATCGGGTTCGGGTAAATCTTCACTGGCGTTTGATACGATTTATGCAGAGGGTCAAAGACGTTATGTCGAATCGCTCTCTGCCTATGCCCGTCAGTTTTTATCGGTGATGGAAAAACCCGATGTCGACCACATTGAAGGTTTATCACCAGCCATTTCAATTGAGCAAAAATCCACCTCTCACAATCCACGCTCCACAGTTGGAACCGTCACCGAAATCTATGACTATCTCCGTCTGTTGTTTGCACGTGTTGGCACCCCCCGCTGTCCGACCCATGACTGTGATTTGGAAGCACAGACCGTTAGCCAGATGGTCGACCATACTTTAGAACTGCCAGAAGGCACCAAATGCATGTTGCTCTCACCCGTCGTCCGTGGAAAAAAAGGGCTTCACGAAACCTTGCTAGGTGAATTACAGGCGCAAGGTTATATCCGCGCGATTATTAATGGAGAAATTGTCGAACTCGATCAAATCGAAGAATTGGACAAAAACAAAAAACACACCATTGAAGTCGTGATTGACCGTTTCAAAGTGCGCGACGATATGAAACAACGCTTGGCAGAATCCTTTGAAACCGCGCTTCGGCTGGCCGATGGCGTTTGTAAAGTTGTACCAATGAGTGACGAGGATGATTTTGAGTTACTGTTTTCCGAAAAATTCGCCTGTCCGCATTGTGGCTACGCAATCACGGAACTCGAACCTCGAATTTTCTCCTTCAATAACCCTCATGGCGCTTGTCCAACCTGTGATGGTTTAGGCGTAAAAGAGCGTTTTGAGCCCGATTTGATTATTACTCACCCTGATCTATCACTCGCCGGCGGCGTGATTCGAGGCTGGGATCGCCGACATAAATACTATTACGATCTATTAAAAGCCGTCGCCGACTACTACGAGTTTGATGTCGAAACACCATGGAATCAGTTAACACCTGAGCAACAAAAAGTGGTGCTTTATGGTTCTGGCCGCAAAAAGATTCCATTACCGCATGGCAAATATTCCGATACCCGACGTTTTGAAGGGGTTCTTCCCAATATGGAACGCCGTTTTGCGGAAACCGAGAGCCGATCGGTACGTGAAGAGCTTGAAAAATACATGGTCACTCAAACCTGCACCTCTTGTGGTGGCGCACGCTTAAATGAAGTGGCACGTCATGTTTTTGTAAAAAATTACACCTTGCCGAGCCTGACGGAATTGCCGGTGGGCGAATTGCATGAAATTTTCCAAACACTCTCGCTCGAAGGTGCGAAGGGAAAAATCGCCGATAAAATCGTTAAAGAGATTTCAGACCGCTTAACCTTTCTAGTCAATGTCGGTTTGAATTACCTCACGCTCAACCGAAGCGCCGACACTCTATCGGGAGGTGAAGCGCAACGAATTCGTCTGGCATCACAAATTGGTGCCGGTTTAGTAGGTGTCATGTATGTTTTGGACGAACCCTCAATCGGTCTTCATCAACGTGACAATGATCGCCTGCTGGCAACTTTGAATCATCTTCGTGATTTGGGGAATACTGTGATTGTGGTGGAACACGATGAAGACGCGATTCGCGCGGCAGATTATGTTCTCGATATTGGCCCGGGAGCAGGCATTCATGGCGGGCGCATTATGGCGCAAGGCACACCACAAGAAATTATGGGCAACGCACAATCTCTAACAGGACAATTCTTAGTCGGTACACGCAAAATCGAAATTCCTGCGAAACGTTTACCGGCCGGTGACAATTGGTTAAAAATAGAGGGGGCTTCTGGCAATAACCTCAAAGACGTCACCTTAGAGATACCGGCCGGTTTATTAACCTGCGTGACCGGTGTTTCCGGCTCAGGGAAATCCACGCTCATCAACGGTACACTGTCGAAATTGGCGGCCAACAAACTCAACAAAGCCCAACATCAAGTCGCGCCTTACAATGCATTATTTGGCATGGAGCATTTTGATAAATCGGTCAACATTGACCAAAGCGCCATTGGCCGAACTCCCCGCTCCAACCCAGCGACCTACACCGGCTTATTCACGCCCATTCGAGAGTTATTAGCCGCAACACCGGAAGCCAGAACGCGAGGCTATAATCCCGGCCGGTTTAGTTTCAATGTTAAAGGCGGACGCTGCGA
The DNA here is from genome assembly GCF_004293625.1 of Thiomicrorhabdus indica. NCBI lineage: Bacteria > Pseudomonadati > Pseudomonadota > Gammaproteobacteria > Thiotrichales > Piscirickettsiaceae > Thiomicrorhabdus > Thiomicrorhabdus indica. The sequence continues at coordinate 489,665 of NZ_CP033040.1, read as the reverse complement.
AGCTTGTCAGGGAGATGGTGTTTTAAAAGTAGAGATGCACTTCTTACCAGACGTTTATGTACCGTGTGATGTCTGCCAAGGGCAACGCTACAATCGTGAAACTCTTCAAGTGCACTATAAAGGCAAAAACATCCACGAAATTCTAGACATGAACGTGGAAGATGCATTGGCGTTCTTTGATGCTATTCCAGTCATTGCTCGAAAACTTAAAACGCTGATGGATGTTGGGTTAGGCTACATCAAGCTCGGTCAAAGCGCCACCACTCTTTCCGGTGGTGAAGCGCAACGGGTAAAACTCGCCAAAGAACTGGCCAAACGCGATACCGGCAATACCTTGTATATTTTGGATGAACCCACCACTGGGCTGCATTTCCATGACATTGAATTGCTGTTAAAAGTGATCAATCAATTACGTGACCACGGCAATACGATTGTCATTATTGAACACAACCTAGATGTCGTAAAAACCGCTGACTGGGTGGTAGATTTAGGGCCTGAAGGTGGTTCAGGTGGTGGAAGCATTGTCGCAACAGGAACACCAGAACAAATTGCTGAACACCCAGAATCTCATACCGGCCGGTATTTAAAACCACTACTGGAAAAATAAACACGAAACACATAACAACTGAAAATTTCCAGTCAATGAGATAACGCGGTTCGCTGAGTGGATTTCTTTATTAAAAGAGAAGATTGCCACGCCCCAAAGGCCTCGCAATGACCGTCATTGCGAACGCAGTGAAGCAATCTTTATTCTTAAGTGAACATTATTCCATTTAATGGCACGTCCTGTTCTCTCATTCAATGGAACAGAATGAGTTTATCCTTTTGGCAAAAAGGATAACTACTATGGTGAGGCTTTATCATAAAGAGGTACGACTAAAGAAGTACAACCAAAGTTGCACCAAAAGCAAACAATTACCACTTTTGTATTACCTCCCTTCCAACAGAATTCTACCCATCAAACTTTCTATGCTATTGTTTTATAAAAATAATCATTAAGTTGGCACACAGCCTTCTGTACTAACACCAATTTATGGAACAAAACTACCCTACATTATGAAAGAATTCTCCAATCAACAAATCAAACAATTTAATGAATATTTACCTGGCGTCAAAAGCTATTTAGACGCACTTGAACACCAAGATCTTTGGTGGACCACTGTCGCAATGGTCGGAAAAATCAATAATGAAAACATTGACCCTCAGCTGTTAGTTTCAGTGGTTGAGACTCAAAAAGAATTCCAAAATCTTCGTGACATCATGATGCAGTCATTAGTGAATCGCTACCTGAATCAAGCAAGTAGTGAAATGACACTCAATGCACAGGCTTCAATTGACATGATTATCCGCAATCTGTTTGAGCGAACTGCGGATGTCGGTTTTCTTGCAACCGATGATGATTTGGTTGAATTCTTAACCAAAGAACAAGTGACCGAGCAAGAACAGACATTTATTGAACATCGCATTCAAGAATACGTTGCGAAGTACAGTGTTTATGACGATATCGTTCTGCTCAACCCTCAAGGCGAAGTTCGCGCCAAGCTGAATGAAAATAATCCAGTAACAATATCAAGCGACCCTCTTATTCAACAAGCACTGCGCACTCAAGAAGCCTACATCGAAATCTATCGACACTCAGACATCTTTCCGAATAAAACGCAAAGCCTGATTTACGCTAAGCGTATTGAAAACCAAGGTCAAGCCGTCGGCGTGTTATGCATGAGTTTTGAGTTTTCGGAAGAAATGGAAGGGATTTTTAACACCTTGATTAAGGAGACTCCTGGCTACGAGCTTATGCTGCTAGATGAATCGGGAAAAGTGATTGCGGCCAACTCCGAAACACAAAGCTCTTTAGGGAAACAAGTCACTGAACCACGTCAGGACACAGCCCCCAAAATGAGCGCACAAGGATTAGAGTTTTGCACCTTAACTCATGGCTACCAAGGTTTCAAAGGTTTGAAATGGTATGGTTATGCAAAAGCAGGCTACCAAACGGCATTTCAAAAAGGCAAGGAAGAAGCTTCAATAGAAGTTGAAATTAATCACGACTCATCCATTTACCTGCATGACCTTGAAGAGATGAATCTTAAGGTTAGCACCCTGCTGTTGATTGTTATTTTGAATGGAAAAATCACTTCTTTAAAACGCGACGTTAAAGCCTTTCTTCCGGTATTGGACAGTTTTCAGGATATTAGCCAAAATATTCAAGAAATCTTTGATGATTTTATTCATCACATTCATCAAGTCCTAGTCAAAACGATTATTACCAAAGTTGAGTTCAGTGCGAGTTTAGCCGTCGAAGTCATGGATCGTAATCTTTATGAACGTGCAAATGATTGTCGTTGGTGGGCCTTAAATAGCACTTTCCGTGAGTTATTAACAAAGCATGCAGAGTCAACCACTCTTCAGGTTCAAGAAACAGACGAACTGCACAAAATCTTAAAGTACATCAATGACCTCTACACGGTTTATACGAATATCATGCTTTATGATGCGCGCGGTAAAATTCTTGCCGTCTCGAACCCTGACGAAAGTTATTTAGTCGGCACACAACTGCCACAGCAAAGTGTCATCACTGACTGTCTAAAATTAGATTCGACACAGAAATATACGGTTTCAAAATTTGAACAGACCGATTTATATTCAGACCGTCACACCTATGTCTATCACGCGCCTGTCAAACACTGGGAACAACCAAACAAAAACGTCGGTGGGATTGCATTGGTGTTCGACAGCGAACCAGAATTCCAAGCAATGTTGCAAGAGACAGAACCGAAGTACCTCAATAAAGAAATCAATGAAGCCACCCACTGCTTATTTACCACACCGGCCGGTGAAATTATCTCTTCTTCAAGCGACAGATTCTCTGTCGGACAACAATTAGTATTGCCAAGCTCTTTAAAAGAGTTACCAAATGGAAAATCTGGAGCTATTGAGTGGCAATATGAAGGCAAAAAATGCATTGTGGGATATAAACTTTCAGAAGGCTATCGAGAATACAAAGTGAATGATGGTTACCAAAATGACATCTTAGCGATGGTCATCACCTTTATTGAATAAACCTGTGAACATCAGTAAAGAATATTAATAGATTTGAACCGGCCGGTAAGGTTTCTACCGGCCGGTGTTTGTTATGTGTTGCTGGATGTTAGAAGAACAACAGACCAGAGGTGGCAAAATCATTGATCTGACTTTCGCCTGTTAAGGTAATGGTCACATCCGCGAATTCCAGATATTCAATATTCACCAGCGTGTCGGTGCCTTCTGTCGCATGACTGACTTGCCATTGGGGCGTGCCGTCTTCGGTATTTTCCAGTTGTGTAATGCTGTATTCGGCATAGTCATAGGCGAACACGGCAATGTCCGTTCCGACACCGCCGTCAATGAGGTCGTTTCCGGTACCGCCGAAGAGTATATCGTCACCTGCATCGCCATAGAGCTGGTCATCACCTCCGCGACTGCCAACAGTATCATTCCCATCACCCGCATGTAGCTCATCGTCTTCGGCACCTAGGACAATATTCTGACCACTGCCGCCGGCAAAGACGATGTTACTGCCTTCTCCTCCACGAACTTGGACATCTCCGACAATAATGGCAAATTCAATATTATCGAGATCAAGCACTGTGCCAGCCGGTAGTTGACTCGCATCAATCACCATGACTTCGGTTTTGTCATTCCCTTCGACACCACTGACTTGAATCGGTTGTGATGGCGCTTCATCGCTTGATGAACTAAACGTCACTTGATTCAACCAGCCGGCACCCTTACCATTCAACCATTGGTCGAGTCCATTAATCATTGAAAACCAATCAGATTCGGGCGCTGAATCTCTCAGTAAATACAATGCATCTCGGAAGCTGGTTTGATCAACCGCGGTCTCATTACTGCGTGCCGTCACACCAATTCCTTCTGGAAGCCTTAGGGTGGTGACTGGATTGTTATCGGCATCAAAGTGTAATGGGATGTCGGCCAGATCACTACTCTCGTCGGTGTTCTGTCGGCCGGCCGGTATAGGGTTAATAATGATTTTATTCACAGTCTGACCGTTTTCGGTGACTTCGTCTTGCTCGACCGTCACCCCATCAATTATATTTGTTGGGGCCTCTGTGGGAGCCTCAGTAGGTGCTTCGGTCGGAGGCTCCGTTGGTTCTGGTGTTGGAGGCGGTGGTGGTGACGTGACATTGATTGTCACGGTATCACTGGCTGTTCCTGCACCATCCTCTCCGCCATCGGCAAGTGTGATGTCAAAGGTGACTGCCCCCGTTGTTCCTGCCGCTTCAAAGGTTAATAAATCATTATCAATGTCGGCTTGGGTAAAGGTTTGCCCCTGTGTTAAAGCGACATTATTAAGCAGTAAGGTTCCACTGGTTGGGAGTGTATCCAATGTGTAGGTGAGCTCGGCACCATCATCGTCTGGGTCACCTTCGTTTAGGTGTGTATTATTAATGGTGACCGTGTTATTCGTTTGCACATTTGGACCACTGTTGGTGGCAATGGTCGGCGCATCGTTGACGGCCGTAATATCAATATTGACGGTCGGATTCGGCGAAAGCGCAGCACCGATTGCATCGACAGCACTTATGGTGAGAGTTGCTGAGTCATCACCCGACACATCTAAATCACCGGTATATTGAATATTGCTCGCGGTGTCTAAGTAGGTGTTAATATCCGCAGCCGTTCCTTCAAGGGTAATGGTTTGAGCATTGACCAACGTCTCTGTTACGCCTGAGCCAGTAGCTGCGCCATCCGCCGGAGTTGCGAAGCTACCGGCCGATGCGGTTAAGGTCACAGTGATGTTATTACTCTCTGGATCGGCAAACTCGACAGAGGATAAATCAACATTCGAAGCAGTGTCTTCTGTAACGGTCACATCGGTCACGCCATTCAGATTCACCGTAGGCGCATCATTGGTGGGGGTAATCGTGACCGTTGCTTGATTTGTTCCAGTGGAATCACTGGTGCCATCATTGAAGGTATAGTCCAGAGTGACGGTTGCAGGCGGTGTATCAGAGGTATTTGAGTAGGCAATGTTTTGCAAAACACTGTTCACAATGGCACTGGTTGCACTGCTGTTAAACGTTAAGACTAATGTTCCTGAAGCATTCGTTGTCACGGTTCCGACGGTGACACTGTTGTAAGTAAAGTCTTGTCCTTGGGTTAAAGTGCCAAGCTGTCCATTATGACTGAATACATCTTCTGCGTTGGCACCGCCATTACGTGCAATCGTAATCGATGCGCCATCAAAGTTACCATTCCCACCATTCAGTGCATCCTGCTCGGTATCGGAAACGGTTACGTCGCTGTCAATCACCACGGCTGAACCATCTTCAATAAAGGTGGCGCCGCCATTTAAATCCGCAAACACGGGGGCATCGTTGAGTGATTGGAAAGTAATCAGGGTATCCGGACCGCTGTCTTCAACCGTATAGGCTAGATTAGCACCCGCTGCGTTAGTTAAAGTCATTGCAATTTCAGGGGATGCAAAATCAGTCGCATTAGTATCGACTTGCAGAGTGTTGGCATCTGAAAAACGTACATTAGAAGTTGTTAGCCCGTTAATACCGGTAATGAGGAGCTTATCGCCTATCTCTAAGTCGGCAATGGTGTCGCCATTTAAATTGCTCGCGGAACCTTTAAACGTATCGGCGCCGGTTCCTCCGGTCAGTAAATCGGTTCCTGCGCCAACCACTATGGTGTCGCCGCCGGTGCTACCCGTGACAGAATGCCCGCTGTCGCTGAGCGTAATGGTATTGGCCGCGTTTAAGACATAGCTCTCAACAGGAGCTAAAGCTATAACCTCACTCGACGCATCGCTGATCGTAATCTGTTGAGCTCCTGGTGCTATTACTATATTTGCGTTCAAATAAAAATCAGAATGCTGAGCTGCTGTCATTGAAACAGACGCACCAGATGACAGTTGTAAATCGTCAATACCGGATAAGGTAGCCCCTGTAATATCGGCACCATCACCCATTTTCAATGTGTCCTGATACAAATCAGAATCACCTTGAAGAGTTCCCGTGTAATTTAAACTACCAATATCAAATATGACAAAATCATTTACTGAAGTCGCACTCACATTTGAATTTGACACTATAGTAATGGTTCGGTTATCTGTAGATGCATCACCAACGACAAAGTTTTCAATATTAGCAAGCGTGGTAAAGTTACCATCACCATTCACATTTATCGTTTCAGTGCCGGCTGCAGTAATTATGCCGGTGAATTGGGCTAACTGACTCGCAGCAATGGTCACCGTTGCATCATTGGCTAATGTCAGATTTTCAAAATTCGATACCGTCGCCCCAGAAATATTTGCTGCATTGGATAATGTCAGCGTATCAGTTCCAGTGTCAGCGTTAAGAGTGCCGGTTGCCGTTAAAGCACCAACATTCACCGTATCATTACCTGTACTACCCGTAATATTTTGCCCGACAGCGCCAAGTGTGACCGTATTTGCAGCACCCAATACATAGGTTTCAATACTTGCCTTTGCTGTAAAACCATCCGTCGCTGCACTAATGGTTATCTGCTCTGTACCTGCTGCGGTAAGCGTACCAGTAAAACCATCATGCTGGTCTTCGGTCATAGTGACACTGGCACCCGTATCAAGCGTTAAGTTTTCAATATTTGCAAGCGTTGCACCCGAGACAGAGCTGCCATCAGCCATTTTCAAAGTGTCATTGACTGTACCTTCACCTGTCAGTGTGCCAGAGTAATTAAGGTTGCCAACATCAAAAGTAACTGCATCTGTCCAACTTATTGTTGTCACATTTGTATTAGATTGTGCGACTGTAATGGTTCGGCTAAAGTCCGATTCGTCGTCTCCAACAACAAAATTTTCAATATTAGCAAGGGTGGTAAAATCATTATCACCGCGGATATTTATCGTTTCAGTGCCAGCAGCGATAATACCGGCCGTAAATTGCGCTAATTGATGAGCTGCAAGGGTGACTGATGCATTATTGTCAAGCTGAAGCATTTCAAAATTTGATAACGTTGCACCAGAGACATTTGCGCCATCTTTTAGCCAAAGTGTATCCGTATTATCAGCTCCATTTAGGTCGCCTACTGTCGAAAATGAACCGACAATGACCGTGTCATTCCCAATGCTACCGGTAACATTTTGAATCACTGAACCTAGCGTGACCGTATTCGCAGCACCCAATACATAAGTTTCAATCGCAGCGTTTCCTGTAAAACCATCCGTCGCAGCACTAATCGTTATCTGCTCTGTACCCGCTGCGGTAATGGCTCCTGTAAAGGCATCATGCTGGGCTTCGGTCATAGTGACACTGGCACCCGTATCCAGCGTTAAATTTTCAAAGTTCGAGACCGTCGCACCAGAAATATTTGCACCATCGGACAGTATCATCGTATCGGTTCCGTTGCCTGCATCAAGAGTCCCCGTTGCCGCTAAGGAGCCAACATTCACCGTATCATCACCGATGCTTCCTGTTACAGACTGTCCACTGTCGCTGAGCGTAATGGTATTCGCAGCGTTTAAAACGTACCTTTCAATAGGGGTTAAAGCGATAACCTCACTTGATGCATCGCTGATTGTAATTTGCTCGGCTCCTGATGCTATTACTATATTTGCGTTCAAATAAAAATCAGAATGCTGCGCTGCTGTCATAGAAACAGAGGCGCCAGATGACAGTTGTAAATCGTCAATACCAGATAAGGTGGCTCCTGTAATATCAGCACCATCGCCCATTTTCAAAGTGTCTTGATACTGATCAGAATCACCTTGAAGAGTTCCCGTGTAATTTAAACTTCCAATATCAAATGTGACGAAATCTGTGTCTGAGATTGCACTCACGTTTGAGTTTGACACTATGGTGATAGTTCGGTTGTCTGTAGATACATCATCACCAACAACAAAATTTTCAATATTGGCAAGCGTGGTAAAGTCACCATCACCATTTACATTCATCGTTTCAGTACCGGCTGCAGTAATTGTGCCGGTGAATTGGGCTAGCTGACTCGCAGCAATGGTCACTGTTGCATCATTGGCTAATGTCAGATTTTCAAAGTTCTGTAGCGTGGTCATGTTGCTAAGATTAACGCCTGTGATCACACTTAGGGTATCCGTGCCACCTTGCCCATCGGCAATGGAGCCAACTTCATGACCTTGAGTGCTGATAATAATGGTCTCGTCACTTGAATCTGTCGTGATATAGGGCGTCAAATTCGTACTATTCGAGGTATTAAAGCCAGCGCCAGTTGAGGTGGCAGAAGTGACATCGGTAATGTTAAGAGTCACGGTATCTGCAGAACCATCTGTGGTGCCATCGTTTGGGGTGACGGTTAAGATCGCACTACTATCCGCATTGATGCTTGCGGAGGTATAGGTTATTTTGGAGGTGTCATTCAGATAGGTTTCTAGGTCTCCAACAGCACCTTGTAAGGTCATAGACGCTGAAACCGAATTGGCAATGGTCACACCGCCAGAAGTTCCGTCGCCATCCGTTGTGGCAATCGCCCCTGAAGTAACCGCTAGGGTCAAAGTCACCGTATCGCCATCTGTGTCGCCAATATTGTAGGCAGATAAATCAATCGCAGTGGTCACTTCTTCATTGACTGTGGCGTCGGCCGGTGCTCCGCCGAGCGTTGGCGTAGCATTGGATGATCCCGTTGTAAAACTCAAAGTAGTTACATCATCAATGCCCATAAAGGTCATGCCGTCTGCATCGAAAAAAGCTTGCTTCTCAATCAGAATGTAGTATTCAGTGCTTGCCGTTAAATCGGTTGTCGGGTTGATTGAAATGGTAGTGGTTCCTGAGCCGGTAACTCGACCATCATTGCCTGGAATCGATTCAACTAAAGAATTATCTGAAGCCTTATAAATCTTAATTGTGCCGGTTCCCGTTGACGAGATAACTTCATCAAACGTTAGGCTAATGTTTGCTGTAGGATCAATGCCAGTGGAGTTATCAGTCGGAGTGCTAGAAGAGATAACGGGGGGCTTATTATCGGTGCCGCCAACGGTACCATCTTGACGATAATAGGTGGAGGTATTTGCGCCAGTATCAGCCGTCATGACGTCTTCATCACCGTCATTATCAAAATCAGCAACAAGGTAGTCGGTCGCATTGATTAGATTGAATGGCACGTTTGGATTTGTCTGTGTAAATCCGCCACTGCCATCATTGATATAGAGCTTATAAGCTGAACCGTCATAAGCGATAAAATCTCTATCACCGTCCGAGTCATAATCGATGTCTATAAACATTCGATTTCCACTGTATGCAGTTTGAGCGCCTGCAGCTGCAAGTGGGTCTGCGACAGTAGTAAAGCTCCCGCCATCATTTCGATAATAGGTGGAGGTATTTGCGCCAGTATCAGCCGTCATGACGTCTTCATCACCGTCATTATCAAAATCAGCAACAAGGTAGTCGGTCGCATTGATTAGATTGAATGGCACGTTTGGATTTGTCTGTGTAAATCCGCCACTGCCATCATTGATATAGAGCTTATAAGCTGAACCGTCATAAGCGATAAAATCTCTATCACCGTCCGAGTCATAATCGATGTCTATAAACATTCGATTTCCACTGTATGCAGTTTGAGCGCCTGCAGCTGCAAGTGGGTCTGCGACAGTAGTAAAGCTCCCGCCATCATTTCGATAATAGGTGGAGGTATTTGCGCCAGTATCAGCCGTCATGACGTCTTCATCACCGTCATTATCAAAATCAGCAACAAGGTAGTCGGTCGCATTGATTAGATTGAATGGCACGTTTGGATTTGTCTGTGTAAATCCGCCACTGCCATCATTGATATAGAGCTTATAAGCTGAACCGTCATAAGCGATAAAATCTCTATCACCGTCCGAGTCATAATCGATGTCTATAAACATTCGATTTCCACTATATGCAGTTTGAGCGCCTGCAGCTGCCAATGGATCTGAAACTTGAGTGAATTGTGATGCTAAAACGTTTGAAAAACTTATGCTGGCTATGCTTGTGGATTCTATATTGCCAGTAGACTGTTCTAATATCCAATCCCCACCTTTATCAGAGGCACCGGTTAAATCATCCGAAGCGGCAATGTCCGCGCCAGTGGCTTGCGCGAGTTTGCCAATAAATTCCACACCGATTTCCGTGGCGGCAACATTACAGCCGTAAAGTAAAATATCACCGTTTTCGCTCAGGCTCTGTTGAATGACTGCCAGCTCGTCACTGTAGTTTGCAAGCGTGTCGGAATTTAAGACTTCACCACCTAAAAAGACTTGACCGTCCGCGCCATGCGAAAGAATATGCAATGCTTCAATATCTGACCGGCCGGTAAGCTTTTCCGCCAGTTGCTCAAAACCATCGCCCTCAGCAGAAATTAAAATAACTTCCAAGCCTTGTGCTTTCGCACCTTCAACCAGTGTTTGATAGTCTTGGACGGTTTGGTCAATAACAGCAATTTGCCGTGGCGATTGGAGAGCAGTCATAAAAAACCTCTAAAGCATTAAATTTTTATTATTTGTATATGTGTATATTTCTGTTTTATTTGAATTTCAAGATAAAACATAAGGTTATGTAGAGATTACAGTGAAAAATAAGAGAAGTAAATTTGAATGTATTTCTAGAAGGTAAAAACCTTTCTATCATCATTTTTTATGCCCAAAGTGCGAGCTCTATTTTTATGTCCGAGACTGGAAAAACAATACCGGCCGGTAGAACACAAAACGAGGCTTTATGCCCCGTTGTCTTGGATTGACTTTCAAAGAGTCAACTATGTCACTGTGCGACTTTTCTCAGTCGTACTTAATCATTCGGGTTCGTTCCTGCCCAGTTAATCGTAAAGCTGTCACTGATTGTGTCACTGCCTGCATCGTCCAAGAAGTTGATTTGTACTTGGTAGTCTTCAGTGACCTGTGTCGACGCAACACTCTGGAACTGTAACGCTTTATCCATCAGTGCCATATCTCCGGTGTTCCACAGGATCTGATACTGTCCTTGATAAGGTTCATGGTCTTGATTGCCATTCACCAATCCTCGGAAGGCTTCGCTTTGTGAGGTGGTTAAGACAGCTTGTTGATTGCCTTGGGTCAGGACACTTTGCCCTGTCACGGATAATTGCCATTCATTGCCTTGGCGCTGATAGCTTTGAGTGTAGCCATCTTGTAGTGCATTCCCCGAGCTTTGATCGCCAGCGGTGGCCGTTTGCGTTAAGCCATTTTGTACGGTACTGGTTAAGACAAGGCCACCATTGGTATTGATCTCTAATAATCGATTCCCATCCAGTGCAAAGGTTGCGGCTTGGGTTTGTACCGTTAAATGGGTGTAGGTCAGCAGTGCTTGGTGTTCTGTGACGGTTTGAGTGGCTTGGTAAGCGTATTGCAGGGTTCCGTCTAAGAGCATAGTTCCACTGTCTGTGGTGATTTGACATTGGTTAAAGGTGTAGCTCATGGATTCACCTTCAAGGGTGACTTGTCCATCACTGTTGAGGTCGACCATTTGTGGCGTGGCCGAGCCGCTGTCACAGGCCGCATTGGGTTGAATCACATTGTCATACGCGAGTTTGGCGGCTTGTGGGTAGTAAAACAGTGCTTTAACCACTTCTTGTGGTTGATCCCCGTTGGCATAGGGTTGTAGGGTTTCTGTGAACACGTACATGGCTCGTTGGAAGGCGACACCGTAATCTAGCGCATCGCTGGCGGTGAGTTCCAGTGCTTCCGGCGTGGTTGGTTCTGGATCTGTGCCTGGATCGGTATCTGGATCCGGTTGTTCAATTGGGGTGTCTGGATTCGAGCTTCCGCCGCCTCCGCCACAGCCCACTAACGATGTGCTTAGCGCTAGTAACAGGGCTAGGTTGAGTTTATTTAGTCGGTTTAGGTTGTTTGAGTTATTTGAGGTTGTTTTCATAAAATTCTGTCTCATTCAAAGTTGACCGGCCGGTAAGGTTTCTACCGGCCGGTGTTTGTTATGCGTTGCTGGATGTTAGAAGAACAACAGACCAGAGGTGGCAAAATCATTGATCTGACTTTCGCCTGTTAAGGTAATGGTCACATCCGCGAATTCCAGATATTCAATATTCACCAGCGTATCCGTACCTTCTGTCGCATGACTGACTTGCCATTGTGGCGTGCCGTCTTCGGTATTTTCCAGTTGTGTAATGCTGTATTCGGCATAGTCATAGGCGAACACGGCAATGTCCGTTCCGACACCGCCATCGATTAGGTCGTCATCGGTTCCACCGAAGAGAATGTCATCGCCACTGCCGCCGTAAAGTTCGTCGTCGCCACCTCGGCTTCCGATGGTATCGTTACCTGCGCCGCCTTTGAGAATGTCATCGGCTTCGCCTAGCACAATAAATTGCGAGGAGCCGTCTCCACTGACAATGTTTCGACCTTCACCGCCATTAATGGAGGTCGCGCCAATAACAATGGCGAATTCAACATTGTCGAGCTGCAGTACTGTGCCCGAAGGTAAATCTCGGACATCAATTACCAAGGCTTCTTGACGATCTGGATTGTCCAAATCGTCTTCACCGGTTCCCATTGCACCAGTGACAATAATCGGTTCACTTGGAACAGGACCATCACGACCTTCAGCGGTGCTTAAAGTGACCGTGCGAACAGTGACTTGCGCTTCGTCATTAACTGTTGGCACATAAGCATCAATGCCTTCCTGGATAATCTCGTTGAGATCTTCTTCGGATTCTGTACGAGGCTCAGAGACGGAGATCAACAGTTCACGTAAAGTCGTCGCCAAATCGCCATTCTCATTGGTGGCAGGCGTGACCGCTTGTGCGGTAAAACCAACCCCGGTTGGTATCGAGACTTGAACCACTGGGTTGCCTTGTTCATCTGAAGCGATTGGAATGTCCGCTAGATTGCCGTGTTCAGTTTCCTCGTCTTCATCACGTTCATCCGTTGTCGGTGCAACATTGATGGTTGTGGTTTGGTTACCGTTTTCGTCGCTTTCTTCTTGGGTTTCTACTGTGACGCCATCCACTGTATCAACAGTCGGTTCTGGTGTTGGCGCTTCCGTCGGCGCTTCCGTTGGAGGCTCAGTAGGCTCGGGTGTCGGCGCTTCGGTTGGGACAGGAGGCGGAGGAGTTGGCAAGGCACTCACAATGCTTGTGGCTGCACTTGTCACAATCTCATCCGTTCCTTGACCATCCGTGTAGCTTGCGGAAACAGAAATTTCCGCACCTACATCCGCTGACGTTAAGGTATAGGTTTCGCCCATGGCATCTGCAATTGGTTGACCATCACGCAACCATTGATAAGAGATGTCACCTAGGCCGTCTTCATCCGCAAGAGTATTGCTGGCCGTAAGAGTTTGGCCTTGTTGAACCGTCCCTTCAACTTGCACTTCACCGGTTGGCAATGAATTTTCGTTAACAGTCAAACTCACCGTATCACTGGCCGTTGAGAAGGCTGTGTTCTCGGTCTGCGTGTAGGACAAGAAGGCATTGCCGTAGTCCGCAATAAAGACTGTGCCATTGGCATAAGCGACATCTTGTGTAGAACCTTCTTCTCCACGCTCAGGCAGAATGGTTTGAGTAATCGTTGGATTGGTTGGGTCTGAGACATCAATAATCTGAACACCGGCTTCTGAATCTGCTAGATAAACGGTATTATCAACCACTTTGAGCATAATCGCGGTACCGTCGGTATCGACACTTCCCACCTCGGTAATATTGCCAAGGTTAGAGATATCAAGAACTTTTAAGCCTGCCACACCATCAGCAACGTAAGCGTAATCACCCATCACCTTAATCGCGTAGGCCTGGGATGTATAATAGACAGAAGAGGAAGTGACTACTGTACCAAAAGTAGAAATATCATATATTAAAATGCCTAAATCAGGAGAAGCAACAAACAAATTGGTACCACTAATTTCGGCATTATTTGGGAAACTGTTACCCACAGTCGGGTAATTAATACTATCATCCATACTTATATTTTCAGGGTCACTGATCGTAACGCTTCTTACAGCCTTTCCAACCTGGTCTACAATATAAGCTTTATCAGCAACAACGGTTAAATCTCCAGCCTCAAACCCAAGATTGATGCTGCCAAGTGTTGGATACATATCTTCATCTGGGTTTTGAATATCGACAACGCTAAGAGTGCTGCCTTTCGTGACATAAGCACGATCATTAGCAATGGACAAACCTAAACCACCTGATAAACTATACCCATCGAATTGGATATTATTGGACGGATCTGAAATATTGTAGCCAGTAATTTCACCATTAGCTGCATTTGACACATAGGCAAAATCCCCCAGCACTTCAACAAAAAGCGCGCCTTCATTCCAATTGTCACTATCAGATTCTACGAAGCTTCCTGCCAAAGATACCCCCGTTTGTCCATTGGTATAACCACCCGTGCCATCCCAAGCCTTAAAGGTAATGGCATCGTTTAGCGTACCGCTGTAATTTTCATCTGGCGCAAAATACAGGCGTGTATTAGCATCTCCAGTCAACACTAATGCGGAAGTCTCCGAAGCCGTGCCGGTAAATTCTGTCCAAGTTGTACCGCCATCAATGGTGTAGTAAAGCGTACCGTTTTCATTGATTCCAGTAATCGCCATACCCAAAGTTGCACTTTCCGCATCACTAGCACCGATTAATAAATCGCTCACTAACGTTGAATGATCGGTTGAGCCATTGGTTGGAGCAGTAAGCCCCACAACGATTGCACCTAAAACGGGGGATTGATTCGCATCTAAAACCGGTGCATCATTGACTGCACTGACAGTGATGGTTGATTTGGCAGTAAGTGTTTTGGTGTCAACACCACCATTTTCAATCCCGCCATTATCGGTAATCGATGTTAAAGTGATTTCGCGAGCGCCTTCCGATGGATTATCTGAAGTATGTTCGTAGGAAATCGCTTTAATCAGAGTTCCCATGTCCGAGGCTGACAAATCGCCATTGGTTAAGGTGATTGTCGCAGTTCCTTCACTCATAACGACAGAATAGTCAAAGCCACTAGTGGTGGTTGTCCCTGTAGCGTCTATAAGACTGATAGCTGTGCCATCAATATTGACCACTTCAGCCGTACCATCAGAAACATTGCTAACCGTTAAGGTTAATCCATCAAACGTATCAGTTTCACCAACACCGGAGGTCACACTGGAATAAGAGGCAAAGACCGTTACTGCCGCATCATTTTCTGCATAGTCTCGGTTTTGTGTACCAATATTTGCAGTAGGTGCATCATTAATTGCGGTTACCTCAATGCTAACGGTATCGCTGGCAGAAGAAAAAGCCGTATTTTCGGATATATCAATAATCTGAAGACCTTCATTGCGATTGGCAACATAGAGAAAATCTCCAGCTTTATCGGGCTTAATTGACAAATCAGCCGTTGCAATGGTTTGAACGACTTCAGGTGAAGTTGGTGAACTGATATCGATAACTAATACGTCGCCAAAACCATTGGCTAAATAGAGAGTATCACCATCGATATCAAGGCCTTGTGGTGCTCCACCAACCGCAAGAGTCCCTGCGACAGAAGCCGCCTCTACCCCCCAAGAAAGATCAACCACTTTAACGTTACCATTTGAATCGGCAACATAAGCATAGTTTCCGCTTACCACTACATCATTTGCATTGCCTAATGCAATGGTATTTTTAACAGCATCTAAGGAAAGTGTCTGCTCTGGACTAATTTCAACGATTTTTAAGCCATTAGTTCCCGCCGCAATATAGGCGGTATTTCCATCAACAAAAATTCGCTCTAAAAAGGTAAATTGACTGTTTAGATCGACAGAACTCTTTAAACTCGGTGCATCTGGTTGTGAAACATCATAGATTTGAAAGGTATCGCCAGTTTTATCACCTACATAAAGGTAATTGCCAACAACTTGAATATCAGATGCATCGGTAATTGAAATTTTTGTCAGATATTGGGGTGAACTTGGATCAGAAATGCTGACAATATCAATCGATTCATCGGTCAATACATAGGCATAATTGCCACCAATCTCGACACCTAATTCATAATCTATAGCATTTGCGTAATTACCAACTTTAGTAGGGTTAGCTGGATTACTGATGTCAATAACATCCAGACCGGTCGTCGAGTTAGCAAGATAGGCATAATCCCCAACCACAACAACATCTGAAACCGATCCTGAGACATCATAGCTACCAATAATACTTGCCCCTAGTGACACACCTGTTTCCCCATTGGTATAACCACCTGTGCCATCCCAAGCTTTAAAGGTAATGGCATCTTCAAGCGTACCGCTGTAATTGGCATCCGGTTTAAAGTAGACATAGGTATTAGCATCACCAGATAGGATCAATGCAGACGTTGCTGAAACAGCGCCTAAGGCTGTCCAATTTGTACCAGCATCGGTTGAGTAATAAAGCGTTCCATCAGAACTAACCCCTGTTACAGCCATACCTAGTGGAGTATCGCCATCAGGATCACTCGCACCTGTCAATAAATCACTGACTAAAGTGGCATTGGTGGTTGAGCCATTGGTTGGCGCTGCACTGTCTTCTAAAACAGTGGTCAATGAGGGAGACGCGGTAGTATCCAAAATAGGCGCATCATTTGCCGACACCACAGTCACCGTCGAGGACACGGTTAAACCGGTGGTGGTGTCTTCACCATTATTTTCCTTACCGCCATCGTCTTTAACCGCGGTGACCGTGACCACACGCTCGCCTTCGGTCGGGGTATCAGATGTATTGTGATAAAACAACTGAGCACCATAACCATTCCAAACTGCGGCGCTATCACTGCTGGTAATAATAAGGGTAGCAGTGGTTCCGCTCATGCTGACTTGGTAATTGAAGCTCAAACCTGGCAGATTTATGGTTTCGTTTGTACCGTCCACCAGCGCCATATTAATCGAGCTGTCAGCTCCTGTTCGCAAGCCTATAAACTCTTGCGTATCGGTGACATTGGTGATGGTCACTGTGACTTGTGTAATTTCTTGACCCGCTTCAATCGTGTCAAAGCTGTTATTGCTGAATAGCAACGGCAAGCCAGGCCAGTTGGGTGTACTGTCAGTGCCTTCAGTGAAAGTTGGATTCAGTCCTGTTGCGGTATAGGTTGGCGCATCATTAACGGGGGTTACGTTAATCGTAACTGTATCAGAGGTGCCATCTTCTGTGCCGTCATTTGGCGTGACAGTCAAAGTCGCCGCAGTGGTGTCATTAGCGGCTGTGGTATAAGTGATTTTTGAAGGGTCATTCAGATAGGTATTTAACGCATCAGCGGTGCCTTGCAAAGTCATAGAGGTTGAGCCTGAATTCGCAATGGTTATCCCAGCCGTTGTTCCATTCCCATCCGTGCTAGTAACAATTCCGCGATCAACTGCCAGCCTTAAAGTTATTGTATCGCCATCAGCATCGGAAATATTATAAGCCGATAAATCAATGGCAGTTGTGACATCTTCTGTAACAGATGCATCTAATGGTGTGTCACCAAGAACAGGGACATCATTTGGCGGAGTGAAAGGCGTTGTATCAATCTTACCTATCATTAAAGCAGTAAAATCTGTTTCGACAGGAACGGTAAAAACAAATTCATCAATTTCCAAAAAATCCGCGTCGTCATTAAAACTTAAGGTTGCGCCACTAAAGGAATTCGTGAATGTTTTTGATGCAACCGCATCCCCATCACGCTTACCGATGATTGTAAAAGAAGATAATTCATTCTGTCGAATATCAAGAGACGCTAATGCAAAACTTGAACCGTCGCTTAAGGACCAAGAAATATTATTTAATTTGTTCGAAGTGCCGTTATCTTGGAAGGATATTGCATCTCCAACAAAATCAAAGTCATTCCAAAGCTGGATTAATGTACTGGAGTCTGTATCTCCTTGAGCAGAAACATTCCAGCCAGTGTCTAAAATATTACTTGCCGAGACAGATCCGTTGGTTGACACAACATATCCAAAATTGTTTTCAGTTATTAATCCCTCAAAGTCAGTAATCAGCTCCCGTTCAGGAAGAGCTCCCTTGTAGTTTATCGCCATCAGTATTTCTGACTCAATACTTCCTGCCTCCACTTCCAACACCCAATCCCCGCCTTTCTTTGTGGAACCTGTTAAGTCATCTGAAGCAGCAATATCCGCGCTAGTCGCTTGTGCGAGTTTGCCAATAAACTCCACACCGGTTTCACTTGCGGCAACATTACAGCCGTAAAGCAAAATATCGCCGTCTTCGGTGAGGCTTTGGCCGATTTGGGCTAAGGCATTTGAATAGCTTGCAAGGGTATCGTTATTCAGATTGGCGGTGCCAAGTTGCACTTGACCATCACTACCGTGGGAAAGGATATGAATCGCATCGTAGCCAGAGTTATTCGCCGCCCAATCGGCGATTTGTTGTATCCCGTCTTGGTTAGCGTCGATGAGAACTACTTCGATACCGGCCGGTAAACCTTCCACTAGGGTTTGGTAATCGGCAACCGATGTGTCAATAAACGCCACTTCTTGGCGGGTGGAAGATAGACTGGTAGTCGTTAAGTCGGACATAGGTAAACTCCTGATAGCGGCATAGATTAGCAAGTTGCCGGAAATAGTTTTATCAGAAGCTATAATAATGAAGAGCGATTGAGAACCCTGACCGATGCTGACTTATATAAAAGTCTATAAAATCATTCAATCAAGACCAAAAACAATCTACCTTATTGATTTTTAAGAAAAATCTTTTTATGTCGTGTTATTGGAGTTTGATTGAAAGGGTGAGTTGATAACCCACGCCACGAATGGATTTTATCGAAGTTGAAGATTGGTTGATTTGAGTTAATTTTTTACGCAGTCGTGAGATGCGTTTTTCGAGGGTAGTGCGTAAATTAATATTCTCTACGTCAAGTCCAAGACTTTCTGCCAACTCCCAAAACTCCAGTTGTTGCTTTGCGGCTTGTGAAAGTGCAATCAACAACCGGCTTTCCTCATCGGATAAGATCACTGAATCGTTTTGCGCGTTACTCAGCTCAGATGAAAAGAGATTAAAGAAGACATCGATGTTTGCATCAATCGGCAAACGTCGAGACAAAGCCTTTATCGCTGCATGGAGTTCGTCTGGCGAAATCGGTTTGGGTAGGTAAAGGTCCGCTCCGGCTTCATAGCCGGATAATCGATCGGCGACTTGATTTCGGACGGTGAGAAAAATAATGCCGATTCTTGGGTTTTTCAAACGCAACTGATTGGCTAGATACAGGCCATCTTCACCCGGTAAATTCACATCTAAAATCGCAATGTGGCAAGACTCAGCCAGCTCATCAACCAAGGCGTCTTCTGCGGACTCAAAGGCTCTAACCTGATAGCCAAAGTCCACCAATGACTCTGCGAGCACTTCGCGCAACGCCAAATGATCTTCCACCAAGAGTAGATTTAAACTTTTTTCAGACATAATCGCATTTCTACTAGGTCGTAGTCATCACCTGCCGTGTACTTTTCGACCGGCCGGTAAGAAATCTGCGCCTGCAATTGGTCAGTCAAACGTTTGACTATATACAACCCCAAACCTGAACCGGTTTGTTTATGGGCGGTTTTCGCACGGTAGTACTTTGTAAAAATCTCATCGGCTTCAGGCAAGGCTTCTTGCGTTGGATTGGTCACTTGAACACAGACTTTATCTTTATCATCAGTTGTAGACAGCATAACTTGAATGGTTTGATCTTTCGGGCTGTATTTTAAGGCATTGTCGATGAGGTTGATAAAAATCACTCTTAACCAATCTTCATCAGAATTAATGACAAGTTGACCGTCACACTCAACAAATTCAATACGCTGTGATTGAAAACTTTCCATCACCTGCTTGAGCAAAGACACGATTTCAACGGGTTTTGATTCTGAATGAATTTGATCATCCACTTTTTCTAACACCGCACAGCGATCAATCACCATGCTCATATCACTTACGGCTTGTAGTAAGTGCTGTCGAGAACGATCTGACATAGTCGGGCGATGTAATCCCATACTGATCACTGATAACGGGGTTTTTAACTCATGTGACAGCATACTGAGAAATTGCGCTTTTTGTTCTTTATCGGTCTTTTCTTTTTCTGCAAGCATTTGTGCGTGCTCTTTATCCAGCACAGCGGTCACTCGATCTTGTTCGATTTTACGAATCCGTCGACTCATAATGGTTTGAAAAACGATAATACTTCCTAAAGTCCCAGCCGTGTAGGAATACATTAAAATCGCACCACCGGACACGAGTCCGCTCAATGATAATACCGTGCCAAAAATCCCCGTTAATCCAAAAATAGAGGCTAAAAATAACCATCCACCTTCTTCTATTTTTCTTAGTGTTAGATAAAACGCATAAAATACAATCAACAACAAATACACCAAAGTGATTTTCATAAAGATTGGCATATACTCAATATAGAAATCAAACATCAATGAAAGCAAGCCAATCACAATAGTGACTTGGTAAAGTTTAGAAACCCAAAAATACATTGGGGTTGCCTGTCGATCAAATTCAAAAAGAGCGCGGTGTACCGAATTTAATACCCAAAGATAAATCAAGGTCGTCAGTTGTGGTAGATAATTAGCCCAGCCTCGCCATGAGTCGGGCAGGAAGTACTGCACCCAACCATGTACGGCAATGAATACCAATAACGACGCAAAAATAAATAATAGATAGTTACGGAAACTTGCATCCGATCTCCACTGTCCATAGCCAAGATTGATAAAAATCAGTGCGACGAGCAAACCGATAAAAATCCCTGACAAAGCATAATCGACAAGCAAGGCATGACGATAATTGTCAGGAGAATAAATATCCGCGACTAAGGTGTGAGTGTTAATGGTATGAAACTCAATATAGGCGGTTGTCGGTTCGCTCATCACACCTAGCTCAAATAACAGTGCACGATCAGACTGAGTTACCTGTGTTTCAATCGTATCGCCAGAACGCAAAACTCTAAAACCGCCTTCCGCATTGGGTAAATACAAACTCACCGCATCTAAATAAGTTGGGCTAACCCGCATCATTAAAGGCGTATTTGGATCATTTGAGGGCTGAATAGTAAATTTTAACCAGTGATGAAATCTGTTATAGCCGCCAACATAGCCAGCTTTTGCAACTGGCCTAAAGGCATCATCATTCAATTGAGTAATGTCTTGAATAGCTAGTGACTTGCTTTGATCAATATAGACTTCAAACTGGGGAATTTGATGATGAGATGTACTTTGTGCATGACCTACATTGTGAATAAAAACAGTCATTACAAACAAAAGTACGTTAATCAACGACGCTTTCATTTTGTTGCTGCAGCTATCTGTTTAATAACAAAACCTGCTAGCATTAGACCGAAAATACCCGGCATATAGCTCGCTGTCCCATTGACGACACGGCCTCTCGCACCCTCAATTTCTTCCATTGGGCCTGGCGGCATTGGGATTTCTTCAGAAAAAACTGTCATCACACCTTTTGAAATGCCCTGCTTTTTCAAACGTTGGCGCATATTGCGAGCCAAGGCACAACCATGGGTTTTGGAAATATCGGCAAGTTTGATTTTTGAAGGATCAATTCTACGACCTGCGCCCATACTGGAAACCACCGGCCGGTTAAGTTTTTTTGCTGTTGCCACTAAGGAAACCTTGCAGTTTAAACTATCAATGGCATCAACAACATAATCAAAAGGCTGTGATAGCAAATCCTGCATGTCTTCTGGACGAATAAACTCTTTCGAAGTAATGACCTTACAATTGGGGTTTATATCACTAATACGCTCTTGCATCACATCGACTTTATACCGGCCGGTAGTAGAGTCTAGAGCAATAATTTGGCGGTTTTTATTAGATGCATTTACTGTGTCATGGTCGATCAACGTTAGAGTGCCAACTCCTGCTCGAGCGAGTGATTCAGCAACAAAACCACCCACACCACCGACACCGGCAATTAACACATGACAATTTTGTAGGTTGGTAATTCCTGCTTCACCAAAAACCAAAAGACTCCGTTCAAACAATGCATCCATCACTTAACCCCAAACTTAAAAATTTGCTCTGCATTATAAGTGGTTTTCTCAATGACCTCATCTTTAGAGCGGCAACTTAGTTGTGAAATTTCATTGATAATAGGATTCATGTCTAAAGAGTCAGAAATATTCGGAAAATCTGTTTCAACAACAAAAGAGCTAAGAGGAAAGTCGGTGACCATTTCAATTATGCGCTTGGACATAGGACGACATACAGAGGCGTTTATGCCAATCTTAAAACCTAATCTCAAATACTGATGACAAACTTCTTTGGAAGCACTTAGACCATGCACAACACCACTAAGGTTAAATGCTTTTAGGATTTTAAACATCTCGTTATGACACTTAACAGCATGAATTGATACCGGCCGGTTAAATTTTTCTGCAATACAGCATTGGTGATAAAAAAATTCTCGTTGTAATGCTTGGCTGGATTTAAATTTGGGTGAAAAATCTAGACCAATTTCGCCTACTGCGAGACATTTATTGTCAGCAAAGAAAAGCTCCATCGAATCCAAGGTAGATAAACTTGTTTGAGAAACAAACCAAGGATGAACACCAACCGCATAATAAACTTCAGGATAATAACTTGATAAACGCTGATTAGAAGGCCATTGTTCAGGGCCTGTTGACATTGAGAGTATTGGATAACTATTTACCGGCCGGTAAAAAGGATAATCTTTTTGGGAATCTAAAATATGGGCGTGGGTATCAATCATAAAATTTTAGATATAAAAAAACCGGCGCTTGGCCGGTTCTTTTTGCTGATTACTCAGCTGAATCGTCAGCGTTGTCCGCAACTGGACGGTCAACTAACTCAACGATTGCCATAGGAGCGTTATCACCAGGACGGAAACCACATTTTAGAATGCGGATATAACCACCTGGACGAGATTCGTAACGAGGACCAATCTCAGAGAATAACTTACCTACTGCTGCTTTATCACCTAAACGAGCAAAGGCAGTACGGCGGTTGTGTACGCTGTCTTTTTTAGCAAGCGTAATCAAAGGCTCAGCAACTGTACGAAGTTCTTTAGCCTTAGCAACCGTAGTACGGATTACTTCATGTTCGATAAGTGAAGCAGACATGTTTTTAAACATTGCCTTACGGTGCGCACTGTTACGATTTAACTTACGACCTGATTTACCATGACGCATGATAGCTTCCTTATATTAAGCTGGATCTTTACTTACCAGACTAGCTGGTGGCCAGTTTTCAAGTTTGGTACCTAGGCTAAGACCTCTTTGCGCAAGAACATCTTTGATTTCTTGTAGAGATTTTTTACCTAAGTTTGGTGTTTTCAATAAGTGTGGCTCTGCACGCTGTACCAAATCACCAATGTAGTAAATTTGTTCTGCTTTCAGACAGTTTGCTGAACGAACCGTTAGTTCTAGATCATCAACCGGTTGTAAGAAGATAGGATCAAACTCATTCTCTTCTTCTTCCGGAGCGGCAACTTCTTTATGCTTAAGATCAACAAACGCATTTAGTTGATAGTGCAGAACAGTTGCTGCTTGTTTGATGGCATCTTCAGGATCCAAAGTACCATCAGTGACAATGTCAATGATCAATTTATCAAGGTCAGTACGCTGTTCAACACGAGCGTTCTGAACTTCATAACTAATTGTATGAACAGGACTGAAACTTGCATCTAAACGTAAAATACCAACGTGAGAATCATTGTCAGTATTTGAAGCACGGTAACCCATACCCTTCTCAACACGAAGAGTCATGTTTAGTTCCGCACCCTCTGAAACATGTGCAATCACAAGATCAGGGTTGGCAATTTCAACATCGTGACTTAACTGAATATCAGAAGCACGAACAACTGCAGGACCTTTTTTGTTTAGAGTCAATTCAGCTTTATCTGAAGCATTTAATTTGACCGCCACCTCTTTAAGGTTAAGAAGAATTTCAAGAACATCTTCTCTTACACCTTCAATCGATGAGTATTCATGTAAAACACCATCAATTTGGGCTTCTGTAATCGCAGCACCAGGCATTGATGACAAAAGGATACGACGCAACGCATTCCCAAGCGTGTGACCAAAACCACGTTCTAGTGGCTCTAAAGTCACACGGCTGCGGAAGGCGCTAGTACGTTGAATGTCAACCATACGTGGTGTTAACAACTGTTCTAACATCTCTTGCATTAGAGGTGATCTCCGTTTCTATTACTTAGAATAAAGCTCTACAATCAAGTTTTCTTGAATGTCCGCAGACAAGTCAGAACGATCAGGAACATTTTTAAAAGTTCCTTCAAAGTTAGACGTGTTTACTTCAACCCAATTAACCGCACCACGCTGACCGCTAAGTTCTAGAGCAGTAGCGATACGGCTTTGGTTACGTGCTTTCTCACGAATAGAAACAACATCACCAGCAGCAATCTCATAAGATGGAACGTTTACAACTTCTCCATTTACTAAGATAGCTTTGTGTGAAACCAATTGACGCGCTTCAGCACGAGTAGAAGCGAAGCCCATACGATAAACAACGTTATCTAGGCGGCTTTCAAGAATCTGAAGAAGGTTTACACCAGTAGAACCTTTACGACGATCTGCTTCTTTATAATAAAGACGGAATTTCTTTTCTAGAACGCCGTACATACGACGAACTTTTTGCTTTTCACGAAGCTGTAAACCATACTCGGTTACACGCTTACGACCTGCACCGTGTACACCTGGTAGCTGGTCAATCTTACATTTTGATTCGATGCTACGAACACCGCTTTTCAAAAATAGATCGGTACCTTCACGACGAGCAAGTTTACACTTTGGACCAATATATCTAGCCATGTTTACCTCAAATATTAAACGCGACGTTTCTTAGGTGGACGGCAACCGTTGTGAGGAATCGGAGTTACATCGTTAATCGCTGTAATCTTGAAACCTGCACTGTTTAAACCACGAACTGCTGAATCACGGCCAGGCCCTGGACCTTTAACCATAACTTCTAAGTTCTTAACACCGTAGTCGTGAGCCATTTGACCAGCTCGTTCTGCAGCAACCTGCGCAGCGAATGGAGTACTCTTACGAGAACCACGGAATCCGCTACCACCAGAAGTTGCCCAGCATAGTGCGTTACCTTGACGATCAGTAATTGTAATGATTGTGTTGTTAAAGCTCGCGTGAACGTGAGCGATACCATCATTAACAACCTGTTTTACTTTCTTTTTAACACGCGAATTTGCTTTTGCCATATCTCATCTCGCAATTATGCGTTATCGTTTAATAGGTCTTACAGGACCTTTACGAGTACGTGCATTTGTTTTTGTACGTTGTCCACGCAATGGTAGACTACGACGGTGACGAATTCCTCGGTAACAACCCATGTCCATCAAACGTTTGATGTTCATAGATACTTCACGACGAAGATCACCTTCAATTTTAAAATTTGTTACTTCATTACGAAGTGCTTCTAACTGTTCTTCAGTTAGTTCACGAACTTTGGTAGAAGGTTCAATTTTAGTTGCTTCACAAATTTGCTTTGCTGAAGTTGAACCAATCCCGTAGATCGAAGTCAGACCAATAACAATATGCTTGTTTACTGGAATGTTTACGCCGGCAATACGAGCCATTTTGACGCTCCCTTTAATTCCACCTACTGAAAAGCGTGCGATTATACACACCTTCCACTATAAATTCTAGGAAAATAAATAACTTATGTTATTTACCTTTCAATTTAGATTTTTTCATCATTCCTTCGTACTGGGTCGACATCATCTGAGCTTGTACAGAGGTCATGAAATCCATAACAACAATGACAATGATCAATAAAGATGTTCCACCAAAATAGAATGGTACATTCCAGTACAAAATCAAAAACTCTGGTAACAAACAAACTGCAGTAATGTAAATAGCACCTGCTAAAGTCAAACGACCGAGAATACTATCAATGTGACGAGCTGTTTGCGCACCTGGACGAATACCTGGAAGATAAGCACCAGATTTTCTTAAATTTTCAGCTGTTTCATTTGGATTGAAAACAATCGCTGTATAAAAGAAACAGAAAAATATAATGGCCATTGCATACAGCATGATATACAAGGGCTGTCCTGGAGACAGAGTCGTTGCGATGTCTTTAAGCCACCCCATACCTTCAGCAGTACCAAACCATCCACCAAGCGTTGCTGGGAATAAAATGATACTTGATGCAAAGATAGGAGGGATTACACCAGCCATATTAAGCTTTAGAGGCAAGTGGGATTCTTGTCCACCATACATCTTTCGGCCGCGCATACGTTGCGCATAATGAACTGGGATTCGTCTTTGTCCTCTTTCAACAAAAACGACAAATGCAATAACTGCCGCAACTAAAGCAAGAAGTATAAATACTGTGATTGCATGAAGCGATCCAGTATTGACTTGCTCGAAAGTACCACCCAAAGCAGAAGGTAAACCAGCAACGATACCTGCAAAGATAATGATCGAAATACCATTACCAATACCACGTTCTGTAATTTGCTCACCTAACCACATTAAGAAAATGGTTCCACTCACAAGAGTGACAACAGCTGTTAGTTTAAATAGGAAACCTGGATCAATAACCACAGGCATCCCATTAATATTCTGAGATTCAAGTGCAACGGCTACACCCAGACCTTGGAAAGTGGCTAGTAGCACTGTACCTTGTCGAGTGTACTGAGTTATTTTTCTACGACCCGCTTCACCATCTTTCTTAAGTTGCTCTAATGTTGGTGATACAACCGTCAAAAGCTGCATAATAATTGCAGCTGAGATATACGGCATAATACCTAAAGCAAATATAGAAAGACGTTCAAGTGCACCACCCGAGAACATGTTAAACATGTCAAGGATAGTACCTTTCTGCTGCTCAAACATCGCAGCTAAAGCAACTGGATCAATAGACGGCACAGGAATATGAGTCCCTAATCGATAAACGATAATGGCACCCAAAACAAAAAGAATCTTATTCTTTAAGTCACCCAAACCACTAGATGCAATTGAACTATTCATAATTAAGCTTCTACTGTACCACCAGCGGCTTCAATCGCTGATTTAGCGCCAGCAGTCGCTTTCAAACCAGAGGTCTTAATCGCTTTATTAACTTCACCAGAGTTGATGATTTTAACTTCTTTGATTTTTTCGCCGATTACATCAGCAGCTTTCAAAGCAGCAAGATCAATAACATCTGCATCAATATTACATAGTGTGTCTAGACGAATTTCTGTTTTGTAAGCTGCAATACGTGACGTAAAACCAATTTTTGGTAAACGACGTTGCAAAGGCATTTGACCACCTTCAAAACCAATTTTCGGCATACCGCCTGAACGAGATTTTTGACCCTTGTGACCACGGCCACCCATCTTACCCCATCCAGAACCTTGACCACGCCCTACACGCTTACGAGCAGATTTAGAACCTTCTGCTGGACTTAAAGTATTTAGTTGCATCTTATGCTTCCTCTACTTTTAGCAAATAGGAAACTTTATTGATCATCCCGCGATTTTCAGGAGTATCAATAACAGTTTTTGTTTGGTGCATCTTTCTCAGACCAAGACCAGATACACAAGCTTTGTGTGCTGGTAAGCGGCCAATTGTGCTTTTTACCAGAGTCACTTTAAGTTGTTTTTGATCTGACATCTTATTCACCTAAAATTTCTTCAACTGATTTACCACGTTTTGCAGCAATCATTTCAGGACTATTCATACCAGTTAATGCGTTTACTGTAGAACGAACAACGTTAACAGGACGAGTAGTACCGATACATTTAGACAATACGTTTTTAACACCTGCAGCTTCTAAAACTGCACGCATTGCACCACCAGCGATTACACCCGTACCTTCAGAAGCAGGTAGCATAACGATGTTAGCAGCACCTTGCTTGAAGTTAATTGGGTATTGAATCGTTCCCTCTGTAAGAGGAACAGTTTTCATATTGCGACGGGCTTGTTCCATAGCTTTTTTGATAGCAACAGGAACTTCAGAAGCTTTACCACTACCGTAGCCAACTTTTCCTTCACCGTCACCAACAACTGCTAGTGCTGAAAAACCGAATACACGACCACCTTTTACAACTTTTGCAACACGGCGAACGTTTACTAGCTTTTCAATTAAACCATCTTGTCCGTCTTGTAATTCACGTGAAGACATAATTTATCCTTCTTTTAAAATTCAAGACCGTTTTCACGGGCTGATTCAGCTAGTTGTTGAATACGACCGTGGTATTTAAAACCTGAACGATCGAAAGCTACTGAAGTAATACCGGCTGCTTTTGCTTTTTCAGCAATTGCTTTACCAACAGCTGCTGCTGCTGACTTATTAGAACCGTTATTAATTTCTTTTTTTACATCCGCTTGTACAGTAGAGCTAGAAGCGATAACACTGCCATTTTCTGCTGAAATTAATTGTGCGTAAATATGTTGAGCAGTACGGTGTACACTCAAACGTGGCATTTTTAATTCTGCAATTTTTGAACGAGTTTTCTTAGCTCTACGAAGACGGGCTGATTTCTTATCCATACTTACTTCCAGCCTTATTTCTTCTTAGCTTCTTTACGTAAAATGCGCTCATCAGCATACTTAACACCTTTACCTTTATAAGGTTCAGGAGGGCGGTAACCACGGATTTCCGCAGCAACTTGACCAACTACTTGCTTATCAGCACCTTTCACAACAATCTCAGTCTGTGTTGGTGTTTCAATCGTAATCCCTTCAGGAATAGCATGCTCAACAGGGTGTGAGAAACCTAAAGTTAGGTTCAATACTTTACCTTGAGCTGCCGCACGATAACCAACACCTACTAGTTGTAAGCGTTTTTCAAAACCATCTGTTACGCCAACTACCATATTATTGATAATAGAACGAACAGTACCTGTTTGTGCCCAACCATTTGCAACACCTTCTTTAGGTGCACAAGTTACTTGGTTGTCAGCAACAGTTACTTCAACTCCAGAGTTGAAGCTTTTTGTGATTGTGGCTTTTGAACCTTTAACAGTTACATCTGAACCGTTAACACTGACTTCAACGCCAGCTGGTACATTCACAGGAGCCTTACCAATACGTGACATTTAATAACTCCTTATGCAACGTAACAAACAACTTCACCACCGATGCCAGCGTCACGCGCTTGACGATCAGTCATTACACCTTTTGAAGTTGAAATTACTGCAATACCTAAACCACCAATTACATTCGGTAGTTCATCTTTATTCTTATAAACACGTAGGCCTGGACGACTTACACGTTTAACCATTTCAATAACAGGCTTTCCATCAAAGTATTTTAGATCTACTGATAATTCAGCCTTGCCATTATTGTCATTTACACTGTATGCAGCGATATAACCTTCATCATTCAAAACTTGAGCAACTGCTGCTTTCATTTTTGAAGATGGCATTACAACATTCGTATGTCCAGCCATTTGGCCGTTACGAATACGCGTTAACATATCAGCGATTGGATCAGACATGCTCATAGATATTTATCCTTACCAACTTGCTTTTCTTAATCCTGGAACATCACCATTCATCGCCGCTTGACGAAGCATGTTACGTGACAGACCAAACTTTCTGTATACTGCATGAGGACGCCCAGTAACACGACAACGACGTTGTTGACGTACTGGAGAAGCGTTACGTGGAAGTTTTTGTAACTTTTCCATCGCTTCCATGCGCTCTTCAAAAGACAAGCTCATATCAACTGAGGCTGCTTTTAACGCTTTACGTTTTTCAGCAAACTTTGCTACTGTTTTTGCACGTTTTTTATCACGTGCAATCATTGATAACTTAGCCATTAGAAAATCCTCTTATTTCTTAAATGGGAAATTAAAGGCTTCTAAAAGAGCTTTTGCTTCATCATTCGTCTGAGCAGTTGTAGCAAAGTTGATATCCATACCTCGGATTTTATCAACCTTCTCAAACTCAATCTCAGGGAAGATGATTTGCTCTTTAAGGCCCAAATTGTAGTTACCACGTCCATCAAATGCCTTCGGGTTTACACCTTGGAAGTCACGAACACGTGGTAATGCAATGTTAATTAGACGGTCTAGAAACTCATACATTTTCTCGCCACGTAGAGTTACTTTACAGCCCAATGGATAACCATCTCGAACCTTAAAGCTAGCTACTGATTTACGAGCAAGTGTTTTTACTGCTTTTTGACCAGTAATTGCTTCCATATCTGCAACAGCATTATCAAGAACTTTCTTGTCTGCGATTGCATCACCAACACCCATATTCACAGTGATCTTGGTAATCTTTGGAGCCTGCATTGAAGACTTATAACCAAATTGATCCACAAGCTTTTGGATAACTTGATCTTTATAATATTTTTGTAATCTTGCCATTTCTCTCTACCCTTATTAAGCGTCAATCGCTTTACCAGTAGATTTAAAAACGCGAATCTTAGTATCACCATCAACTTTAAAACCAACTTTGTCAGCTTTATTTGTTTCAGGATTAACTAGCGCCACATTAGAGGCATCAATAGGCATTTCTTTAGAAACGATTCCACCTTGTGCACCTGTCATAGGGTTTGGGCGTGTGTGTTTCTTAACTAGGTTAATACCATCGACTAAAACTTTACCATTTGCTTGAACAGAAGAAATCGATCCACGCTTTCCTTTGTCCTTACCGGTAATAACGATAACCTCGTCACCTTTTCTTAAACGATTCATTGGTTCTTCCTTATAGTACTTCAGGAGCTAGTGAAACGATTTTCATAAATTTATCGTTACGAAGCTCACGAGTTACTGGGCCGAAGATACGTGTACCAATAGGTTCATGCTTTGCGTTAAGAATAACTGCAGCATTGCCATCAAACTTAATCAATGAACCATCTTGACGTCTTACACCTTTAGCAGTACGAACGACTACCGCATTGTAAACATCACCTTTCTTCACTTTGCCGCGTGGTGCCGCTTCTTTGACACTCACTTTAATTACATCGCCAATGGCAGCATAACGACGGTGAGATCCGCCTAATACTTTAATACATTGGACGCGGCGTGCTCCGCTGTTGTCTGCAACATCAAGCACTGTTTGCATCTGAATCATGGTGGGACTCCATCCATAAACTAAAAATTACTTACAGCACAAAAACCACCTGAAAGAGCAGTCCCACATTAATATGTGGCTTACATCTTAAAGGTGGCTTTTAAATTTCCGCAAATTATACCAGATAATTTACAGAATAAAAGCTATAAAACTTAAATCTTCGCTTTTTCGTCGATATTAATCAAAGTCCATGATTTTGATTTAGACATTGGAGTAGTTTCTTGAATAGTAACCGTATCTCCAATTCCAGCAGTATTACCCGCATCATGAGCCATGATCTTCGTTGACTTCTTAACGAATTTTTTATATTTAGGGTGTTTGATGAAACGATTGATGCGAACAACAATTGAGTCATTCATTTTGTTTGAAACAACTTCACCCTGCATAGTACGTGCTTTTTTTGCTTGATCCGTCATGATTATTTACTCACCTTTTGACGAATGATGGTCTTTACTCGCGCAATAGTACGACGTACCTTTTTAATTTGCGCAGAGTTAGACAACTGGCCAGTCGCATTTTGCATTCTAAGATTAAACTGCTCTTTGCGAAGATTGATTAACTCTTCACGCAATTCATCTACTGACTTTTCATTTAATTCTTTCGCTGTCATTTACATCACCGTTCTAGTTACAACTTGTGTTTTGAAAGGAAGCTTAGCAGCAGCAAGCTCAAAGGCTTCTCGTGCTAGCTTTTCATCAACACCTTGCATTTCAAATAGGATACGGCCAGGTTGGATTTGAGCAACCCAGTACTCAACTGAACCTTTACCTTTACCCATACGAACTTCAAGTGGTTTATTAGTAATTGGTTTGTCAGGAAATACGCGAATCCAGATTTTAGCTCCACGCTTTACATGACGAGTCATAACACGACGACCAGCTTCGATTTGGCGTGAAGTCATACGACCACGCTCTAAGGCTTTAAGACCGTAATCACCAAAGCTAACTTTGTTTCCAACTTGCGCTAGACCACGGTTACGACCTTTTTGTACTTTTCTAAATTTTGTACGCTTAGGCATTAACATAGTTAGTTATCCTTTTATTTACGGCCTTTCTTGCCCTTAGAATCATTGTTATTTTCTAGTGCAAGCTTTCCTAGCTTCTCGCCTTTGAAAATCCAAACCTTAACACCGATCTTACCGTAAGTAGTATCAGCTTCATAAGTTGCATAATCAATGTCAGCACGGAAAGTATGTAGAGGTACACGACCTTCACGATACCATTCTGCACGTGCGATATCCGCACCATTCAAACGACCAGAAACCGTAACCTTGATACCTTCAGCACCAAGACGCATTGCGTTACCTACCGCACGCTTCATAGCACGACGGAATTGGATACGCTTCTCTAGCTGTTGAGCAATTGATTCACCAACCAACTTAGCATCTAGCTCAGGTTTTTTAATTTCTTCAATATTGATGTTAACTGGCATACCAGTCATAGCTGAAAGTTGTGCTTTTAGCTTTTCAATATCTTCACCTTTCTTACCGATTACAACACCAGGGCGTGCAGTATGAATGGTGATACGAATACCGTTAGCAACACGTTCGATTTTGATATTCGAAACAGAAGCATGTGCCAACTTTTTATTTAATTCTTCACGAATTTGGATGTCGCTGATTAGGAAATCAGAATAGTTTTTGCTATCTGCATACCAACGAGCATTCCAGTCTCTAGTGATACCTAGACGAATCCCAATAGGATTGACTTTTTGACCCATCCTGACTCTCCTTACTTTTCGCCAACAGTCACGGTAATGTGACTGGTGCGTTTTAAGATACGGTTACCGCGACCTTTTGCACGAGCACGCATGCGCTTCATGATTGGTCCTTCATTTACGAAAGCTGCA
This sequence comes from Thiomicrorhabdus indica, assembly GCF_004293625.1. Taxonomy (NCBI): domain Bacteria; kingdom Pseudomonadati; phylum Pseudomonadota; class Gammaproteobacteria; order Thiotrichales; family Piscirickettsiaceae; genus Thiomicrorhabdus; species Thiomicrorhabdus indica. The sequence continues at coordinate 456,890 of NZ_CP033040.1, read as the reverse complement.
GTTACCTGTAGCTCATCAATGTCCATACCGTTGTTGTTTTCAGCATTAGCAATCGCAGAGTTAAGAATTTTCTTAATCAAAGCGGCAGCTTTTTTATCGCTGAACTGCAAAATATTTACAGCTTGCTCAACATCTTTCCCACGAATAAGATCAGCAACTAAACGTGCTTTCTGTGGAGAGATACGAGCAAATTTATGAGTTGCACTAACTTGCATATCTAACTCCTATTAACGTTTAGCTTTCTTATCCGCGGCATGGCCGCGATAAGTACGAGTCATTGAAAATTCGCCTAGTTTATGGCCAACCATATTCTCAGTAACGTAAACTGGAATATGCTCTTTACCATTATGAACAGCGATTGTTAATCCAATCATTTCAGGCAAGATCATAGAACGTCTTGACCATGTTTTAATTGGACGTTTGTTACCAGATTCTTGTGCCTCTTCCACTTTTTTGATCAAGTGAAGGTCAACAAAAGGGCCTTTTTTAACTGAACGTGGCATCAGTGTCCTTCCTTATTTCTTGTTACGGTGACGAACAATCATATTGTCCGTACGCTTATTACTGCGAGTCTTCTTACCTTTCGTCGGAACACCCCATGGCGTAACAGGGTTACGACCACCAGAAGTACGTCCTTCACCACCACCGTGTGGGTGATCTACCGGGTTCATAGCGACACCGCGAACAGTAGGACGAATACCACGCCAACGTGTAGCACCAGCTTTACCTAGCTTACGAAGACTATGCTCTGAGTTACCAACTTCACCGATAGTTGCTTTACATTCAGCAAGGATTTTACGCATCTCACCAGAACGAAGCTTAACTAGTACGTATTGACCATCACGCCCAGCAATAGAAACTGATGCACCTGCAGAACGAGCAATTTGTCCACCTTTACCAGGACGCATTTCTACATTATGGACAATAGTACCTACCGGAATGTTGCGTAACGGTAAAGTGTTACCCACTTTAATCGATACATGATCACCTGATTCAACAACAGCACCTGCTTCAATACCCTTTGGAGCAAGGATATAAGCGCGTTCACCATCGGCATATTTCAACAAAGCGATGTGTGCTGTACGGTTTGGATCATATTCCAAACGTTCTACAGTTGCTGGAACGCCAGTTTTGTTACGTTTGAAATCAACTAGACGATAATGCTGTTTATGACCACCACCGGTATGACGCACTGTAATACGACCATTGTTGTTACGACCACCAGATTTAGATTTCTTTTCTAGTAGTGCAGCGTGTGGCTTACCTTTATGAAGCTTAGGCTCAACAACGCTTACAACAAAGCGACGACCAGCAGAAGTTGGTTTGGACTTTCTAATAATTGCCATTATTAAACTCCTTACTCAGCAGCCGCAAAATCGATTTCTTGACCAGATACTAGACGAACGATCGCTTTGCGAACACCGTTACGAGTACCTTGACGGCCTTTGAATACTTTGCGCTTACCTTTAATGTTAATCATGTTTACAGATTGAACCTTTACATCAAATAAAGACTCAACTGCAGCTTTAACCTCTGCTTTAGTAGCAGTAGGTACAACCTTGAACACATACTGCTCTGATGCATCAGCCATAATTGCTGCTTTTTCAGAAACGTGTGGTGCAAGCAATACACTTAGAACTCTTTCTTGATTCATGCTAATTGCTCCTCTAGTTGCTTAACAGCACCTTGAGTCATTACAACGTTCTGGAAACCAATTAAACTAACTGGATCTAGTGATGCAACATCACATACATCAGCGTTGTACAGGTTACGTGCTGACAAGTATAAATACTCATCAAAACTTTCCGTTACAACCAGTGCATCAGCAACATTCAATTGTGCTAGTTTTGATTTGAATTCTTTTGTCTTTGGTGCTTCAACTTTAAAGTCATCAACAACAACTAAACGACCAGAACGGTTTAGTTCTGCGATAATTGAACGCATCGCACCACGGTACATTTTCTTGTTAACTTTTTGTGAAAAATCACGATTATGGCCAGGGAATGCACGACCACCACCAACCCATATTGGGCTACGAGTCGTTCCGGCACGAGCACGGCCAGTCCCTTTTTGGCGCCATGGTTTAGCACCACCACCGCTCACAGCTGAACGGTTCTTTTGACCTTTAGTACCAGCACGACCAGCATTCATGTATGCAGTCACAACTTGGTGAACCAAAGACTGATTAAATTCCACACTAAATAAATCATCAGAAACTGAAACGTTTCCAGATTCTTTACCAGTGGCTAATTCGATTAATTTTAAATCCATCTCGCCCACCTTACTTCACAGCTTTACGAACAATGACAGTACTGTTTTTAGCGCCAGGAACTGCACCACGGATCAACAATAGTCCGTTTTCTGCATCAACTTTTACTAAATCTAAGTTCTGTGTTGTTTGACGAACGTTACCCATGTGACCGGACATTTTCTTACCTTTGAAAACGCGACCAGGAGTTTGGTTTTGACCAATTGAACCGTTCGAACGGTGAGAGATAGAGTTACCGTGTGTAGCATCTTGCATACTGAAATTGTGACGCTTAATACCACCCTGGAAACCTTTACCTTTTGTAGTTCCAGTTACATCAACCACTGTGATATCGTTAAAACGCTCCACAGAAATTTCTGAACCTACTTCTAGACCTTCAAGATCCGCTTCTTCAGCACGGAATTCCCAAAGACCACGACCTGCTTCAACACCCGCTTTAGCGAAGTGACCAGCTGCAGGCTTGCTTACACGCCCAGCGTGAACTTTACCTGTGGTAACTTGAATAGCAGAATAACCATCAGTGTCAACTGTTTTGATTTGAGTAATCAAATTCGGCTCGACTTCTACCACTGTTACTGGAGTAGAAACACCGTCATCGTTGAAAACACGAGTCATTCCGATTTTTTTACCAATGATACCAATAGACATATCATTACCTCATTATTATAAATTGCTCATCATTACGATTGATGATTGAGCCACAAAATTGCTTAACGCAATTCTAATTGAACATCTACACCAGCTGCCAAATCTAGCTTCATTAATGCATCAACTGTCTTATCAGTTGGATCAACGATATCTAGTAGACGCTTGTGAGTACGAATTTCATACTGATCACGAGCATCTTTATTGACGTGTGGAGAGATCAAAACTGTGAAACGCTCTTTGCGTGTTGGCATAGGGATCGGACCACGAACCTGTGCACCAGTACGCTTAGCAGTTTCCGTAATTTCACGTGCAGACTGATCAATCAATCGGTGATCGAACGCCTTTAAGCGAATACGAATATTTTGAGTCGCCATAATCATTTCTCTTAGGTTAAAAGCAAGAAAAACACCCCGAAATCAACAAGATAAATTAAGGGGTACAAACCAAGGTTGCGGATTATACCAACCTTTTCTTTTTAAAACAACACCTTATTTACCGGCCGGTAAAAACAAAAAAGGGAGCCAAACTAAATGCTTGACTCCCTTTTTCTAGTAGCTGTTTAAATTTTCGAGATTAGTCGATAATTTTCGCAACAACACCCGCACCAACTGTACGACCACCTTCACGGATAGCGAAACGTAGACCGTCTGCCATTGCGATTGGGTTGATCAACTCTACAGTCATTTGTACGTTATCACCAGGCATTACCATTTCTGTTCCTGCTGGTAGTTCACACGCACCAGTTACATCCGTTGTACGGAAGTAGAACTGTGGACGGTAACCGTTGAAGAATGGAGTGTGACGTCCACCTTCATCTTTTGATAGTACGTATACTTCAGCTTCAAACTTAGTGTGTGGAGTAACTGTACCTTTGTGCGCTAGTACTTGACCACGCTCAATGTCTTCACGCTTCGTACCACGTAGTAGGATTCCTACGTTATCACCTGCTTCACCTTGATCAAGCAGTTTACGGAACATTTCAACACCCGTTACTGTTGTTGTTTGAGTATCACGGATACCAACGATCTCGATCTCTTCACCAACCTTAACAACACCTGTTTCAACACGACCTGTTGCTACCGTTCCACGACCTTGGATTGAGAAGATATCTTCTACAGGCATTAGGAATGGCTTGTCAGTTTCACGAGTTGGCTCTGGAATGTAAGTATCTAGAGCTTCAACTAGTTCACCGATCTTCTCAACGTATGCTGCGTCACCTTCGATTGCTTTTAGAGCTGAACCGATGATTACTGGCGTATCGTCACCTGGGAATTCGTACTCGTCTAGTAGCTCACGAACTTCCATTTCTACTAGTTCTAGTAGCTCTTCATCGTCAACCATATCCGCTTTGTTTAGGAATACGACGATGTAAGGAACACCAACCTGACGTGAAAGTAGGATGTGCTCACGAGTCTGTGGCATCGGGCCATCTGCTGCTGAACATACTAGAATCGCACCGTCCATCTGTGCAGCACCTGTGATCATGTTTTTAACATAGTCAGCGTGCCCTGGGCAGTCTACGTGTGCATAGTGACGTGTTTCTGATTCATACTCAACGTGTGCTGTTGAGATTGTGATACCACGCTCACGCTCTTCTGGAGCGTTATCGATGTTTGCGTAATCTTTTACATCACCACCAAATTTCGCACCCTGTACGATAGTTAGTGCCGCAGTTAGAGTCGTTTTACCATGGTCAACGTGACCGATAGTACCTACGTTAACGTGTGGTTTGGAACGTTCAAACTTTTCCTTAGCCATTTTCAATACCTTTGCTAGTGGGCGCAAGGCGCCCAATTAAAGTTAAAAAGTTAAATTAAATTATTCGCCTTTCTTCGAAGCAGCGATGATTTCATCAGAAACATTCTTAGGTGCTTCAGCGTATTTCAAGAATTCCATACTGTAAGAAGCACGACCTTGAGTCAAAGAACGCATTTGGTTTGAATAACCAAACATTTCTGAAAGTGGTACTTCAGCCTTAACAGATTTACCAGTAGGAATATCATCCATTGCGTTGACAATACCACGACGACGGTTAAGGTCACCGATGATATCACCCATGTACTCTTCTGGAGTAACAACCTCTACTTTCATCATTGGCTCAAGAAGAACCGCTCCGGCTTCCGCCGTACCGTTCTTGATACCCATTCCAGCAGCAACTTGGAAAGCCATCTCGTTTGAGTCAACATCGTGGTAAGAACCATCAATTAGCTCAACTTCAACATCAACCATTGGGAAGCCAGCGATAACACCAGCTTCAAGCTGTTGTTTAGCACCCTTCTCAACTGCACCGATGTATTCGCGAGGAACCGCACCACCCACAATCGAGTTGATGAAATTGAAATTATCTTTCTCTGAATCTTCAGGAAGTGGACGAATCTTGAATACAACGTGACCATACTGACCACGACCACCAGACTGACGTACAAACTTACCTTGACACTCAACTTCTTGACGAATTGTTTCACGGTAAGAAACCTGAGGTGCACCAATATTCGCTTCCACTTTGAATTCACGCTTCATACGATCAACTAGGATATCAAGGTGAAGCTCACCCATACCAGAGATGATTGTTTGGTTTGTTTCTTCATCAGTGTGAACACGGAAAGATGGATCTTCTGCTGCTAGTTTACCTAGTGCAATACCCATTTTCTCTTGGTCAGCTTTTGTCTTAGGTTCGATTGCAATCGAGATAACTGGCTCTGGGAATTCCATACGCTCAAGGATAACTGGATTATCCATATCACATAGAGTATCACCGGTTGTTGTATCTTTAAGTCCAACCGCACAAGCGATATCACCAGCACGAACTTCTTTGATTTCTTCACGAGAGTTCGAGTGCATTTGAAGAATACGACCAACACGCTCACGCTTCTGCTTAACAGTATTCATAACTGGAGAACCAGCTTCTAGAACACCTGAATAAACACGGAAGAATGTTAAAGTACCAACATATGGGTCAGTCATTACTTTAAATGCTAGAGCCGCAAATGGTTCATCATCTGTAGAGTGACGCTCAACAGCCGTACCGTCATCAAGTTCACCCTTGATTGCAGGAACATCAGTCGGTGCTGGCATAAGCTCAATAACACCATCTAGAAGCGTCTGAACACCTTTGTTTTTGAAAGATGAACCGCAGAACATTGGTACGATTTCAACATCGATACAACGCTGACGGATACCTGCTTTAATATCTTCTTCAGACAAATCATCTTCTTCTAGGTACTTATCCATCAACTCTTCAGAAGCTTCAGCAGCAGTTTCAACTAGGTTTTCACGCCATTCTTGACACTCATCCATCATTTCAGCTGGGATATCTTCATAGGTATAAGCCATACCCATGTTTTCTTCTTCCCAGTAGATCGCTTTCATCTTAACCAGATCAACAACACCACGAAAAGTCTCTTCAGCACCGATTGGAAGTTGCATAGGAACTGCATTTGCAGCAAGGCGATCTTTAACCATCTGACAAACATTTAGGAAGTTTGCACCTGCACGGTCCATTTTGTTGACGTAACCCATACGAGGTACGCCGTACTTATCTGCTTGACGCCATACAGTCTCAGACTGAGGCTCAACACCAGATACAGAACAGAAACAAGTCACAGCACCATCAAGAACACGTAGAGAACGCTCTACCTCGATTGTGAAGTCAACGTGTCCCGGAGTGTCGATGATATTGATACGGTGCTCAGGGAATTGACGAGCCATACCAGACCAGAAACAGGTTGTCGCAGCGGAAGTAATGGTAATACCACGCTCCTGCTCTTGCTCCATCCAGTCCATGGTAGCGCCACCGTCATGTGTTTCACCGACCTTATGAGAAACACCTGTGTAGTACAGGATTCGTTCAGTGGTGGTTGTTTTACCCGCATCAATGTGGGCCATAATCCCAATGTTGCGGTATCTATTTAGAGGGGTTTTACGTGCCACTTTAAATAACCTTTAAGTTTAAGCCAAAAATAAAGGCCCTGTAAAAGGGCCTCCATTAGTAGATGATTACCAACGGAAATGAGAGAAGGCTTTGTTTGCTTCTGCCATTCTGTGGGTATCTTCTTTCTTCTTGATAGCCGCACCGCGACCTTCAAGTGCATCACCAAGCTCACCCGCTAGACGAAGCATCATGCCTTTTTCGCTACGCTTACGAGCTGCATCAACAACCCAACGCATCGCTAGAGCAATTTTACGCTCTGCACGAACTTCAACTGGTACTTGGTAAGTGGCACCACCAACACGGCGAGATTTAACCTCAACCATTGGACCAACTGCTTCCAATGCTTCGCGAAGCAATGCAGCGTGTTCGCCACCTTTTTTACGGTCAACTAGAATATCTAGTGCATCGTAAACAATTTTTTCAGCCACGGCTTTCTTACCGCTGACCATGATCATGTTAACGAACTTTGTTAACGTTGTATCTCCAAACTTCGGATCAGGTAGCACCTGACGTTTTGGAATTTCTCTTCTTCTTGCCATTCTTAACTCTTCCGGTATAAATGTAACACTAAAATTGCGAGCGTATGTTAAGGGATTGTTAAACCAACTGGTTTATAACAATTACTTAGGACGCTTCGCACCGTACTTAGAACGACCTTGTTTACGATCAGCAACACCGGCACAGTCAAGTGCACCGCGAACTGTGTGATATCGCACACCAGGTAAATCTTTAACACGACCACCACGGATAAGAATAACCGAGTGCTCTTGTAGGTTGTGACCTTCACCACCAATGTAGGAAGCCACTTCGTAACCATTCGTTAAACGTACACGCGCAACTTTACGCAGAGCAGAGTTTGGCTTTTTAGGGGTTGTTGTATAAACACGCGTACAAACACCACGACGCTGAGGACATGCCTGAAGCGCTGCAACGTTAGAAACTTTACGCTTATCTTTACGCGGCTTACGCACCAACTGGTTAATAGTAGCCATTAAATTTCTCCAAATTTGAGATTAACTCTTACACATAAACGAAGTTGTAGGCCAAAAATAGCTGACCTACGCATAAGGAAATCGGATTTTAAAGATGTGAATTTAGTATGTCAAGCACTAACTACTTGAAATCCCTAAAAATTACATATCACCTTCAGGTGCCGATTCCATCACCTCTACCAATTCCTCAGAAATTACTTCTTCAGCATTTTCTTCGGCACGCTCCATTTCCGCATCAGGATTCATGAACGCCTGCAATTCAACCTGCGTTCTTTCCTGCGCTTCACGACGCGCTTTATGGTAGGCAAAACCTGTACCGGCCGGTATTAAACGACCGACAATAACATTTTCTTTCAGACCAACTAATGTATCACGCTTACCTGAAACCGCAGCTTCAGTAAGTACACGAGTGGTTTCTTGGAAAGAAGCCGCTGAAATAAATGATTCAGTTGCAAGCGATGCTTTAGTGATACCCAATAATACGCGCTCATAAGTTGCTTGCATCTTACCTTCTTCTTCCATCTTCTCATTCAGAGTTAAGACAGTTGAATATTCTGCTTGCTCACCTCGAATAAGCCCAGTATCTCCAGCATTCTTAATTTCAACTTTGCGCAACATTTGACGAACAATTGTTTCAATGTGCTTATCGTTGATCTTAACACCTTGCAAACGATATACATCCTGTACTTCGTCAACGATGTACTCTGCAAGCTTCTCAATACCTTGTAGACGCAAAATGTCATGTGGATTTGGGCTACCTTCAACAACGATATCACCCTTTTCAACACGCTCACCTTCAAAAACGCTAACTGTACGCCATTTCGGAATCAACGCTTCATAGACTTCACCTGAATCCTGAGTAATCATCAGACGCTGCTTACCTTTAGTCTCTTTACCGAATCCGATAACACCTGTTACTTCAGCCATAATAGAAGGCTCTTTTGGCTGACGAGCTTCGAATAGATCAGCAACACGAGGTAGACCCCCGGTAATATCTTTGTTCTTCGATGAAGCTTGAGGAATACGCGCTAAGGTATCACCTCGACCAATTTGTACATTCGCTTGAACGTCAACAATTGAGTTTTCTGGCAAGTAGTACATTGCTGGCGTCTGAGTACCAGGGAAACAAACTGCTTCACCCGATGCATCAACAAGTTCGATATATGGACGAACTTCTTTAGAAGTTGAAGTACGTTCTTTTGCATCTTTAACAACATAACTGCTCAAACCAGTCATCTCATCCGTACGTTCTTCAACCGTACCTTCAAAGTTACCGAAACGAACAATACCTTCCGCTTCTGTAATGATTGGATGCGTATGAGGATCCCAAGATGCCAAAATACCTCCGGCTGCAATTGAGCCACCATCTGCAACATTCAAAACGGAACCATAACCAATTTTGTAACGTTCTTGTTCGCGACCATCTGCATCCATAACTGAAATTTCACCCGAACGTGACGAGACAACGATGCCACCCTCAGAATTCGTTAGAGTTTTCACATTGTAGTATTTGACCGAACCATCGTGCTTCACTTCAATTTGTGACTGTGCCGCAGAACCAGAAGCTGTACCACCGATATGGAAGGTACGCATGGTCAGCTGAGTACCAGGCTCACCAATCGACTGAGCTGCCATAACACCAACTGCCTCACCCATATTAACAAGGTGACCACGCGCTAGATCACGACCATAACACTTCTTACAGATACCAAATCGAGTATCACATGTCATTGGAGAACGAACGAACACATGATCAATACCGTTGTTATCAATCATTTCAGCCAAGTTCTCATCAATTAATGCACCGGCCGGTATTAAAAGTGTACCATCAGCCTTAACAACATCACGGTTTGTAACACGACCTAAAACACGATCTTTAAGGGTTTCAACGATATCACCACCCTCAACATGAGCGGTCATACGTACACCCGCATCTGTTCCACAATCTTCTTCTGTCACAACAACGTCTTGAGCAACATCCACTAATCGACGGGTTAAGTAACCAGAGTTTGCCGTTTTCAGAGCTGTATCCGCTAGACCTTTACGAGCACCGTGAGTTGAGATGAAGTACTGAAGTACGTTCAGACCTTCACGGAAGTTTGCAGTAATCGGAGTTTCGATAATCGAACCATCCGGTTTTGCCATAAGCCCACGCATACCACCTAACTGACGCATCTGAGCTACGCTACCACGAGCTCCAGAATCGGCCATCATATAAACCGAGTTAAAAGACGTTTGCTCAACATCTTTACCCTCTTTATCCTGAACCGTTTCAGTTTGAAGCTCGGCCATCATCGACTTAGTAACCAGCTCATTAGTATGCGACCAAATATCTACAACCTTGTTGTAACGCTCACCTTCAGTAACCAAACCTTGTGAGAATTGATTTTGGATTTCAGCGACTTTTTCGTCTGCTTGCGCAATCAATTCCGCTTTTTCATCTGGAATCAACATATCGTCTGAACAGAAAGATAAACCAGCAAGTGTTGACCATTTAAAACCGGCATACATCAGCTGATCAGCAAAAATAACTGTTTCTTTAGGGCCTAAGTTACGGTAACACTCGTTCAACAACTTAGAAATATTCTTCTTCGTCAAATTCGTATTGATTAAATCGTAACTCAATCCTTCAGGCAAGATTCGTGACAAGATTGCACGGCCAGCAGTAGTGTCTACGACACGAGTTGACTCAGTTGCATTCCCTTCATCATCAATTGAAACTTCTTTATGTTTCAACTTGATTCGCGTATGCAAATGAACAATATTTGCTGTCAATGCACGCTCAACTTCAGCCCAGCTGGAGAAAGCCATGCCTTCACCCTGCATATTTACCGCTTCACGCGAAATATAGTAAAGACCCAATACAACATCCTGAGAAGGAACGATAATTGGATCACCATTAGCAGGTGAAAGTAGGTTGTTGGTCGACATCATCAAAGTACGCGCTTCAAGCTGCGCTTCTAATGACAACGGAACGTGAACCGCCATCTGATCACCATCGAAGTCAGCGTTAAATGCTGAACACACCAATGGGTGTAAGTTAATCGCCTTACCTTCAATCAACACTGGTTCAAACGCTTGAATACCCAAACGGTGAAGTGTTGGTGCACGGTTTAGAAGAACTGGATGCTCACGGATAACTTCATCTAATACATCCCATACTTCCGGCAAACCAAGCTCAACCATTTTCTTAGCTGACTTGATAGTTGGCGCCATACCGCGTTTTTGTAGCTTTGAGAAGATAAATGGCTTAAACAGTTCCAATGCCATTTTCTTCGGTAGACCACATTGGTGAAGACGCAATGTTGGTCCAACAACGATGACCGAACGACCTGAATAGTCAACACGCTTACCAAGAAGGTTTTGACGGAATCGACCCTGCTTACCTTTGATCATGTCAGCCAGTGATTTCAACTGACGCTTGTTGGTACCGGTTACTGCACGACCACGACGGCCATTATCTAGTAATGAGTCAACAGACTCTTGAAGCATACGCTTTTCATTACGACAGATAATATCTGGCGCCATCAAGTCTAATAGACGCTTCAAACGATTGTTACGGTTGATAACACGACGATATAGATCATTCAAATCAGAAGTTGCAAAGCGGCCACCATCCAGCGGCACTAATGGACGCAACTCTGGTGGCAATACTGGAAGTACATCCAATACCATCCACTCTGGCTTGTTACCAGATTGTAAGAATGCATCAATCAACTTTAAACGCTTAGAGAGCTTTTTCTGTTTCGTTTCCGAGTTGGTATTTTCCATCTCTGTACGAAGCTGCTCAGCTTCATAGGCAAGATCAATACCTTGCAGCATTTTCTTGATGGCTTCTGCACCCATTTGTGCTTCAAACTCATCACCATGCTCATCTAATGCATCCAGATACTCTTCTTCAGAAAGCAACTGCCAAGGCTCAAGTGGAGTTAAACCAGGATCAGTCACCATGAACGCTTCAAAATAAAGAACCGCTTCAATTTCTTTCAAAGTCATGTCTAGCATCAAGCCGATACGAGACGGTAATGATTTCAAGAACCAAATGTGTGCAACAGACGTTGCAAGATCAATGTGACCCATACGCTCACGACGTACTTTTGATTGAGTGACCTCAACCCCACATTTTTCACAGATGACACCACGGTGTTTCAGACGCTTGTATTTACCACACAAACATTCAAAGTCACGGATTGGCCCAAAAATCTTGGCACAGAATAGACCGTCACGCTCAGGCTTGAATGTACGATAGTTAATCGTCTCAGGCTTTTTAACTTCGCCATATGACCAAGAACGAATTTTTTCAGGTGAAGCAAGTGATACTTTAATTGCATCAAAATCACTACTTACGTTTTGTTTCTTTAGAAAACCAATTAAATCTTTCATTAATCTTGCTCCAACTCAATATCAATACCTAGTGCACGAATCTCTTTACGAAGTACGCTGAATGATTCAGGCATACCAGGCTCCATATATTCGTTACCATCGACAATGTTCTTATACATACGAGTACGACCATTCAAGTCATCTGACTTAACTGTCAACATCTCTTGAAGAGTAAAGGCTGCACCATAAGCTTCAAGTGCCCATACCTCCATCTCACCGAAACGCTGACCACCAAACTGAGCTTTACCACCCAACGGTTGCTGAGTAACCAGCGAGTAAGGACCTGTTGAACGCGCGTGCATTTTATCGTCAACCAAATGGTTCAACTTCAAGTAGTACATGTACCCAACTGTTACCGGTCGGTCAAATTTCTCACCCGTCAGACCATCATACAATGTCATTTGACCAGACTCTGGCAGATCGGCCAGACGTAATAGCGCCTTAATCTGACCTTCAGAAGCACCATCAAATACAGGTGAAGCCAACGGAACACCTTTACGTAAATTTCCTGCAAGCTCAATCACTTCATCGTCAGAGAAGCTATCTAGATCAACACTTTGTCCTTGAGTCTCGTTATAAATCTTGCCAAGGAAAGTACGCATTTCCGCTAGATCTTTCTGCTCTTGAATCATAGTATTGATTTTCTGACCAAGGCCTTCAGCAGCCAAGCCCAAGTGAACTTCCAAAATCTGACCAACGTTCATACGTGACGGTACACCTAGAGGGTTTAGACAGATATCAACTGGACGACCCGTTTCATCGTATGGCATATCTTCTACTGGCGCGATACGCGAGATAACACCTTTGTTACCGTGACGACCGGCCATCTTGTCACCTGGCTGGATACGACGCTTGATCGCGACGTAAACCTTAACCATTTTCGAAACACCAGGAGCTAGCTCATCACCCTGAGTCAGCTTCTTACGCTTCTCTTCATAAGCTTCATCAAATGACTTACGTTTAGCTTTAAGCGCTGCTTCAGTCGCTTCTATATATTGCATTGCATCAGCATCATCAATGTTTAAACCAAACCAACGATTTGTCGGAACACTTTCAAGGAATGCATCATCAATTTTCGTACCATCAACCAAGTTCTTACCACTGATTACTTGGCGAACACGTGCATAAGTATCTTCTTCAAGAATATGGTACTGCTCATTGATATCTTTACGAATTTTCGCAAGCTCTTCATCTTGAATTTCAATCGCACGCGCATCTTTCTCTACGCCTTCACGAGTAAAGACCTGAACATCGATAACAGTCCCTTCAACCCCCTTAGTTACACGTAAAGAAGTATCTTTAACATCTGAAGCTTTTTCACCAAAGATTGCACGTAGTAACTTTTCTTCAGGCGTTAGCTGAGTTTCACCTTTTGGAGTGACCTTACCAACCAGAATATCGCCTTGCTTAACTTCAGCACCGATTTGAACGATACCGCACTCATCAAGACGGCCTAGTGCTGATTCAGAAACGTTTGGAATATCTGCAGTGATTTCTTCAGGCCCAAGTTTGGTATCACGAGCTAAACACGTCAATTCTTCAATATGAATCGTTGTGTAGCGATCTTCTTGCACGACACGCTCTGAAACTAGGATTGAATCCTCGAAGTTGTAACCATTCCAAGGCATAAACGCGATACGCATGTTTTGCCCAAGTGCTAATTCACCTAGATCAGTAGATGGGCCATCAGCAAGTACATCACCGCGAGAAATCATATCGCCCGCTTTTACAATTGGCTTCTGATTAATACAAGTGTTTTGGTTTGAACGCTGATACTTAACAAGGTTATAGATATCAACACCCGACTCACCCTCTTGAACCTCGTCATTACTTACACGAACAACAATACGTGAAGCATCCGAGGACAGAACCTCACCGCCACGATCTGCAACAACCGTAACACCCGAGTCAATCGCTACCGTTTTCTCGATACCTGTACCAACAAGCGGTTTATCTGCACGCAGACATGGAACCGCTTGACGCTGCATGTTTGCACCCATTAAGGCACGGTTAGCATCATCATGCTCAAGGAACGGAATCAATGCCGCTGCAACCGAAACAATCTGCTTAGGTGAAACATCCATATAGTTGATATCGGATGACGCAGCCAAAGTAAATTCATTTTGATGACGAGCAGAAATAAGATTATCAATAAACTTTCCATCAGCATCTAGATTTGCTGATGCCTGAGCGATAACAAACTGCGCTTCATCAATTGCTGAAACGTATTCAATTTCATCCGTTACAACGCCATCGACTACCTTACGGTATGGAGTTTCCAAGAAACCGTATTCATTAGTTTTCGCATAAATAGCCAGTGTATTGATCAAACCGATGTTTGGCCCTTCAGGCGTTTCGATTGGGCAAACGCGACCATAGTGCGTCGGATGAACATCTCGAACCTCAAACCCTGCACGTTCACGAGTTAGACCACCTGGCCCAAGTGCGGAAACACGTCGCTTGTGAGTGACCTCAGAAAGCGGGTTAACTTGGTCCATAAATTGTGACAACTGCGATGAACCGAAAAACTCTTTAATCGCTGCAGAAACAGGTTTAGCATTAATTAAATCTTGTGGCATAAGACCATCAGATTCTGCCTGATTCAGTCGCTCTTTAACCGCACGCTCTACACGGACCAAACCAACTCGGAAAGCGTTTTCTGCCATTTCACCTACAGCACGAATACGGCGGTTACCAAGAGTATCAATATCATCAATTGTGCTTAGACCATTACGAATATTAATCAACTCACGGACAACATCAGTAATATCATCTTTTTCAAGAACTAATGAACCATCATTATTTTTACGCCCTAAACGACGGTTTAATTTCATACGACCCACAGAAGAAAGATCATAGCGAGCCTCGTCAAAGAACAAGCTAGAGAACAATGCTTCTGATGATTCTTTTGTCGGTGGTTCACCTGGGCGCATCATACGATAAATTTCAGTTTGAGCTTCTAACTGAGAAGTCGTTGTATCCAAGTTCAATGTATCTGAAATATAAGAACCATTTTCCAACTCATCGATAAACAGAATTCGAATTTCCGCACCTTTAATGCCTGAAATTTTTTGAATTGTTTCCGCAGTTAGAACTTCATTCGTACGGGCAACTAGCTCACCAGTTGATTGGTCCATAACACCAGACGCTAAGACTTTACCTAATAGGAATTCAGGCGTTACATCTGCCTTAGTGATATTGGCTTCTTTTAACTGTTTGATGGTACGGGCAGTGATTTTCTTACCTGTCTCAACAATCTTCTTACCATCGTGTTCAACATCAAAACCAGCTGTTTGACCTTTAAGTTGGTCATATTCAAGATTCAGAATAAATGAAGACGCTCCCACTTCCACTTTATTTGAAACAAAGAACTGCTCAAGAATTTCTTCGTTGTTATAACCCATTGCGCGAAGCAACACAGTTACAGGCAACTTACGGCGACGGTCAATACGAGTAAATAGACAATCATTATGGTCAAATTCGAAATCCAACCAAGAACCACGATAAGGAATAATACGGGCATTAAAAAGCAACTTACCAGATGAGTGTGACTTACCTTTATCACTGTCAAAGATGACACCTGGAGAACGGTGTAGCTGAGTCACGATAACACGCTCAGTACCGTTGATAACAAACGTTCCGTTATCCGTCATTAATGGAATATCACCCAAATAAACTTCTTGCTCTTTAACATCTTTAACAGGACGTTTACCGGCCGGTGCATCTTTATCAAACAACACCAAACGCATTTTCACACGTAAAGGTGCAGCATAAGTTACACCACGCTGCTTACATTCTTTGACATCAAATTCAGGTTGACCAATATAGTAATTCACATACTCAAGGTCTGCGGTACCGGCTACACCGTTTATTGGAAATACAGATTGGAATGCCGCATGCAAACCGATTGACTGTAGGTTTGCTGGTTTCTTATCCAATTGTAAAAAATCATGATAAGAACCCTTTTGCAAAGACAGCAAATAAGGAACTTCAAGAATTGATGGGCGTTCCGCAAAATTCTTACGGACGCGTTTCTTTTCAGTTAAAGAATAGGTCATCACTTACCTCAACGAAGTAGATTGTCTTGGATGTGTTTAGCACTCTTCGCAACAATCTTAATTAACATTTTGTTATTGGGAATGCATAAAACTGTAGTAGCTCCGAAAGTTATGCACAACTTATAAACAGATTACTAACACACTTTTACACACTGTTAAAACGAGAAAAGGCCGGCGTCAAAAACGCCAGCCAATTCATGCTGTTTATCAGCTATCGAACCAAAATTACTTGATTTCGACTTCGATACCAGCTTCTTTAAGGTCGTTAGCCATAGCTTCAGCTTCTTCCTTAGACACTGCTTCTTTAAGCGTGAATGGAGCACCTTCAACAGCTGCTTTCGCTTCTTTAAGACCAAGACCAGTTGCACCACGTACCGCTTTGATCGCAGCAACTTTGTTGTCACCAGCGCCAGTTAGGATAACGTCGAATTCTGTTTTCTCTTCAGCTGCTTCACCACCAGCTGCAGGACCAGCTGCAACCATTGCTGCAGCAGAAACGCCGAACTTTTCTTCCATTGCTTCAACTAGTTCAACAACTTCCATTACAGACATTTCAGCTACTGCATTTAAAATATCATCTTTTGATACAGACATTGTAATCTCCAAAAATTAAATCTGATTAATATAAAAACTATAAAAAGGGTAATTAAGCCGCTTCTTTTTGTTCTTTGATCGCAGTAAGTGCGCGAGCAAGTTTTGCAACAGGCTCTTTCATAACAAATAGAAGTTTCGCAACTGCTTCATCGTAAGTAGGTAGAGCAGCAACTTGCGCTAGTGACTCTGGACCCATGCAACCTTCACCAATCGATAGTGAACGCACAACAAGAGCATCATTGTCTTTTGCGAAGTTTTTGAAAACACGCGCAGCATTACCTAGCTCTTCACCAGAGAATGCATAGATAAGCGGACCCGTAAAAGAATCAGCCATGTCTTCAAATTTCGTACCTTGAATCGCACGACGTGCAAGCGTGTTTTTAACAACACGAATTTGCACATTCGCTTCACGAGCTGCAGCACGAAGGTTGGTTAATTGCTCTACAGTCAAACCACGATATTCAGCTGCAACCATTGAACCAGCTTCTGCAGCAACTGCAGACACTTCTTCAACAATAAGCTTTTTATCTTCGATATTGAGTGCCATATAACCTCCATTAAAGTTTGATAGTGGCCTATCAAACCGGACCATCTACGTAGGCTTAATAAGATTAAGAGTGTGCTTTACACTCACCTACGGTCTGCGATGGGCACTCACAAATCAAATTAGATTGGAGACCCAATTCGCAAATAATGCCTGCACCTAATTTATTAGGCGCAACCATCATTATAGTGATGACTGATCAACTGTTAGGCCTGGACCCATAGTTGAAGAAACAGTCACTTTCTTAACGTATGTACCTTTAGCAGAAGCTGGTTTTGCTTTGTTAAGGTCATCCATTAAGGCATTTAAGTTTTCTTTCAGCTTATCAGCATCAAATGCAACTGTACCGATAGACGCGTGAACGATACCAGACTTATCTGCACGGAAACGAACCTGACCGGCTTTCGCTTTTTGGATTGCTCCAACAACATCAGGAGTTACCGTACCAGTCTTAGGGTTAGGCATAAGACCACGAGGACCTAGAACCTGACCTAGCATACCGACAACACGCATAGCATCTGGAGATGCGATTACCACATCAAAATCCATCATGCCGCCTTTAATTTCAGCTGCTAGCTCATCCATACCAACAAAGTCAGCACCTGCTTCTTTAGCCGCTGCTTCATTCGCTTCACCAGTAAAAACTGCTACACGAACATCTTTACCAGTACCGTTAGGCATAACCGTTGCGCCACGCACAACCTGGTCAGATTTACGTGGATCGATACCTAGACGAATTGCAACATCAACAGATTCAGTGAATTTTGCTGTTGCAAGCTCTTTTACCAAGTCGAAACCTTCAACTACATCATATGATTTAGTTGCATCTACTTTTTCAGCGATTAGCTTTTGTTTTTTAGTTAGTTTTGCCATTCTATTAACCCTCTACATTTAGACCCATAGAACGAGCAGAACCAGCGATAATTTTAACCGCAGTATCTAGATCGTTTGCGTTCAAATCAGCCATTTTAGTGTTTGCAATTTCTTCAAGTTGCGCACGAGTTACCGTACCAACTTTATCCATATTAGGAACTGCAGAACCTGACTTAATACCAGCCGCTTTTTTCAAAAGAACTGACGCTGGAGGAGTCTTGGTAACAAACGTGAATGATTTATCACTAAATACAGTGATAACAACAGGAATTGGAAGTCCTTTTTCCATGCTCTGAGTTTGCGCATTGAACGCCTTACAGAACTCCATGATGTTAACACCGTGTTGACCTAGCGCAGGACCAACCGGTGGACTAGGGTTTGCATTACCAGCTCCGATTTGAAGCTTGATGTAACCATCAATTTTCTTAGCCATTTTAGCTTTCTCCGTTTTGGGTCAAACATTACTCAGTATCGTTTGATACTTTTCACTTCCCGATTAAAAATTTTAGCTTTTCTCTACTTGCGTAAACTCAAGCTCAACTGGTGTAGAACGACCAAAAATCAAAACAGAAACCTGTAATTTATTTTTCTCGTAATCCACACCTTCAACAACCGCCTCAAAATCTTTGAAGGGACCATCGATAACACGAACCATCTCACCTGGTTCGTAAATAACCTTAGGACGAGGTTTCTCATCCTTCGTATTCACACGCTGCAGAATTCGATCTGCTTCAGCCTGTGAAATCGGTGCTGGACGATCAGACGTTCCACCGATAAAGCCCATGACATTTGGAACACTTTTCACCAGATGCCAAGTATCTTCATTCATTTCCATCTGAACTAAAACATAACCCGGAAAGAATTTACGCTCAGAAGTACGCTTCTTTCCGTCGCGAATCTCAACAACTTCTTCCGAAGGAACTAAAATTTCACCGAACATTTTGTCCAGCTCAGCACGCTCAGCATATTCGCGCAAACCTTCTTTGACTTTATTCTCATAACCAGAATAAGCGTGAACTACATACCATCTTTGTGCCATTTGTTATCCCTGTCCTGTTAATAGCTTGACTGCCCATAAAAAGAACATGTCAATCAACCATAGAAAGATACCCATCAAAATAACTACCACAAAGACAATCAAAGTCATTTGCACTGTCTCAGGACGCGTTGGCCAAACTACTTGACGCACTTCTCGCTTAGCTAGATTTAAGTACTGAAACCAGCTTTTCCCTTTTGCTGTTTGATAAAGAATAAACAGTGACACCAATACACCTGCAACCAGTCCAAGAACACGAACAACAGCATGCGCTTGATCATAAGTGTAATAACCAATCAAAGTTGCAACTAAAACACCAATAGATGCTAATAATTTAATGGTATCCAGGGAATTACCTTTCGAACTTTCGACTTCTTTACTCATAAATCTTCAGCTTAAACTAAAAAAACGACCCGTATCTCTTCAAAGAAATACGAGTCGTTATATGTATGGCAGGGGTAGAGGGATTCGAACCCCCAACACCCGGATTTGGAATCCGGTGCTCTACCAATTGGAGCTATACCCCTGTAGGGCTTTCATAAAAAAAGCGCATTATACAGCGCTTTTTTTACTAGTGCAATGTTAATTAGTCGATAATTTTCGCAACAACACCCGCACCAACTGTACGACCACCTTCACGGATAGCGAAACGTAGACCGTCTGCCATTGCGATTGGGTTGATCAACTCTACAGTCATTTGTACGTTATCACCAGGCATTACCATTTCTGTTCCTGCTGGTAGTTCACACGCACCCGTTACATCCGTTGTACGGAAGTAGAACTGTGGACGGTAACCGTTGAAGAATGGAGTGTGACGTCCACCTTCGTCTTTTGATAGTACGTATACTTCAGCTTCAAACTTAGTGTGTGGAGTAACTGTACCTTTGTGCGCTAGTACTTGACCACGCTCAATGTCTTCACGCTTCGTACCACGTAGCAGGATACCTACGTTATCACCTGCTTCACCTTGATCAAGCAGTTTACGGAACATTTCAACACCCGTTACTGTAGTTGTTTGAGTATCACGGATACCAACGATCTCGATCTCTTCACCAACCTTAACAACACCTGTCTCAACACGTCCTGTTGCTACCGTTCCACGACCTTGGATTGAGAAGATATCTTCTACAGGCATTAGGAATGGCTTGTCAGTTTCACGAGTTGGCTCTGGAATGTAAGTATCTAGAGCTTCAACTAGTTCACCGATCTTCTCAACGTATGCTGCATCACCTTCGATTGCTTTTAGAGCTGAACCGATGATTACTGGCGTATCGTCACCTGGGAATTCGTACTCGTCTAGTAGCTCACGAACTTCCATTTCTACTAGTTCTAGTAGCTCTTCATCGTCAACCATATCCGCTTTGTTTAGGAATACGACGATGTAAGGAACACCAACCTGACGTGAAAGCAGGATGTGCTCACGAGTTTGTGGCATCGGGCCATCTGCTGCTGAACATACTAGAATCGCACCGTCCATCTGTGCAGCACCAGTGATCATGTTTTTAACATAGTCAGCGTGCCCTGGGCAGTCTACGTGTGCATAGTGACGTGTTTCTGATTCATACTCAACGTGTGCTGTTGAGATTGTGATACCACGCTCACGCTCTTCTGGAGCGTTATCGATGTTTGCGTAATCTTTTACATCACCACCAAATTTCGCACCCTGTACGATAGTTAGTGCCGCAGTTAGAGTCGTTTTACCATGGTCAACGTGACCGATAGTACCTACGTTAACGTGCGGCTTGGAACGTTCAAACTTTTCTTTTGCCATGATTGCAAACTCCATGTTAGCTGCGACCCAACCTTTCGGCAGAAATCGTCGGCTTTTGTGAAAAATCAAAAGATAAATGGAGCTTCCAGCCAGGATCGAACTGGCGACCTCATCCTTACCATGGATGCGCTCTACCGACTGAGCTATGGAAGCGGTATTTATTAAAAAAGCCCTCCTAGACAACAAGTCACAAGAGAGCTTTCTAAAAACTGGAGCGGGTAGGCGGAATCGAACCCCCATCATCGGCTTGGAAGGCCGAGGTAATAGCCATTATACGATACCCGCATGGTGGAGGGTGATGGATTCGAACCATCGAAGGCATAGCCAGCAGATTTACAGTCTGCCCCCTTTGGCCGCTCGGGAAACCCTCCAAATTGTTGTGCGTATTCTAAAGTTTTTTAACTGAGTGTCAACAAATTCCTTAGAAACGAGTCAAAGTGCATCAGATGTCTGACTTGGCCTCTTCAACTGGGTGCGTATTTTAGGGCTTTCTTTACAAATGACAAGTCTTTTTTTAAAAAAAATTTAAAAACTGCCATTTAACAAGGTCACAATTAAGCCAATTGAGCTAACCACCAGCAACATACCACCCATTACACGCTTAAATAAACTGTTGTTATGCAAGATAAATTCATGCGCCTTCAGTCCAACAATATGGCCTATTGCCGCCACCGGAATCAACATTAATGCCGTTTGAAACTCTATCGTCACATCCAAGATAACAAACGTACTCATCTTGATAGTCACCAAAATAAACCACAAAACAAATAACGTATTTCGCAATAAATTTGCTGCAACATGACGTGCAAACACCGCAACCATTAATGGCGCCCCTGTCAGACTCGTGCCAGCGACATACCCACCTAAAACTAGCAAGGTTCTATCTACCCACGAATTTTCCGAATGAATGGCCTTATCTAGCATCCACATCAAGGCGTAAAAAATGGTAATACTATAGACAAAAATGACTAACCAACTCGTTGGCAAACTCACTAAACCAAACACCCCCAACAAAGTTGGCGGCAAAATCCAACCCAAACTGCGTTTCAAATAATCCCAATCGACTTGCTTTAGTGCCTTACTCAATGTCAGACTTGAGAAAAAAAGTAAATGCACGCCAATAATTGGCAACCAATAAAGCAGATTGTCCTCAATCATTAACATGAATGGCAAACCCAGTGCAGCCCCACCAAACCCTAGCCCAGTACGAACAAATCCAGTCCAAACAAAAATCAGTGCAATTAGCACCCACTCAATCGTCGTAAATTCCACAGGCTTTCCCAAATTAAAGATTTAAAATACGCACAAAGTTTAAGCACAGGAAAAACAAATGCAAACGCATTGCTATTTACAAAGTTTCAAAATACTTTACCAAGACGATTGCTTAGTCGCGATACATAAACCAGCCGGTTTACTCGTTCACCGCTCACCAATAGACAAACACGAAACGCAATTTGCGGTGCAACTCACTCGTGATGAAATCAACCGGCCGGTATTTCCTGTACACCGTTTAGACAAGGCAACTTCAGGATTATTATTGTTTGCTTTAGATTCTGATTCAGCAAGATGTTTAGGTGAACAATTCCAAAACCACAGTCTACAAAAAACCTATCTAGCCTTAACACGTGGCTGGAGTTTACCGGCCGGTAACATTGACAAACCACTGCTTTACAAAAAAGACAAATACGGTGACAAAGACAAACAGCAACCAACTGAACCGCAAGATGCCTTAACAGAATATACTTGTCTTGGACAAACCACTCTCGACAAAACTTTGGGGAAATTTGAACAACAACGTTATTCGTTATTGGAATTGCGCCCTAAAACCGGACGAAAGCACCAAATCCGACGTCATCTGAACGGCATTGCCCACCCTATTATTGGCGATGTAAAATATGGCGACCGCCATCACAATCACCTATTTAATGATTGGCGTGGTTATCACCGCCTATATTTAGCCGCAACCTCATTGACCTTTAAGCACCCTTCAACGAATGAAAGCATTACCATTCAAGTCCCGCTACAAAATGATTTTGTTGAAACACTCACCGCACTCAATTTAGACTGTGCGATGTTGAATCATTATCAAAACCCTTAACTTCACCTTATTGCGGTGTGTTGGTTCGTGCTACCAAAAAGCGTCGAAGTACCCATTCGGGCATAAAGCCAAAGATGGCCTGAGCCGAGCGATCTTGGATGATTTTACAGCGACTTTTTGGAGTAGTAACCGACACAGCGCCAACCGAAAGCTTAATTATGAACAACTCCGACCACTGGCAATTCCTAATCGACTTTGACCAACAGCACATTTGGCACCCTTATTCTTCTTCACCCAATCCCATTCCGCCGATTGGTGTCAAAAAGACCCAAGGCTCACTCATCACCCTAGCAGACAATCAAGAAGTGGTTGATGGCATGAGTTCGTGGTGGGCGGCAATTCATGGCTACAATCACCCTACGGTGATGCAAGCAATGAAAGACCAAATCGACCAAATGCCGCATATTATGTTCGGCGGCCTGACTCACGAACCAGCAATAGAACTTGCCAAGCGATTAATCAAATTGACACCGGCCGGTTTAGATAAAGTTTTCTTTGCTGATTCGGGTTCGGTTTCAATGGAAGTTGCCATTAAGATTGCTTTGCAATATTGGATCAGCAAAGACCGGCCGGTGAAAAATAAGATGCTTTCGATTCGTAATGGTTATCACGGTGACACCTTTGCAACTATGGCAGTATGCGATCCAGTCAACGGCATGCACCACCTGTTTAACGACGTGCTTCGCAAAAGCATTTTCGCCCCCGCACCGCAGATGGGTTTTGATATTCAATCCGACAATTCTGATATTGAAGAACTTGAGGCGATTTTAAAAGACCATCATCACGAAATCGCGGCTCTGACTTTAGAGCCGATTGTTCAAGGCGCAGGCGGCATGCGTTTTTACCGGCCGGCTTATTTACAAGCCGTTCGTGAACTCTGCACAAAGTACGATGTCCTGATGATTGCCGATGAAATCGCCACCGGATTTGGCCGCACCGGAAAACTCTTCGCTTGCGAATGGGCAGAAATTACGCCTGATATTATGACGATTGGTAAAGCACTCACCGGTGGCAACTTAACCATGGCGGCCATGCTCTGTACCGATGAAATTAGCAACACCATCTGCCAAGGCGAACCCGGAGTTCTCATGCACGGGCCAACCTTTATGGCCAATCCACTCGCCTGCGCCACTGCCATTGCCAGCATTGATGTGCTAATAAACAGCCCATGGCAGGACAATATCGCCAATATCGAACAACACCTCAAAACCGAACTCTCACCATTGTCCGAGTTGGAAGGCGTAAAAGACGTGCGCGTTTTAGGCGCAATTGGCGTAATTGAACTGGAAAGGAACGACTTAGGCCCACAAATCCAAGCCGCCTGCCTAGAAAACGGCGCATGGATTCGCCCGTTTGGAAAACTGATTTACACCATGCCGGCGTTTAATATACCGGCCGGTGAATTATTACAACTGACAGACGCAGTGAAGCAAGCGGTCAAAACCGTGCTAGAAGAATCGTTATAAGACTTCGTTAAAACTACTCTACTAAATTTTTAGCAAAGACAATTGCGTGATCCATTTCCAATTGAATGCCGATTTTTGAGCCAACGGGATGATCATGATGGGACTGACTCATACACATGACTTTCTCACCACTTGGTAGTTTTAGCGTAAACAAAAAATGCGATCCTCGGAAGGCTCGATTCACCACCTCTAACTGCCAGTCACTCTCATCATCGTGGATAATATCATCAGGCCGCACTAAAACCATCACCTCTTCGCCAGAGGCCGTTCCGGTCGGCAGATGGGTTTTTAATAATCCTAATTCCGTATGCACCGCACGACAGTCGCAAACACTGCCGCTAATCAAAGAGCCTTGACCAATAAAGTCGGCAATAAACGGGTGATGCGGCTGGTGGTAGAGGTTGTATGGCGTGTCCCATTGCAGCAATTTACCATCTTTTAAAACGCCAACCGAATCCGCCATGGCAAAGGCTTCATTTTGATTGTGTGTGACCATCAAAGCACTAATCCCTTCGGTTTTCAAAATGTCGCGAACTTCACGCGCCAGAGACTCACGCAATTCAACATCCAACCCTGAAAACGGCTCATCCATTAACAGAATTTTGGGCTTAGGAGCCAAAGCTCTGGCAAGCGCAACTCGCTGTTGCTGACCGCCAGAAAGCTGGTGTGGATAACGCTTACCAACCTCCGGCAACCCAATCAGCGATAACAACTGCTCAATACGTTGCTTTTTTTCTTGCTGAGTTTTTCCATCCAGACCAAACGCGATATTGTCATAAATCGTCATATGTGGAAACAGCGCATAATCTTGAAACACCATGCCAATATGACGTTCTTCGGTCGACACCATTTTTTTTGGGGTCGACATTAATTCACCGGCAATCGAAATCTCCCCCCCTTCAATGGGGTGAAGCCCTGCAATAGTTCGTAACAAGGTGGTTTTTCCACAACCACTTGGCCCAAGCAAACAGCCAATTTCACCATTGGCCAAACGCAAATCAACCCGATCCACCGCAAGATGTGATTTATGACTGGCTCGAATTTTTTGCAACAACAACTCAGGCATAGACACTATCCACTTCGTTTATCCATTAACTTACTTAAAATAATCACCGGAATCAGACTGGTGAGTACAATCAACAATGCTGGCAATCCGGCATCTGCAAGACGCTCATCAGCAGCCATCTCATAAGCTTTAATTGATAGGGTATCAAAATTAAACGGTCTTAAAATCAACGTCGTAGGTAACTCTTTGAGCACCTCGACAAAGACTAAAATCAATGCGGTAATCAGACTGGTATGCATTAAGGGCAAA
Source organism: Thiomicrorhabdus indica (assembly GCF_004293625.1). NCBI lineage: Bacteria > Pseudomonadati > Pseudomonadota > Gammaproteobacteria > Thiotrichales > Piscirickettsiaceae > Thiomicrorhabdus > Thiomicrorhabdus indica. Next base: position 430,912 of record NZ_CP033040.1, on the reverse strand, counting down.
TGAATGCGCCCCATAATTGTCCAAGAAGAAGCGCCCAAGGTACGCGCCGAGTCATCCATGGAAGGTTTAATTCTCGCAAGCCCAGATTCTACAGACTGCAATGCTACCGATAGAAAACGTACCATATAGGCAAATACCAGTGCAAACAACGTGCCCGACAAAATCAAACCGGTTGATATCTCATAGTTTTCATAGAAAAAATCATCGACGGTCTTATCAAACCATGCCAAAGGAATAATAATCGCAATCGCCAAAACTGTTCCTGGAACCGCGTAACCCAAATGCGCCACCTGCACAAACTGCTTAACACGAGACAGGTTACTCATTCGCTTGGCGTAGGCTAAAAACACGGCGACCGCAACCGTGGCCACTGCAGTAATCAGAGCTAATGAGAAACTATTCCACGTCAGTTCAAAAAAATCACTATTTAAGTTTGTCTCTGCAGTGGTCAATGACCAGTACAACAACTGTCCACTTGGCACCAAAAAACCCAACAAAATCGGTAAAAAGCACACTGCAAAAGCGAATACATTTTTTTTGCCTGTCAGCTGTACATAATCAGAAGCATCGGTTTTCACATCCCCTACATAATAGCGCTGCTGCTGACGAGACCAACGTTCAACCAGAATTAGAATACCGACAAATGACAACAAAACGAGGGATAACTGCATCGCGGTATTGGTGTCATCCAAGCCTGACCAAGTTCGGTAAATCCCTGTAGTAAAGGTATCCACACCAAAATGTTGTACCGCGCCAAAATCCGCCAAGGTCTCCATTAAGGCGAGCGTTACACCGGCAATAATCGCTGGACGCGCCATCGGCAAAGCGACTTGAAAAAAACTTTTTACCGGTCCGGCTCCAAGTGTCCGACTGACCTCCAAAGCTTTTTGGCTACTTGAACCAAAAGCACTGCGGCTTAGCAAATAAACATACGGATAAAGAACAAGTGAAAACAGTAGTACTGCACCACCCAGTGACCGAACCTCAGGGAACCATTGAGAAACACCAAAACCGAATACTTCTCTCAAAGCGCTTTGCACCGGCCCCTCAAATTCCAACAAACCGGTATAGGTGTATGCACTAATGTATGCGGGCATTGCCAGCGGCAAAAGTAACGCCCAATGGAGCCAACGGCTTCCAGTAAATTGGTAATGACTAATCAACCAAGCCGCCGGCACCCCTAAAAGCAAAGTGCCAAACGCCACGCCAAACATCAAAACCAAAGAGTTGATAATGTATTCCGGCAACAAGGTGTCTAATAAGTGTTGCCAATTATCATTTCCAAACTGGAAAACAAAAGAGGCTAACACCCAAATTGGAATCGTTAACACGAATGCCAACAGCAAAGTGCTTAGTAACCAAAACTTTGGTGATTTTGTCATACAGCTCTCAAAAACAGCAAAGCCCCGAATAAACGGGGCATACGCATAAATCTACAATTTTTACTTGGCGAATGTCCAAGCAGCAACAGCAATGCAAACTAAAAATTAACGCCAGTTCGCACGATCCATAATTTTAACCGCTTGTGGATTCAGCTCACCCAACTTTGACAAGTTTAAATGATCGCTATGAAACTCTCCCCAAGATTTGAGGGTATCGCTTGGTTCAACGCCATCCATCACCGGATATTCGTTGTTCGTTTTCGCGTACCATTCCTGCGCAGGTTTCGACAACATAAACTCAATCAATTTATTGGCACTTTCAATGTTTTTGGCTGACTTGGTAATCGCAATCCCACTCACATTAATATGGGTTCCGCGATCCTTCTGATTTGGCCAGAACACAGCCACTTGATTCGCTGCTTCTTGTTGCGCTTCATCAGAACCGTTCAACATTTGTCCAAGATAATAGGTATTCACGACCGCTAAATCGCATTGTCCCGCAGCAACGGCCATCACTTGATCGCGATCCCCCCCTTTCGGCTTACGTGCCATATTAGCAACCAGACCTTTCGCCCATTCAGCAGTGGCTTCCTCACCTTTGTGCGAAATCATTGATGCAACCAGAGATTGGTTGTAAATATTGCCAGAAGAGCGGATGCAGATTTTATTCTTCCATTTTGAATCAGTGAGTGATTCATAAGTCGACAAATCCTGAGGATTCACGCGATCTTTCGCATAGACAATGACACGTGCACGCGTCGTTAACCCCAACCACAGACCGTCTTTATCCTGCAAACTTGCAGGCACTTTTTTCAAAAGCTCTGGAGAAATACTCGCTTGCAAAACTCCCGCTTCTTTCGCACGATGTAATCGACCCGCATCGGTTGTAATTAATACATCCGCCGGTGAACGACGTCCTTCCGATTCAAGACGTTTTAGCAAAGCATCGGCTTTACTGGTAATTAAGTTGACTTGAATCCCCGTTTGTTTTGAGAAGTCTTCCAACAAAGGTGCGATTAATTGCGCTTTGCGAGCTGAGTATACATTTAACTCTTCTTGAGCACTTGCATGCATTGGCATTGCGACTGCCAACGCCATTAAAGAAGTGGTTAACCATTGCCATTTTACAAATTTCATAAACTCCCCCATATGATTTTGAATGGTCTAAATGATAATTTATGGCAAATAATAAACCGAAAACCAACTGTAAACAATAACAATTCTTATTTTCTTTACTGAAAAAAGAGACCTTCAGAATTTGTTAAAACTTTTTTTGTCTAAAAAATTCAGACATTTTTCAAGCATATTTGACTTTCTATTTGTCGTAAACACTTAAAAAGAGCTACTATTTTTGTGACTACCGATATTTAGTCGACTATTTAAAGAGTTTTCAACTGCAGGCGGCTGGCGTTCCACATAATGGGAAGTCAGCACAGCTATCCAAACGAAAGAGGCCAATGTGAAGCTACTGATTGTCGAAGATGAACAAAAATTGCTCGATATTCTGAATCAAAGTTTTCAGGACTTGGGCGCTTTAGTCGACTGTGCAACCAATGGCGAACAAGCATTGATTTCCTTGACTCAAGTAAAATATGACGTGGTCATTTTAGATTTAGGTTTACCACAACTACCTGGCATTGAGGTACTTAAAAGAGTTCGAGCAAGTGGCCTCAACCAATCCACCCCAATTTTAATTCTGAGTGCCCGTAATAGTTGGCAAGAACGTGTTCAAGGATTGCAAGCTGGTGCAGATGACTATTTAGGAAAACCGTTTGAGTTTGAGGAACTTAATGCCCGTCTTCTCGCATTATTTCGTCGTTCAACCCCCCAACCTCATCAATCCATGGAGCTAAGTTTTTGCAATCTAACTTTGAGCTTAGAAACAAAAAGCGTCACTATTCACAATCAAGAACACAGCCTAACTAAAACGGAATTTCGCTTACTGGAATACTTTATGCGCCACCCAAATAAGATATTGTCTAAAAACCAATTAATTGAGCGTATCAGCGATCACAACCAAAATCATGAAAGCAATGTGATTGAAGTTTATATTCGTAAACTGCGGAAAAAAATAGGCCGTCACTTGATCGAAACCCATCGTGGATTAGGTTATAAAATGACCTGCAATACAGATTCATAGGCACTCTACAAAATAACTTTACCGGCCGGAGTTTTGAGTTATTCAAACTATTAACCCAACCTTAGGATTTCACATGAAAAGTCGTTTTAAATCTTTAAAATCACAACTTTTGGTAGGGTTAGTCAGCGGCATTGCTCTGGTATTCGCTCTATTTTGGTGGCTCTCGCAAACCGCACTCCATAATTTAAGTGAAAAATATGTTCTCACCCGATTGGAGCACGATATTGATTTAATTGTTGACCATTTAATTCAAACAAGTGATCGGATTACCTTAGACCAATCCAGTCTTGGGCCAATCTATCTAGCACCATACAGCGGCCACTACTATGCAATTCAAACACCCCAACAAACCATTTACTCAGCCTCATTAAATCACTCTGATTTAAATCTTCCTGTATTAAGCGAATCCAAACAAGTGTTCGAAATGAAGGGGCCAGTAGAAAATAAATTATTAATGCTCGTGCAACATCGTGAAATTTTTGGCCAGCCGATTACAGTCTATGTTGCGGAAAATCATGACCCCATCCAAGAAGTCATTGTCGAATTCGACACGCAATACGCGCTACTCACTCTGATGGCAATTTTCAGTGTTTACCTATTACAAGCACAAATCCTGCGTCGCACTTTCAATCGTTTAAAACCTTTAGAAACAAAGCTTCAAGCTTTTCAACTGGGACACAATGTACAGTTTGATCCGCACGATTACCCTATAGAAGTGCGCAATTTAGTTAACAGTTTGAATTTAGCCTTAAAAACATCCAAACAACAATTTGAGCAAACTCGTGCCCGCAATAGCGATTTATCGCACAGTTTAAAGACCCCGTTAAATCTGATTTTCCAACTGTTAAATTCAGCAGAGCTCCAACAACATCCACAACTCAAACAATCAATTGCTGATGAAGCAGAAAAAATTCTGCAAAAGATCGAATACGAGCTCAAAGTCGAACGCTTCGCACAGCAGCAATCAATCAAAGAACAGCTACCAATGCAATCAGTGGTCGAAAATATTGTGCAAGGTTTGCAACAAATCCATCAAGCCAAAGCCATCGAGTTCAAAATAAATATCGAACCAAATCTTAAGCTTTCAATTGAACAAGAAGACGCCTATGAACTTCTTGGCAACCTGCTCGACAACGCTTGTAAATGGTGCCGTTCTGAAGTTCACTTAACCCTGTCATCGCAGCAACTAATCATTGAAGACAATGGACAAGCACCTCCTGCTGAAGAACGACAAAAACTTGGCCAAAGAGGCTATCGACTGGATGAATCTCAACCCGGGCATGGAATCGGTCTATCGATTGTAAAACGGTTGATTGAAGCTTATGGTTGGGATTGGCAACTCAGCGCTTCAGACCAGGGTGGACTTAAAGTGGTTGTTCATTTTAATTAACCCAATCATTTTTTCACCATTAATAAAAAATTTTCAGAGTTTTCAGGTTCATTTCAGCTTCACCTCGTAAGATTTGAGCTACATTCGATTCCATAAGGTCTTTGAACATGAAAATGTTACGTCAAGCATGGCAAACGCCATTCATCGTTGTTTACTGTTTAGTTAGCTTTCACAGTGCGAACGCTCAGAACATTCAATTTACTGAAGAACAGCAGCAAGCGACTTCTATCCAAACCGCTACAGTCGAACGCCCAAACACTTTTCCAAGCCAATGGTTTCTTGGTCATTTAGACGTGTTGAACCAAGCAGAACAAACCATTAGCTCTCCACTGACAGGAAAAATTAGCAAAATTTATAAACATTCAGGGCATGTCATGCCCAATGAACCCTTAATCGATATGATTAGTCCTAAAGTCGCTGGACTGCAAAGTGAACTGCTTACGACCATCGCAAAGCTAACGGCGGCTTATAAAGACCTAACTCGCCTGCAAGGATTAAGCAGAAGCGGCAGTGCCTCGACCAAAGATTATCAAACAACAAAAGCGGAAGTCGCCAGCTTGCAAGCAACACAATCGGAAATGGAACAAAGCCTCTTGAATTACGGTTTTGCAAATTCTGCACTTCAACAGCTCAAACAAACAGGCAAACTTCAAGCGTCACTGGTCACCATAAAATCAGCCGTAGAAGCTGAGATTCATGATGTGACCGTTATCCCTGGGCAAAACATGGATGAATATCAACCTCTCATGACATTAATCAACCATGAAAATTTAATGGTTAAGGTACCTGTTCCAATCAACCAAACAGCTGGACTAAAAATCGGCGACATGGCAACCGTTAAGATTGGCAATCAAACCCTAAATGCTCTCGTATTTTTTATTCCGCATCACCTTGATGTCTTAACGCAAACACAAGAAGTTCAACTGCAATTTTCGGACAACATTGAAAACTTAAATTTGAATTTAAACCAACGAGTCAAAGTTCAGTTTGAACAAACAACATCAAAGACTCTTTATAGAGCCCCACTAAAAAGCCTAACGCAAGCAGATGGTCAAGACATCGTATTCGCCGAAGTGAAACCGGGAAAATATGAAATGATCGATATAAATGTCGTGACCATCGAACAAAACAGTATGTATTTCCAAACCTTGAAAACCGAGCCACTAAAGAAAGTCGTTTCTCAAGGCACGACTGCACTCAAATTAGCGCTTGGCGCTGAAGAGGAGTAATTCGTGTTAGAACGTTTTTTACAATTCTTTTTAGTCCAACGAATGTTTGTTTTATTGCTGATTGCTGCTTTAGCAGTCGGCGGCTGGCAAGCATTTAAAAACCTCCCTATTGATGCGTTCCCAGAAGTCTCTCCGACGCAGGTAAAAATGATTTTCAAAGCGCCGGGAATGACACCCACTGAAGTCGAGCAACGCGTGCTTGCACCACTGGAAATGGAGCTATTGGGTCTTCCCAATCAAGAAGTGTTACGCTCCCTTGCAAAATACAGCATTGCAGATATTACACTCGACTTCCGTGAAGGCACAGATATCTATTGGGCTCGTCAACAAGTTGCCGAGCGCTTAAACAGTATAGATTTACCGGCCGGTGTCACAGGTGGCATGGCACCAATGTCAACACCTTTGAGTGAAGTGTTTATGTTCACCATCGAAAGTGACAACCTGAACAACATGGAAAAACGGGATCTCCTTGACTGGGTCATTCGCCCTGCACTCCGTTCTGTCAAAGGGGTTGCAGATGTCAATGCCTTAGGAGGCTTAGCCAGAACCTTTGTGGTGGAACCCGATTTTGAACAGATGGCAAGTCTGGGTATCACGATGGATGAACTGGTCTCAACTCTAGAGAAAAACAACCAGAATGATGGTGCCGGCCGGTTAAATATGGCTGAAGAAGTTCTATTGGTGCGCTCAATCGGGGCTTTGGAAACGATTCAAGATATCCAACAACTTGTCGTGAAAGTTCATAATGACATTACCGTCACACTCGGACAAATTGCACGGGTTAAAATCCAAGAAATTTATCGCAATGGTGCTGTCACGCAGAACGGCAACAGCGAAGCAGTACAAGGCATTATTGTCGCTCTCAAAGGTGCGAATGCCCGACAACTAATTATGGATGTTGAAACACGTATTGATGATCTTTCGGTCGCACTTCCTAAAGGTACCGAAATCAGTGTGTTCTACAACCGAAGCGACTTGATTAATACTGCAATAGGCAGTGTTTCCAAAGCACTGCTGGAAGCCGTCGCTCTGGTCTTAATCGTTCTATTATTATTCTTAGGCAATATTCGTGCGGCTCTCGCTGTCGCGGTCATCCTTCCTTTGGCGGCATTGCTGACCTTTATTCTCATGCGCTGGTTTGACTTATCGGCCAATCTCATGTCATTAGGCGGCTTGGCGATAGCGATTGGTATTTTGGTAGATGCTGCAGTAGTCGTGGTTGAAAACATTGTTGCCCAACAAGAACGTGCACTCAATCAACCTCGCATGACTCGTTTACATGTCATTTTTCGAGCCCTTAAAGAAGTCGCTATTCCTGTCATTTCAGGGATCCTGATTATTATTGTCGTATTCCTGCCACTTCTAACCCTAGAAGGGATTGAAGGTAAACTATTCACCCCCGTTGCTGTCACAATTATTATGGCGCTTGCCAGTTCACTGCTACTCTCTTTGACCGTCATTCCAACTCTGTCTTCCTTCATTCTCGGAACGCCTAAACATGAAGAGCCTTGGCTGATTCGACAAATTTCTAAAGTGTATCAACCGCTACTCATTTGGAGCTTGCAACATGCAAAAATCGTGATTGGCTTGGCACTGGCAGCCTTTGTCATTGCAGGTGTTTTATTTACGCAAGTTGGTAAAACGTTTATGCCGCAAATGGACGAAGGCGACCTGATTTTACAAATTGAAAAAACGCCATCGATTAGTTTAGAAACCTCAATTCAGCTTGATCAGCGTATTCAAACTGCTCTAATGCGTGAGATTCCAGAAATCAAACGTATTGTGGCTCGCTTGGGTTCCGATGAACTGGGGCTTGATCCCATGAGCTTAAATGACACCGACAGTTTTTTGGTACTCCATCCCAAAGATCAGTGGCGCATGGACTCAAAAGAAGCACTGGTAGATGAAATCCGTAGCACGCTTGAAAAATTCTTTCCAGGGATCGGCTACGCCTTTACACAACCGATTCAGATGCGAACAGAAGAAATGCTTTCGGGCGCACGTGGAGATGTCGTTATCAATATTTTTGGTGATAACCCTCTAGAACTTTCCGAAGTTGCACAAGCTGTGGCCAAAATGGCAGAAGACATCGAAGGTTCTCGTGATGTCTTTACCGCAACCAATGATGGCTTGCGCTATTTGCAAGTCGAGATCAAACGCGATCAAGCTGCACGTTTAGGCGTATCGATTCAAGATGTACAACAGTTATTGCGTGTACAAATCAATGGTTTGGAAGTTGGCACCCTCTACCAAGGCATTCGACAAATTCCTTTAATGATCCGCGGCTCACTGGAAACAAAGTCGTCAATTGATGCCATGCTTGATCAGCCGGTTTCACTGCAAACATCTAAAGGCCTAAAAACCGTCTACTTAAAGCAATTGGTTTCAATTGCCGAAGTCACTGGCCCAGTTATGGTTCAGCGCGAACAAAGTAAACGCTTTGCCGTGGTTTCAGTCAATGTTGAAGGACGTGATTTAGTTGGCTTCGTTGAAGAGGCTAAGGAACTTGCAAAACATTTAAATTTACCGGCCGGTTACTATTTTGAATGGGGTGGAGAGTTTGAAAACCAACAACGTGCTGCTGAACGCTTATCCGTAGTCATTCCGGTGGCATTAGGGTTAATTTTCATTATTCTATTCAGCACCTTCGGCTCAGTTAAACAAGCTCTGATGGTCATGGGAAATGTTCCCTTTGCATTGATCGGAGGCGTATTTGCGCTCTGGGCAACCAATGAATATCTATCTGTTCCAGCCTCCGTTGGGTTTATCGCTCTGCTCGGGATTGCTGTCCTAAATGGTGTGGTCTTGATCAGCTACTTCAACCAACTTCGATCACAAGGGTTAGAAATCAAGGAAGTCGTTCTACAAGGTGCAATGCGCCGACTCAGACCTGTACTAATGACCGCCTCAATTGCCGCACTTGGATTAATTCCATTAGTTTTTGCTACTGGGCCGGGCTCTGAAGTTCAGCGACCTTTGGCAATCGTTGTCATTGGAGGCTTAATTACCTCCACCATTTTGACCTTGTTATTAATGCCCATGGTTTATCAAAAATTCATGAGCAAGTCACAAAATTAACGCTTTATTCTTTCCCGAATTGGTAACACGATTTGGGGAAGTATCAGATCTGGAGCTTTATCAGCCATGCAGAATTTAACCGAACATTTCACACTATCCATTCGTGTTCATGAGTCACACTATGATCGTGTCACCGAATGGCTTCTAGCCTACCCTCACCAAAACCTAGAATTCGCCGCTCAACCTTTGAATCTCCATTGGCAAACGCTTAATACAGCGCAAGAAAAAGTCTCAGGGTTTCAAGCCGGCTTCGAATTTCAAGTCGATATTTCAAAAACGGACTTAGAGACTTTACGCCAACACCTTGAAAATAAACTCAGTGAAGTAGCACATCAAATTCGCATCCAAACTTGCTGGCTATAACACTTTGAAATGACACCCTTAGCCACCAAGACCCATAAATTCAATGAATTTATTACATAAAATATACATTCTAGGTCTTTAATTTACAGCCGGCAAAAAACTGTGTTACTTTAAAAAGTCTATATTTTTCGAGTGATGTTTTTTTCATTAAACTTCTCGCAAAAATCTGCTTCTTTTTGAGGATTTTGTGGGAAGTCTGTTTTTTAAGACAATTGCTTGGAGCCGACCCCAAAGTTTTTAACCCTAAGGAGAGCCCATGTCAGACGAACCTGCGATTCAAGGCAAACTGCACCCGCCGGTATTTTTCACCTCATCTATTCTCGTCATTTTATTACTGATTTATGCGGCAGCTATGCCCGAACATGCTGAAAATACTTTTAGTAGTCTGCAAGCTGTCATCATTGAAAATGGCGGCTGGTTCTATATTTTGACTGCAGCGATTTTGCTCATTACAGTCACATTCCTAGGTCTCTCTCAATATGGCGATATTAAATTAGGGCCTGACCATGCATCTCCTGATTACACTAATCTCACTTGGTTTTCGATGCTATTTTCTGCGGGAATGGGGATTGGTTTAATGTTTTTCGGTGTCGCAGAACCTGTGATGCACTTTTTAGCGCCGCCGGTTGCTGAAGCGCAAACTGTCGAAGCCGCGCGCGAAGCGATGAAAATCACATTCTTTCACTGGGGTCTTCATGCTTGGGCAATTTATGCCATCGTTGCCTTGATACTCGCTTTTTTTAGCTATCGTCACGGACTGCCTTTAACGCTCCGATCTGCACTTTATCCTATTATTGGAGAAAGAGTCTACGGTCCAATTGGGCATGCAGTCGATATCTTTGCCGTGATCGGAACAATTTTTGGAATAGCCACTTCTTTAGGTTACGGCGTTTTACAAATGAACTCCGGATTAAATGTGTTGTTCGATGTACCAGTCGGAGTGGTCACACAAATCATCTTGATTATCGCTGTAACGACCTTAGCAGCAGTCTCAGTTGCAACTGGTTTGGATAAAGGAATCCGTCGCTTATCAGAACTAAACATGAGCTTGGCGGTGATTCTTCTGATATTGGTTCTGTCTCTAGGTTCCACCGTCTTCTTACTTCAAGCATTGATTCAAAATGCTGGAACCTATATATCGGATATAGTGCGTGTTACCTTCAACCTCTTTGCTTACGAAAAAACTGATTGGATTGGTGGTTGGACAATTTTCTACTGGGCTTGGTGGTTAGCATGGGCTCCTTTTGTAGGATTATTCATCGCTCGCGTCTCTAGAGGCCGAACCATTCGAGAGTTCGCTGCAGGTGTTCTTTTTGTGCCGGTGGGTTTCAGTATGATGTGGTTTACGTTCTTTGGGAACTCAGCCATCGACATGATTTTAAATCAAGGCGTTGAATCTCTTGGCAAAGCCGTCTCCAACGATGTCGCCATCGCATTATTTGCCTTTTTAGAGCAGCTCCCTCTCGGAGAGTTCCTGTCATTTTTAGCAATCATAATGGTCATCATCTTCTTCGTCACCTCTGCTGATTCTGGTGCTATGGTAGTCAATATGCTTTGCTCAAATGGTGAAGACAATACGCCATTATGGCAAAGACTTTATTGGGTAATTGGTATTGGACTTATCGCGGTCATCCTTCTTTTAGCCGGTGGTCTAGGCGCTTTACAAACTATGACTATTGCCAGTGCCTTACCATTCTCTGCTGTCTTGTTGATTGCAACCTACGGGCTAATCAAAGCGTTACGCGTGGACATTACCAAGCGTGAAACGCTACAGACCAATATTTCGCCAACTCTCAGTAATGATAGTGACCAAAACTGGCAAGATCGTTTACAAAACATCGTCGACTACCCAAGCCAAGACAAGGTAAATCGCTACATTCAAAACACTGTTTTAAAGGCGTTCCAAGATGTCGCCAAAGAATTGGAGAAACTGGATGTCAAAGTCGTTGTTGAAAACCTCACAGATAAAGATCGTGTGCAATTAAAAGTTGAACATGGAGATGAAACCGACTTCCTCTATGAAGTGCGCAGTCGCTCACATCTAAAGCCGGCCTATACCACGGAAGAACTCCCTGAAGACCAACTGGATGAAAAAGCACACTACTACCGTGCAGAAGTTCATTTGATGGAAGGTGGTCAGGATTATGATGTGATGGGTTGGTCAAAAAATGCCATGATCAATGACATTATTGACCATTACCATAAGCACATGCATTTCTTACATGTCATGCGCTAATTCATCTACATAATCATTTTTTTAGAAATCAGCTCGTCAGGCCATGCGCCTCACGGGCTTTTTGATGGTTTCAAATTACCTTAAATCAATTAGCATTAACTAATGCATATCAATTGGCACTAAAAATGTTTACTATTCGAGTTAATTAGACATTCTTATAAAACACGACTCAGTGATTCAACCCGCATTGAGATATATTGCCAATTTACACCATGAAAATGCAGTTGCATGAAGGAACAGAAATGACGTGGTTTAATAATCTAAAAATTCGTAACAAGCTCATCTTATTTATCATTCTGATGCTTGCCGCACTAGCGATTAGCGGATTCAATGCCATCAGAGGCTTCTCATTGTGGTCGGAAGGGATGACAAAATTTGCAGAAGAGCGTTTGCCTGGCGCAGTCGCTTTAGGAAACCTAAATACGGAACGCATGGCGATTCGTGCCCAAACCGTCAGTGTTTTACAATACGATTCAGTCAACAACGCTAACCGGGCCTCTCTGCAATCAATTGTGAATGAACGCAATGCTTCTTGGAAAGCCGTTGACGAAAGCTGGAACCGCTTCGCAGACATTCCAAAACGCTCCGAAAAAGGACAAACCTTTTATCGTAATCTTAAAAAAGAATACCAAGATTGGCGAACAATTTATGTGGAGTTGGACGGGTTGATTCAAAAATTAATTCAAGCCAATACACAGGCCGATTACAGCACGGCAATGACGCAATATGAAAATGCCGTCCAAAGAATGATTCCCATCTCAAACACCATGGGAAAGACCTTCACCGACTACACCAAACACAATGTCAAGGTCTCCAGTGAACAAGCCTATGAAGCCGCAAAAACAGCTACAAGCAAAGGGGTCGGCATGGGGATTATTTTGGCGATTGCGATTGTCCTAGCCATTGTCATTGGTTTCTTAATGGTTCGAGCGATTACCAATCCGCTAAACCGAATGGTAGATGTACTTCGCAAAATCGACCAGACGGGTGATTTCTCACTCACCGTTGACCATGATGCCAAAGATGAAGTTGGGGATTCAGCTCGCGCACTGAACAATATGATGATTAACCTCAAAAAAGCCCTAAACAACACTAACCAAGTGGTACATGGCCTTTCAGAAGGCGATTTTAGTCAGCGTATTCAAGGCCATTACGTTGGTGATTTGGCAGAACTACAAGAAGGTGTGAATGACAGTGCGGACTCTATAAATGTCACCATGCAACAACTCTCCAAAGTGATGACCTCACTCAAAAAAGGAGAGTTCAGTGTCAAGATTGATAGCAATCTTCCTGGTGACTTTGGTGCCATCATGCATGACGCAGCCGAATCAGTCGATGCCTTGAATAAAGCGATTGGTGATGCCATCAATGTCATGGAAGCCATGGAGAAAGGTCAGTTTAACCAACGTGTTCAAGTCCAAGTTGCCGGTGACCTGCAAACTCTGAAAACCATGATTAACAATTCCATGGATGCTCTGGCTATGGCGATTGACGATATTTCAAACGTGGTAGTCGCGCAATCGGAAGGCGATTTAACCCAAACCATTACCAATAACTATGAAGGTCAATTATTAATCCTGAAAAACGCGATTAACAAATCCTCTACTACACTGAATGAAATCGTTTCCGTCTCGATGAACGCTGCGAATGCGGTCAACCTTGCCGCCGCAGAAGTGGCGCAAGGATCACTGGATTTAAGTGATCGAGTCCAAAACCAAGCGGCTGCGGTAGAACAAAGTTCTGCCACCATGGAGGAATTCAGTGCAGCGGTACAGAATAATGCTCAAAATGCTGCAGATGCCACCGATGTCGAACATAAAGTTGAGGAAAAAGCCAAACAAGCCTCAGATGTCATGCGTCAAACCATTGAAGCGATGAGCGCCATTCAAGAATCCAGCCATAAAATATCAGACATTGTCACTTTGATAGATGGCATCGCTTTCCAAACAAATCTGCTTGCATTGAATGCTGCGGTGGAAGCAGCACGTGCTGGAGAGCATGGCCGAGGCTTTGCCGTGGTCGCCGGAGAAGTCCGCGCACTTGCCCAAAAATCCGCTGATGCTGCTAAGGAGATTACGGGGTTAATTAACGAAAGCGTTAATCGCATCGATCAAGGAACGAAACTCGCCAGTGAATCAGGTGAGGTCATTAACGAAATCACTGAATCTATCGAGCAAGCTGCCAAAATGTCATTGGAAATCTCCCAAGCCTCCAGTGAACAGTCAGAAGGAGTTAAACAACTCCAAGCCGCAATCAGTCAGCTCGACCAGGGTATCCAACAAAATGCCGCTCTGGTTGAGGAAACCACTGCGGCGGCTGAAAGCATGCGTGAACAGTCCGACACGCTAACTGACCGTATGTCCTTTTTTAAGACCAGTGATAGCGGCCACACGCATAGTGCGCCCAAACAAGTTGTTAAAAAATCAACTGCACCAAGTTTACCAACACCAGAAAAACCAAAGGTAAATAAACCGAAAACGCAAGCGTCAGTAACAACTAAGCCACATCAGCCTAAAAAGGAAAAAGAGTCTGAAGAATGGTCTGACTTTTAAATCCATTCACAGAATCTGATTGACTAATCTCCTAAGCCCAAAAACAGTAACGTTGTTTTTGGGCTTTTTTATCGAGTAATCGCCAAATTAAAACCGGTAGTTGATAATTCAGGCAAACACACTCGTGGATTTTTCGATTAAAAATAACCGGCCGGTAAGGTTTCGTTTTGCTCTACAGGTTTGACAATCGTTTGATGATAATAAAAGCCAGCCTATTAACATGCTTTTGGCGTAATGAACTAGCCTATGAACGTTTTTGCGGAAACTCTCAACAGTTATTTAAGGAACCTCTGATTGAATCCTTCACAACAAAAATTTTGAAAATAAAATCAGCGGCTTTTGAATTTACCGCTAAAATTTAATTTTTAGCCTGCCAAAGCGTCGATACGCCCAAAGCCTTCTTGTGGAGCTTCTGCCATGAGCACTTCTGAATTTGAAACCGACAATAACTTTCTTCATTTTTCGGAATTTATCGACCTACTGAAGTCCTTAATTAGAGAACCCTCCGTTGTCGGTGCCGAACACGCATTTTTTCGCGTACTACAACGTGAACTTGAGGAACGCGGTGCGCAAGTCACTTGGTACGAGGGATTACTCGTCGCCCATGGCAATGAGCCAAATCGTTGCATGTTTTCCAGTCACATCGATCGCCACGGTTTAATCTGCACTGGCCCCAATGAATTCCAGTTTGCGGCATTTGTCTCTGGACAGATGAGTGACCTACTCGGTAAATCAGTCAGTGAAGAATTGATGCTGACACTTATGAATCGCTTTGAAAACACCCCAGTTATTGCCTATGAGCCTTGGTCAGGTGCATACCGTGGCAGAGGCTTAATCAACAACGCTTACATTTGTGAATATCGAAACAACCTGATCTTTGAGGTAGAGAAGCTTGAACACTTAGTTGCAGGAACACCTGTTGGCTTTTTGGATAAACTGAAAATTGATAACGGTTTGCTTTCGGGACAGCTGGACAACGTTCTGACAGCTGCGGCCTTAGTGCACCTATTCAGCTTGGGATATCAAGGAACAGCATTCTTTACTGCCGAAGAAGAATCTGGTGGTAGCTGGCGATATTTATTGGAATGGTTCCGGCGTTTTGGAGGTTCAACCAACGAATTATATGTGGTCGATACCAGCCCATACAAAAATCGTGACGAAGCCGACAAACAGCAAATCGTTTTGCGGAACCGGGATGAATTTGCAGAATTTAATATTGAAACCACACAAAAGCTAGCTCAAACCTGTGAAAAACTCGGCATTTCATACAGTTTCAAAGACCACTATATTACCAAGCAAAATCTGTCTAGCCTTAACTCAGACAAGCCAAAACTCAGTCTTGGCCGTACAGAGCTTGGACGTATTACTGATAAATCACTCGGGCTTGTTCACGGCACCACCATACAGATCCCAACCACTGGTTACCACACAATGGATGAAACCGCTTCAATCGACAGCACAATTGCATTTCTCAAACTCTTAATAAAACTAGGAGCAGTTGAAAACCTAGAGGCTGCCAAGCGATTGTAAAAATCTTACCTCGTTTTTAATGTCTGCACTGCTTTTGGCAAAGACTCCTCGGAATGCCGCATATATTCAGTGGTTGAAGATGTCTCTTCAACCAAGGCGGCGTTCTGCTGAGTTGCTTGGTCAATCTTTAAATTCCTGTTATTGCAAACAATAAAGGCGATAATAGATACTGAATAAAATCGAATTAACGAGAAAGTCACGTAGAAAATCACTGCTATTCGATTTTAAAAAATTTTACCTATCAAATTCGCATGCCATAGCTGAACTTTTCAACCTTCGCATGCAACGGAAAGTAGATTGAGTATAGAAATGAAAACAAGACCTGAAATCACGATTTCTTCATTAGATTACGATAGGCTCTATAAATTAATTGAGTCATTACCTAACAATGGATTAGTGGGAATTACTGAGCTTGAGTACGAGTTGGAGCGCGCGAATGTCGTTGCTCCAGAAGACGTCCCCCCACATATTGTGACCATGAACTCAACTGTCAAATTTGTCATTGAATCGGATAACAAAGAGTTTGAACTCAAGTTAGTTTATCCGAAAAATATGCAAGAGGATGGTACAACCATTTCGATACTTGCACCGGTTGGCAGTGCATTACTTGGGCTGGCAATCAATGATGAAATTGAATGGCCAAAGCCAGGAGGTGGCTGTATAAAAGTCAAAATTACCGATATAGTCTATCAACCTGAACGCGCCGGTGTTTACTACCAATAAGCATTTCTCACGATCGAGCATTAACAGTGGCAAAGACCTACCACCTTCACACACAAGAATCCATTAACGATTGAGACCAAAAGGTGATTTCTTCTTGTCACTGTCATAACCCGACCAGTTTAAAACCACTTACGCCATTTAAAAATAACCACTTGCACCACAATCAAGATCACGATGAGCCAAGCAAAATAACGAAATGCTTGTGGGTTTTCCACACCCGGCATACCACCAATGTTGATTCCAAACATTCCGGTCAAAAAACCAAGCGGTAGAAAAATAGCTGTAATAATCGATAGAACATACATGCGACTATTCAGCTGCTCAGACAACCGGTTTTGCAACTCTTCTTGTGCGACCACCGCACGTTCTCGCAACGCTTCCAAATCTTCCAACTCACGAGTCATGCGATCGACCACTTCTCGAAGTTCCGAACGGTCCGTTTGTTGCATCCATGTCAAACGTTCCAACGAAAAACGCATCAAAGCTTCTTTTTGTGGCGCCATGTAACGTCGAATCCCAATCACCTTACGCCGAAGTTGTGACAGTTCGGAACGAAGTTTGGCACTACTGTCCTCAATGACTTGATCTTCCAGCACCCCCATCTGCTCTTCGAATTCCGACACCATTTCACCAATTCGGCTAATCATGCGATCACCTAATTCAACCATCAGTTCACTCAGAGAATTCGGGCCGCGACTTTTTTCAAAATTGTATGCCAATTCAGAAACCGATTTTAGCTCTCGGCGAATCGTGGTGATTAAGCGATGGTCATCTCGCCACAAACGTAGCGCCACCATATCTTCAGGGTCTTCTTTTGCATTTAAATTTACGCCACGCCATGCCATTAAAGTGCCGGTTTCCATGGGAGAAAAACGAGGTCGTGACTCGCTACTCATTAAGGTTTCCGCCACCGCCAAATCCAAACCGGAATCATTGAACAACCACTCTTTGGTTTGAAATACACTGTAATCCAAGTGCAGCCACAACTCGCCCTGCTCAGGGCTCCAAGCTTGCACTTGCAGCCAATTAAGCGATTTAGCGCCTCCTTGACCATCCAACAGCAAAGCGAAAATCAAACCATTGTCCATTGCATGCAACTCCCTTGGAAAAACACCTGTAAAAACGCGATAATGACATAGAAACTAACGTTTGGAAATCAAAATTTATGATCTGGTTCGATACTTTTCAAAGCCCATTCTGCGGCTTTACAACACTTGCGCTAGTTGGTGATAAACATGGTCTTCAAGCCTTAAAACTGCTCAAAGAAAACGAACCATTCAAAACCGAAAACCATTGGCACAGAAACCCTGATTTTTTTAGAAATGTACAACAGCAGTTGATTGCCTATGCCAAAGGCGATTTAGAAAGCTTTGATGTGCCGCTAAACCCACAAGGCACTCAATTTCAAAAGAATGTTTGGCAGGCTTTGCAGACTATTCCTTACGGTAAAACTGTGACTTATCAACAAATTGCCGAACAAATCGGCAAGCCGAAAAGTTACCGGCCGGTAGGAAATGCGAATAACAAAAACCCAATTCCAATTATTATTCCTTGCCATAGAGTCACACCTAAAAACGGCAACTTAGGTGGTTATGCTTACGGAACAAGACTAAAGTCCCAACTATTGGAATTAGAGTCTAACCACTTGAATGATTAGACTCTTTTGGAAGCTCTACCAGGCGTGCTGAAATTTACTGTCCAAATTGTTGCATCATTTGTTGTAATTGTTGCATTGACTCAGGTGATAGAGCAGGTTCCTCCGCCTCATAACCTTCTGACTCAAGTTTTGGCATCTCACCAGCTAACAAACTGCTTAGTGTCTGACGAATATGATTACGCATCATATTTTCTGCCATTTGGTCATGCTCCACAGTGACACCGGCCGGTAAAGAAAATCTGTCTGCAGGTGGCGAGACTTTTTTAATAGAAACGGCTTCTTCTGTCGATTTCATGCCCATCATATTGGTCTCAACCTTGAGCGGAAACCCTGTCTCGGAAATTGAATAGACCTTTATTCCCGACATCTCCGTTAAGTCACATGAATAGCCCTGTAACTTTGCCGCATTTTTGGTCAAAGTACCGCCCATTCCCTGAAGACTATTCATGCCAAATTTTTCCGCATTCGTTGCAATTTTGTCTTGCTCTGTCGAACTGTACTTTTCAAGCTCTTGTCGATAAACTTTTTCTGGATTCATCATCTTAGTCGCTGTTCGACTATTCATATCAACGCTATAAACCCAATCTCGGGTGGTAATATCAATCTCCTGTTGAGTTTGTACCATCCCCATCATTTTCATAGATAAGTTAGTATATTCCGCAGACTCACGGCCATAATCTCGAATATAAGTAGTTTTCGTTCCTGCAGACATCCCTGTCACTTGATACTCTACCACCGCATTTTTAAAGGGTAATTTAGGCGCAAACCAATCTTGCGCCAACACCGTTTGAGACACCACCAATAAACCCACTGCCGTCAATTTAACCAAACCATTCATTTAGAAACCCCTCCGTAAAAAAACAGAATACGTAAAAAATTGATAAGAATCAAATTGCTATAATCACGGTGATGGATAAGTGTAGCGCTGATGAATAGCTTCAATTTCAGTTAACAGTTCTCCACTCAACGTCACATGAATTGAATCAATATTTTCTTTGAGTTGTTGCATGGTGGTCGCGCCAATAATATTAGACGTGATAAAGGGGCGCTGATTGACATAAGCAAGCGCCATTTGTACTGGCGATAAGTCATATGCTTTTGCTAAATCAACATATGCCTGAGTGGCTGCCGTCGCTTGAGGGTTTAAATAGCGGTCAAATCTTGGGAATAAGGTAATACGCGCTTGTTCTGGAAATTGATTATTTAAATATTTCCCTGCCAAGACACCAAATGCCAATGGTGAATAAGCCAGTAAACCAACACTTTCTTGATATGCAACTTCCGCTAAACCTACTTCATAACTTCGGTTAAGCAGGTTATAAGGATTTTGCACAGAAACGATTTTTTCTAGCCCCATACTTTTTGCTAAGTTCAAAAACTGCATAGCTCCCCAAGCGGTTTCATTTGATAAACCAATCGTGCGAATTTTCCCTGCCTTAACTTGGTCAGAAAGCGCTTCTAAGGTTTCCGCCATCGGTGTTAAATCCGTTGGCTCATTTTTGGGGTATTCAAATCCAAGCTGACCAAAGAAATTGGTCTGACGTTCTGGCCAGTGCAATTGGTAAAGATCTAAATAATCGGTTTGCAGTCTCTGCAAAGACGCATCTAATGCTTTTTGAATAACCATTGCATTAAACCGAGTTTTGCCCCCTCGAATATGTTCGACAAACTCAGCAGGACCAGCAATTTTTGAAGCCAACACTACTTCCTCTCGCCGCCCTGTTTTTGCAAACCAGTTACCGATAATCGTCTCGGTTGAGCCATAGGTTTCCGCTTTTGGTGGTACTGAATAGAGTTCTGCGGTATCCCAGAAGTTCACCCCCTGTTCTAATGCATACTCCATCTGTTCAAATCCTTGTGCTTGAGTATTCTGCTCACCCCAAGTCATCGTGCCCAAACAAATTCGGCTAACTGAGATATCGCTTTGTCCTAAGGTTGTGTATTGCATTGAAACTCCAGAAAAATTAAATTCATTTAGAGAGAGCTTTGCATGAGTATGAGTTAAAGCATAAATTGAGAAAAAAATCTGTTGAGCTAGGCAAAAAGTGCAGGGAATAGCTAGCTATTCTCAAGGTTTTTAACAAAGCTCAGCAGGGTTTTAGCCAATTTTGGTTAATTATTATCTCGTGCAAAGCTCTCTTAAAATTAATTTAGGCGAAATCCAGATAAAAAGAAACCCACGAATGCTGAATGCATTGTGGGTTTTATGACCTTCTCTGCAACGTCAAAGTCGCAAGAAGAATTAAGCGTCTAAGACTTCAAAACCGTGAGACATTTCAACTGTGGCTTCGAGCATTTTGGACACCGAGCAGTATTTTTCGGCAGATAAATCCACCGCTCGTTTGACCTTTTTCTCATTCAAGTCCGTTCCAATGACTTTAAAGTTTACATGGATTTTGGTGTAGACCTTTGGAATATCCTCAGCACGTTCGGATTCAATTTCAATCTGAACATCTTTGATGTCTTGACCCATCTTTTGTAGCATCATCACCACATCAATTCCGGTACAACCGCCTAGCCCCATTAACACCATTTCCATTGGACGTGGGCCAGTGTTTTCACCACCGACTTCAGGAGCCGCATCCATACGAACTGTATGCCCTGTACTGGCGGTGGCATCAAATGCCATGCCCGAACCATTCCATTTTACAACTGTTGTCATTGTCTCTTCCTTTACGCGAATGTTTTCTGAATCAACGATTATTTCAAGGCGTCAGTTTCCGGATCAAAGATATCTTCAACCACCACTACTTTCGGTTTTGGATAGAAATTAAACTCTGTTGCCGAAGCAATGGTATAGGCGCCCATCTGTTTGCCGATTAAAATATCACCAACTTTCATGTCTGGCAATTCAATATCTTCAGCCACCACATCAATCGAGTCACACGTCGGTCCAGCCAAGACCGAAGGAAAAAACTCTCCTGTTGGGTCAATTGGCTTCAATGGGACAATGGGGTACTGGGCATGATCATAAATCTGGCCACTGAAGCCACCATAAACGCCATCATCCAAATAATACCAAGTCCTCGCACCGCGTTTTGCCTTTCCAACAATCGAAACCACTTCAATCATTGAAGGGCCGGAGATAAAACGTCCCGGCTCGGCAAACACTTCAATACCGGCCGGTAACTCTGCAAGCGCCTCATTCAAAGGTGCGCAAAAATCCACAATCGGTAACACCGCTTCTTGGTAATGCACTGGAAAACTTCCTCCAATATCTAAAAATTTCCAGTTGACGTGGTTCATCACCTTCATCGCGGCAATCGACGAACGGATCGCATTGACTTGCGTCATTGGGGAAAGCGATTGTGAACCGACATGGAATGATAAACCCGAAACGGTGACACCGTTTTCTTGGGCCATCGAGACCAAAACAGGCAATTCTTCCAAGGTACAACCAAATTTTCGAGAAAGATCGACCACCGCTTGTTGTGAGCGAAAGCTGACCCGAATAATCAGCTCCACCTGACCGGCGTATTTATAGAATTTTTTGACCTCTTCTTCGTTATCCACCACAAAGCGTGTACAACCAAAATCCAAAGCGCGTTGAATCTCTTTGTCTTTTTTAATCGGGTGTGTATGAATACATTGTTCACCCTTTACGCCTAGCGATTCCACTAGCTCCACCTCTCCGATGGTTGCTAAATCAAAATAGCTGCCTAAAGATTTCAAACGCTTTATTAATTGCGGGTGCGCCAAGGATTTTATGGCATAAAAAAGTTTTACATTTGGCAAAGCCGCCTGCAAAGATTTGTACTGGTAATCAACCTCTTCCAAATCCAACACCATAAACGGAGTGTCGTGTTGCTCGATTAACTCTTTAATCGATGCACGGTCAAATTGTTCCAGTTCATCTGGATGAGTTTGTTCAGCAAAATGCTGAATTATATCTTGAGAGTCCATAACTCTTTTCACCTCAAAACAAGGCTTTCATTGGAAGCTTAGCAATGGCTTATCAATTCACTGCTGTGTCACTTTTAAAAGACGTTATAAACCCATCCATGGGAACTCCGCATTGTCCATCCTAGACAATGAGGCTTTTAAAAGTGACACTCCAGCAAATCTCTACAACAAAACTAATCTTCCACGCAACTGCCTAAGCGATAGCATCTAACACATATTGCGGTAACGCAAATGCGCCCTTGTGCACTTCTGGAGTATAGAAGCGCGTTTTGATTCCAGACTGCTTAAAGCGTACTTGCAAGGTTTCTAATGAAACCTCTTTTAACTCTAAGTTATCGGTTGCCCATGCGAAAGTCATAATCCCTCCCACATAAGTCGGTACAGCACCAGAATAAAAACTCGCTTGCGCAAACAGTGGACTCAAACGTTTATACGTCGTGGTGACTTCGTCCGTCTGCATAAAGCTCACGCCATTTTGCGCCACAAACACGCCACCGTCATTCAAACAATTTTGAATACCTTGATAAAAACGCGAAGTAAACAGTACTTCCCCCGGCCCCATTGGATCGGTTGAATCGGAAATAATCAGATCAAACTTTTCCG
The DNA here is from genome assembly GCF_004293625.1 of Thiomicrorhabdus indica. Classification (NCBI taxonomy): domain Bacteria; kingdom Pseudomonadati; phylum Pseudomonadota; class Gammaproteobacteria; order Thiotrichales; family Piscirickettsiaceae; genus Thiomicrorhabdus; species Thiomicrorhabdus indica. The sequence continues at coordinate 408,126 of NZ_CP033040.1, read as the reverse complement.
TGCATTCATTAACAAAATCCACTCCATCGGCAATCACAATATTCGCTTTCGGGTTGTCGTAAGCTCCTTGAGAGTGATTCGGCAAATACTTCACGCACATATCAATCACCTGTTGATCGATTTCCACTTGGGTGACCAACTCAACATTCTGATGTTTTAAGACCTCTCGCAAAATACCACCATCACCACCGCCAATAATCAACACCTTCTTGGGATTACCGTGCGCTAACATCGGGACATGAGTCATCATTTCATGATAGACAAACTCGTCTTTTTCGGTCGTTTGAATAACACCATCCAGTGCCATCACCGTGCCCCACTGTGCATTATTGAAAATAACCAAATGCTGGTGCTCGGTTTCAACTTCAAACAATACTTCATCCATGACGAAATTTTGTCCCCAAGTAGGATAAAGAGTTTCTAAATAGGTTTTCTTGTCTGCCATTACTGCTCCTGAGCCACTTCACCACGAAGAATCGTATCGACTTTAACATCAGTGGGACTAAACGCTGCTTTTAGGACTTCAATTGCTTTTTCCGGCTCAGAATCACCGCACATAAATACATCAAACGCCGCATAGTTTCGCTCTGGCCATGAGTGAACCGAAATATGAGATTCCGCTAACACCGCTACCCCAGAAATCCCACCGTTTGGCGTAAAATGGTGCAAGTGAATATGTAACAAAGTCGCTTTAGCCTTTTCAACTGCTTCACGAAGAGCATTTTCCATCACTTCTAGATTATCTAGATGACTCGCACCCCAAAGATCGATAATCAAATGAGTGCCGGCAAACTGTTTGCCATCGCGACAGATAAAATGGTCAAGGGTGGCATCTTCAACCGCTTGGTCATGGGTTGGCCAAGTATCATCGATGACCGTGGTTTTTTCGATGACTTCAAAATGGTCATTACTGGTGACCAAAATATTTTCAGCATGTGGAGACATGAATAGAATACCTTTATTTAAACACCCATTTTCAGCGAGGAGGCAACCACCAACACCTAAAGTGCCGCAGACTTAACCTAAAGCTTGAAACATTAATTTGATAAATAATAAATGGATGAATGATTAATTATTAGTTATCACTACAAAGGCTAGTAGCAACAACCCCAGCCACACCGCTTCCTAATTAAAGTCACAGGTCTGTTCGCGGCAATCGCTCTTCTAATCACATAGTTAACTATGCTCATAGAATCGCTCAATTGCTGCTTTGCTGTGACCCCAATTCTTTTGCGGAAACAAAAGTGTGAGGTGTTAACCATTTTTCTTTCTGTTGCCTTCAAGGAGGAAGGTTTCTGTGTGAAAAAGGAAGACGGTATTATTCGGTTTTTTCCAAAAAAATCAAGAAAAATTTAACCTCCCCTATCCTCTTGATATTCCTGCAAAAATAATTGATTTAAATTGCAATTTTTTTATTGCCAAAACCATCGTTTGGCAGGATAATCCGCGAACTTTTTTCGCCTGTCGAAAATACCCTTCTATTTTTTTCTTTTACCGATGCACAAACCACCAGTCTCACCAAAAAAATTTGGCTGCGATTGGCGCTATTTTGTAAAAGATATTTGAGATTACGCCTGTGAAATTAGATCCAATTGCCATTGAAACCATGCTTGACCAGTTGGTCGAAAAAGGTTGGTACGAATGGCCAAGTGCCATCTCTGAAAGCTTATGCTTGGCGTTATTAAATGAATTACTGGAGGCTGAAGAGACCGGCCGGTTAAAAAAAGCAGGCATTGGACGCAGTGATGAGCGACAAATTAATAATAACATCCGTCGCGATCAAATTCGTTGGCTAACAGGTGAAACACCCTCTCAAATTGAGTTTTTAGCGATAATGACCAACTTACAACAGGCGCTAAATCGCGCACTATTTATGGGTCTGTTCGAATACGAAGCGCACTATGCACTTTATAAAACGGGTGATTTTTACAAAACCCACTTGGATAGTTTTAAAGGGCAAGCCAATCGAATGGTCAGTACGGTTCTTTATTTAAATCCTGACTGGGATGCAAAAAATGGTGGTGAACTTGTACTATACAATGAAAACGAGGAAATCATTCAAACGACAGTAACGCCTTCTATTGGCAAACTGGTTGTTTTTCTGAGCGAACAGATTCCTCACGAAGTTTTACCCACCAAACTTCCTAGAGCCAGCATTGCAGGTTGGTTTCGCTGCAATAGTTCAACCGGACAAATTGCCAACCCTGCTAAATAAGTTTACGTACTATAATCCATAATATCGTTTTCAAGGAGAGTGACTATTATGAAAATCGCAATTTTATCTCGAGGCCCTGAACTCTACTCAACACAACGCTTGGTTGAAGCGGCCGAAAACCGAGGCCATGAAGTCAAAGTAATTGATGCACTGCGCTGCTATATGAACATCAACTCTGTGAACCCTGAAATTCACTATAAAGGTGAAGTTTTACAGGGATTTGATGCCGTGATTCCACGTATTGGTGCGTCTGTTACGTTTTATGGAACAGCGGTATTACGCCAATTTGAAATGATGAACGTTTTCCCTCTGAACGAGTCGGTTGCCATTAGTCGTTCTCGTGATAAGCTGCGCAGTATGCAATTATTATCAAGAAAAGGCATTGGGTTGCCCGTAACAGGAATTGCCCACTCACCGGACGATATCGAAGACTTGCTAAAAACCGTTGGAGGTGCTCCTGTCGTAATCAAATTACTCGAAGGAACACAAGGTGTTGGTGTTGTGCTTGCAGAAACCCAATCCGCGGCAACCTCAGTTATCCAAGCCTTTAATGGTCTAAAAGCCGACATTTTGGTGCAAGAGTTCATCTCTGAAGCCAAAGGAGCAGACATACGTTGTTTCGTGGTGGGGGGCAAAGTGATTGCTGCCATGAAGCGACAAGGAAAAGAAGGTGAGTTCCGTTCCAACCTGCATCAAGGTGGAACAGCCAACCTGATTAAAATCACCGCTGCGGAAAGAGCCACCGCGGTAAATGCCGCTAAAGCCATGGGGTTGAATGTATGCGGTGTGGACTTGCTTCGTTCTAACCATGGGCCTGTGGTAATGGAAGTCAATTCCTCTCCAGGCTTAGAGGGCATTGAAAACGCCACGGCGAAAGACATTGCCGGCATGATCATTGAATTCATTGAAAATAATGTCGGCAAAAAACGCAATCAATCACGGACTCGTGGTAAAGGCTAAGACTGTAAAAAATGACGCAACGTACCAAAAATCAACCGATTACTATTGCCGATAAAATTGTCCAACCCGGCGAGCGCAAAACAATAAATGTGCAAATTGGTAAACTCTACACCCATAGTGAGCTTACTATGCCAGTTCAGGTGTGGTGCGGACGTCAAGCAGGCCCAACCCTCTTTATCAGTGCTGCAATTCACGGAGATGAGCTTAACGGTGTTGAAATAATTCGCCGACTGCTCAAGGTAAAATCCTTGAAACGACTCAAAGGCACCTTAATTACGGTACCGATTGTCAATTTACACGGTTTTATTAACCATTCACGCTATCTTCCTGATCGTCGTGATTTAAACCGTAGCTTTCCGGGATCTAGAACGGGAAGTATTGCCGGCCGGTTAGCACACACTTTCTTGAATGAAATTGTTAAAAAATCCACGCATGGTATCGATTTACATACCGGTGCAATCAATCGAACCAATCTCCCACAAATTCGTGCCGACTTAAACACACCAGAAGTCAAAGCCATGGCGGAATCTTTTGGTGCACCGGTGATGCTCAACTCAGACCTGCGTGACGGTTCTTTACGCGCCGCTGCGGTTAAAATGGGCATTCCGATTTTACTCTACGAAGCCGGTGAAGCTTTACGCTTTGATGAGTTCTCAATTCGAGCAGGGGTCAACGGCATTATCAATGTTATGCGCCATTTAGAAATGTTACCGGCCTCACGTCGACAAAACACTTCCACTCGTAAACCTGTCATTGCACGCAGTAGCTTCTGGATTCGAGCCCCTCATAGCGGAATTTTCCGATCTCTTGCCGAAGATGGTGTTCGCGTGGAAGCGAAAAAAACCTTAATTGGCGTGATTTCTGATCCATTCGGTGAGAGTGAAGTGGAAGTTTATTCACCCTATAGTGGAATCATTATCGGTCAAATGCGTTTACCGTTGGTTAATGAGGGGGAAGCCCTATATCACATTGCTCGTTTTGCACGTAGCGACATGGTGGAAGAAAAGGTAGATGAGTTTCAAGAAGAGATGCAAGATGAATCCAAACTTCTCTATCCAAATGAAGATATTCCGGCAATATAGATGGCTTCATTAATTCTTAATTGGCTAAAAATTCAACCGCTAAAAATATTTAATTACAACCTATAAAGCATACCTATTCACTTTACCCTAAACTTTTATGTATTAAAAACCGTCCTTGAGTACAGTAGCCTCAATGACATTGGTTGTTATGATAAACCTCCAAATTTATTTATCTGGAGTGGTCAAAATGTCAATTGTTGTTGGTAAAGTAGTCGGAATCAAAGGTGAAGTACTCGTTCTAGATACGGAAACACAAGAGGTTCGAGTACTATCCGAAGGCTCTGAACTGTTTTTGAATGAAGTGGTTCTTACTCAAGAAGGCGCAACAGTCGCCATTGAAACCGTTGATGGAAATACTCTATCAATCGGTAGTGACTCTCAGTTTGTTATCGACAATGATGTGGTTCCTGTTGAAGCTTTCCAAGAACTTCCTGAGCAACTTGTCGGAAATTTCGATTCACTGCAACGTGCTATTGTCGAGGGGCGTTTTGAATCTGTAGACGGGACTGAAATTCAAATACCTTCTGAACAACAAGCCGCTTTCCAAACACAAGCCGAAGCCATTAACCAATCCAACAACACTGACGAAGAATTAAGTTCATCGAATCAACAAGGGGTTGAAGATGAACGTAACGCTGAAACGGGTGAAGTCACAGCAGGTTATGTAACCGATACTCGTGAAATTGACTTTGAAGAAAACGTTGAACAAGCAGACCGTGCAACGGAAGAATTAGTCATTCCTACACCCGAACCAACCCCTGAGCCGACTGAACCGCCTACAGAGGCACCAACCGAAGAGCCAACGCCTGAACCAACAGAACCGCCTACGGAAGCGCCAACCGAAGAGCCAACGCCTGAACCAACAGAGCCACCTACGGAAGTGCCAACCGAAGAGCCAACGCCTGAACCAACAGAGCCACCTACGGAAGTGCCAACCGAAGAGCCAACGCCTGAACCAACAGAGCCACCTACGGAAGTGCCAACGCCCGAACCTACTGAACCACCTCCTCCGCCAAGAACCATCATCAAAGTGGTTGCAGCGAATGTGCAAGGTGAACCTCTGAAAGATCAGGAAGGAAATTATCTTGAAGTCAATTCGGCTCCAGAAGGCGATTCAGCTTATTATATCGCTTTGGCTTTCGCACCAAACAGCATTCTATTTAATGACGATACCCGTCTTGAAACTCAAGCGGGTACGGTTGATTTTGCATTCAAAGACAATTCAGCCACCAGAAATTCAGATCAAGAGCCTGCCGAAGGTTCAAATGACTATCTGCAACAAGCAACACTGGAAGGTATTGAATTAAATACTCGCGTGTCAGCCGATGCACTGGATGATTATATTTCCGATAACGGTGAATTTTTCAACGTCACCATTTCAAACTACCAATCTCCATCTCCAGCTGCCTATGCATCGGTGACAGTGCGCGAAGAAGGTGTTGAAACCACCATAACCGATAATAGTATCGATAACGAATCAGAAACGCCCAATGATCCAAATGACCTGAATGATGGTGGCGAGCCAAATAATCCGAATGAACAGACAAATGCAGAACCTGTCGTTATTAAGTTGATTGCACTAGACGGAAATGGCGAGCCGATTTTAGACCCGCAAACAGGCGAATATACCTTTGCGAACCAAGTAAATGAGGGCAGTGATGCTAAGTATATGGCATTGGCATTTACCCCCGGCGAAACCGTTTTCAGCCCAGATACTAAACTAGATAGTCAACTGGGCACCATTAATATTACATTCGGTGCTGATGGCGATTCTGCAACAGGAGCAGAAGAGCAAACTGTTTCTGATGGCTCTGAAGATTATGATAACTCTCCACAAATCTCGATAAATCTCGGAAGCGTGATTTCTACAGCAAGTTTTCCCGATATTATCCGCGACAATGAAGAAACTTATAAAGTCACAATTGACCAAGGTTCTTACACTCGACCAACACCGACTACTGGCTATGAGGATGTTGTCATTGACCAAGCGCCAGTCACCACAACCATTCTGGATAATGAGCAAAATGTCTTTGTCAAAATCACTAATAATGACACTCAGGCTGAGAGCAATTTCTTATCCCATACATTGCAATTAGTCGATGCTGAAGGAAATCCAATAACGGTTGCAAATGGCGAAACTATTACCGTTACCTTGAGCTACGCAGGTAGTGGTGATGACCCTGCCGAAGCCAATGATTATGTAGCCGATACCGAAGTCACAATCGTTGGCGGGACAAGCGAAACCACTTTCTATAACGAAGCTTTGGATGATTATCTTGCCGAAAATGACGAGCAATACACTGTCACCATTGATGCAGTTTCTCAGGCGAATAATACCTATGAAAATGTCGCACTACATACATTAGCTAATGGCGCACAAAGCGATGCAATCAGTGTCACCGGAACGATTACCGACAATGAGGCTCGTAATAATCTATCTCCCCCTGAAGAAGGCCAAGAACCTGGACAGCCGAGCAATCCAGAGCCGACGGAGCCAACCGATCCTGACACGCCAAATGAAGAAGACTCTGTCGATAACACACCTAGATTTGGCCCTGAAGATACAGTCTATGTCAGAATTTTAGATAATGACTCGGTTGCAGAAAGCGAGTGGTTATCTCACAGAGTACAACTTGTTGATCAAAATGGTAATCCAGTCGAAGTACCTGCTGGTGAAATCATTACTGTTGCTTTGACATACAACAAGCCAGATGTTGCTGGCGCTTTGAAACAAGGCGATGGCGTGACAAATGCAGACTATGTAGCCACCGAAATTGTGACAATTATTGGCGGAACCTCCGAAACAACATTTACCAATGAATCACTGGAAGACTACTTTGCCGAAGGTGCTGAAAGCTACACCATCACCATTGCATCCGTCATCCAGCAAGCAGGAAGCTTTGAGAATATTGAACCTGAAGTTGATGAAAATGGAGACCTACTAGAAGTCACAGGCACCATTAATGATAATCCTTCACAGGATACCGAAAACCCTGACACTCCGATTGAACCAACAGACCCTGATGATCCAAACGATCCAAATGACTCTGAAGAACCAAATCCAGTCTATGGTTCAGAAGACAGTGTCTATGTAAAAATCATTCACAACGACACCCAAGCTGAAAGTAATTTCCTTTCTCATACCGTGCAATTGGTGGATGCAAATGGCGACCCAGTCATCGTTGAAGCCGGTGAAACCATTACCGTCTCACTGAGTTATGCTGGTAGCGGAACAGACCATGCTGAAGACAATGATTATGTTGCGACAACCGAAGTCACGATTGTGGGCGGTACGAGTGAGACCACCTTCTATAATGAAGCTTTAGATGATTACTTAGCTGAAAACGATGAGCAATATACCGTTACCATTAGTGCTGCGACACAAGACCAAGGCACCTATGAAAATCTCGCTATAGATACTGCAAACAATTCTGTCACCGGTACGATTACAGACAACCCTGCTCAAGATACTGAGAACCCGAATACGCCTGAAGAACCAACCATTCCAGACGACCCAGAAGATCCAAACGACACGCCAGACCCTACTCCGGTATACGGCCCTGAGGATACGGTATATGTAAAAATTCTTGACGATGATACCGAGCAAGAAGGTGATAGCCTCTCTCATCGACTACAGCTAGTCGACAAAGACGGTACCCCTGTTAATGTACCGGCCGGTGAAACGATTACGGTTACCTTGACTTATACCCCAGCTCAAAATAATGGTGCTTTAAATCAAAATGATAATGGGGATCACGAAGACTACACTGCGACAACCTCAGTTCAACTAATCGGAAATGGCAACAACTCTGAAGTCACCTTCACAAATGATTCAATCATCGATTTCCTAAATGAAAACGATGAATCGTATACGATTACCATCGATACCATTACTCAGGCAAATGGCACCTTTGAAAATATTGTGACCGCAAAAGATGGCAACACACCTTATGAAGGTAATCCAATGTCGGTCACAGGTACCATTACCAATGGCATGACGATCGGAACGCCTGACAGTGCTTATGTTGATGAAGACAATTTTGATGCCACGGATGCAGATAGTTCTTTGACGGGAACCCTTCATGACAATGGTGGAGTCGCTGATCCAGACGGCAATAGCTCAAGTGGCAATCCAACATTACTCAACATTTCCACTGGGTTTGAAAACAATGAATACACATTTACTTTTGAAGACTCATTGGTTCTCAATTCAGAAAATGATTCCAACCTTTCGATTCCGGCCGGTGGAATAAACGAACTTTCATCGGGCGGTGTTGCACTTCAATATGTGACTAATGGCAGTACTTTTACCGCCTATAAGGGCGCTGGCAGAACAGATGCCGACAAAGTCTTTGATATTGTTCTTTCAAAGAATACCAATGATGATGGTTCAGATGATGGCTACACCTATACGCAATATCAGAATATTGACCATCCAATTGCCGATAATGCAAATGACCCAGCAACCAGTGACGACACACTTAGCTTGACCTTTGGTTATAAAGTCACTGGTACCAATGGCAATACCAACGAAAGTGCCGTGCAAAATTTCACAGTAACAGTCAATGATTCTCTACCGGCCGGTAGCAATCAAACAGTCAGTGTCAATGAAGATAACGACAAATTAATTGTGATCAGTGCTGAACCTTTCGCCAATGGTGAAATAGAAATTGACAACAACAAAGATGGTCCATCAACAGTTGCCAGTGGTAACAGCATTGATATTTATGATGCGGATGGCAATGATTTAATCGGTTCTGTCACCAACCATGGCAATGGAACAGTGACCTTCACTCCCGAAACACATTTTAGCGGTCAAGCTTCTTTTGATTATTCGGTCTCTGACCGCGATAACGATACAGCTTCAGCAACTGTGACCGTTAATGTGTTACCGGTTGCTGATGGCGTTACCATGCAAGCCGATAAAACAGGTAACGATGCGATTGTTGCGGTTGAAGACAACAGCAACACGAATGATAGCCCAACACACACTCAGACAAACTTCGCGATAGGTCTAGGTTTAACTCTATCAACAGTTGTTGATGCATCCGATGAAACAACAACCGGCACCACAACTTATGATTCAATTGAACGCCAAGGTTTGTTGGACTTTGTGTTTGATAATGCCGATGGAACCAATGATGGGTATTTAGTCGGTTTGGATACGGATGGGAATGGCACTTTAGATACCACCTTATTCACCTTAGGAACTGGGAATGACGGTAATTCATTTAGCATATATATTACCGATGGCGACTTCCATCCAACGGATTTAGATAACACCGATGCAATCCAATTAACTCAAGCCGAGTATGCTCAACTAGCCATTTCACCCATTGAAGACTCGCATCACAATGTCGACTTTACGGTTACCACAGAATCACATGAAGTCACCGATGCGGGCGCTTTGCTATCGCCAGACGTCATTTCCACAACTAGCACACAAAACGTAACGGTGGATCTACAAGCAATGACTGATCCCGTCACAATTGATCTAGCAGTTGTGAATACAGTCGATACCAGCGTAACCTTGGAAGATAAGCAATTAGCAGATGGTTCAGCAGGCTCTGATGGGCATAACGACCACATTAATTTGACCATTAACGAAGACACCAATGACGGCCGCTCTTATGTCAATTTAAAAGACATCATCTTGGAACGTTACGGGGATATTGATGGTTCTGAAAACTTTAAATTTGAAATTTCGAGTCTTGCCAATGATGGTGTAAAAATTACCGTTGAAGGGGTTGGGACGAAAACCATTTCAACAACTCCTCAAATTTTTGATTTCAGCAGCGATGATCCATACATTCGCCTCGACCCGCCTGAAAACTTTTCAGGCGATTTAAGCACGATTTCCATCAAATTAATTGCTTTAGATAACGATACCGATTCAACGGTCACCGAAACAGAAACCAGTGATGTCATTACATTGGATGTTTTTGTTAACCCAATTGCGGATGACGTCACTCTGCCAAATGTTGAAACGACTGAAGATACTGCTGTTAAATTGTTTGCTGGCTTGAATACAACCGATACAACCGCAGGGACTGAAAGCATTACTCAAATTGTGATTAATGATTTACCGGCCGGTTGGGTTTTAAAAGATCACAATGGCGTAACTCTGATAACCGGTAACGGAACCGATGACGCAACGATTGATGTGGCAAATGTTGGCTTGGCAAATGTCCAGAACTATTCCGTCACTCCTCCTGCACACAGCAGTGCGGATATTGATTTGTCTGTGGATGTCACGGTTCAAGATGTGCAAACAGTAAACAGTGTTCTGCAAACGGATACGGATACGTTTAACCACACCTTAAACATTAAAGTCACTCCAGTAGCCGAAGTGACAACGCCTAATAATTCAGGTGCCAATGATTTATCAACGGACACAGATGGTGACACGAATGCCGACCTAGAAATTAATCCAGATCATACCTATTCATCCAATGCTAAAGAAGATGGTAATAACGGAGCAATGGAATGGTTCAACCTTGGCACTGACGGTGGGTTTAATTTAGAAACAGGTTGGTTAAACCAAGACAACACCGATTTGGATTACGATTCAAGCAATGTGACGCAGACGGATTCAGAAGAAACCTTCGCTTTGTTAACGTTTATGGATACAAATGATAACCCAATTGCAGGCTCTCAATATCGTTACAGTGAAGACGGTGGTAACACCTACACATCAGCCATTATCGATACCAACGGCCAAGTCGAAATTCCTGCTCAGTATTTAGATACCTTACAAATTATTACACCAGACCAGTTATCGGGTGACTTCAAAATCTTGGTGGAAGCGAAAACCGTCGATCATGATGAAGACAATGTTTCACAAACTGACACAGAAATTAGTGGCGCATCTTATCTATACTTTACGGTAGATCCTGTTGCCGATGACGTCACCGTTGCAATTAAACAGTCTTTCGGTAAAGAAGATGCCGGACGAGATAGTAATGGAGATGCAACCGATGGTGCTAATAGCATCCCATTGAATGTGAAAATCACCACAGACGACACCGATGGTTCGGAAACTTATACAATCGTATTAAGCGAGATTCCGGACGGTGCAAGCATTTACTATGACGGTACTTTAATTAATCCTGATGATGGTGTAGTCAATGCCAATATCTCAGCAACAAATGATGCTGGCGGTACTTGGTCGTTAGAAATAGCCGAGTTTGATAACAATGCGACCTTCAATTACATTCCGGTGTATAACGACAATTCCAATGTAAATTTAAAACTGGCCGCGAACTCGGTAGATGGCGCACAGAGCGGCGCACAAATCACCAATCTTGATATTAACGTCAAGATTCAAGGAGTCGCTGATACACCGACTAATGATGGCACAATCTCCGTCACAATTGATGATACCGATAATCAGCAACAAACTTATAATGCTATTGTTCATGAAGACACTGACAGTGTGACTTTAGCCACTCTCTTTGTTAACGGTACACCAAACTTTAGTTCTGCGGATATTGCCGGCGGCGATGGTTCGGAAAGTTTCTTTATCAAAATCAATTTGACTCAGACACAAGTCGACGATGGTTTCTCTATTAGTGGTGCAGGAATTTCGCAATTAAATGCGACTACATGGCTACTAAACAGTGATGATTTTGCCAATGCGAAAATTAATATCCCTGCGAATTACAGTGGCGAAGTTGACTTTAATTTGACCCTTCAAACAGTCGAAGACGATGATGCCAGCGGTAATACCATTGGTGACTCAGACATTGAAACAGTCAATCTATCGATTTTAGTCACACCTGAAACCGAAGGTACTTTAAGCAACTCTGCCTCTCAAGATGAAGATACGGTTCAAACACTCACCTTTAACTTCGACAATAAAGGTGATGCAACCGAAAGTCTCACAGCACTGCAAATTGATACGAATTCAATTTCTTTAGCTGGTGTTAAGCTTTTTAAAAATGGCACTGAAATTACCGACACAGGCTTGGTAGACGTTGATCCAACAAGTGACGTGATTACGGCTAGCATCCCAGCCGATTTAGATACCGATTACACTTTCGACTTCCAATATCAAACATCAGATACCACCAACGATAGTTCGAAGTTTACCGATGTCGAATCAATAGGAAATGATTACGACGATACCAATGCGAATTGGATAACCGATACCTACACCGTCACGGTTAATGCCGTCACGGATACCACCACATCCTCTTTAGGCACAATTACCGATATAGATGGCGATGGCAATGCAGATGTCAGTTACGATTCCGGAACAAAAACTGTCACAGTGACCGACAATACCGTTTTCGAAGTCCCAATTATCTTGACCGCGGACGATATGACATCAGAAGGTTCAAATGGCCAAGACACGGACGGTTCTGAAACAATTCACCAGTTTGTTGAAGTCTCCGGTGTCCCGAAAGGAATCGATATTGTTGGCGGTACTTATCTTGGTGATATTACGGATGCCAATGGCAATACAACAGAAACTGGCCGCTGGCGTGTTGAAATTGATGAGGATTTAATCATTGATGATGCGAATGGCGAAACCAATCTCATTCAATTTGAAGTAGGACGAACTTCTTACGCGGATATTAACCAAGAAATTACGCTAGAGATTTTCCATCAGGATAACGGCTCCACCGTTCTAAGCAATACAGAAACCTTTACTTTAGTCATTGATGGCAATAATTTCGGTGGAACTGGCGGGACAATTGACCAACCAATGGATTTGGTCGTCAACTTCACACCAGAAGACTTTATCGAAGATACCGACAAAACGTTGGATAACTTAGTTTCCGTCGCAGATGATGCTGGTTCGATCAATGATTCGAGTAAATACGCGATTACTATTACCAATCTGTCGGGCGCCTCCATTTCCGGCATGAACGATGAAGGTGGTTTCTACTCCTTAACCGGCACTGGCGACGTCAATGCTGTTATTGCTTCATTGCAAAGCATTACCCTGACGCCAGATAGTAATGACAATATCAATACACCGGTAGACGTTCAGTTTGACCTAGTGATTACCACCTATGGTGTCAATGAGCATAACAGCTATCCAATTAATGATGTGTCTTTGCCGATTGCACCAGTCACGGATGAATCAACTATTTCAATTACTGGTGGAGGAATTACAGAAGATACCGCCACAACCTTTAACGTTGATTTGAGTAACCTTGCTGATGAGGACCGTAATATTCTGGTTGATGGGAAGCTGTATATTCAGTTAACGGATAATGGCGTGACAGAAAATGGTGCTGGAAATTCAGGAACCTTTGAAGGCGTTGGCTTTAGTTTGCCAAATTTGACAACGATTAATGCCAATGTCATTCAAGACGATCAAGGCAATAGTTTACCGGCCGGTAACTATTATGTAATTGATAGTAATGTATTGGCTGGATTTGATTTTGACTCCGCACTACAAATCAAATACACACCACCTGCGGATCAATACGGTAATGAAATTTCCATTACCTCCTACGCGTTAACTCAGGAAGATCCTGAATCATCCAGCTACTCGACGATGACTTGGCTTACCTCAGGAACTGTTTCTCACACGGTAACGCCTGTAAATGATGGCTTTGCTGGTACGCCAAGCATGTCGGGTAATGAAGACGAAATTGCCCTATTAAGCTTAAATGGTGGCACTCTATCTGACAGTAGTGAATCCATTACCGGTGCAAGTTTGCAAGACGTGCCATTTGGTTATGAGGTTTACATTAACGGTGTCAAACAAACTGGTCAGATTTCCGGACAAGATGCAGAAGGTAACTATCTGTATGACTACAGCCTGAATGTCTCGTCCATTGCAGAATTAGAAACGGTTGGCATTCAACGAGTAGGTGTTGAAAACTTTAGTGGAACGCTTGAAGGGGTTTCGCTTGTCATTACAGGCGGCGAATCAGGCAATGCGGGAACGCTTTTCAGCGGTACCATTGATGTCAATTTCAACCCTGTAGCTGATTCACTGTTAAACATGACCGCCACCAAAACTTTTGGTGATGAATACACCTGGGTGGCGATGAATCTAAATGCGAATGTTAAAGATACAGATGGTTCAGAAACCCTGACGGCTAGCTTTACAGCCGCCTCCGGTTCTGAAGCCTTGGATGATACAGCACTATTCAGATTAAATGGCATCGTTCTTGATGGCTCGCAAGCAACATTTAACAGTGGTACTTGGACAATTTCTGGGATTGCATACGATGAAATCGGCAACTTAGAAATGCTCTATCATCAATACGAAGATGATATTGATGTCGTCGTCAAAACCGTGGATACCGCTAGTGGACTACCAACCGACACCTTAAATGATGCCAATGATTCACAAGACTCCTTTAACTTACGTCTTGAGGGATCAACATCGATTATCACGGGAGACGAAGATAATGTCATTGTGGCCGGAGATACTGGGGTAACCGTCGATTCTGGAGCTGGAAACGACTCCATTACCGGTGGTTCGGGTAATGACTCCATAGATGGTAGCGCGGGGATCGACACAGCTGTGTATTCGGGAGCGATTACGGATTATCAATTCTCATATAACTTCGGCACTTCAACCTTAACCATTGAGGGTGCAGAAGGAACAGATACCTTAACCAGTATTGAGAAACTAAACTTCAATGGCACAATCTATACTTTAGAAATTGGTACCACCGGCGTTGATACCATTGATGTATCAGGTTCAGGGCAATACCTAATTATTGCTGGAGCTGGTAATGACACGATCACCGCCGATAATGATGATTATGTGATTACCGGCGATGCATCCAGTTTAACAACACCAGTGCAATTCAGTACCTTAGATGTTGATGATCCAAATACGGCAGGCGTGGATGAGGCCAGCGACGGGGTGATTATTGACGGTATTATTGAGGGCATGTCCTACAAAACGTCATCGGGTATTACAGGAACAACTGATGCCACTGGTAGTTTTAAGTTCAATAATGGCGATACAGTAACCTTTAGCATTGGCAGCATTGTCATTGGTACTGCCGATGCTGGAGATTTAGCGGCCGGTAAAGTCTTCCTACAAGATTTAGCAAATACTGACCGTACCGATTTGGAAGACGATTATGTGCAAGTGATGGCGGTCTTCCTGCAAACTCTCGATAGCGAAGGTAATACCGCAGGTGGAATTCAAATCAGCGATTCAGCTCACCAAGCTTTTGCAGATGAGTCATTGAACTTGAGTTCCATGTCGTTAGCGCAAATGAATGATTTGTTAGTTGCGCACGGCTATACCCCAGTGGATATTGAAACAGCCATGGATCACGTCATGGACATGTTGGTTGCGAATACTGATCTGGATGAAGACGACTTTGTACCGTTTGAATTACAAGATGAAGTCATCGAAGAAGAAACTCTAGAGAAAGTTATCGCAAACGAAGGTACTGAGGAAAATTCTGACATAGACGAAACTGTTCCTGAAGAGACCACTGATGAAAATAGCTTAGATACCGAATCCGCTCATGAGTCAATTGATGACCATACAGAAACTTCAACGCCAGAAACTCCTGAAAACGATGTCGCAGCAGAATCTTCAGAAGAGACAGCAGATGAAGAAAACGGTACCAGCATTGATAATGATTCAGACGGTACTCTATTAATTGAAGAGGAATTAATCATCGAAGATTCTATCGAAGAAGAAACCGAAACAGATTCGGAATCTGATGAGCCAGAAGCGGATATGCCTGAGACCTCTGAACTATTCGATACGGGTGAAGACCAAATACCACTTCCTAATTCAGAAGGCGCAGAAGAACCAACGGAAGAGGTAACACCTGCACCTGCTGACAATGATGCAACTAGCGGAGATGACTCAGTAGTAATTCAAGAGAAAGAGGCTATTGTGATTGAAGAATCGCAAACAGACTTCTAATAAAAGGAATCGGGGAGGCTTTTATAAGCTTCCCTTTGAGTTTATAAAAAGCGAAACGCCTATTTTTTACCGGCCGGTAAGAAATAGGCGTTTTTTATGAGCTTTTTCTGCAACGATTCTATTCAGGGTGTCGAATCGATTGAATTTTAAGCACCAGCGCTAAACGATCTTTTACTTGGAGTTTCTCCAGTAAATTGTGAACATGCGATTTTACCGTGCGCTCAGTAACAAAAAACAACTCCGCAATTTCTTTATTGGTTTTGCCTTGCAAAATCGCCTCAGCAGTTTCAATTTCACGCGCCGTGAGTCCTTGTTTCCATTCATCACTCCCCTGCTTTTCCTGTTGAACATTTTCTATAAATGCCGACATAACAGAATGGCCTAACCAGACATTTCCTTGCTGAACAACATCAATCACTTGGCACACATTCTTGGGATGTGTATCGCTGGCAATATAACCCTTAACACCGAGTTTAAAAAATCTTAAACCTTCATCCGGTGAGGGGTGATCAGAAACTATAACCACATCTGACTGTTGATCCTGACAAAGCGTAATCCAAGACTCAATCGGATGATTCACATGCCAATGAATAAAAACAACACTGCGCGACGGGCACTGGAAAGTCTCCACCGATGCATCACAATCAAGATGCTGTAATTTCAGGTCTGGAATCGCCGTTAACCAACTAGCAAAGCGTGTTCGTTGATGGCTTAACAGCAGAATGGACTGTAACTTCTCCTGTGTAAGCATTAGGACTCTCTCAACGCCAAATCTTTGGTCTTTAAAATCGGTTTTAACAGATAATCAAGAATTGTCTGCTTGCCGACAATCACATCGACACTCGCCATCATGCCGGGCATCAAATAAAGCGGTTTGTCTTGTGAACCCAAAAAGTTTTTGTTGGTTCGAATGCGTGCGAGGTAATAACTATTGCCCTCTTCATCGGTAATGGTATCGGCGGACACTTGTTCGACTTCACCATCGAGACCACCATAAATGGCGAAATCATAAGCCGTGAATTTCACTTTAGCCTTCAAACCGGCATAGATAAAACCGATATCGGAAGGTTGAATTCGTGTTTCCAATACTAGCGAGTCGTCAACCGGTACAATCTTCGCCAGATTGCTTCCTGGTTGCACCACCTCACTTAGCGTATTAACTAATAACTCGGAAATTACACCACTGACAGGTGAGCGAATTTGAGTTCGTTGTACCTTATCTTCCAAGGCCACATTTGCACTCTCTAATTGTGAGATTTTGGCCAAAGTTTCATTGAGGGCTTCTTGGGCTTCATTGCGACTTTTTTGTTTAATCTCAGCAATTTTTTGCTGGGTTTCATTAATCAATGAGCGATATTTCGGGACGGACTGCTGAACCGAGTTCAGTTTTCCAAAGGTATCGTTTCGTTCTCGCTTGGTTTTCAACAAGTCAACTTCAGAAGCAAAGCCTTGACGGACTAAGGGACTCATCATTTCAATTTCTTGATCAAGCAGTGTTAAGGAATTATTGAGTTGTTTCTCTTGATCATAGGCATTATCCAATTCGGTTTGGTGCTGAATGACTTGTTGTTGAATTATGCGAATGGAAATATCGGTCTGTTTTTGACGCTCATTAAACAAGCTGAGTTCACGTTGATAAAGCTCACGCTCAAAGTCTGATTCAAACGATTTTGGGGTCACAAATTTCTGGCCGGTGGCTTCAGCTTGCAAACGCTCCGATTTGGCCTTCAAGGCTTGAACCTCAAACAGCTTTTCACTAAATGAGCTGGCAAACTGGGTGTTATCCAACTGAATCAAAACCTGTCCTTGCTGCACCGAGTCGCCCGACTTCACAAGGATTTGATCAATAATCCCGCCTTCCAAGTTCTGCACTAACTGGACTTTACTGGAT
Source organism: Thiomicrorhabdus indica (assembly GCF_004293625.1). Taxonomy (NCBI): domain Bacteria; kingdom Pseudomonadati; phylum Pseudomonadota; class Gammaproteobacteria; order Thiotrichales; family Piscirickettsiaceae; genus Thiomicrorhabdus; species Thiomicrorhabdus indica. The sequence continues at coordinate 390,109 of NZ_CP033040.1, read as the reverse complement.
GGCACCACCTTCCCTTCACCGCGGACAATCTTATCGAGTTCCGCCATATTCGCCCAGACAATCAGCCAGATGACCACCAACAAAATCACCCACACCATCCAGACCGATTTGCGTGTCGGTTTTTCCAAGGCCGCCTGACTGAGACTGGAAATATACTCTATGTCTGCCTTGTCAATTTTGGGTGGCTTTATCGGCGAGCTCATTTTGACGCTCCTTTTGAAACCATCTTCACATTTAAGCTTTTTAGCACTTCGTCTTTCGGGCCATCAGAAAGGAGTCTTCCATCTTCTAGCACCAATAAACGATCTACCAAAACCAACAAGCTCATTTTATGCGTCACCAACAGCGTTGTGGCCTCTGATTGCACCTTTTGTAACCGCTGAATCAACTTCTGTTCGGTCTTTCCATCCATGGCATTGGTTGGCTCATCCATCATTAAAAATGGCGCATCAAGTAATAAAGCTCTGGCAATCCCAATACTCTGTCGTTGTCCCCCGGAGAGATTACTTCCTCCTTCATTGACCGCCAAAGCATATCCAGACGGATGTCTGCGCACGAAATCATCCACCCCGGCTAATTTTGAGGCCTTCAGCAACACATCGTCTTCAACAAAAGGTGCACGATAAACAATGTTTTCTCGGATATCTCCTCGGAACAAAACCACATCTTGCGGCACATAATTCATGTTACGACGTAGCTCAGCCGGATCGAGCTGATTAATATCGATGCCGTCAATTAAGATACTTCCAGAATCGACTGGATAGAAACCAAGGATTAGTTTTTCAATGGTTGATTTCCCTGAACCAATCCTCCCAATAATGCCCACTCGCTCACGCGGTTTGATTTTAAACGTGACATTATTGAGGGTCGGCTTAGATTCACCGGGGTAAGTAAAGGTCACATTGACAAATTCAATCGCGCCTTCAAAAACAGGATGCTCGATAAACCGCTTATCGTTTGGACGTTCAATTTCCTTGGCCATTAAAGCATCAAGCGACTCAAAAGCGGTTTTGGTTTGTTGATAAGCGCCCAATAAACTGGCCACTTGTCCCATCGGTGAAATCGCTCTTTGACTCAAAATGACGGCCGCAATTAAACCGCCCATGGTTAAAGCCCCATCTTGAATTAAATAGACCCCAGCAAGCACTACGAGTACGGTGCTCATCTGCTGCATATACCCTGTCATTCGTGAGACGGAACTTTGCAGCATTTTGGACTTTAGACTGGTGCGCGCAATCTCGCCAACGGCCTGTTCCCATTTCCATTGCATACGTGATTCAACGCCGAGCGCTTTAATCGTCGGCATGGCGCTGAGCGTTTCAATCAGTACACTGTTTTTTTGGTTTTGTGCCTCAAATGTCGCTTCGATACTCTTTTGAATTGGCCCTTTTAAGGCGAGACTGTATATCACCATCACCAAGATAATCAGAATAGGCACCCAAACAATTTGACCGGCGATATAGAAAATCACCGTCAGGAAAATAATCACAAAGGGTAAATCCACCAAAGCCGCAATCGTACTTGAGGTCAGAAAGCTTCTGATGCTGTCGAATTCTTTGAGGTTATTAGCAAAAGCACCAATGGTCCCTGTTCGGTTGGAAGACGTTAACCCAAGTGTCTGTTCAAACAGCTTGGCCGAAATCAGTACATCACTTTTTTTAGCGGCAATTTCTAAAAAATAACTGCGTAAGTATTTGAGCAAAATATCAAACAGGTAGACTACACTAATGCCAATGACCAGCACCCAGAGAGATTCCATGGCATTATTCGGGACAATCCGGTCATAGACATTCATCACAAACAAAGGGTTCGCGAGAACAAACAGATTGATGACAAAGGAAGCAATCAGCACGTCGCGATAAATCGGTCGACTGAGCCATACGGTTGACCAAAACCAATGACCATTGTTTGAATCAATCAGAGTTTCTTGTTTGTGGATTCGCTGATGGCTATGAGTCAAATAAATCGCATACCCTAGATAATCTTCTTTCAGACTATGCAGTGAGACCTTTTTCCAGCCATCGGGAGCATCACTAAAAATCACCAAAGCTTCGGATCTTTCGTAGTCAACGGACTGTAATAAACATGCCTTTTGGTCTTTTAGCGTCAAAATACAAGGCAACACCAAAGAGGGAATTTCATCCAATGTTCGTTTTTTAAAACTGGCATTCAGCTGTGCACGACGCGCCGCCCGAATAAACAAATCCGGAGTTAAACGTCCCGATTCAATCGGCAAGCCGGCGACTAACGCATCTTTTGAATAAGGATGCTGTGTCTGCTTGGTGTAAATAACAAGGCATTCAAGCAAGGCATCTTGAATTTCAATATGTTCAGAGTCTTTATCGGATATTTCCGTTATTTGCTGTTCATTCATATTGGCATCGGCGTTCCAAAGAAATACCCTTGGAAAAACTTAATTCCAGATTTACGGAAAGCTTCCATCTGTTCAGCATTTTCAATGGACATTGCCAGAACTTCAATATCCAAGCTTGTTGCCATTTCGCAAATACTAGCGACATATGACTGCGTTTGAACATCCGATTCAATACGTTCACTAAAGGCGCCATCGAGTTTAATGTAATTGGGACGAAGTATTTTCAAAAAATGCATATTCGAAGCATGCATCCCGATGCGATCAATCCCCACTTCAAAACCTAACTGTTTTAATTCTTTGAAAATCACTCCGCTGGCTTTCAGGTGTGATTGAACGGCATTTTCAGGGAACTCAAACGCTAAGTTTAAACCTTTGGCCTGCTGTAGGATCGGTCTCAAAGAATCAAATAATTTTGGGTCATCCAGAATAACGCGACTCAGATTGATCGAGTAAGTAATATCTACCGGCCGGTCAGTTAGGCTGGCAATCACAAGCTTTAAAACCAACTGGTCTATTTCAATCTGGCGATTTAATTGCTCCACTGCTGGCATAAAGAAAGCCGCAGACTTCATATTCCCCTGTTCATCTTGCATTCGAATCAACAATTCACTGTCATGAATCTGTTGTTTATGGTCAAACGAAGATTGCTTGAATAAATGAAAACGATCATCTTCAATCGCTTTATCCAGACGAGTTTCCCAACTTGCGTCCGACTCCGCAGCCTGTTTTTGATCGCTTTGGATTCTTACCGGCCGGTGATGATCCTCATCTGCTTGTTTAATTAAGACATCCATTTGGGTAAACAGCTCAGCCCGCGACTGTTTTGGGCTGAATTCAATCATGGCAACACTGATGTCTACCGGTAGCTCTTCTAAATTAAGGGCCGTCGCAGCTTGTTGCGGCAATTCGATTAAGCCTAATGCTTTATCTCGAATGCTGTTTGGTTTCTGATTGGGAATCACTGCCAGTAACTCAATACCATTTAAGCGCACAAAAATACTGTCCTGCGAGTCCAATTGTTCAGAAAAATGCTTGGCAATATGTTTGATAAAATCGTTACCCAATTGATAACCGTAACGATCATTCAGCTCTTTTAAACCGTTGAGTTTGAGTAAGCACATTGAACCTTCAGCTGTGCGCTCATTCTCATCCACCAGCCGGTTAAAAATCATGTCGAAGTAATGGCGATTATTCAGACCCGTTACCGTATCTTGGTAGGCCATCAAACGTAATTTCTCAGCGACTTGCGCTTCACGCTCAAACACTTTCTCTAATTTGGAAACCATGTCATTCATGGCAATCACCAAGTTTTTGAACTCCGTGGTGTCAGGAATCTCTTCTTGCAAGATGTACTCTTTGATGACAATCGCTTTCGCCTGCTGCTCAACTTTTTGCAAAGGTCTGAGTAACACTTTAATGGCAAGATAAGCACTGATTAGAAAAACAATTGCCGCGATTAAAAAATATTGCAGAATTTCTTTAAATGACACCCAAAGTTCAATATAGGCATAACCTTCATGCCCTTTGACTTCAAGGTTTCCGATTGGCATCCAGCCCGATTGAACCACCGCGCTCGCCGTTGGAATATGCAGCTCAATCGCATTGACAAACCAGGAAGGAATATCCTCGTTTAGCTCATTATTGACGCGTTGATAGATGGACTTTCCATCCATATCAATCAATTCTATTCGCTCAAAGTGACCTCGATCAAAAACCGCATCAATCATGGCATGAATACTGGATGGTTCTTCCAAATTGGCCACGGAACTCAAAGACAACCCGAGCGAAGTCGCAGTATCGTTTGCATGGGATTGCAGTTGCTTTTCAAGAAAGGCCTGCGTATTCGACATATTCAAGCTAAAAGTTCCGACCAGCAATACCATCAGCATCAGACTGAGAAACCCTAAAATTTTTGACTTAAAACTCATGAAACCATCCTTTGTAACTGGGTTGAGACCAGTTATTTCACTATGCCTTTCTGCATTCGGTTAAGCATCTGACTCCATTGATGCATTGAACTTGCAAAGTCTTTTTTGGAAGCACTTTGCGATCCGCTATTCAAATCTCGACCACTGAAACTGTAGATAGGAATCAAATCACTGCGCGCGCTGGCTTTCAAAATTCGATCTGTCAGGCTATCCAGAATGAGCGGTTCTGATTTGGGCGAGCGAAAGTAAGTTAATACAATGTGTGATTTTTTAAGACGTGTTGAAGTAACATACGAGAAATAGATTTTTTTCTCATCGACACCTAATGCAATGAGACTGAAATATTTGGCAATGGCGAAATCTTCCGCATCCCCTTTATCTTTTGCCAAGAACTCCGCTGGGGTTGCCCAAAAATCTTTCTTTTTCCAAGCTACTGAGTCTTCAGTAAAGGTCACCTTACTGAAAAAATCATTCACCAAGTTAAGTTTGAGGCGTTCTGGACGGCTTTGGTTAGTCTCGATTAACTCTTTCAACGCAGAAAGCCTGCGTGCGGCAAGCTCACCATATTGAGTTCTGGCTTTACCAATTTCAGTATCGGAAACCACTTGAGTTGGTACTGCGCTATAGGCTGGAAACGCCAAAAAGACGCAGAATACCAGCCATTTTAAAATTCCAAACCCATTCATGCTTTTAACAGACTACTCAGCAATCAAAACCTTTCACCTATGGTAATACAAGTTGGGCGTTTTCTGGAAGTTGATTGCTTGGCATAACTTCTAAATGAATTCGGCGATTTTGTTGTCGACCATTCGCAGAGGTGTTGCTTGCGATAGGCTGTGATTCTCCTGCTCCTAGAAGGTAAATGCGACTTGCTTCAAATAGTGGTGACTCTGAAACTAAATACTTTTTAACGCTAGACGCTCGATTCCAAGATAAAGTCATATTGTCTGATTCTTTACCAATAGCATCTGTATGACCGGTAATCAGTAACACTTCTTCAGTTTCTAAATCTTTGAGAGCTTTAATATCTTGTTGCAGAAAATCAACTTGATCATCACGGATTTCATAAGAGCCAGTATCAAAAACAATATTCGCTAGAGCAATAGCTTCAGGAATACAGCCATTATGGTTCACTTTGCTACCGGCCGGTGTGTTTGGGCATTGGTCATCTGAATTCATCACACCGTCTTTATCCAAATCATTATCAATTTTACAACCTTGCGCATCGACTAATGTGCCAAGCGGCGTTAATGGACATTTATCATTTGGATCAATAACACCATCATCATCGCTATCCGCTGCACAACCAAGAAAGTTTACCGGCCGGTTACTTGGCGTATCCGGACATTGATCATTGTGATCAAACACGCCATCTCTGTCCGTATCCAGCTCGCACCCTATTGAGTTCACACCTTGTTTTCGGTTGGAGTTATGGCATTGATCGCTAGCCGTTTTAACTTGGTCATAATCCAAGTCTTTATAAAGCTGAGTGACATCATCATGTGACATTTCTTTATCAGCGATGACTTGTTCGCTGCTTAGCTGTGGACTGGAAGTTTCTTGCGCGGAAACGGTAAAGCTTGTCATTAAGGCCGCGGTCATTGGTAACCAGATGTATTTCATGGAAAAACCTTTTATCTTTTTTGTCTGCTTTTTGGGCAAAAATCATTGTTTAGCGTTATTGACGTCAGTGATACGTTTGTTTGCTTGTTCTAACATCAAATCTGACAATTGCTTTGCAATTCTCTCAAACGCAGCTTGTCTGACATCTTTTTGTCCTGCATTTTCAATATTGACTTGCGTACTAAAAGCTTTAAAAAGTTTTGAATCACGATCTTTGAATTCAAAGTCACCAATAACTTCTAAACCACCTTCAACTTCATAAGCTTCCACAAAATATTGCAAAATTAATGATGGACGACGTGCAGAAACATTTAATCCTTCTGCTTTTAGCTGGGTTTTAAGTTGCGACTCAAACACTTGCGTTTCGGGAGTTAAAGCATCAACACTGATAACAAAACTATTAAACAGACTGTTCAGTTGCAAATCGATTAACTCAGCCATTCGATCATTTTTTAGCACAACCGGTTGTTGACTATCCGCCTCGACTGCCAACTTCAGTGCTTTACGCTCTTCAAGCACCGGAAGCGCAGGGATCAATGACCAAAGTTGCTCAAACTCACTCCCTTTAAAACTTGCATGTTTGTATGCTTCAAGCTTTTGATCAAGTTCATTCAGCCTTTGAAGAAGACTAGCACCCTGAGTTTCAGAGCCATTCACAGCAGACTCTAAATCACTCATGTCTAAATTCAATTCACTACGAACCACTTGTCGCACTTTACTTTCAAAACTATCTACAGCAATCACACCGCTGTTTCGATGTGCTAATAAACTTTGCTCGTAGGCAGCCTGCAAACTGATTTCAGACGATTGTTGAGCAACAGCCGTTGGTGTTTCAGAATCAGTTTTCGTATTAGTTCCGCTACAAGCAGTCAATAATGCACCACTACTGGCCAACATAAAGCCGAATAAAATTGGGTTAACTTTGTTTTTCATGAATATTCTCACCAGTTACTTATTTAGCGCTTCGACAGTTTTCGTTTCAATGAAATCGTAGTTGATATTTAAGCTTGGCAATAAATGCCCCATACCTGCTAACACACGATATTCGGCATTCAATAGCTCAAATTCACTCGTTATCAAGTTTTTCGTCGCACTGTAATATTCATTTTCGGTATTCAACAAGTCAAGAAGCGTTCTTCTGCCAAGAGTAAATTGTTTACGATAGCCAGTTAAGGTGTCGTAGGTAAGCTTGATGTGCTGTTCGATAAAATCTAACTGCTTTTCAACATACGTTCGTGCGTTCCATGCAAATCGAAGATTTTCAATGATCTGACGGCGCGTATTATCGCGGACTTCAACTGCCGCTTGATATTCATGATGAGTACGATCAATGCCTGCTGAATCGCGCCCTCCGTTGTAAAGGTTATAACGCACACGCAACATGGCTTGAAAGTATTCGTTTTTCCCTTTTACTCCTGCCAAGTTTTCATCAAAGGTTCGTTCGACTTCTAGGTCAACCCTAGGTAAATGAAAACGATCAGCAGCCTTAAATTGGAATTTTGTTTCAGCGACATCACTATTCGCTTCTTTTGCAGTTGGATGCTCTTTTAAGGCAATGTCGGTCGCTTCTTCTAACGTTGTAGGCAACTCAAACTTGAAAACAGGCTTAACTAACATATTGTCTGGATTTCGGCCTAATGTACGTCGAAAACGTGCTTGAGCATCATAGAAATTGTTTTCTGCCGCTGCATAATTCGATTCTGCTAATGCGAGTCGAGCTCGCGCTTGGTCAACTTCAACCTGGTTACCAATCCCAGCGTTATTTCTTTGAATAATCTGATCCAGAATTTTTTGATGCGTTCGCATATTGTCTTTCGCAAGCTGCGACAGCTCTTGCTCTTTTAGCATATCAATATAAGCTTGCACCATCGCAAGACCAACATCATTTGCCGTTGAAATCACTGAATGCGCTTGCGCATTCGCTCGGTACTCTTGGCGCTTGATTTCGTTTTTGTCACCAAAACCATTAAATAGATTTTGCGTCACCGTAATGGAAGCTTCTTTACGGGTTAGGCCATCTCCAGTATTGTCGATGGTTTGATTATCGACTTCCTCATAACCAATTCCGGCATTCAAATCAATTTTCGGGTAGTAGCCACTTTCCGCACCTCTGACATCGGATTGAAACGAGTGGTAACGCTTAACTTCAGCTCTAAATTCAGGATTGTTGATAATGGCATCCTGAACAGTCTCTTCAAGTGTCATCGCTTGCGATGTTCCGATAACTCCAAGAAGTGACAAAGCGCAAGCAAATCGAACGTATGTATTTTTCATAAAAAGAATTAACCTTTGAGTTAATTTAATTGAGTAATTTTTCTGTCTTCTGACCCATTTCCAAAATAAATCTATTTTAAATCTTTGGTTAAGATACCTAATTTATTTGAAAAAATAGGAAAAAACGTTCATTGAAAAGGAAAAAATAAACATTTGTTTGAATTCTAATGTGATTATTAAGGGAATTGCTTGATATAGTCAAACCCAACTCTCATAATCCACCGGCCGGTAATCTCTCGGAAAAACTATTTTAGGCATCGGGCTTAAATTTAGAGGCTTTTCCAGATAATTTGATGCACACTCCTTAAAGTTAAATCAGCCAATGAAAATGTATAAGTAAGATGAATTCCTTAAAATTTCTAAACGTAAAAAGTATCTTTTTTTATTCGTTTTCCCTATTTTTACTGTTTTTGCCACTAAATTCACCCTATGCAATGACAAAAAATAGTGATTTAACTCACGTGAAACTGAGTTTGAAATGGACACACCAGTTCCAATTTGCAGGCTATTACATGGCAAAAGAGCTTGGTTATTATCGCCAAGCTGGGCTTGCTGTTGACTTTTTAGAAGCGGATGCATCCATTAATCCAATCAAACGAGTTCTGCGAGGAGAAGCAGAATTCGGTGTTGGCACGACAGATTTAATTAAAAAGTATGTGAACGGGGAACCTGTTGTTGTTCTGGGCGTGATTCTGCAACACTCACCGATTGGTTTAGTGACCACACGACCAGATATTAAATCTGTTGAGGATTTACGCGGTAAAAAAATAATGATCGAAGAAAACTCGGCAGAGCTGTTTGCATTTCTTGAAGCGAAAGGGTTGAAGGAAAGCGATTATATTTTACATAAGCACAAATTATCGCTGTCTGATTTAATTTCACAAAAAGTTGATGTTTCAAGCATTTATAAAACCACTGAGATTCCGGCTCTAGAATCCAAAAATATTGACTATCAAGCTTTTTATCCAATTAGCTCAGGCATTGATTTTTATGGAGATAATTTATTTACAACTCAAGACATGGTTGAAAACCATTTAGAGGTTGTAGAAGCATTTAGACAAGCAAGCTTTCGTGGTTGGCAATATGCTATGACCAACAAAGAAGAGACCATTCGTCATATATTAAGCACTTATGTGACCGACCGCACCTATGAACAGCTACAGTTCGAAGCCAACGTCATGGAAGAACTAATGCAAACAGATCGAATCTACCCCGGCAATATGACCAAATATCACTGGGAGCGTATTGCTAAAACTTATATGTCCGTCGGATTTATCGATTCTGTACCTAATTTGGATAATTTCATCTACCAATCAGAAACAAAGGTTGCCGAAATCTATCAAAAATTAATCTGGGCAGTCGTAGTCATCTCTTTTACTCTGCTTCTATTACTGGCATTAATTTATATTTCCCGTCGTTTCCACAAGCAGAAAAAACAATACCAAACCTTAGTACAAGAAGCACCAATTTCAATTTTGATTATCGATAAAACCAATCACGTACAGCACTGGAACCGACAAGCCGAAAAAACATTTGGCTGGCAAGCGAACGAAGTTATTGGCAAAAATATTTTGGACTTTTTAGTCGGCAAAAATAACCGTGAGGCAATTGCACAGCTATTTGAGGAAATTCGAGAATCAGGTAACCGTATTCAAACCATTAATGAAAATACGACCAAATCAGGGGAACTCATTAACTGTAATTGGACCAATTCTCGTTATGGTGAACCTCTCTTAGGACAAATGATTTGCATGGCAATCGATGTAACAGAATTTCTCGATGAAGTTGACTTTGAGCAGGTGAAAAAAGATGCTAAAACTATTGAGGATAAGCAAAAAAATACAGTTCAAGCATTAGATAAACAAAACATTAACAACAAGCAAGAACAAGACTTTGATGAAAAAACCCGATTAGCAGAAATCATGAACTTATCTCTAATAATGTGGCAAACTCACACTGGTAAAGGGAGGATAAAACTTGCTGAAAAAAGCCAGCTTTGGCGAGTAACAATTGATGGCAGCACCGCTAAAACACGTACCTTGGATAAATACCTGAGTCGAGAAACGATTCCAAACAATCCACGCTGGCGAAAAGTTATTGATACAGCAATTTTTGTCATGGGTCATGCTCCGGATTCAGAACAAAAGAAGCACTTGAATTCACTAATCGAAACATTTACTCGCTTCAAATCCAGTTCATAAAACTTGCTTCGGTTTTCGGTTAGGCGTTTGTTTAGATTTACACCTATGCCGAAAACCTTGATCCTGACTAACTAGATTCTAATTAATGACTACCTGAAATTAAATTTCCAGATCCACCCCATTTTTCCAAAGCGGCTCTGCCAGCTTTTAACGCTTTATCAGGCAAACCCAAAAACTCTTTACCTAAATCACGATAGTCCTTTAACTCTTGGGTGAGGTATTGCTCGTCGCTACTACTGTAAACAATGTAACTAGAGACCATAATTAGCGCAACCATTTGAGCATAGCCGTCATGGTTTTTAAGTTTTGCCACAAATTTTTTATCATGATGAAACATAACAGGTTTCACAATTTTATCAGGCATATCCCATTTTCGTCCTAGCACACTACTTAAAACAGCATGATCGGTTTGATAATACTGCGATTCACTCTCTGCCATGGTGAAAGGATTCGTTTTCAATTTCGCAATCCAATCATCATAGTTTGGATCATACCGTCTCATAAATAGATAACCTATATTTTGCAAAAGCCCCAGCATAAAGGCTTCGGAACGACTGACGTCATACACCCAATAACTGAGTTCAGCAGCGACAATTCCAGTTTGAACTCCCTCTTTCATAATTTCTTGATCACTCGGCTCTGTGACCAATAATCGACTCAAAACGGAGCTTAAAAATAGATTAAACAGATCACCCAGACCAATCAAATTCACCGCAGCCTTAGCATCTTTAATTTGCGTATCTTGATTGACCACATTACTGTTGGCAATTTTTAAAAAAAGAGAGAGATTTTCAGGATTTTTACTAATCAGGTTAGCGATAGTGACGGTATTGGGATATTTCTTTGTCAACTCTTCTTTAAGAAGCAGAACCTCTTGTGGAATCATCGGAAGGGATTGCCCCTTAAAAATATTTTTTGCATTACTGGCTTTTTCTTGCAGCGACAATTCCATTTACTATGCCTCAATACTCGACTTAGAATGGCTATCATCTCAAATACTTAGTGAATGCGTAATGTTTATTTAGCAAAATAAACATTACGAAATTTTATGAGGCAATGAAACTTATTAGAAATGTCTTAGCGGAAAAGCTCCGCTAGCTTTTCCCCAGGATTATCCGCGCGCATAAATGCCTCGCCTACTAAAAAAGTATTTACATGATGCTCACGCATTAAGGCCACATCTTCTGGGGAGTGGATCCCGGATTCAGTCACAACAATACGATCTTCAGGAATCTTGTCCAACATATTTAAAGTCGTTTGCAAAGAAACATCAAAGGTATGTAAATCACGATTATTAATCCCAATCATTGGCAAAGGCAATTGAAGAGCGCGGTCTAATTCTTCTTCGTTATGCACTTCAATCAACACATCCATGCCTAACTGCATAGCAGTTTGGGTTAACTCGTACATTTGTGCATCGCCAATTGCCGCTGCGATTAATAGAATGCAATCCGCACCAATCACACGCGCTTCATAAACTTGGTAATCGTCGACAATGAAGTCTTTACGGATAATTGGCAAATCGACCGCAGCACGCACCTGTTGTAGATACTCATTGGAGCCTTGGAAAAAATCTTTATCCGTCAAAACCGATAAGCAAGCTGCACCATGTTCCTGATAACTCTTGGCAATTTCAACAGGATCAAAATTCTCACGCAAAACACCTTTCGACGGCGAAGCTTTTTTGATTTCAGCAATCACGCCTGATTTGCCATCATCCAACTTGGCTTGAAGTGCTTCAGCAAACCCCTTAGTCGGCGAGGTTGCCATCATCAGTGCTTTTTGTTTCATTTCACGCAATGAAATCTTGTCACAACCCTCTTGAATCTCTTCGAGTTTGCGCAGAATAATCTTCTTTAAAATTGTCGGCGTATTCATCTTAAAAAACCTGTGTAAAAATCAGCGCATTAGTTTAGCACTTTTTACCCTAAGCACGAAGTTGACTGACGTCCATGAATATGACCAATCCAACAGCTGAAAAAAGCGACAAAAAACGGAGCTATTAACTCTACCGGCCGGTATAGAATGCTCAAGAGTCTACATTTCTCTAAGCCAATAGAAACTGAAACTTGGAATCACCAATGTGTTATTAAAAATTTCCGGCTTCTGACGTGTATGCAAATCAAACAGCTGACCTTGCTTATAAGTTCCCCAGCTAGCAACATCTTCAAGATCAAGCTTTTGCGGTTGGTCATTAAAATTGGCGACCACCAAAACCCTATCATGAAATTTTTGTGGGTTAAAACGATTAAAAACAAATAAATTTGGATTGCCGACATCAACCAGTTCGCGATTATTAAAATCGGAGAAGACATTAATCTCCTTGCGAATGGTAATCATCTTTTTAAGACCGTTAAAAATATCGTATTCAACAGTACAGGGCGTATGACGTTTTTCCGCTTTTACCCAATCAATATTCGGGCGATGTACCCAGCGATTGTCATCCATTTTATCGGGATCATCAAGATAGGTATCGTCATTAAGAGTGCCAATTTCGTCGCCGTAATACAACAATGGGATACCGCCAAACGACAATATCATGCTATGAAGCAACAATATCAATTTTACGGAGTTTTTCTGCGCATCAACATCACCGGTTTCGATTGCATACTGCAAGCCGACCAACGAGGCAAGTGAGCCTGAAATCCTTGAATCGCCGGTTTTAATATTTTCGGCAAAAGGCAATCCTCTGGCAAAAGAGTTCTCAAACCGGCCGGTAAGATAATCAATTAAGAAACGTCGATGCGATTGTGGTTCATATCCGGACTGGATAATATCTTTATCGTCAAACCCCAGTCCTATATCATCATGACAACGAACGTAGTTGAGCCAAGTAGCACGCTCCAGTTTATTCGGCAGACTTTTTATCCCTTGATTCAACAGGTTTGCATTTTTGGTTGCGACCGCATCCCATAAAAGCGCCATAAAAGTCGCGTTGTAAGCGATTTCACATTCTTTGGCAATGACTGCATCTTCACCAAAATATTTGGTAACTTCCGACGGGGCAACAATCGCTTCAGCGATAAACAACACGCCCGGTGCTGTTACCTGACAACAGTCTTTCAATAACTGTAAAATCAAATGCGCTTCATGCTCGTTCTGACAAGTACTACCCAACTTCTTCCAAAGAAAAGCAACGGCATCAAGACGCAGTATATCCGCGCCCTGATTTGCCCAGTAGAGAATCACGTCAAGCATTTCAATAAAAACGGCCGGATTGTTGTAATTCAAATCCCACTGATAGTTATTGAATACTGTCATCACCCAGCGTTGCATTTTTTCGTCCCAAGTAAAATTCCCAGGAGCGGTTTCAGGGAAGACTTCAAGCATGCTTTGCTCAAACATATCAGGAATATTGCGCGACTCAAAAGTGTAGTAATACTCAAGATAAGTCGAATCGCCAGTTCGCGCTTTCTCAGCCCATTCATGTTCATCGGATGTGTGATTTAGCACAACATCCATCGCCAACAGCATATCGCGAGAGCGCATCTCTTTGGAGAGGCTGCGTAAATCTTCCAACGACCCAACTCGATTGTCGATTTCGCGGAAATTACTGACAGCATAACCACCGTCGCTTTGGCCTTCAGGACATTCCATGATCGGCATAATATGTACCATATTGACGCCAAGCTCTTGAAAATAACTTAAATGAGATTGCATATCCTTAAGATCATCTGCAAACCCATTGGCATAAAGCGCCATACCAACCCACTTTTGATTCAAAAACCAGTTGTAATCACGCTCACGTTCAATATCCAGCTGTTTTAGTTCATCTTCACGCTTAATATATTGTCTGGCCATGGTTTCAACCAGTCTCTGTGCTTGTAAGTCAAAATCCTCTCGATTACCGTACAACTTAGCGAAAAGACCATGGATAGCATAAAAATTCGCCCCTAGACGCGTGTAAAAATGGCGCAAATCTTTTTGATAAATATCAGGTTTAATCCGGTTAAGGATATCATTTAACAATGAATGGGATATTTGCTCGTACATAGTGTTTTGTGATTCTCAAATGTAAAAAAGTAAATTGGGTTTTGGAGAACATTGAACTCAGTCATGATCTGTGTGATTCATCGGTATGCGCGCTAATACAGTTAATCAATTATCAACTGACTGATAAAAGCTCTGATCATTCGGTATCGCGCCACGTATTCCAATCACCTTAGAAGCAAACTTTTGTGCGATACTTATCGTCTTTTCAAGCGACCAGTCTCTAACTAGTCCGTGAATATAAATGGCAGTAAAGGCATCTCCGGCTCCCACGGTATCGACAAAATCTGCGATGTTTTCAGGCGTTTGCCTGACAAATCCATTTGAACTTAACACTGTTACGCCCTCTGCCCCTTGGGTCACAATAACTTGCTCGCAACCAAAGTATTCTTTAAATGTTTTCATAGCCAAATGAAGATCTGGATGATCAAATCCCAGTTCTCTTAGCTCATCAATATTGAGTTTGACCCATTTCGCTTGCTGAATCCATTCAAACAGAGACTCTTTATTCCACCAAGGCGCTCTTAAATTGACATCCAGAAAAATTTCCCACTGACCACTTTCACAAAGCTGTTGAAACTGTTGTTTAGCATAGTCACTTCTCAATGCTAACGAGCCGTGATAAAGAATCCCTTTCAAATGATCCAGCTGAAGCTCAGTTTGTTCGATAAAATCATAAGCACACTCTGCCTTAATATCGTAATGAGGCTCTTGGTCAATAAGCGTTACCTGTACCTGCCCAGTGGAATGCTTCCTATCGACCTGAATATTGTTTACGCTAATCCCCCAGTTCTGTGCCTGTCGCAAAATCTGTTCACCCAGTCGATCCTTACCAACCTTGGAGATAAACACCGGACTATCACCCAAAGCCTGTAAATGCCAGCAGATATTAAAAGGCGCCCCTCCCAATACCTGCTCTTGATTTCTCTCTAGATGACTCCCCTGACTAAAACAATCAAACAAGACTTCTCCAAAAATCGTAATCGGTTTATTCTGAGAATCCATTATTTTTTAAAGCCCCTTAAGATACCGTTGTTCAAATTCCGGTCGATAATGAAACACGCCCTGCAAAACTCCAGCACTATAATGGCCACTGTAACCTTCCAAATTTTCGGCCAGATAAAACTGCTTTTCAGTACCTTTAGATTGGACGATTTTCAGAGTCTGCTGCTTAAGATCATCCGTCGCATTGGCAACTAATACCGATGGCACTTTACTGATTAATACCTCCAAATCATTACCACTATCTCCGGCAAATATCACTTCATCAGCGGCATAATTCAAATGCGCTTGCAAAAACTCTATCGCATGCAACTTATTGGCTCTGGATGGCAAAATATCCAGCAAACCTGTCTGACTGGTTTCATCGATACTCCAAATCTTATTTACTGCACATTTCAGACTTTCAAGACGTTCAGAGACTCGCGCTAAACAAGTTGCTTCATTCAGCTTTTCAAGATCAATATAGAAGCTGATTTTATGCGGATTTTGTTTACTCTCTTCTTGCAAACGGATTCCATGGATTCCACTCAACAAATCCAGAACTGACTGAGGCTCAAGGTTTATCCAATCCTGATCAATTTCAACTTCCCAATCTCGCATTGATTGCCATTGTTGGTCATCACGAATCTGATAAATTCGCGTACCAACATCCGTAATCGCATAATCCGGCCAAGGCAATTCAAACTCCTCGATGGCATCCTGCACTAATTGCCGATGGCGCCCCGTTACATACACCAAAGTTACAGAAGGGTCGGCACAAAACTGTCTGAAATTTTGCCGTGCTTCAGGGGCTTCTAGTTGATGTCCATTAGGAATCACAGTGCGATCCATATCTGTACAAAGCAAAAGCTTCATTCTTCAACCTCTCCTGTGACATCACCTCTTTCAGGCGGTCGACATTTACCAAAGAAGTCATAATGCTCGATTGCCTCTATAATCCCCTCTTCATAAGAGTTTCTCGCATAATAAATTCGTTCAATTTCGTGCAATTGCGATAATTCTTCATCATGCCGGTTTGCGACCACTGCAGCCAATGTATTGCCTCGCATCATATCTTCGTCAGCACCCGAACCTCCGGCTACCAAGATACGATTCAACGGAATCTGCCAACGGTCAGCGACATAACGTAACGCCATACCTTTAGAAGCACGCATTGGCAAAACATCCAGATACTTGCCAAAAGAAAACTGTACATTTACCGAGTAATCTTCCTGATGTAATAACCCTTTAATATGTTCGACATCAGTGACTTCATTATTCATGTAATAGCTGATTTTAAAAGGCGTCTGCTCAGATTTAGGCTGACAGGTCAAACCGGGGTGCGTGTCCAATAAACTTTTAATTTTATGTCGCGGCCAATGGTAATCAATATGATTCATCCATGCCTTGTCGGTTGTCAGTTTCGGTGCATAATTAATCTCAGTACCTCCACTGGTAATCAAAATATCCGGTTCGGAAATCCGATATTGCTTAAGGAGACGCAAGGCCGAATCCAATCGACGACCAGTGGCGACAATAAACAATGTCGATTTTCGATTCTGTTTTAGTAGAGAGAGAAGCGATTTTAAGGAGTCAGGTTTCCCCATCAAATTCTGATCGAGGCAAGTTACCAGAGCTCTATCTTTGTAAACAGCAGAACGTCGTGTTGTTGGGCGATGCTCAAGCTGCTCTGCTTTTTCGATCAGCGGACAAATTAATTGCAGGTAACGCTGAGCATGTGCCGGCCACGCATAGTGCGCTTCTACACCTTTCAAGCCATTTTTGACCATTCGACGGGTTTGCGAAGGATTATCAAACATTTGTAATAATGCATCTGTAATGGTTTGTGGCTCCAATGGATCAATCAAAAGACCATTTTGGCAGTTGCCCATAATATCTCTAGGACCACCATCTTCAGTTGCAACCAGCGGTAATCCAGAAGCAGCCGCTTCAATCAGCGTTAACCCAAAAGGCTCGGTTAATGCCGGATTGACAAATACGCCTCCAGATGCAGCTGCAATCCGATAAATCAATTCAACTTCATCCCGACTATGGTGTTTCGGCAAAGCCACCTTGCCATATAAATCGTAGCGGTCAATCATTGACCAAATATCTTGAAATACTTGCTGAGCTCCTGATTCCAAATCTTCTACATCATCACGATTACCTGCCACAATCACCAAATTGGCGGTTTCCTGTAATCTTTCAGACAATCCATAAGCTTCAATTAAAGCGGCAATATTTTTGCGAGGATCTGGACGGGAAAGAGCGAGAATAATAGGCTTATCAGGATTTTTTAGAGAATACACCAATCGTTGTTGAAGAGGTGTTTCCAACTCACCACCAATTGGTGGTTTAAAGTGTTTTAAATCGGTTCCAGGCGGCAATACTCGCATCTGTTCAGGTTGATAAAAGTCGTAAATCTCATACTGCTCCTCAATCTCCTGATGAGTACTGGTAATCACCCTTTCAGCGGTCGCCAGTACATACTCTTCAGCATTAATCCGCCGAATCATATTATATTTCGACTCAATTTCTTCAGAGGATAAGCCCCTAGCAATTAAACGTGCACGCTTGACTCGACCTAGAGAGTGGCCGGTATGAATCAAAGGAATCGACATTTGATTAGCCAGCAAACTGCCAACGTAGCCTGCATCAGCATAATGGCTATGAAGAATATCCGGAAAGTGGTTCTGTTGCCGAAAATAATCTTTCATATTATCGGAAAAAGTATCAAGGTGATCCCAAAGCTGTTCTTTAAAAATATATTCATCTGGCCCAGCTTCAATGCGCACAATCGATAACTTATCGCTAATCTTTTCAATTGGCTGACGGTAATCATCATCCACGCAATCGTCTCTGACCAAACGAGTAAAAAGCTCAACTCGGCTAACTTCTGGGTTTTCCGCCAAAGCCTGAGCCAATTCAACCACGTAAAGTGTTTGACCACCGGTATCCGCATCTCGCCCCAACTCCAAATCTTTCCCACGAATAAGGCCGTGGACACTGATTAAGGCAATAGAAATATCACACCGCTGTTTATTCATAGAACTCCACTTAAAGACAATAAAAACCAAACCATTCAAAACGATTGCTGCTAAGGAAACTATGATTGAATCAGAGTTTCCTAAAAGCCTTTTACCACTTTACTTACGTAAAAACATGAATACAAGTGTAGAGAGTGCGAACTTTACCTTTCACCCTTATTGAGCTGAAGCTAAAACGTAAATGTTCCAATTCGGTGCAGGCGTATCGACAAATCATCTAAATCTGCGTTGTACCAACAAAATTCAGGCCAGCACTAGCTCTTATAAGGATAAATGCAAATCGGAATGGTCTAGCCACGAGATAAATCTTGTGTGGTTGAGATTAAGAAGAGGAAAGAAAATATATAGCCAGCGTGCTTATAGGAGAAGGTTATTCCAGTGCCTCAAACCGAAAATCATTCTGATATGAATCACTGAAATTTCGTTGGAATATTTTAGAAATATTCTCTACCGGCCGGTATTTGTGCCCAAACGGGTAGAAAAACCTAGTTGATTAAGACAATTAAAACGACTGACTCATTTCAATAAAATCATTCAGTTTTTTACGAGCTGAGCCTTCTGCAATCACTTTACGAGCGAGTTGAACACCTTCGGCAAAGCTTTCTGCAACACCAGAAACATAGATAGAAGCACCGGCATTTAGGCAAACAATATCGTGTGCAGCACCATCGGTATTTGAGAAAACAGACTGAATGATATTCAAACTTTCCTGAGCCGAATCCACCGATAATGAACTTAAATCTACATGATCCATATCATAATCACTTGGATCGATTTCCCATTGAGTAATCTCACCATTTTTGAGCTCTGTGACAAAAGACTTACTGGCTACAGAAATTTCATCTAAACCATCTTCGGCGGCAACTACCATGACATGCTTTGAACCTAAACGTTTGAGCACTTCAGCAAATACCGGTCCCAAATCCTTATTAAACACACCAATTACCTGAGCAGGCGCAGCCGCAGGGTTAGTAAGCGGCCCAAGAATGTTAAATATGGTGCGAACCCCCATAGTTTTACGTGCGTTAATGACATGCTTCATTGCGGAATGATGTGCCGGAGCAAACATAAAACCAAGGTTCAGCTCATTGACACAATGCGCGACTTGATTGGCCGTCAGATTCAAATTTACACCGGCGGCCTCTAAAACATCCGCACTCCCCGAGTTACTAGAAAACGAACGATTGCCATGTTTGGCGACCGTCGCGCCTGCGGCTGAAACAACAAACGCTGATGCGGTAGAAATATTAAACGTTTTAGCGCCATCACCACCAGTACCACAAGTATCAACTAAATGGGTTTTGTCATTAACATGTACTGCCGTCGCTAATGAACGCATTACCCTGACCGCCGCTGCGATTTCATCAACGGTTTCACTTTTCATGCGCAACGCTGCCAAAACCGCACCAATCTGTGCATCAGATGCCTCACCTGTCATCAATTGACGCATCACTGATTCCATCTCGTCGGAGGTCAAATCTTGACGATTCAAAAGTTTTTCTAAAGCGATTTTTAGTTCCATTATTTGTGTCCTTGAAAGCATGAGGGCTTTTAAACATTTACCGGCCGGTAGATATCACATTAAGGTGATGCTAGCAATCTCAACGGTTCTCTGTAAGAAAAACGTTGAAGGCCTGGATGGCCTGAGCCGAGCTCCCAAGGATGGGTTTATGGCGTCTTTTCATACAGAGAAACGGTGAAGATTTAAGACTAGCGGGTGTGTTGTTCCAAAAAATTACGCAACATTTGATGACCTTGTTCGGTCAATATAGACTCTGGGTGAAACTGAACACCTTCAATAGGCAATTCTTTATGACGTACACCCATAATCTCATCTAAACCGTCCTTCTCATCCTGAGTCCAAGCAGTCACCTCTAAACAGTCTGGCAAAGAATCCTGTTCAATCACCAGTGAGTGATAACGAGTAACCTCTACAGGGTTCGGTAAATGAGCAAACATGCCAGAATCTTTATGGAAAACAGGGGAAGTTTTTCCATGCATCACTTGTTTCGCTCGAACAATCTTCCCACCAAATGCCTGTCCAATCGCTTGGTGTCCAAGACACACACCCATAATGGGAATTTTTCCAGCGAAATGCTTAATCGCTTCAACCGAAATACCCGCTTCGGTGGGTGTACATGGTCCCGGTGAAATCACTAAGTATTCAGGTTCTAAGCTTTGGATAGTTTCTAAATCAATTTGGTCATTGCGGTGTACCACAACCTCTTGGCCTAATTCACCGAAATACTGCACCAAGTTGTAGGTAAATGAATCGTAATTATCAATCATTAATAACATAGTTTTTTTCTCTAACTTACTGTCTTATTTCGATGGTTCAGTTTGCAGGCCTTGGGTCACAAATTGCGCTGCTCGGAAAATCGCACGCCCTTTATTCATCGTCTCATCCCACTCTGCTTGAGGATTAGAATCAGCAACCACACCCGCTCCTGCTTGGACAAAAAGCTTATTATCCTGAATTACTGCTGTACGAATAGCAATCGCGGTATCCATATTGCCATTCCAACCTAAATACCCGACAGCACCACCGTAAATGCCACGCTTAACCGGTTCAAGCTCATCAATAATTTCCATGGCTCGAATTTTCGGCGCTCCAGATAAGGTACCGGCCGGGAAAGTTGCTCGAAGGACATCCATTGCACTCATGTCATCTTTAATTTTGCCTTCCACATTCGAAACAATATGCATTACATGTGAATAGCGTTCGACAAGCATTTTTTCGGTCAGTTCAACTTCACCAATTTTTGCAATACGTCCAACATCATTACGCCCAAGATCAATCAACATAAGATGTTCCGCAATTTCTTTCGGATCATTTAACAAATCTTGTTCTAATGCCAAATCTGCGGTTTCGTCGACACCACGACGGCGAGTTCCAGCAATTGGACGAACGGTGACTGTATCATCTTCTAAGCGCACTAAGATTTCTGGGGAAGAACCAACAATGTAGGTACCTCCCAAATTCAAATAAAACATGTAGGGCGATGGATTTAAATGACGTAATGCACGATACAAGTCCATCGGGTCTTCTTCAAAGTCGACAGACATCTGTTGTGAAATCACAACTTGCATCGCATCACCGGCCAACACATACTCTTGAATTTTGGCGACCGCAGCTTTGAAAGGCTCTTCACCGAAGCTAGAAACGAAATCCGGCTCATCAATTTGACGTACGCTTTGTATATCGGCCGGTAAATTCACAGCCTTTGATAATTTTTGAGTCAGTTCCTGTAAACGCTGCTCCGCTCGTTCATAGGCATTCTCTAAGCTCAAATCCGCATGTACAATCACATGAACTTGACCGGATAAGTTATCAAATACGACTAACTCTTCCGAAACCAACAGTTGAATATCCGGCGCACCGATGTCATCTTTTTCTGGAACCGATTCAACTAAACGCGGTTCAATGTAACGAACCGTGTCATAACCGAAATAACCGACTAGGCCACCACTGAAAGCCGGCAGGTTTTCATCTTCAAAAACCTTAAAGCTATTTTGATAGGCTTCAATCCAAGCGAGAGGGTCATCAGCAACCTGATGCTGTAAAACCTCATCTCCCTGATACTCTCGAACCTGTCGCCCATGAACTTCAATTCGTCGTTCACAAGGCAAGCCAATAATGGAGTAACGCCCCCATTTTTCGCCCCCTTGAACCGATTCAAAAAGGTAGGAATAATTGCCATTCGCAAGCTTATGGTAAACACTAAGTGGTGTGTCAAAATCAGCAAGAACTGTGCGCATGACTGGCACTCGCTTATAGCCTTGCTTTATCAACGTTTCAATATTTTCTGCAGTATTTTTTGTGGTCATTTCTCTTCTGCCTTTACGGTTATTTGTCTGTTTGTATGGGCAAGTTTAGTTTCTTGCGATTGCCAACGTTGGAATTGCCACCAACGCCAAATACCAAGCACTGAACACCAGAAGGGCTTAGTCAATTGTTGCAATAATCGCCATACAAATAACAAAATTTTCGGCATAGAAATCTCCATCAACTGCCTGTTAAGCTTTTGCTACCAAATAATTCGGTAATTCTGTAAAAGAGTCCATAATAACATCAGGATTATAATCGCGGATATCTTCTCCATGATTGTAACCGTAGGTCATCGCAAAAATATGAAATCCTGCTGCTCGCGCGGCTTTCACATCCGATTTAGAGTCACCAATCATCAATGCATTTTCTGCCGACTCACCCAAAAGTTTTGCGGCATGATGTAAAGGCATGGGATCTGGCTTTTTCTTTTCGCAAGTATCGCCCGATACAATCACTTCAAAGTAATCAAATAGACCTTTGTCTTTTAACAGAGGAATCGTAAACGCCTCCGCTTTATTCGTCACACAAGCTACACGATAGCCTTGCGCTTGCATCCATTCAATGCCTTCGACCACGCCATCATAAACACAGCTACGCTGGGAGTTATTCACCGCATAAAGTTCTTTAAAAATAGGAATCGCTTTGGCAAACAGTTCTGGTTCTGGTTCACCGTCCACAGAATTAATCAATGCACGCTCAACGAGACGCTCAACACCATTTCCTACCCATTGACGAACTGATGCTTCACCACGAACCGGCATATCCAGTTGCTTCATCATTTCATCAACACAATAGGTTAAATCGGGAACCGAGTCGACTAAGGTGCCATCCAAATCAATCAATACGAAACTTGGTTGTAACTTTTCCATTTTTTCTCTCATCTTGAAATAACAACGCCAGCGCTCACTACTAGTGAAAACGCTGGCGCGACAACAAAAGCTCTGTGTAACGAATTAAGCTTTTGCTAATTCATCACGCATTTGCTGAATAACTGTGTCGTAACGGTTTGCATCTGACGCATTCGCTTTACCGAAAATGCCCGAACCAGAAACGAATGTATCACACCCAGCGGCCGCTACTTCAGCGATGTTTTCAACCTTAACGCCACCATCGATTTCCAAACGGATATCACGACCTGATTCATCAATCATTTTACGAGCCGCTTTCAACTTCTCAAGCGCCTGAGGAATAAAAGACTGACCACCAAAACCTGGGTTAACTGACATAATCAAAATCATGTCGATTTTATCCATAACGTGTTCTAGGTAGTGAAGTGGTGTATGAGGGTTGAATACCAATCCTGCTTTAGCACCCATCTCTTTAATCATCGCCAATGAACGGTCAATGTGTTCAGACGCTTCCGGGTGAAAAGTCACATAGTCCGCACCAGCATTAATGAAATCAGGAATAATGCGGTCAACAGGTTTCACCATTAGGTGAACATCAATCGGCGCTTTAACGCCTTCACGATCCATAAAGTTTTTCAAAGATTCACAAACTAATGGCCCGATAGTTAGGTTAGGAACATAGTGGTTATCCATTACATCAAAGTGAACCACATCTGCACCGGCAGCAATCACATCCTTAACATCGTTTCCTAGTGTCGCGAAATCCGCAGAAAGAATCGACGGAGCAATCCAGTTTTCTTTTTTAGCCATCAGTTAAATCCTCGATAAAATTGTCAAAAAAATAATTCGTGCATTTTAACAGTATCCATTAAAATGGCAAAAAATCTTTCAATAGAAAGAACCGCACCCTAGTGCACGATTCAAGGAGCTCACCGATGCCCGAAATAGATTCTCAGAACACTGAAACTGAGAAAAACTATACAACTGACTTTAAAGGCCAACGCACTTCACACCAACGTCCACTGCACGACCGTCTATTAGCCCAAGCGATTCACATTTTTGAATACATCGGTCTATTCGTGATTGCTGTGGCAACCGTTTTTGCCGGTGGTCGCGAAGTATTACATATGATCGGGGCTGGCGTTGTCACGCTCGGCGACCTGTTATTGCTGTTCCTGTACCTCGAAGTGCTCGCGATGGTGGCGATTTACTTGAAATCGGGTAAACTTCCCATCCGTTTTCCAATTTATATTGCAATTGTAGCGCTTGCTCGATTGCTCATTTTGGACTTAAAAGCTCTAACCGAGTGGGAAATGATTGCGATTGCAGGCACCATTACCTTACTATCTTTTGCGGTGTTAATTTTGCGCTTTGGACACATGCGCTTCCCATATATTATGAACCGTCGTAAAGATGACTAATTACTTTCAAATGATTTAGGACTGAGTATGCAAGCACTATATGAGTCAACCCTAACCAGCCTGCCGTTAATTGGCAAAGGAAAAGTCAGAGATATCTACGACATTGATGACAAACATATGTTAATTGTCACCACAGACCGAATCTCTGCTTATGACGCTATATTGCCAACCCCCATTCCTGGCAAAGGTCGTATTTTGACGGAAACTGCTCAGTTCTGGATGAATAAAACCCAAAACATTTTGCCGAATCAATTGGTGACCGACCAAACACTCGCTGATTACTTAACCCCTGAAGAGTTAATGCAACTTGATGGTCGCGGCATGATTGTTCGAAAACTTAACCCCCTTCCAGTGGAAGCGATTGTTCGCGGTTACTTAGTCGGTTCGGGTTGGAAAGAGTATCAATCATCTCAAAGCGTCTGCGGAATTTCTTTACCGGCCGGTCTAGAACAAGCCGCAAAACTACCTGAACCGTTATTTACCCCGTCAACCAAAGCAGAACAAGGCGACCATGACGAAAACATCAGCTTTGAAAAGTTAGTTGATATTATGGGGCAAGAAAAGTCTGAAAAAGTTCGTGATTTAGCCTTAAAACTTTATCAGTTCGCGGCTGAGTTCGCAGCGAAACGCGGCATTATTATTGCCGACACGAAGTTTGAATTCGGTGAAGATGAAAACGGAACAATTTATCTGATTGACGAAGCATTAACGCCAGACAGCTCTCGTTTTTGGCCAGCATCGCAGTATGAAGTTGGAGCGAATCCACCAAGTTTTGATAAACAATATATTCGTGATTATCTGGACAGCTTAGACTGGGATCGCAACCCTAACAATGCACCTGAACTGCCTGAAGAAGTGGTAAGCAATACACTGCAGAAATACCAAGAAGCGCAAGCGCGCTTGACGGAAAATCTCTAATGCACCATCCAATTAGCGAATTAAAAGCCGGTCCTCATACCGGTTTTTTTGTAACCGGAACCGATACGGATGTGGGAAAAACCTTTGTCGCAGCCAAAATTGCACAACAATTCACTGCACATGGCTTAAAAATTTCTCCTCGTAAACCAATTGCCTCTGGTTGCATCGTGCAAACCGATGGAAGCTTATTAAGTGAGGACGCTTTGCAATTGCAAAAAGGTGCACAATCACAAGAGAGCTTAGAAGTTATTTGCCCCTACCAATTTGAACCGGCACTCTCACCACAAAGTGCTTTGGAAATGGCGAATGTGGTGGTTACGATAAAAGACTTGTTTGCTGCCTGCCAAACACCTAATCAAAACTTTGCTTTGGTTGAAGGGGCCGGTGGATTCTTATCACCGCTTTGTACAGACGGTCAAAATCGAGATTTGGCAACAGCTTTAAACCTGCCGGTGATTTTAATCGTTGCTGACAAGCTCGGCTGCTTGAATCATGCTTTACTTAGTATCGAAGCAATTGAAAGTGCAGGATTAAAATTACACGCGATTGTAGTCAATCAAGTCAACCAAGACAGCTTTGGTTTTGCTAAAGACTTAGAGAAATGGACTGAGACCCCCATTTACTCCTGTGAATTCGATTCTTGACCGGCCGGTATTAGTTTCATTACCAATAAAACCGTTAAAGCGCCTGCCAAAAATACAAATGCCAGCAATGCCCATAATGGGGAAACCATCTCCCAGCCTTGGGCAATCACCAAAGAATCATTTCCGGCAACTTCAACCAATTGCAAACTATCCACCTGCCCCATAAACGCATACAAAACAATCAACATTAAAGCGGCAATAAAAATACACATAACTCATCTCCTATCAGTTCAGGAGCATTATCTATTATTTTCGTGATCTATCTCTACCCATTTCAGAAGCTTAATTTCCCCCTCCAAAGTTTCAACAATGGCGGTACAAGACTCCACCCAGTCACCACAATTGAAGTAATCAACACCTTCGATTTCACGAATTTCAGGATGATGGATATGGCCACAAATGACCCCTTGATAACCTTGTTTTCGGCAGTCTTTGACCACAGCTTCTTCATAAGCGGTGATAAAGGAAACCGCGGATTTCACCTTCTGCTTGAGAAAAGAAGACAACGACCAATAGTTCATCCCCAACTTTTTACGCACCCAATTATAGTAACGATTCAAAATCACCAAGGTTTCGTAACTCCAGTCACCTAACACCGCAAGCCATTTTTGTGTTTGAATCACACTGTCATATTTATCACCATGAACCACTAACAACTTCTGGCCATTAAGCCCAACAAATTCAGCCTCATCACATAAATCAATATTGCCAAACTCAATGCCTGAATAGCGGCGAAGAAAATCATCGTGATTTCCTGTCACGTAAACCACATCCGTGCCGCGTTTCGATTTTGTCAAAATACGACGAATCACATTGGTGTGTGCTTGTGGCCAAAACATTCGCTTTTTCAAACGCCAACCATCAATAATATCGCCTACTAAATATAACTTTTCACAATCATTAAACTTTAAAAAATGCGATAAATGATCTGCTTTCGCTCCTTTCGATCCAAGATGAGTATCCGAAATAAAGATCGTCCGATATTGATTAATCGTTTGATTATTCTCAGCAAGAATAAACTCATCTTCAGTCAGATTATTCATCCAGTCAGGAAAGAATGAGGAATCAGAGGGTAATGCATTCACATTAGAAGTCTTCGACATAGTTGTAATCACTTATAAATTTTTTACCAAGTTTAAAAAGTGAATACGAGCGATTTATGACACTTTGTTGACACTTCCAAGTCCTTTTAACCCCTGAAAAGTCATATAGCTTTCAACTCTCCTTCATAAAGACAGAATAAAATAAGTTCTTTTACTTATTATCGGTATAAGATATGGCAAAGATTTCTCGACTAGTACTGGTAACGGATGCTTGGCACCCGCAAGTCAACGGGGTTGTGACGACACTTACTCACTTGGTGGACTTAGCACGCCATCAAGGCATTGAAGTGGATGTTATTCAACCCCAAAATTATTCGACAATTCCCATGCCTTTTTATAAAGAAATATCGTTAGTCTGGCGTGCGCCACACCTAGAAGAGCGTCTCTTAAATTTCCAACCAGATGCGATTCATATCGCAACAGAAGGCCCTCTAGGTTGGCGTGTCAGACAACTTGCTCAAAAGTTTAATTGGCCGTTCACCACTGGTTATCACACAAAGTTTCCAGAGTATGTCCATAAAAGAGCCAAATGGATTCCAGAATCCTGGGGTTATAACCTCCTAAAAAGATTTCACCGGCCGGCAACAAAAACATTTGTACCCGCACCTTCCATTAAACAAGAACTCGAGGATAAAGGTTTTCAAGAATTAACAGTGATGTCCCGCGGGGTCAACCGAGAAACTTTTAACCCAAACCAAGCACAGCCTATGAGATTTGCTAAACCAATATATTTATATGTTGGTCGCATCGCTGCAGAAAAAAACATACGTGCTTTTCTAGACATACCACTCAAAGGTTCAAAAGTCATTGTGGGCAAAGGCCCTGAGCTGGAAGCGCTAAAAAAGAGCTACCCTGAAGTAGAGTTTGTTGGAGCAAAAACCGGTAAAGAATTAGCAAGTTTTTATGCATCTGCGGACGTGATGGTTTTTCCTTCTCTGACGGACACATTTGGCGTGGTAAACATTGAAGCGATTGCCTGTGGAACACCGGTAGCCGCCTACCCTGTCACAGGGCCGAAAGATATCATAACCGAAGGGTTAAATGGTGCACTGGATAACGATTTAGAAAAGGCTATTCATCGAGCCTTACTATTGAAGGGCACTCATTTGGAACGAACAATTCCACAATTCACATGGGATTCAGCTTGTGAACAGTTTTTGCATAACCTAGCACTGATTAATGCTGCAACGGAATCCAACATGCTCAGAACAAACTCTCGAGCGATTGAAAGCTCGTAATCTTATCCAATACATCCTGAATACAAAAACGGCTTCTTAAGACAAACTTAGAAGCCGTTTTCATTATGATGATAATTTTGAATTATTTTTCAGGCATCATTGACGAGTGGTGATGAGAGATTTTCCATTCGCCATTACGGAATTCATATACAAAGGTGTAACGAGCTGGAACCACTTGAGGCTTGCCATCTTTTACAACCTTAAATTCATAAACACCGGCATCAGTCAATTTGTTGCAGCCTTGTTTCAAGTTACGAGAAACCACCTTTCCATAAGGTTTTGATTGTAGGAAATGGTGAAAGTAATCAGCGATTTCTTCGTGGTTAACACGAGGAACGTTTGAAACCGTTGGTAACAGCACAGCATCTTCCCAATACAATTGGGCAACGGCATTTTGGTCACCCGTTTGCAACGCCATGTTCCAACGTTCAAAAAGTTCTTGCGCTAAACGCTCAGAAGAAGGTGCACAGGCACAAGATTCGTTTGCAGTAGGAGTGTCGATTGGCGCTCCATGGTTACGAACCGTAACCGGTGTTTCCTTTAAACCACGATTTCCTAGACTGCTGCCAACACTTACTCGTGGGTTAACATCCCATTCAATTCCAACTGTTCCACTGATTGTACGACCGTTTTTCATTGTACTTCTCTTTCTCAATTTTAAATTTTGTGTTCACTACAGCTGAATACTCAACTAATCTTAATAACCATGAACATAGCTTTCACCACAGCCTTTCAAGAACTCTAAAAATTCATTGGCTAAGACTGATAACTCTTTACCTTTTGGATAGACGATATTCCATTGCTTTTGCACCGGAAAACCTTCTACATCTAATTCTATAATCGGACCGTTTAGTCGTTCTTCCTTTGACAGCGCCAACTGCGAGACACATGCAACGCCCAAATCACCAATCACACAATGTTTAATCGCTTCATTGGTTTCCATTGTCAAACGCTCATTGATACTTAAGCCCTGCTCAGAAAATACCGATTCAACCGCGGAACGAATCCCCGAACCTTCTTCACGCATGATAAAAGGTTCTTTTGCCAAACGCTGAAGGCTCACTTTTTGACCCGCTAGCTCATGGGTATGATTGGCAATAATCACCAATGGATTAGGAAGAAACGGGACAACTTCCAAATCCGAACTATTTCGCGGAACCTGACCAATAATATAAAGGTCATCCAAGTTTTGCTCGATTCGCTTAAACAGGTTTTCACGATTTGTAATCTTCAAGTTTAAGTCTATATCTTCGTGTCGCTTCGAAAACTCACCTAAGGCTTTTGGCGTGAAATATTTCGCAGTCGTCACAACCGCAACTCTCAAGCGGCCCCGTTTAAGACCTTTGTAATCATCCAACATAATTTCAAGGTTGGATAGACGGTCGATAATTTCACGACAGCTAGCAGCGACCTTCTCACCGACCTCAGTCAAATAAATATTACGCCCAACTTGCTCATATAGGGGTAAATCTATCGCTTCGGCAAAACTTTTGACCTGAGCTGAAACCGTTGGCTGTGTCAGAAACAATTCTTGTGCAGCTCTGGTAAAACTCAGATGCCGTGAAACTGCTTCAAAAATTTGAATCTGTCTTAAAGAGGCATGGCGCAGAAGAAAATGGCTATTAGAATTTCCATCCGGTAGTCGACTCATAGGTCGCTCCTTGTCTAAGTAATCACTTAGTTGTAATCAATATGAATTATAGATTTTAATCTCTAATTGAAATAGTTCAAATAGAGAAACCAATTAACTCATTAAAAACTAAGCTCAGATTCTACCGGCCGGCAAAACTTAGCTAAATTTACATTATGTCTTGGCAACCACCGCCATTACCATTCAACCGTGTAAGCGCTGCAGTCGCTGCACGAGCGGCTTCTTCAACATCCGCTTCCTTACCTGCCATAATCAAACGACCATAAGCACCTACCGCACGCGCTTCAATCAAAGTAATGTTGGCAGCTTTTTCCGCTTCGTTTGCCGCCAAAATAATATAACCGGCCGGTTCAGTTTCCATAATCAACATGGATTGGCCAGGAAGCATCATTGAGCCTCGACGGTTATCACGGTTAATCAAAGTTGCATGATCAGGAGTAATAGAACGAATGATTTCATGCCACATCAATTTACATGGCTGACGCGTTGAATGTTCTGTATTCATATAACGTAGCATATGATCACCTGATTCAAGCACATCACTTTGAACACGATGATGAACAAAAATAGAACCATATGAACGCTCTACAATCTGCTGGCCCAAGTGAACATTCGATGCTTTAAGGGCAATATCCGATAGACGATGTACAGCCATACCTGGGGCAACTTCGACCCATAAACAGGAATCACCAGGTACAGGAAGAAACCCTAAAGACGCAGTCCCCATATAGGATGCTAACTGCGGTTGTAGGGAATCAATAAATACCCAGGTACGTAATTCAATCATGCCTTTCTTGCCTTTTCCGCTAACCACTGCTCAACAACAGCGTTGGCAGCTTGTGCGCGAGCACTAATTTTATTTTTGACTTCAAGTGGAATGTCCGCAGCGACTCGGAACCGATCTCTATCCCAAAACAGGGAATCATAACCAATTCCGTAAGTCGTGCGTTCTTCCATTAAGATTTCGCCATCCCATCGACCATAACCGACAATCGGCGCAGGATCTTTAGGGTGACGAACTAATACGATTGCACAGTAATAGTGTGCTTTTCGATGCGAGTAAGGAACTCCCTGTAAAGCTTGTAACACTTTTTGACGGTTTTCCGCTTCACTTGGTTTCGCGTTACCAGCTTTATCTGCAAAACGCGCAGAATAAATACCAGGTTCACCCATTAAATAATCAATCGATAAACCAGAGTCATCCGCAATCGCAGGCAATCCTGTTTTAGCACTCGCAAATCGAGCTTTTTTTAATGCATTTTCCAAATAGGTTTCACCGTCTTCAACAGCTTCGTCGCAGAAAAAATCGGTTTGCAAATGAAACTGCTTTGCCAGAGGCGAAAGCAAAGGCATAAGCTCTTTTATCTTATGCGGGTTTCCTGTTGCAACAACAATTGAATCCATGAAATATTTAAAACCTATTTAAAAAATACAGAGTTTACCGGCCGGTAAATTGTTTCATGCACACATTTACCGGCCGGTTATTCTAAAAGAAAACGACACTCAGTTGATTTCTTTTTCGTCTTCTTTGAACTTTTGGAAATATTGACGAACAATGGTTCCTGTTTGCATACTCTCGACATTCTTAAAGATTACGTAATAAATTACTGCATGAATAACTAAAGTAATAATCAACCCTTCAAAAATACCGACTTTAAATACTAACAATCCACAAAGAGTTGCCAGTAACATTGCATAAGGACCGTGTTTTGCGGTGTGTAATACACCAAGCACCATCTTAATACCAACAAATGTCATAATAATCGCCAACGCAAAGTATGGCAGATGATCCAGATACTGAACATTGAACACAAAGAATGTGATCAGTAGACCGATTACCAACACAGATAACTTAGTGTAAGCACCCGCCAAACGGTTCGTTGACGACTTGGCAAGTCCATCAAGGTTTGTCATACCCCCAAAGAAAGATGACCCCATGTTTGAAACCCAAATCGAAAGAAGTGAATTATTCGAATTACACG
This sequence comes from Thiomicrorhabdus indica, assembly GCF_004293625.1. Classification (NCBI taxonomy): domain Bacteria; kingdom Pseudomonadati; phylum Pseudomonadota; class Gammaproteobacteria; order Thiotrichales; family Piscirickettsiaceae; genus Thiomicrorhabdus; species Thiomicrorhabdus indica. Next base: position 358,057 of record NZ_CP033040.1, on the reverse strand, counting down.
GACGCTTCAATGGATCAATTTTTTCAATTGCTGCATTCGACATCACCTGCTCAATGACATCAACCACCGCTAACATCAATGAGAAGAAGATGGCATAAATCCATAGCCATGCTGAATCAAAGCTTGGAATTGGTAAACCAATATTAAAATCCACATCATCAACTTTCAGCATTTTGACATCAATAAACATTGCAGCAATGATTCCAAAAACAATCAATGCAAAGTACGGTAGTGCAGGTTTTGTGTCTTTAAATTTTTTAAACAGTATTAAAAACATTGCCGCACCAATCACCGATAAGATCACAACGTGAACACGTCCGTCTGACCAAAACTCTTCCCCTGCAGCAACACCAACTGGAAGCATCCACAAAAACGGTAGGAACTTAAGTGCAATTTTTAAACCAATACCAGCCAAAAGACCTTCAACTAGGTATCCAGGTACAGCCATGAGCAAATATCTTTGCCAATTAAATTTCCATATTAAGGCTTGAAACGTTGCGGTCATAAAAATTATGAACGCCATATTTTCGATACCAAATGTGGCAACACCCATTGCTAGAATAGGAGCAAGACCTGCTGCTATACCCGGTGCACCAATAAAGTTTCCTGGACGGAACCATGCAAATAAGAAACCAATAAAAGAGGCGAATGCAACCGTTGCAAGACCTACCTGAATTGGATAATCAGACATCATAGCAATACCAATAGAAAGAGGAATTGCCATAGTTGCAGTAATTACACCAGCCTGAACATCTCTGACTGCATATTCTGAGCGGAATGCAGCAGAACCTGAATCAGTCATTTCTGAGTTTGATGTATTTGTATTTTCTTGTGCCATAGTTTTATTACACCTTCGTAATGGCAATTCATTTGAATTGCTTCTTAGTCATGTTGACTCAGGAATAGGCTTAACCTGAGAGCAAATTACGTTTCTGTTATCCAGCTTGTGGCTAAACACATCAACAAAGTGGCTGCTCTGCTCTTAAGACAGTCACTTTAGATTTAAATTAATAGCGCGCTATCCTATTCACTTTGTTACCAAATGTGAAATTGATAAAACAACTCAAACCCATAGACAGTTTCTATTTATTTATAGATGGCCATTGATTTGATACACAGATTAATTTTATAAATACAAAAATATACCCATAAAGTTAATCTGTCGATTAAAAAAAAGGGAATATGTAAAACATATCCCCCTTTATAAAAATTCAGTTACTAAGCCTGAATTAATCTGGCCAGACTCGACGTCTTGGTAACGCCTTAATCTTGTCCGCAATGTGTGTCTCTTTCTCAGCTGCTTTTTTAGCAACTGTCGAAACCTGAGGCTTTTTCGCCGCCGGCTTACGAGCAGGTGTTTTTTTAACAGCAGGCTTTGCCGAAGCAGAGTCTGCTTTTAAAGCATCTGGAATTTGACCGTTTGCCGATGAATTTTCACTCATGCGGAAGTCCCCTCATTCACTTTTTCGAATGCTTCATCAATACCATTTGCTAATGCAAAATCAGTATCGCCAAGCGATTCACCTTGTGCATAAATAATTACAGAGACGTGTTCACGTCCAAAGCTAAGGTTTGGGTGATGTCCGACCTCTTCAGCGACATCTGCAACATCATCCAAAAAATCACGTAGAACATCATAAGAGTCAAATAAAAATTTGGCCTCTAGAGTTCCTTGTTTATCCTTTTGCTTCCAAGCAGGGCTCATACGAAACTCCGCTGAGGTACCGGATTATTCGCAAGGTTTTGGTAGTACTCTTCTAACCAGCCTTGTACTCGTACTAATTGAGACTGTTCTTCTTCAAGAAGACGAGAAAACAGAGCATGGTCTTCTGTTGCACCAACATTCATTGTGTAATTGCTAGCTTCACCATAAAGTTGGATAAGCGCAAGTTCACGAGCTTCACAAGTTCGTAAGGCTTCAATGACATTGTTTGCTGGTGTAGCAGGACTAAGAATGCTACCGGCCGGTAAAGCGCCTTGTGACACCATACGGTCTGTAATGAGGTTCGCATGTTGAAATTCTTCATTTGCTAAAGTCACAAAACTTTCAGCAAATTGCATTTCATTACGGAACTTAGATAAAGAAGCCTGAGCCAGATAATGTTGTCCAGCAGAGAACTCTAAACTCAATGCACGACCAAGATAGCCCAAAATTTGAGTATTTGGAGCTGTCTGAGGTTGTTCAAATTGAGGATAAGCTGCTGCACCTGGCATAACATTGCCTTGCATATTAGGTTGATAACGCATCATTATCTCCTTGGCTCAGAAAAGGGCCGAAGCCCTTAAACTTATAGACGTTTCGCAGAACCAGTATTACCTGTTTCTAGAGCCGGCTCAACTTCTTTGTGAGGACGTGCAATGATGTGAGCAGCAACAAGGCCGTCACCAACACGTTCACAAGCATCAGCACCAGCGCGAACTGCTGCATTAACCGCACCAGTCTCACCACGTACCATAACCGTAACGTAACCACCGCCAACGAATTCGCGGCTTACTAGGCGTACTTCCGCAGATTTTGTCATCGCATCCGCAGCTTCAATTGCTGGAACAAGACCACGTGTCTCGATCATGCCTAGTGCAATACCATATTCACTCATGGATTGACTCCTAAAATAAGTCTTAAACTAACTGATTACTCAGCTTTAGCTAGAACTGGCTCAACTTCTTTGTGAGGGCGAGCAATGATGTGAGCAGCAACAAGACCGTCACCAACGCGTTCACAAGCATCCGCACCTGCACGAACTGCAGCGTTAACTGCACCAGTTTCACCACGAACCATAACAGTAACGTAACCGCCACCAACAAATTCACGTGAAACTAGACGAACTTCAGCAGCTTTTGTCATAGCATCTGCAGCTTCAATCGCTGGTACAAGACCGCGAGTTTCAATCATACCTAATGCAATACCGTAATCACTCATGATTTTCTCCTTGAATACAAGTGTTTTATTAATAAACTGTTAAATTAAGCTTTATCAGCAGATAGAACTGGCTCAACTTCTTTGTGTGGACGTGCGATGATGTGTGCAGCAACAAGGCCGTCACCAACACGTTCACAAGCGTCAGCACCTGCACGAACTGCAGCGTTAACCGCACCAGTTTCACCACGAACTAAAACAGTAACGTAACCGCCACCAACAAATTCACGGCTTACTAGACGTACTTCAGCTGCTTTAGTCATCGCATCTGCAGCTTCAATAGCTGGAACTAGACCACGTGTTTCGATCATGCCTAAAGCAATACCATATTCACTCATCGGTTTCTCCTTTCGAGTTTAATCATTGTCATCTGGTTTGATGATATCCGTTCGATTATCAATAATGCCGGATATCGTTAAATCAGTAAGATAGCGTTTCATACCTGCTGCATCACGTGCAGCAGAGTTTGCGATGGTAAAAACCAAATCGCCTTCTTTTGTGCCAATCGGGTCCATTCCAACTAGAACACCCCCGCCCAGCGTGTGTAAAACTTTTAAGGGTAAGTGCCCCAAATCATTTAAACGACTGGTTAAAACAATCTGCTTGCCGACTATATGGACTTGCATTTTGAATTACTCCCAACCATCCCATTTATCAAGAATCCCGACAATGGTCAAATCACTTGGATAACCCTTGGTTCCTGTAGCATCACGAGCTGCCGAGCTACCACAACAAAGAACGTAATCACCTTCCTTACAACCTATCGGGTCAACAGCAACCGTTGGGCTACCATTCTTCTTGTCTTCAAGCAGCTTTAGAGGCATGTGATCCATCATCGCTATGCGATTGGTTGAAACAACAGTACCAGTTACTTTCCAAATTTTCATTTAAGACCCTTTTCAATCATCTAACCGGTAAGCCGGATGAAATCCTGTGTAATCTCTGAGAGTACACATAGTGTGCAACATCCCAGATTGAGAAAGTTCTGAAAACTTCTCATGAACCAATTGTTCAATTCGTTTTGATTTTTTTATCACTCTCAATTTTGAACCTGGAACTCTCGCATCATATTCAAAACCAATAATGATTGGAATTGGTCGCATTTTACAGACATTTAACTTCTTGAATATTTTTATCCCAACTTTTACGTCAGATAAACCTTCTTCCAGAGTCTCAAGAAAACTGTAATAAGTCAGGTTACGAAGCTGAACTTCTTCGAACCCACTTCCAATCCCTATAAATCTCTCAGCGTGACCAAGGTCGCTATAGCACCCTGACTCATACTGATGAACATAATCAATTTGTGAAAGATTCTGCTCAATCAACCAAGCAAGTACTTTTCTTAATCTCAAGGCCTGATCTAATCGGCAGCGTTTTCGGCTAACCGTCAGAGCATTTAAAATTTCAGTTCGTGCTTGCTCAGCTGTTAAATTCATTGTGTGATGATAAAGCTTGTGAGTATCCACATAACTTTGTAAATCCACGCGACCAAATTCATCCGGTACATGAACTCTTAGACTGTCGTCATCTGTATTCACACCTAACAGAATGACATCTACTGTTGCCCCACAATCAAAACGATTTTCAATCGCTTGTTTAAATTCGTTAAGTTTGTCCAAAGCTGCTTGAGCCGCTTTAGCATCATCGCTTCCGTGCGCAGCACATCCTTGATGATGAGGATCAGATTTTGAGAAATGATAGGACGCTATTTTAAGGTAACGTGTATCATCATCTGCCGGATTTGGCTTAGATTCTCTAAATCTTAAGTGCTCTGTAAAGACCCAGTTCCTTACACTTTCACTGACATCAAATAAGGCGCCAGCATGGGATTTTCGACGAACCATACTATAAGGTAGTCGCAAAATATAACTTACAAAATGTGCTAATCGACCATCTGCACAAGGTGCAATGCCTATCGCGTGATATCCCATTTCCAGAAACATCTTTTGTAAATTAGTTTTTTGTTGACCTTTAAGCGGGTCTTTTTCAAAAAACTCCTTAGAAAATTCTAGGAATTGTTGAAAAACGCATTCAGAGTAAAGCGCACTCAAATTTAAGCTACCAATCGAAGCCTGTTCTAGGAATTCAACTGGCAATTTAAATCCGAGTTTTGCTTCTAGAGTACGATTTGCCCAATGAACAAAATCTCGACATCCGTAATTACTTTCAAGCTCCAATAACACTGACCAAATTTGATCAAAACGTGTTTTTGAAACATCCTCGTAATCGCGAAGACGTTTATTTGACACTGAATCTACTAGTGGATGTTTCTCAGCGGTTACAATTGTAGAAGGACGTTTTGTAGCCAAATCTCTTGAATAAGGAATTGGCTTCAATAATTCCGATTTACGTTGTCTGCGAGTACCACCTCTAGCATTCATAACTCTTTACTTCTTTACAAACTTTTCAGTTAAGCGCGAGCGCCACCAGATAAAGTCACTTTCGCACCAGTATCTGCATTCCCTGAAGAACCTGTAATTTTGCTGATTGGAACTTCTGGCATTGAATTAGGTCGGTAACCATGTGCACCCATAACGTGTGCAGGTTCCTGACTATTTTTCAATGATGTGTTACGACTTGTTGCCCAGTCCCCTTCGGTACCAGTTACTTTCGTTCCACGATCCCAACCATCACCAGTGATACGTGCAGCACCTTGTTTAGGCACTTCTACTTCAGCAGCTGCAGGCATTGCTTGTGGCATTCCTACTGCTGGAGCTTGCATCATCATATTTGGTGTACTGACCGGCGCAGCAGCTACATTCGCATTCATTAACTGTGGAAAGTCTGACTCACCAGGATTTGACGCTGATGATTGACCACCACAGAAAGCTGCAGTTTGATCTGCACCTTGATACGGTGTACCTGATACTAATTCACAAGCGCCTTTTTGAGCACCTGTTAGACCATTAGGCCCCGGTTGAACGCCGGTCAGTGGGTGCTTTCCCGGCATAACAGATCCCATCATACGATTTTGAATTTCCGCTTTCGCTTCCATTCCACAGCTTGAAACATGTTCAAATGACATATATGGAGTTCCTGTTACGGCCTTGCAAGTTCCTGCTTCTGCACCCGTCATGCCTGTCGTTTGACCTGCACGATCACCCGTGATCGATTGACCACGTGTCGTGTTAGAAACAGTAATCTTAGCTGGTAATGCAGGAGGAGTAGAATCACAGAAAGTTTCTGTCTCTTCTAAACCTTGGTAGTTCGTACCCGTTACTGAATGACAGTAACCCTTTTCATCACCTGTAACATCTTCAATGCGACCTACTTGAGTACCAGTCGTAGCATTACCCGCTGGCGTCACAGAAGAAACAACCTTTTCAGGAATTTCTGCTGGCGCTGAAGGACGGATAGTAACCGACTGAGACTTGTAGCCATCACCACCTGTTACATTGGAAGCACCGTTGTTGTTTAATTGGCTGTTATCAACACTAAAGCCCGTTACCTTTTTAGGTTGAGCTGGAGCATTGGTGCCACAAAATAGTTCACTCTGATCGGCCGGCAGATAATCTGTTCCAGTAATTACTGAACATTGACCTGCACGGTCACCCGTAACTGCTTGTGCATTACCTACAGCTGTACCACTAATGGTTTCACCTTTAGTCGTTTGCGTACGGGTCACCTTAGGCTTTCCCGCAGTTGGTGCACTTTCACAATGGGTGTTAAATTCTTCAGAACTAAAATACTCTGTACCGCTAACTGTTTGACATGCACCAAATTCAGCACCTGTCATACTACCTTGTCCGACTTGCGTTCCTGAAATACCTTGACCATTAAGGGTTGTGGAATGTCCCACCTTTTCAGGAGCATTACGCTCACGACTCTTACGAGTACGTGATGCAGAGCTACCCGTACCACAAGTTTTACCTCGTGAACAACGTTCGCTTCTTACTTTACGCGCAATATCACGACTTGAAGCTTCTGGATCACTCATACGAGCAACTGCACCAGATTGACTGCCACGTGTTTTGTAGGCAGTCTCGCCAGTTTTACCCATAGTACGAGCTTTACGATAAGCACGAGACATATCGCGTCCTGGATTTTTAGCCTTCGAAACCTCTGTTTTCACAGCATTACGACGGTCATTTCCACGATTTGTAGTCAACGGCTTCGCTGCAGCTACTGCAACCTGAGCTGGCTGTTCTTGCTGAACTGGAGCTGCTTGAGCAGCTTCAGCACGTTTCTGCATAGCCTTTGCTTTAGGATGCGGGTTTTCGCTTGTTTTGTGCTGAGCACCACGATTACCACGTAATTGAGCTTGGCGACGCTTAAGCGCTGCTTCACGTCCCTCAGCAATTACTACCGGACGACCAACTGGAGCACGGTCACGAGGAGCCGATACTGGTGCTGGTGCTACCGGAGCAGGTGCTGAAGCCGTAGCTTTCTGCTGTGCACGCGTTGGAATTGGTGCAGGAGCAGAAGCTTGAGCCGCCTTGCGTTGGCTCGGGCTTTTAGACGCTGTCGGGGAGTTAGCTGCACCGCCAAGCTGTGCTTGACGGCGGGCTTGCGCTGCTGCGCGACCACTTTGAGATTGACTCATTGTCTGGCCTCCCTTGATTCGTTCGTTAGTTTAGTTTGATTCAATTACACGCCACGTGGCTTGTAAACTACAAACTCATGACCTTTACACTGAGTGTAGTTGTCATAACCAACAACACGGATCAAGTGATCAGGATACTCACGACGACATTCTTCGATTTCCGCCAAAACAGCTTGTGGATCACGCATCCCGAAGAATGGTAGTTTCCACATATCCCAGTAAGTAGACTGGATGTTAGCAACAGTATCATGCTCGATAGATGGTGCCCAACCTTGGTTGATTAGGTATACGATTTGGTCGTAAATTTCATCAGCAGTAAGCTCTGGAAGAAAACCAAAAGTTTCCATAGTGAACTTAGTGCGGTAATCAGTTGTGTTAAAAGACATCTTTTAAACTCCTTATTAACGGATCTATTCAAATTCTATGAAAAGCGACGATTAAGCGTCTAGCTTATCAACTGTGTCGAATTCGAACTTGATTTCTTTCCAAGTCTCAAGAGCAACTGCAAGCTCAGGAGAGTGACGTGCAGCGTCACGTAGGATGTCAGCACCTTCACGCTCAACATCACGACCTTCGTTACGAGCTTTAACACAAGCTTCAAGTGCAACACGGTTAGCAGCCGCACCAGCAGCGTTACCACCTGGGTGACCTTGAGTACCACCACCGAACTGAAGAACTGAGTCATCACCGAAGATAGTTACAAGAGCTGGCATGTGCCATACGTGGATACCACCAGAAGCAACTGCGAATACACCAGGCATTGAACCCCAATCTTGGTCGAAGAATACACCGCGTGAACGATCTTCTGGAACGAATGCTTCACGTAGTTGATCAACAAAACCTAGAGTTGACGCACGGTCACCTTCAAGCTTACCTACAACAGTACCAGTGTGAAGTTGGTCACCACCAGATAGACGTAGACATTTCGCTAGAACACGGAAGTGAATACCGTGTAGTGGGTTACGGTCAATTACCGCGTGCATTGCACGGTGAATGTGTAATAGGATACCGTTTTTACGACACCAAGCCGCAAGACCAGTGTTAGCTGTGAAACCACCAGTGATGAAATCGTGCATGATGATTGGCTGACCTAGGTCTTTAGCAAATTCAGCACGCTCGTACATAGCTTCAGGAGTAGCAGCTGTTACGTTTAGGTAGTGACCTTTTTTCTCACCCGTTACTTCTTGAGCTTTAGTTACAGCTTCAGCAACGAATTCGAAACGGTTCTGCCAACGCATGAACGGTTGAGAGTTGATGTTTTCATCATCTTTTGTGAAGTCTAGACCGCCACGTAGACACTCATAAACTGCACGACCGTAGTTTTTACCAGACAAACCAAGCTTAGGCTTGATAGTACAACCTAGTAGAGGACGACCGTATTTATTCATGCGATCACGCTCAACTTGGATACCATTTGGTGGTCCCATACAAGTTTTGATGTATGCGATTGGGAAACGGATATCTTCTAGACGTAGAGAACGTAGAGCTTTGAAACCGAATACGTTACCAACAAGTGAAGTTAGAACGTTTACTACTGAACCTTCTTCGAAAAGGTCTAGCGGGTAAGCGATGAACGCGTAGAATGCGTTTTTATCACCAGGTACGTCTTCAATACGGTATGCACGACCTTTGTAGAAGTCCATATCTGTAAGAAGATCAGTCCATACAGTTGTCCAAGTACCAGTTGATGACTCAGCAGCAACAGCAGCTGCAACCTCTTCACGAGGAACACCTTCTTGACCGACGATTTTGAAACAAGCCAAAAGGTCTGTGTCTAAAGGTACATAATCTGGAGTCCAATAAGTCAACTGGTAATCTTGTACACCAGCATCAAATGTTTGTGCCATAGTTAAATGCTCCCTTTATGGTTGGAGTTGAATAAAAATTCAATCAGGATTATAGAGATGCTTCTCATATATGACTAATTGAAAGAAACAATGCTCAAGATTGAATATTCTCTATAGGTCTCTATGAATGCATTTATTAGTATCTACTTATAACAACACTATCTTGTGTTTAAATAGCCTTTTTATAAGTGGTAATCACAAATAAGCGATTTCATAAACACCTGTAACTTTTTATTACGAACGAAAAAGTTTTTCATTTTGAGTTTCAAAAACTTAACCGACCCTCAAAAATGTTCGAAATATTAGGTATTTGGGAGTTCTTAAATTTATTAATCAACGAACTCGGGTTTTGGATTGTAACAATTTACCCATATTTTCCAAGCATTCTTTTCTTATGAATGCTCATTCTTAATTCTTATTATTAATTAAAGCTATACTTTTCATAGTTAAAAACAAAAAAACCAAGGTTTTCAACCTTGGTTTTTTTGAAAAATACGGCCGGTCATTCGACCTTATTCCTGAATCATCCTATTTAAAACTCATCCCACTGCTCATCTTGGTTAGCAGAATTACTTTCCGTGGCCTTATTAAAAGTCTTCAACCCTTCATTTTTGGACTGCTTCACTTCAGGTTTGGATGCAACTTTTCTAACCTCATGCTTAACCGCTGCCACCTTAGTTGGAGCAGGTTTTTCTATTTGTGGAACAGACCCTTTCGATTTTGACGAAGAATCAACTAAACGCTGTCCCTCTGCAACACGCTGTGTTCTACTGGCATCAATCTTAAAGAAGCTCATATCTTCCTTGAGAATTTCAGACTGCTCAGTCATGCTTGCTGCCGCAGCCGAAGTTTCTTCAACTAACGCAGCATTCTGTTGAGTTACCGAATCAATTTGACCGATAGCAGCATGAACCTGGTTCACCCCTTCTGCTTGCTCTTCTGATGCTTGTGCAATATCACCAATCATTTTCGTGAATGATTCAATCTCATGATTAATTTCAGTGAGCATATCTCCTGATTGAGTGGCAAGCTGACTGCCTTGATCAATTCGACTCACACTCTCCTCAATTAATGACTTAATATCTTTTGCAGCTTCAGCAGACTTTTGAGCTAAAGAACGAACTTCACCCGCAACCACTGCAAAACCTCGTCCATGTTCACCAGCTCGAGCAGCCTCTACCGCAGCATTTAAGGCTAATAAATTGGTCTGGAAGGCAATACCATCAATCAAATTAACAATGTCGGCAATCTTATGACTTGACTCCTGAATTGCGCTCATTGCTCCAATAGTTTCTTGCATGACCTTAGCACCATCATTCGCACGATTTTGCACCTCAAGAGCTACTTGACTCGCTTGCTGGGCATTCTTGCTATTCCCCTGAACAGCGGAATTCATTTCATCCATTGTTGCCGAGGTTTGCTCCAATGCTGAAGCTTGTTGCTGTACTCGATCACTTAAGTCAAGTGAACCTTTAGAAACCTCATCCGCCGCACCTGCAACCACCTGCGTTGCATTCAACGCTTGAGAGACCACATTTGCCAAACGACTTACAGAGCTGTTAATTGCGTTTTTAAGGGTATCCAACTGGCCTCGATAATCATTGGTAATTTGGTTTGTTAAATCACCCTTAGATTGCGCTACAACCATTTCGGTAATATCTTCAATCGCAAGCTCCAATGCCTCCATTGATAGATTTACATTCGTTTTTAACTCTTCCAACTGACCCTTAGCATCTGCGTTCACACGTGCTGTAAAATCACCATTTTGCATTTTATGCATTGAATCTGTAATGTCGTTAATAATTAGATTAAGACCGTTCATGGTAAAGGCTGTATTTTCCATGATACGTTTGAATTGCCCTTTTACATTGGCATTGGTATCGACATCAAAGTAGCCATTACTCATAGCATCCATCACGATTTCGATTTCTTTCATCGTTTCTTCAATGGAATGCACAGAATTATTAATCCCTTGTTTCAAGGTATCCAAATCACCATGCACATTGATTGAAATTCGTTTACTGAAATCACCGGCTGCTAAAGCTGACACCACTCCATTAGCCTCATTTAATGCGTGACCAATCGTTGTCAGAGTCTCATTTAACACCCGTGCCATCTCGCCAATTTCATCATCACGCGACTCATCAGCTTTAATATCAAATCGCCCTGTTTCCTCAATTTCTCGCAAAGTATTTTGGATAGATTGAATTCCTGATGAAATCAAACGAGGGATAATAATCGCCACAATTAAACCAAATAAAATAATGATTGCCGAAACAACCAGCACCATCATCAAAATATTTTCATTGTTCGATTGAATCTGTGGACCTAACTGATCCTGCTTCGCTTTGGAAAGGGATTGAATTTCAGCCGATTCGCTGGCCATTTCAGGACCCAAAATATGTAAATTATTCTCTATTGCATTGCTTTGATTAACTGTTGCATATAGGTTGTCTACTGCTTGAGTATAAACTGAAATAACATCTTTCAATTTTCCCAGCGCACTTAAACCATTTGGGGATGAAATGTCGGACATCAATAGGTCAAGTTGGTTTGTCAACTTAGCAAATTCAGCCTGAACACGCTCCATATCATCTTGATTATTGGACTCAATAAACTTTACCGTGTATAACCGCGCCAATAAAAGTGTTCTCAATGCCTCTGCAGAACTATTCTGAGCTTCAAAAACCATATTTTTATAGGCGGATCGCATAATTGTTGTTAGAGTTTCCTCCATCTCAACACCTTGAACATTAAGTGTGTTATGAACAATATCATTTGCTTTCTCTGTAAAGACTTGGACGTCTTCAAAATGCTTCTTATATTCAGCAAGCTCTTTTTTAAGCTTATCCAACAACACTTCCTGCTCAGAATCAGAGGTAATATTTTTCGCTTCATCAATAGAAATCATGGTTTTTTCATAACCCGTATTAAAGCGCATAACGGATTCCATTGAGTCTGCCGCTAAATAATCTTTAACAGCCATTCGCATTTGCAATAGATTTGTAGCAATCACACCACTATTTACAGATACTCTTGCCATTTGTCGATATTCTTTAAATGCCCCAGCACTTTCCGAAACCTTCAAATAATTGAAACTTGAACTCCCAATAATCAGTACGTTGATTACAACAAAACTTGCAATCAACTTTGCTTTAAGGGTTTTCAACATAATTCCACTCCTTCTGCAGACCAAAGCTTTATATTAACGCTAAACGCTTGATATAGAGGCTCTTATAAATTTAAAACTAATTCTTTATCAACTTTTTTTGATTTTAATGCATCCACCTACGATTGGTATACGATTCTTCACTTATAGGCCTATTTTCTCCAGACGAAAAAAAACCGGCCGGTAAAAACTTTACCGGCCGGTTTCTTTGTAACGTAATTAATTTTTAAAAATTAATTATTTTACGCGCTGGTCTAATTCACCTGCAGCATAACGAGCTTGCATAGTTTCTAGACCAAGAGACTTGATCTTATCAGCGTGACCCGCGCAACCAAACGCTTCAAAACGTGCTGCACAGATTTCCATCATCGCATCTTCAGCCGCTTTTAAGAATTTACGTGGATCGAAGTTTGATTTGTTTTCTTCTAGGTGTTTACGAACCGCACCAGTAGAAGCCATACGTAGATCAGTATCAATGTTTACTTTACGAACACCGTACTTGATCCCTTCAACGATTGCATCAACAGGTACACCATAAGTTTGACCCATATCACCACCGTAGTTATTGATTGTTTCCAACCACTCTTCTGGAACAGAAGAAGAACCATGCATTACGATGTGAGTATCAGGGATACGCTCGTGGATTTCTTTGATACGGTCAATACGTAGAACGTCATCAGAAGGCTTAGAAGTAAATTTATAAGCACCGTGAGAAGTACCAACCGCAACCGCTAGACAGTCAACGTTTGTTTCTTTAACGAATTGCGCTGCTTCTTCTGGATCTGTTAGAAGTGCATCAGCGTCAAGCTTCTCATCAGAACCGTGACCGTCTTCTTCACCCATCATACCGGTTTCAAGAGAACCTAGACAACCTAGCTCACCTTCAACAGTAACACCGCCAGCGTGAGCCATTTTTACTACAGCTGCAGTGATATCACGATTGTACTCATAAGAAGCAGGAGTTTTCATGTCAGACTCTAGAGAACCATCCATCATGACTGACGTGAAGCCAGATTGGATAGCGCGTAGACATACACCTTCATCAGAACCGTGATCTTGGTGCATAACAACAGGAATGTGTGGGAACATCTCTACAGCACCCTCGATTAGGTGACGTAACATTGGCTCACCCGCGTATTTACGTGCACCAGCAGAACCTTGAAGGATAACTGGAGAGTTACATTTGTCCGCAGCACGCATGATTGCGCGTACTTGTTCCATGTTGTTTACGTTGAACGCAGGCATACCAAAGTTATTTTCTGCTGCGTAATCCATTAATTCACGAAGTGTAATCATCGCCATGTGCGTGACTCCTATCTTTAGTTTCAAAAAATTTTGGCTATTCTACCAAGCTTTTCTATTCACACCAAACCTGAAAATCTTGAATAAGAATCTACCGGCCGGTATTTATGCCGCTCTGAGGCAAATTTAATTTAAATTAAGAAATCTTAATAATTTCCAACATATTCGTACCGCCCATCAAGCCGCGACTTTCACCACGAGTTAAGAGAATCATTTCACCTTCTTTAGCGATACCATATTTTTTAATAAGTTTAACCACTTCATCACGCGTCTCATCTTCTGTGACACCATCAAAATCCACAGATGAAGGATAAACGCCGCGATAAAGAGTTACTTTACGGCGAGTTTCTTTGTGAGGTGTTAACGCAATAATCGGCTTACCTGAAGAAATACGCGACATCAGCAATGCTGTATTACCAGATTCAGTCAAGGCAACAATTGCTTTGATATCAAAATGGTTTGCTGCATACATGGCCGCCATAGCAACCGTTTCATCAACCGCAGTAAACGATTCATCAATACGGTGCGTCGATTCACGAGCTGATCGTTGCTTTTCAGCCTCACGACAAATGCGCCCCATGGTTTCGATGACCAAGCTTGGAGATCGACCTGTTGCCGTCTCACCTGACAACATAACCGCATCCGTACCATCCATTACAGCGTTCGCAACATCGAAAACTTCTGCACGTGTAGGAATCGCATTTTCAATCATGGTTTCCATCATTTGCGTTGCTGTAATGGTGACACGATTCAATTGGCGTGACCGTTTAATCATTTTCTTTTGAAGTGCTGGTAGTTGTGCATCGCCGACTTCAACACCCAAATCACCACGAGCGATCATAATAACGTCAGAAGCTAGAATAATCCCATCAAGCGTCGCATCATCAGCAACCGCTTCAGCACGCTCAACTTTAGAGACAATGGCGCAATTCAAACCGGCTTTTTGTGCCAGTGAACGGCAATATTCAACATCTTCAGCTGAACGAGGGAAGGATAATGCAAGATAGTCTGCGCCAATCTCTGCCGCCGTAATAATATCCTCTTTATCTTTATCCGTCAGTGCAGCAGCTGAAAGACCACCACCAGACAAGTTGATACCTTTGTTGTTCGATAATGCGCCACCAACGATTACCGTTGTATTTACACGCTCGCCTTCAACGTTATCAACTTGAAAAACCAAACGACCGTCATCCAGTAATAACTTATCACCAGGTTTCACATCATAAGGCAGGTTTTTGTAGGTCAAACCCACTTCATGTTGATTACCAGAGTTTTTATCAACATTA
Organism: Thiomicrorhabdus indica; assembly: GCF_004293625.1. NCBI lineage: Bacteria > Pseudomonadati > Pseudomonadota > Gammaproteobacteria > Thiotrichales > Piscirickettsiaceae > Thiomicrorhabdus > Thiomicrorhabdus indica. The sequence goes on along the minus strand of NZ_CP033040.1, from coordinate 342,993 downwards.
TTATCTAAGGCAAACTTGTCACCTGTATTCAAGAAAATCTTATCTTCTGCAAATCGCGCAATACGAATTTTTGGCCCTTGAAGATCAACCAATACACCGACTTCGTGATCAAACTTTTCTGCTAATTCGCGAACACGTTGCGCACGCGCTTTATGCTCTTCTGGGTTTCCGTGCGACATGTTGATACGAACAACATCCAATCCAGATTGAATCATTTTTTCCAACTCGCCTTCGCGGTCAGTTGCTGGTCCAAGCGTTGCAACAATTTTGGTACGTTTTAAACCAAGGTTAGACATGTGTTTTTATTTCCTTTTAAAAACGGCATCCACAGAAGATGTCTCGCGAAATAGACTTACCGCATCATCACCGCAGCCGCCTGGCTGTGGTTTGCGATAAACATACTTGACGAGTCACCCTATTCGCTTCTGCCAAATTAAGTATAAAAAGTGTGAAAAGCCAGGCGATTGCCTGGCTCATGAAGTAATTTACTTCGCAGCTGCCTGTTCTAGCATTTCAACCGCTGGTAGTTTTTTACCTTCCAAGAACTCTAGGAAAGCACCACCACCTGTAGAGATGTAAGAAACTTTATCGGCAATGTCATATTTATCAATTGCAGCTAGAGTATCACCACCACCGGCGATAGAGAACGCTGAAGATTCCGCAATCGCCATAGAGATTGCTTTCGTTCCTTCACCAAACTGGTCAAATTCGAATACGCCCACTGGACCATTCCACACAACCGTACCAGCGTTTTTGATGATTTCAGCCAATTCAGCTGCCGAATCTGGACCGATATCGAAAATCATATCGTCATCAGCCGTTTCAGAAACATTTTTAGTTTCTGCAGCCGCAGATTCAGAAAATTCTTTACCGCAAACTACGTCTGATGCCAAAGGAATTGCCGCACCGCGAGATTCCATGATTTCGTTCAGTTTTTTACAAGTAGGAACTAAGTCTGTTTCAGACAGAGACTTACCAACGTTATAACCCGCTGCTTCGATGAAAGTATTCGCGATACCACCACCAACAACTAACTGATCAACTTTTTCAGATAGAGATTCTAGAACCGTTAGCTTAGTAGAAACTTTTGAACCACCAACAATAGCAACCATTGGGCGCGCTGGATTGTTAAGAGCTTTACCTAGTGCATCTAGCTCTGCTGCTAGAAGTGGGCCTGCACACGCTGTTTCTGCAAATGCGCCCGCACCGTGAGTAGAAGCCTGCGCACGGTGAGCTGTACCAAAAGCATCCATTACATATACATCACAAAGTGATGCATATTTCTTAGATAGATCTTCAGCGTTTTTCTTTTCACCTACATTGAAACGAACGTTTTCTAGTAGAACGATTTCACCATCCGCCACTTCAACGTTACCATCAAGGTAATCTTTAACAAGACGAACTTCTTTACCTAGTTTTTCAGAAAGATCTGCTGCAACTGGAGCAAGAGAGAACTCTTCAGCATATTCACCTTCGGTTGGTCGACCAAGATGAGACATAAGCATTACTTTCGCACCGGCTTCAGCAGCCATTTTCATGGTTGGTAATGAAGCACGGATACGCGCATCAGAAGTAACTTTACCATCTTTAACTGGAACGTTTAGGTCTTCACGAATTAGAACGCGCTTACCAGCTAAATCAAGATCAGACATCTTTAATACAGACATGTTGAGTCCTCTTTTTATAAATTTAGTATCGAATAAACGATACGAAGATTAATTAAACTTGCTTTTACAAACTCTCAACTGAGAACCAACACTAAACCTCATTTTAAAAAGACGCTACTTGTACCCTTGCGGTATAAACTCATCCTGCGGGCTTTTATGCCCTTTGGGTACGACTCAGGCCACCGATGGCCTTCAACGCTTTTTAAAATAAGTTTTGAGTTGGTTTAGAAAATTCACAAAAGGAAATTTAATTTGAGGAAAAGTTAGAAAACAAATCCTCAAATCACTGTGTTCGTCCAGTAGCGAAGGAATTTCTAGGCGCTTCGCTCGACGTGTACTATTCGTACACGAGAGCCAGAAGCAACAACGAAATTACTCACTAATGGAATGAACCCCAAAGGTAACAACTATTAGTTGTTACCAACATGACGTACAACACGCATCATGTTACAAGTATAACCATACTCATTGTCATACCATGCAACGCACTTAACGAAAGTACCATCTAGAGCGATACCAGCGTTAGCATCAAAGATTGATGGGTGAGAATCACCACGGTAATCAGTAGAAACAGTTGCTTCTTCGTTATAACCTAGAACACCTGCTAGTTCACCTTCAGATGCTGCTTTCATCGCTGCACAAATTTCTTCCATAGAAGTTTCTTTGTTTAGCTCAACAGTTAGGTCAACAACAGAAACGTCAGAAGTAGGAACACGGAAAGCCATACCCGTTAGCTTACCGTTTAGCTCAGGTAGTACTTTACCTACCGCTTTAGCTGCACCAGTTGAAGATGGAATGATATTCTCAAGAATACCACGACCACCGCGCCAGTCTTTCATTGAAGGACCATCAACAGTTTTCTGAGTAGCAGTTGCCGCGTGAACAGTTGTCATAAGACCACGTTTGATACCGAAGTTGTCGTTAAGAACTTTAGCCATCGGCGCAAGACCGTTAGTCGTACAAGAAGCTGCAGAAACGATTGCTTGACCAGCGTAGTCGTTGTGGTTAACACCATAAACGAACATTGGAGTCGCATCTTTAGAAGGTGCAGACTGAACAACTTTTTTAGCACCTGCATCGATGTGCGCTTGACAAGTTTCTTCAGTTAGGAAGAAACCAGTACATTCGATAACTAGATCCGCACCTACGTCAGACCATGCTAGATCAGCAGGGTTACGCTCAGCAGTGATACGAATAGTTTTACCGTTTACAACTAGGTTACCGTCAACAACTTCAACCGTACCGTCGAAACGACCGTGTACTGAGTCATACTTCAACATGTACGCTAGGTACTCAGGATCTAGTAGATCGTTGATTGCTACAACTTCGATGTCTTGGAAGTCTTTAGCTGCTGCACGGAAAGCCATACGACCGATACGGCCAAAACCATTGATACCAACTTTAATTGTCATTATCGTTTTCTCCAAATTACACCACACTGAATTTAGTGCAGTTTCTTTCTTTAAAATAAAAAACTTTTAAACCGGCCGGTAGAGATTACCCACCGGTTTGAATTTCAATAATCGTTTAGCTCGCGACTGAGCAAGGCGATTATGTTCATTTGCTGCTAGGACGGGTTAATTCCAGGCGGGCTGCAGGAGTGTATTGAAATACACGACTACCAAGCCCAACACCAAAGTCGCCGTTCTAGCAGATGAATTACTTACCTAGAACTTTGTTACAAGTCGCAACAACATTCTCAACCGTGAAACCAAACTCTTTGAATAGTTCGCCAGCTGGTGCAGACTCACCAAAAGTAGTCATACCAACAACATCACCGTCTAGACCAACATACTTATACCAAGAATCTTTCACGCCAGCTTCAACAGCAACACGCTTAACACCAGGAATAAGAACCGAATCTTTATAAGCTTGATCTTGCTCATCAAATGCGTTTGTACAAGGCATAGAAACCACACGAACATTTGCCTCCATCGCTTCTGCAGACTCAACTGCTAGACCGACTTCAGAACCTGTCGCAATAATGATCAGATCAGGCGTGCCTTCACAATCTTTCAGTACGTAACCACCTTTCTCGATATTCGCAACTTGCTCTGCCGTACGAGGCATTGGCTCAAGTGCTTGGCGAGAGAAGACAAGTGCAGTTGGAGCATCGTTACGCATCATAGCGATTTTCCAAGAAACCGCAGATTCAACCGCATCACAACCACGCCAAGTTTGGAAGTTAGGGATAACGCGCATCGTCGCCATCTGCTCAACTGGTTGGTGAGTCGGACCATCTTCCCCTAGACCAATAGAATCATGCGTGTAAACATAGATCGTACCGATTTTCATCAATGCAGACATACGTAGAGCGTTACGCATGAACTCCATAAACATGAAGAATGTTCCACCAAATACTTTGAAACCACCATGAAGAACCATACCGTTCATCATGTGCGCCATACCGAATTCACGAACACCCCAAGATAGGTAGTTACCGTTAGCGTTTTCACGGTTAACTTTCACCATCTTCGACCAGTTTGTTAGGTTGGAACCTGTCAAGTCAGCTGAACCACCGAACATTTCTGGAAGGATTTCACCCAACTTCTCGATTGCTTTTTGAGACGCTTGACGAGAAGCAATTTTTGGAGACTCAGCTTGAGTATCCGCAATAAACTTATCCATTTCAACTTCGAAGTTCGCAGGAAGCTCACCTGCCATACGACGTTCAAATTCAGCTGCTTCAGCTGGGAATTCTGCTTTATAAGCTGCGAATTTTTCATTCCAAGCTGCTTCGTCTTTTTGGCCTTGTTCTTTGTGATCCCATCCAGCGTAAACATCTTCTGGAATTTCGAAAGGACCCGCAGTCCAGCCTAGCTCTTTACGAACCAGCGCGATTTCATCATCACCTAGTGGCGCACCGTGACAAGAGTATGTACCACACTTGTTTGGAGAACCGTAGCCAATCACGGTCTTAGTACAGATTAAAGATGGCTTATCTGTAACAGACTTCGCTTCTGCGATTGCCTTATCAATTGCCTCTGGATCATGACCATCAACATTTGGAATTACGTGCCAGTCATACGCATTGAAGCGACCTGGAACACCTTTCTCCATCCAATCACCAATGTTACCGTCGATAGAGATATCGTTGTCATCCCAGAAAGCGATCAATTTACCAAGACCAAGAGTCCCGGCCATTGCACACGATTCGTGTGAAAGACCTTCCATCAAACAACCATCACCCATGAACACATAAGTGTGGTGATCTACGATTTCATGACCAGGCTTGTTGAATTGTGCAGCAAGCGTACGCTCAGCAATCGCCATACCTACAGCGTTAGTAATACCTTGACCTAGAGGACCAGTCGTCGTTTCAATACCTTCCGCATAGCCATACTCAGGGTGACCTGCAGTTTTAGCGTGTAATTGACGGAACTGCTTAATGTCTTCCATGCTTAGGTCGAAACCAGTCAAGTGTAGTAGAGAGTAAATAAGCATTGAGCCGTGACCGTTAGAAAGAACGAAACGGTCGCGATCCGCCCAATTTGCATTGGTCGGGTTATATTTCATGTGGCTATTCCACAATACTTCAGCGATGTCTGCCATACCCATTGGTGCACCTGGGTGACCAGAGTTGGCTTTTTGAACCGCGTCCATACTTAAAGCGCGGATAGCGTTAGCTAGATCTCTACGAGTTGCCATAGATTTTCCTCAATTTTTAAATAAAAATTCGGTGAACCGTGACGAATAAAAAGGCGACTTTACCAGTGAAATTCGCAACTTAGATTTCGCCACGGTATAAATTTGGTGCTGTATTCTCTCTCAAAACGGCATTTGCATCAAGTTTTCTTATCATCGCATCATGGAAAACGATTCGCACACCAACAGCAAATCTCATTAAAAATCAGCTATCTAGCGACCAAGATCACTTTTTGACACAATAGATTGCGTGGTGATTTCAGAGAAAAACCATTCTGCAATAGTCGTTTTCTGACTTGAGTGACACTTTCTTTACAAAAAATAAAAGCCACCGGCCGGTAGCTTTTAAAAATGAATGAATACAAACAACAAGTAACGTTTTAAACTGCGTTATAAACCTCGTCTCTCCGATGCACTTTCAAATAGAACTGTTCGTAAATTGACAACATTGCAGGAATGACCAGCAAAATTAACAAGGTCGAGAACATCAATCCAAACGCAATCGCTGTGGCCATTGGAATTAAGAATTGCGCTTGCAAAGACGTTTCAAACAATAAAGGCGTTAAGCCAGCAATGGTCGTCAAGGATGTGAGCAATACGGCGCGGACACGTTGCACCGCTGCTTCTTCCAATGCCTGATTCACACTTAAACCAGCCGTTCGCAACTGTTTATAGAAGCTTACCAAAATAATCGAGTCGTTCACTACAATCCCTGAAAGCCCAAAAAATCCAAACAACGACAAAATGGTCATATCAATTCCCATCCACCAGTGCCCCATAATGGCTCCAACCAAGCCAAAAGGTATCGCCATCATAACAACCAATGGCCAACCATATGAACCGAACACCCAAGCCAAAACAATGTAGATAATCGCCAGACCAATTAGCAATCCAATCTTCATATCACCCATCGTTTCTGCCTGACGAGCCTTTTGACCTTCAATACTGTAGGTCAAACCATATTTTGACTCTAGCTCTCGCAAGGTTGATTGTTCCAACTGAGCTAAAATACGATTGGCATTATTCACAGTTTTATCGACTTCACCGATCACATTTACCGTTAACTGTCCATCAACATGACGAATAACATCAAATCCACGCTGAGTTTGCCAAGTGACCACTGTTCGCAATGGCACTCTTTGTCCATTCGGCGCAACAACTTGCATACGATTTAGAGTTGCCAAGCTCATCTGCTCATGTCGCGGAAACTGTAGACGCACTTCCACTTCATCCTCTCGATCCGTGAAAATCTGCACCAATCTTCCAGAAAAAGCATCACTCAACTGACGACCAACCGAGGAATAAGTAAACCCAAGCGCTTCCCCTTGCGGAGTGAGTTGGTAGATCAACTGATCACGACCATAAGGTAAATCATCGCGAATCGACAAAACGCCTGGGATTTGCGACACCACTTCTTGTAATTCAAGGGAAGCCTGTTTGAGGTTATCCGTTGCCGCACCACTTAAACGAATATCAATATCACTTCCAGGCGGCCCCATTCTCGGCGCTTCAATCGTTAACAAATCTAAGCCCGGGACGGTGCCTGCTTTTTCTTTCCAGACACGAATCAACTCTTCATTACGCGTTTCACGATCACCCGAATCAATGAGCTCAATGTTCACCCCGCCGAAGTTCGCACCGGATTGACGCGACGTTTTATTAAAATTCACAACAGCGACTTTCACAATGCCCGGCTCTAACTCTGCCTCGGCTTCTCGCAGAGCTTGATACAAACGCTCAACATAGCGTGCCGACTCCTCAGCAGAGGTCCCTGCAACAAAACGTGCATCCGCTGCTAACTTATTAGATTCGGGACTCGGGAAAAACACAAACCCTAATCGCCCGCCAGCAAACAATGCCACCACAAAAATCATCATGGCAATTGCACTGGAAATCGTGATGGTTCGATGGGCAAGCACCCAACGGATCACCAGACGGAATTGATGATGCCTGAAGTGATCGATTTTAGAATCGAGTTTATAGCGAATTGACCCTTCTTTTGCCGGTTCAACTTTGTGCAAGGCATGACGCAGGTGCCCCGGTAAAACTGTAAAACTTTCAATAAGCGACGCAAAAATCACCGCAATAATCACCAATGGAATGGCAAACAGAATATTCCCCACTTCTCCACCGACAATCATCAATGGTAAAAATGCGGCCACCGTTGTCAAAGAGGACGCGGTCACCGGCCCTAGCATTCTGTGCGCACCACCTTCGGCTGCTTGCAATGCAGGCTCACCTCTTTCATGATGTGCTAACGCATCCTCTCCGACCACTATGGCATCATCGACGATAATCCCCAACGCCATAATCAACCCAAACAGGGAAATCATATTGATGGATCCACCCGCTAAATAGACAATCATCAGGGTTGCCATAAAGGAAACTGGAATCCCGACCGCAATCCAAAAAGCAACTCGCCCATTCATAAAAACATACAGAATCAGCACGACTAAAATCAGACCGCCAACACCGTTATTGACCAACAACATAATGCGCTGTTGAACCAACGACCAAGTTTCATCATAAACCTGCAAACGAACACCGGCCGGTAGTTGTGGCTCGGTTTCTAGCATCCATTGCTGTAACACTTCGGATGACTTTAAGGTGTCGCCATTTTCTGCACGCTGCAGCTGCATCTCAACGGCTGGAAAACCTTCCACTTGCAGATAAGCGGCATCCTTGACCGCACGACGTTCAACTTCTCCTAAATCTCCCAAAGTGAGCGTTTGATAATCATTGGTAATAACTGATGTCTGTTCAAAAGCAATCTCATCACGCTTTTGTTCCAAAGCACGCAATTCACGTACCGAATCGTTATCGCCAACGGTACCGGCCGGTAAATCACGACTCATACCGGCTAATTGATTCCCTACCGATTCAAACGAAAGCTGGTATTTTTCGAGTGTATCCTGTGAAATTTCAACCGCCATCTCTTCGGTCGGTAAACCAACAAATCCAACCTTATCAATTCCTCGATCCAGTAACTCACGCTCAAACTGCCGAACAAGTGGTCGAAGTTCTTGTAAATCACCATTCTCACTGATGACCAACATCCGAGCCACAGATTCATAACGGACAATTCTTTCAATAATCGGTTTTTGCGCATCTTGCGGCAAATTCCGTAATTCACTCACCCGTTGATTGATTTGATCCAAAGCTTCAATCATGTTGGTGCCTTCATTGAACTTCAATGAAATTGTCGCCACACCCATTCCCGAAGTCGATGTCATCTCATCCAGATTATCCAGATTACGCAGCACTCGCTCTATGGGCTCTGTAACACTACTTTCAACATCCTCGGCATTTGCGCCCGGCCAAACCACTCTTACCGAAGCATAATCGAGCTCAAAATTGGGAAAGAACTGCACATTCATTTTCAGCAGTGCCACAATCCCTGCCAAAATCATAATAATCATCAACAAGTTCGGTGCGACTTTATGTCGAGCGAACAGACCAATCACTCCATGCGATTTAAACTGCTTTTCTTTAATTTGAAAATCTTGGTCTAAATTATCATCCGTGTTTGCGACAGAATCTGATTTTGACGTCGTAGAGCTCATTCTGTCACCTCAGTCACTCGCAAGCCATCAATGGCATTTGGCAGATGCGTAACCAAAACATTCTTACCGGCCGGTAGACCTTGAGGGTGAGAAATCAATGCCATAAGCTTACCGTCACGCATGACATCCCCTTTAAGCTCAACCGCTTGAGATTTCAAACGCCCATCTTCAACGAGATACACCCGGTCATTTCCATAAACTGCACTGTAAGGAACAACCGCAACATTTTCAGCGGCCTGACCTTTAAAATACACTTCCAACAACTCTCCTGGACGCTTGAAATACAAAGTTTCCGGCAAACTAAAATAAGCATCGACACCACTGGTTTGTGCCTCTCCAGCCAAACGTTGCAAGGTTAATTTCGCCTCACCTCCAGAAAAATAGTAATCCGCCTGCAAAGAGACATGTTCAGAAATCGCTTTTTGCGCCGCTTCAAAGCTTTGCGAATCGAGCTTCGTTTTTAACTCCATGCTTTCAAGCGCATAAAAACTAACCATGACAGTACCAGCATTCACACGATCACCCTCAGCCACCGCAACCTTCGCAACACGCCCATCAAATGGTGCAATGACCACGCCACGGGTTTGATTAAGCTTTGCTTGGGTTAAGCTCGCTTTGGTCTTTTGCAAACGCGCTTGCAATTGAGCCAATTGATTTGCCCCCTGTTCAACTGACAACTCAACCCCGACCACTGCATACTCCTGCTTCACCAAGGCTTCTTTTGCCACATCAACAACTGACTGTGAAGCCAGATTTTTGGCCATTAAACTTTTGGCACGCTGTAAAGCCTCTTGCTTTAATGTCAAAACCTTTTTCTCATGTATTAAACGCGCTTCATTAGCTTTCATCGTCATCTTTTGCAGGGCAATTTGCGACTTTGCATCCGCATAGTCAGCATTCGCCTGAGCGACAGGCAGAGCCAAATCTTCTTCTGACAACTCCAGCAAGACCTGGCCTTTTTGAATCTCATCTCCTGGCAAGACTTTTACTTTAGAAACCACAGATGAAACTGGTGCGGCAGCATCCACCATCGCATTCGACTCAATCACACCATACAAAGTTTGAACGGCCGGTAAAGTCTCTAGAGTGATTGGCTGCGAATTCACCATCCAGACCTTTTCTTTCACTTCAACCGGTGGTTGCTCTGGCTTGGTATTTTTCATGTAGAGAAAAACCACAATCGCCAAACCAAGAATCGCAAGCGGCAAAAATCGTTTAAACAATTTCATCATAAATCTGTGTCCATTCAGGTATCGGCAAAGGCCATTGCCATCAATTAGTGAATTGCTAGTTTATAAGCGAAAACCGAAATTTAAGCAAACACAACTCTGGGCTTATTTTGCATTCTTCAAACTGGTTGCATATTTTGCGCATTCCAAAACTGAAAACTTGAAGACAGTTTGACAATAACCTCTCTACTCGTATAGAGAACAAGAAAATTACCATTTGCACCGCTTATAAGCCATTGTTATCATTAGCTCATTAAATTTATTAATATATAAATTAAACTAACCAAAAAGGCAGATCCATGAAAAAAGTTATCTTGGCAACATTAATAAGTTCAATGGCAATGAGCGTACAAGCACAGAACATCAGTGCCGACCATCAAGAAGCCCGAAGCATCGTCAAAGAGTTTGGCGGACAGTTAGTGCCCGCTTTAAAAGGAGCAATGAAATCAGGCGGTCCAGTAGCAGCAATTGATGTTTGCAATACCAAAGCACCTGCCATCGCACAAGATTTGAGCGCCACACACGCTCCTTGGCAAGTGAACCGAGTGAGCCTAAAACCTCGTGGGGCAAGCGCAACACCGGACACATGGGAAACCGCCACTTTAAAATGGTTCGACGAGCAACTGGCCTCAGGTGCAGACCCTAAAAAACTGGAAAAATTTGAAATCGTTAAGACCGGCAACCAAGCAGTAACTCGCTATATGAAAGCAGTGCCAACCGCAGGGCTGTGTTTAACTTGTCATGGGAGCGAGCAAAAAATTCCGCAAGGTGTTAAAGCAAAACTCGCTGAACTTTATCCGAAGGATAAAGCGACAGGCTATCAAGAAGGACAGATTCGTGGAGCGTTCAGCTTTCAGAAGCCGGCAAACTAAATCCGGAAAATCTAACGCCTAAAATAGTCCCACATTAAAACTTGGTAGGAATTAAGCGAGTACAGTTTGATTTCTACCATTTGCCTTGGCTTGGTAGACCGCAAGATCCGCCAGTTTAAAACATTCATTGAATTCAACATTCGCTTGACTGCATTCAACGGCGCCAATACTAAGAGTCACCGGCTCAACTCCAAGGCCAGTCCAATCCGCCTGGGCGATGACTTGATGTACCCCCTCCAAAACTTCCTGTACAGCCTCAAGGTTATAACTTGGCAAAATCAATACAAACTCTTCACCACCCCAGCGATACAAAAACGATTTTTTAGGTCTGGCCGAATTCAATAACTGCGCAATAAACACTAAAATCTCATCGCCCTTGGCATGCCCATACAAATCATTAATACGTTTAAAGAAATCCAAATCAATCACGGCTAATGTCAGAGGTACCTTTTTATCACAAGCTTTTTTTAGCGCCTTTTGGGCTGAACGCTCACCATGTCGTCGATTCGGAAGCCCTGTTAAAACATCTTCATGAGCGAGGCTTTCCAATTGCGTTTGAACCTTTTTGTGATCACTGATATTACGCACCATACCAATCACATGCGTAGGTTGATTTTCATCATTTCTTTCGCAAACTTTGCCGGCATCGTGCACCCAAATATAGTGGCCATTACGATTACGAAGCCTATATTCCGCTTGGTAAGCTGGGCGTTTTCCTTTTATATGATCTGACAAAATAGTAATCACTTTCTCGACATCATCGGGATGAACCTTGCTTTTCCAAGTATCAACATGCGGAGTCATTTCATCTGGACCATAACCAAGCATCTTTTTCAATTGTGGACTGAAAAACACATAATCACTTTCCAACTCCCACTCCCAAAGCCCATCGGAGACTTCATGCAATGCATATCGAATACGCCCATCACGCTCTTGAAAATCTTTTTCAAAGGCGACTCTATTACTAATGTTGCGTGCAACCGATAAAAAATACTCATGCCCATCCACCCAAAAATGCGTGGTATTTACCTCAACAGGAATCTCATAACCATCCTTATGAAGATGACGCCCCACAAATGTAAAAACATTTTTTGAACGGATAACCGTGGCAATCTCTGACCATTGTGGAGCACCCTTAACGTCTTTTTGCAAACTCAAAACAGAGTGATTCAGAACCTCATCTTCTGAATAACCTAATTCTTCATAAGCAATACGATTACACCAAAGTACATTAGATGTTTTAGGGTCGAGCAAATACACCGCATCGGCCATCTGCTGAAATAGATTTAAATGACTAGGCAACTCTCTTTCAGAGCTGAATTGGACAGAATTCATATCAATGACACATAAGTAATAATTACAACTCTCATTTAGCAATACAACTAGACCATCATAAAAAAATGATTAGCTAAGCCTCCAATTTTGGATTTTAATTTCGCAGTACTTATCTTGATTGTCAATAAAAATCAAACAATAAGGTGTGAATCACTATATCAAACCCTTAACTTAAATAAGGTAAATTTAGGAAAAAACGCTAAAAACTTGGCTCAAAAATATTGCAAATCTTTCAAAAATTTTAACACCGAAACAAAAAATGCTTTGTCTGCAAAAGATCCAATGATTTAATGACATAACTATTTTTACTAATTCAAATAGGCCATTCCCATGTCGATTGTTCGTGCTACCGCGCTCTGCAAAAACTACCCCGCCGGTGATCAAATGCTCACAGCCATTCAGTCTGTCGACTTCGACATTCCCGAAGGGGCTTTTGTCTCGTTTGTCGGTCCATCTGGAAGCGGCAAAAGCACGCTACTCAATATGATTGGCTGTCTTGACCAGCCCACCTCTGGTGAACTCATTGTGGCGCAAACCGATACCGGCCGGTTAAATCGGGAACAAGCGGCTCAGTTTCGTGGCGAAACAATTGGATTTATCTTTCAAGATTTCAACCTGATTCCTGTGCTAAGCGTCTATGAAAATATCGAATATCCATTGCTAATGGTTCAAAACTGGCCAAAACCGGAGCGACAGGAACGCGTACAGGCCTTAATGAAAGCTGTGGGCATTCATGAACAGGCCAACAAATATCCTTCACAACTTTCCGGTGGACAAAAGCAACGCGTCGCTATTGCACGAGCTTTAGCCTCCAAACCCAAATTAGTCCTAGCAGACGAACCGACCGCCAACCTCGATCATGCAACAGCTTATCGAATCATTGAGCTGATGAAGCAAATGCGTGATGAATTCGGCACCACTTTTATTTTTTCAACGCATGACTCAAAAATCATGAATGCCGCCGAAACCCTGTTCATTCTGGAAGACGGAAAACTTCGCCAAGAACACCAAACCTCACCGGCCGGTAAAATCGATTCGAACGCACTGCAACAAGAGGAGAAATCATTGTGAAACTCTTAATGATTGCAATGCGCAACCTTTGGCGCTACCAAAGACGTACGCTACTGACCACGGCGCTGATTACTCTTGGTGTCATGGCCATGTTGCTATTCACCAGTACCGCGGGGTCTTTTAAACAAATGATGATTGGGCAGATTACTGACTCCATGATCGGCCACATACAAATTCATAAAAAAGGCTATGTATCGTCTATCGATAGCTTGCCTTTAACCATGAATATGAAGCCCAAAATGGTCGAAAAAGCGGAAGCTGAATTAAACACTCTAAACGAACAAGGCAAAATCGTAGCTTGGTCACCCCGTTTAAAGTTTGGCGCCATGTTCAGCAACTTTAATGAAACCACCAACCTACGTTTAAATGGAATTTTGCCGGAAAAAGAACTCCAAACCTGTCCAGAGCTGCCCAGCCGCATTATTGGTGACAAGCCAGAAAACTTAGTCGAGCCTGGCAGCATTTTATTACCTGAACTGATTGCCAAAGGCATGAAAGTCAAGGTCGGAGACGCAATCGTTTTGGTGGCCACCAATCGTGACGGCTCAGTTAATGGTATGAATTTTACAGTGCATGGCATTTTAGAAGGTCTCTCTGGTCCAGGCGGCCGCGATGGCTACATTCATCTTGAAGACGCTCAAGCACTGCTTAGACTAGAATCCAATGAAATCAGTGAAATTGCCATCCGCTTAGCCGCACCACAAAATGAAAAACCCGTCATGAAAGCACTTAAATCCACACTGGGCAGCTTGACCAATCAACAAGGAAAACCTGCCTTTGAGATCCATGACTGGGAAAAACTCTCACCATTTTCAAATATTGCCAATATGATCGATTTAATGACGCTGTTTATCAAAATCATGCTCGCAGCTATCGTGTTAATCAGCGTAATGAATGTCATGATTATGGCGGTCTACGAACGTATTCGAGAAATTGGCACTTTGGCCGCGATGGGAACACCACCTAATCGAATTCTGCAACTATTTTTAACCGAAGGTGTTCTTTTAGGTTTGGTCGGGGTGGCTTTTGGGCTAATGCTGAGTGCTATCAGCATTTATCTTTTGAACCAAGCGCAAATAAGCTTTTCCTTTGGTCGCCAAACCGGTTTAATTCTGGAGCCTGTTTTGCTTTGGAAAGACGTAATTTTTGCCTCAGTGATTGTACTGAGTGCCGCAGTTCTGGCGAGTTTACAACCTGCCTGGAAAGCCTCTCGTTTAAACCCAGTCGACGCATTACGACAAGTCTAACGTTCAACCAATGAGAACCTTAATGAAACCCCTACTATTGATGCTATTGACAACCTTCTCTCTACCGGTTTTTTCGCAAACCTTACCGGCCGGTGACTCTCTTGCACAAGCGCAACAACTGTTACAGACCATTGATGAACGCTTACAGCCGGAAAGTTATGAAATGTACCGCAAACTCATCAACATTGAACCAAATGGAAAACGTAAAGAGTTTGTGTTGTACACCGTCAAACATGACAAAGATAAAGTTGCCGCGCTGTTCCTAGATCCAGCAAGCGAACGAGGACGCACAACATTACGTGTCGGTGAAAATATGTGGTTGTACATTCCCAATGTTGGCAAGCCTTTACGCATAACCAGTCTACAATCCGTTGTCGGAGGTGTCTTTAATAATTCTGACATCTTGCAACTGGATTACAGCGTGGAATATAACGCGGTTGACCTACAAGAAACCGGTGACCATTTGGTTTTAACTTTGAAAGCAAAAAACCGTTCCGTTGCCTACGATCAACTCATTATGCAGGTCGATAAAACCCATAAAGTCCCTATGAAGATTGAAGCTTATTCTGCTAGCGGAATGCTGATAAAAACCTTGCATTACAGCAAGCTCAAAGATTTTGGAAATGGCTACTTACGCCCTGCACAACTGGAAACTGACAGCCCTCTTTACAAAGGTTTTAAATCCGTGATGCTGTTTGACGGCTTAAAGTCGCGCAATTTTGCACCGGAAGTCTTTAGCTTAGAATTTATGTCACGAATCGGTGAATTACGACAATAAACTGTGGATAACTTTGTGCGTAACCTTTGCAATCTCATCAACTTATCCACCGGCCGGTCTTTTTTATGGCTTACGCTAGGGTTTGGAGTTTGCACAACCAACACAAGTTTGGCAGAAGAGTTTAGCTTCGATGTAAGCGCTTATCAAAAAGCACCTTATGAGCTCTACGGACACTTTGATTTACTCTCAAGCCACCAACAAATCAACTCAAACTCCGTATTCAGTCAAATGACTTTTGACCGGCCGGTAAACTCTGTGAACAGCCTTGCAAGTGAACTCGAACTCAATGGGCTTTACCGCTGGGAGCAAAGCAGCGCCTATTTTCGCAGTTTGTCACTCGGGACAAAAAACGATTTACCCAATGTAAACTTCCAAAGCCAGCATCAGTTTCAGGAACTCTACTGGCAAACCCAACTCAATTCAAATTGGCAGTTTAAAGCAGGAAAAATTGCCGAAAAATGGGGTAAAGGCTATGCATGGAATCCAGTGGGTTTTATTGAACGCCCAAAAAATCCCGACGACCCTGAACTCAACCGAGAAGGTTTTACTCAACTCAGTACGCAATGGACGAAAAGCTTAAACAGTTCACTGCAATCGGCCAGTGCAAGCATTCATTTAATCCCCATCACTTCAGAGATTAATCACAAGGAATTCCTGCCCTCCGACAACTGGCTATTAGCAGGCAAATTTTCAGGACTCATCGGTACGACCGATCTAGACTTTTATTGGCGGCATTCACAACAAACTCAAACCGATATTGGTTTTAGCTTTGCCAGCAATTTAAGCCCTGAATTTGAATGGCACGGCGACATCAGCTATCGACCCAATCAACTCACGCCAGAACTGCTAACAGACTCCATAAAACTCAGTGAAAAATCGGAAATTCAAACCTTACTCGGCTTTCGATACCTCACTCAAAATGAAGTTACCTGGATTTTCGAATGGCGATATCAACCAAATAAACCCACGCCATCAACAATGAAACAACTCTACCAACTGGCTAACAGTACTCAACCTGAAAATTTGACTCTCGCCAAACAAGCAAAGTCCGCAGGGTTGCTCGGCACCGACACTGCGCAAAACAGTGTTTATATAAAAGCAAGCACTAAAGACTGGCTCGATATTTTGTATCTAAATGCAGCACTCTGGGGGCTGATTAATCCAGACGATGGTAGCAGTGCTTGGACAGCAGAACTAAGCCATTCAGGTGTTAAAAATCAAGAATGGCGGCTCCGAGCAAGTCTGCTAAATGGCTCTAAACTGACTGAATACGGCGAAAAGCTGAATGATGCCAAACTCGAATTACGTTGGCGATACTTCTTTCAGCCCAATTTCTAACGCCACTCACTTGACAGTAAACCTAAGGAGACACTTCTCACAAATCTTATGAGTGACCTGTACTGTTTGAAAACAAATTAATGACCAACACACCAGCCAAGATCAGCCCAATACCAATTAAGGCGGCTGCATCCAATGCTTGATTGAAAAACCACCAGCCGATGAGTGCAATCAACACGATTCCCAAGCCGGCCCACACTGCATACGCAATACCAACCGGAATCTGTTTCAAACTTAATGCCAAAAAGAAAAACGCGACACTATAACCAATCACCACCAAGATACTCGGTTTCCATTGCGTAAATCCCTCTGTAGCTTTTAATGCCGAAGTCGCAATGACCTCAGCGACCACAGCAATCAATAAAAACAACCAGACTTTCACTTTATTCCCCTGCACACTCTGAATTCATATTTATTTAGCCACATTAACCAAATTAAATATACAACTTATAAGTTTTATAAATATTGACTTAATAGAATTAATCATTAAACTTTCTTAAGAATCTTAACAAACTCTTGCGCAACCTTGGAGACTTATCGAATGAATAAAATAACTCAGTTAACCGCCATTGGTTTAACATCAGTGACTTTAGCATTCACAGCACCTATTCAAGCCGGTAACGGTCAAGGTATGGGTATGGGACAAGATGCTGAATTCAAATACGCAGTTAAGCACAGCAACTTTATGCCAACCCTAATGGCAGTTGCGATGAAAAACCAAAGCGCATTGAATTTGAGCAACGAACAAATTCAAACACTGAAGAATTATCACGCTGAAAATTCGCCAAGCCAGCGTGAGGATATGAAAAATGTCGTCAAACTTGAAAAACAAGCGGCAGCCGCTTCATTGACCGGGGACTTAAATGAAGCACAAAAGCTTGGCCAAAAAAGCATTGCACTTCGCCAAACGATACTAAACCAAAAACTACGTTGTCATCAAATGATGGGTAAAGTGCTATCCGCTGACCAATACGCTCAGCTCGTGAAGCTAGCAAAATAACAAAACTCAGCTTAATGCTAGAAATTGCCGCGAATGGTTTTTCCATTCGCGGTTTTTTTATTCCTAAAATTTTGCCACCCAAAAGATACCGGCCGGTAACATTAATCAGACAATAAAGAGTCACTATCCAAGCTTTGGATAAATGCACGAATATTATTTATTTTGCCCCTTTCAATCTGCTCGGCAATTTCTTTGCCTTTGAAACCCTGAGCAATAATTTCTTGATTATCCACTTGATCTGCGGCTCGCAATAATCTCATCCAAAAATCTTTTTGCGGATAACCCACAGACTCAAACCCTAAACGCCCACGAGCATCCGCCATACAAGCTGTGAGAATTTTTTCAAAGGTCGCGGCATCTTTATAGGCACCACAATTTTGCAAAACCTTGTGATAGGTCTTGGGCTTTAATTCAGGTTTCAGTTCTGAGCGTTTTTCACCACTTGCATCTCGACTCAATGCCTTGTGAATCAAACCATGATACTCAGTGACTTTGAGTGCAAACTGCTCAACCTTTTTCGGCACCCGAAAGCGTTTACACACAGCTTTCACTAAAGGCAAACCAGCGGCTTCATGGCCATGATGTTTAGGCCAAAGCTCTCTAGGCGTCACGCCTTTACCCAAATCATGCATGAGTGCGGCAAAACGCACATCAATGTCAGAACTTAACCGGCCGGCTGATTCCAAGACCATCATAGTATGAATCCAGACATCGCCTTCGGGGTGATGTTTTTCAGGTTGCTCCACGCCATGTAAGGCATGTAATTCTTGAAACAAAACCTTATCGGCACCAACAGCCGCCAAAACCTCAAAAAACTCACTGGGTTTGACAGAATTCAAGACTTTAACCACTTCTTGCCATACTCGCTCAGGCGTCAGCTGCTCCAACTCACCACTGTCAACCATTTGCCTCATAAGCGCTACTGTTTCGGGCGCTACTTTAAAGCCGAAAGGGGCAAGCTTGGCAGCAAAACGAGCCACCCTTAGCACTCGCAGCGGATCTTCAGAAAACGCATCAGACACATGGCGTAACACCCGGTTTTCCAAATCCTGCTGACCATTGTAAGGATCAATAATTTCACCGGCCGGTGTTTGTGCCATCGCATTGATTGTCAAATCACGACGTATCAAATCCTCTTCTAAGGTCACGCTTGGTTCAGCGAAAACTTCAAACCCGTGATAACCACGACCCTGTTTGCGCTCTGTTCTCGCCAATGCATGTTCTTCTTTAGTCTTAGGGTGCAAAAACACCGGAAAGTCTTTACCAACCTGCTCAAAACCTTTCTCAAGCATCTGCTTAGGTGTGGCACCCACCACAACCCAATCACGGTCATAGACCTCGATTCCAAGCAATGCATCTCGAACCGCTCCGCCAACTAAATAGGTTTCCATAACACTTCCCTAAAAAACGTCCAAACAAAAAAGCCGTCATACGACGGCTTTAAAACTAGCATGTTTCGCAAAGTAACGAAGATCTAATTTTCATCTCGCCCTGCATTTTTACGGTAATCATTGTATTTTTCACGTTGATGCTTTGGCTTCGCATACTGAGCAATCACCCAATCCAACGAACTCGGAGTCATCTCAAAGACTTCTGAAAACTCCGTCTCCGTCGTGGCATCATTCGCCAATAACGTCAATTGACTTTTATGAATTGACTGAACCGGAGCCAAAATGCCCAAAGCCGCCATAAATCGTGCATTAAGCTTACACATTGGGAAAACGACCGCATCATCCTGTTCCATAATAGCAGCGACTTTTTCGCCCAGCTCTTTAACTGTCATTAATTCTGTGCCAGCCACTTCAATTTTTTGACCAAACAGCTGTTCATTACGAATTGAACTTACCATTGCTTTGGCAAAATCTTTCACCCACAAAGGCTGAACTTCAGAACCACCATTAGCAACCGCTAAAAATGGGAATCGCAGAAGTTGCTTGACATAATAAGCGGTCGATTGATCGTTTTCACCAATCAACATCCCTGCACGAAAAATGGTTTCATTTGCGGTAGAAACCGCATGCATTTGGTTATCAAAATCTGCAAGAACACCTAACCATTCATGGCTATCACAATCATTGTTTGCACCGATAAACGATAAACTAAGTACACGCTTCACATGCGCCGATTCCATCGCAGATTTAAGTCGCTTACCGACATTCCCCATATCATCGAGATCAATCATTTCCGTGCCAGTTGAGCGATCGGCGATCAAGTTAAAAACAATCTCAGAATCTTGCATAGATTGCTTCAAAGCTTCCGTGTCGTCAAACGACTCAAGAGTAAACAATTTGGTATTTGGATATAACGCAAATTCACGAAAACGCTCAGGGCGACGAACCACTACGCGCACTTCATAGCCAGTATTGGCAAGCTCATTGACCACTTCGCGGCCAATATAACCAGTCGCCCCAAATACAGTTACTTTGTTACCTAACATAGGAAAGTTCCACATTTATTTACTCAAAACCGGCTAAGGATAAGAAAATGCAGAGAATTGGTCAAGTTTTTCCACAGGCTTTACTGTCAATCCTAAAACCGAATCTGCTGTAGTGACCCCTTGATTTTGCTACAATAGCGCGCAAATTTTCGTTCAGAATGACTCAAGGATTTACCAATGGAACCGATTCAAGTATCCGCTTTTCGCAGCCCAAAAAAAGAAGAACTGTATCTGTTTGTCCCAACAGATGGTGGGCTTGAAAAATTACCAAAAGAACTGCTCACGATGTTTGGTGAACCCACTCATGTTTTAGATTTTGAATTGACACCTGATCGGAAAATGGCTCGCGAAGATGCCAAAGAAGTCTATGAAGCCATTCAGGCTAAAGGATTTTACATGCAGATGCCGCCAACCGAGATCGAAAAATTAAGTAACTATGCACCTTCACCAGAAAAGCTCGACAATATCTATTAACCACTTGTCTGAGACCGCAAACTCACTACAATAGAATTTCATGATTTTTAAACATCGGCTGGATAATTCACCGGCCGGTACATGATTAACAAATTCACTCCCTAACTTGACTACCTCGATCAAACCTTCTGAGATAGGGAATGAAGTAACGTATAAAACGTTCTACATTGAAAAATTAAGAGGAAACCATTATGGCATTTACGCTACCTGATCTACCTTATGATTATGATGCACTAGAAGTTTCAATCGATGCTCGCACGATGGAAATTCACCACACAAAACACCACAATGCTTACATTACAAACCTAAATGCGGCAATTGACGGCACTGAACACGCTGACAAATCACTTGCAGAATTAATTGCCAACGCAGGATCTATTTCTCCTGCTGTTCGTAACAACGGTGGTGGCCACTGGAACCACGCTTTCTTCTGGGAAGTGATGACCGGCGACAGCATGGGCGTACCAACTGGCGCACTAGCAGATGACATTAACGCGACTTTCGGTAGCCTAGATGCGATGAAAGAACTGTTCAACAAAGCTGGTGCAACGCAATTCGGTTCTGGTTGGGCATGGCTATCTGTCTCTGCAGACGGCAAGTTGCAAATCTCTTCAACACCTAACCAAGACAACCCTCTAATGGATGTTGCAGCGGTTAAAGGTCAGCCTATCTTAGGTCTTGACGTTTGGGAACACGCTTACTACCTACGTTACCAAAACCTACGCCCTGCTTACATGCAAGCTTGGTGGGATGTGGTTAACTGGAATAAAGTTAGCGAACTATATTCAGCCGCTAAGTAAGGCTGTCGAAAACGGCTGCAAACGCTCATCTCTTTGTTAAAAACTGGCTCAAGATACTCATTTACGATTTTTTGTAAACTCCGTTCTTTCGCCAGTTTTTGCCTCGACCTTAGCGCCTTCGCTCGTTTTCTTTACTGCATGCAGTCTGGAAACGTTCCACCTGCAGAATAAAAAACCGAGAAGCATCTGCTATCTCGGTTTTTTTATGTCTTGGGTTTGGGTTTGGGTCTGTTGACAATTCAGACTTGACTCTGTTGCTGCTTAAAAATGCAGCAATCGCGACGCTCAGAGCGTATTTTGGTTATTCCAAATAAGCGATAGGCAACAAAGAGTGCGACATTTTTAAGCGCAACCCGGGGGGCTCAAGCCATTTTTGCCCCAGCAGTGTTAGAAATTCGCTCAAATAGAATAACTATTCCGCGCTCTTTCAGCCTTGCTGGAACGAAAAATGGTTTGAGCAGAGCCTAATTATGAATTGTCAACAGACCCTAAGAAACTTCTGATTCAATCAAAGTCTCCTTAAACAGCTTTAAGAATCACTTAAATCCTTCACCCAAATTTTATTCCCCAAAAACGAAGGAATTAACAAACGGTTGCGCTTGGTGTCCACACCTAAATCTGCCGGAGATTCCATGCCAGAAAACAGTTGTTTCAAAGGCTTTCCTTCTTGCCACTGAGAAGCCCCTTGGTCTTTCCAGCTCGAGAAAATTACGTTGCCATTAGTATCTTCAACCAAGCCGTCAATACGATTAAATGGCTGCTTTTCGGTTCTCAATAACTTGCCGTTCAAATCAAAGTGATGCACCTCGCCGCTAAAAATGGTCACCATCATCAATTCATCACCGCGTTGCAAAATCCCGTTTGGACGACCAAGGTCTTCGCCTTTGGTTAAAGTGGTAATCTCACCGTCTTCAGAGATATGGTAAATCGCATCTTTACCATTGGGTTTAAAACCTTCTTTGACACCACTGTCGGTCACCCAAACTCCGCCTTGCTTGGCAATCGATACACCATTCAAAAATCCAGCATCAGGAACATGAATCGATTTTAAAAGTTTACCGGCCGGTAAACTAAACACGCGCAGATGATCAATATCAGCCACATACAATCGATCCTTGATCGCAACCATTCCTTTAGGCGCATTCAGTTCAACCCCATTTTTACCGCCTTCAATCCACTTTAAGGCTTCCAATTTACCTTCCGGACTCACCATCGAAATAAAACCGTTATTGTCTTTGCCAAACGGACTGCCATTGATATTCGCCACCAAATAACGGTCATTCACAGCAGAATATTCCATCGCTTCCGGAGTCGAAAAACCGACGTTTTCAATCGTAAAATCAGCAGTTACTTGAAAACTCAATGCCGACAAAAATACTCCTAACCATAACTTTTTCATGCTAACGCTCCTCTTGTTTGAACTTGCAAAATTATCATAGACTCTTTTGATTAAAGGTCATAGGTTTTCTAGCAAGCAAAACCAACTTCTTCAAACTTCAGAAAAACTGTGCCGCCTGAGCCTTATTTCCAATAAAATCATTCTTGATAATTTTTTATATAAAAGGAAAAAATAATGGTCAGTTTAACTACGCCAGTGTGCGACTTTGATGCCAATGCAATCGACTTTAACCTACCCGGTGTTGACGGACAAAACTGGACACTTGAAAAAGCCAAAGGCGAAAACGGTTTGTTAGTGATGTTCATTTGCAATCACTGCCCCTACGTCAAAGCCATTCATAAACGCCTAGTTGAAGACATGCGCATTTTGCGTGATGAATTTGGTATTAACGCTATTGCCATTATGTCGAACGACCCAAATGAATATGCCGAAGACAGTTTTGAAAATATGAAAAAAGTCTCTGACGAATGGGATTTTCCTTTTCCCTACGTCATCGATGAAACCCAAGAAGTGGCGAAGACTTACGGCGCAGTCTGCACCCCTGACTTTTTCGGCTATAACTCTGAACTCAAGCTGCAATATCGCGGCCGTTTAGATGAATCTCGTAAAGAAACCGCGCCTGAAGGCGTTCGCAGAGATTTATTCGAAGCCATGAAACAAGTGGCACAAACCGGCCAAGGACCACTCGAACAGATTCCATCCATGGGCTGTTCAATTAAGTGGAAGAATTAAATCCAATTTGTCACCGGCCGGTAACGTTTTACCGGCTTTCTTTCGTACTGTCGCCCGACACTCTTCATACTTTTTTGTCCCTATCATAGAGATACAGCGCTAGAATAAACCTTAAGCAAAACTAGCCAAGGCTATAAAATGATTGCCTATTTTTCTATTTTTACGCTTATTTTGATTGCACAATATGGCTCGAACTTTGATCCTTGGCAAATGCTCGAACCAAGTGGTATCTGGCTATCTGGAGTTTTACTCGCAACGCTGACATTAATTTCTCCTCACAAAATTCAAAACCGAATTTTTCTTTGTGGAGCTTTTGCAATCTGGCTTTACAATCTCGCGACAATTTCTACCGAGCAAGCCATCATTCTCTCGGTTTTGCAAACACTGGAACCCTGGCTCGGCTTACAAATTCTTCGCATTGCCATTACCCACACTAGAAAACAAAACTTAAAATTCAAAATTGATTCGAGCAGATTGACGCAATTTGCAGTGCTTTCAATTGCACTATTACTAGGAGTTTCCGGTATTGGTGGCTGGTTTCTCAGTCAAAATATACAAATTTCATGGACTGAAGGTTTTCTATTCTGGTCATCTGCAAGTTTACGTGGGGCAGCTGTTTTCATTCCATTGGGCTACGCAATCATTTGGTTTTTTGCAAAGTATCCTAGCAAGCACTTACTCAAGCAATGGGTCACAATCGCTGTTGCTCTAGGCTTTACAGGCACTTTTTATCAGGCATTTACTCATGGTTACGACAGCCTCATTCTCCTCATCTTTTTTACCCTCGGTGCGCTTTCTCTTGCTGGCCCACTAACGGCAGGTTTGACCTACTTTATTTGTGCATATTTGCTCAGTCAATCACCACTAACTCATGGCGAAAACCTTTATTTACAACTTGAACCTCTGATCACACTATTTACCCTCTCCTGTGCATTGATTTTTATCTTTCACGCCTATGCCGATAGCTTCTACAATCGAAACTGGATAATTCGCCACCAGAATCACATTGAAGTCGTGAACGTCAAAAGGCTCATTCAATGGATTGAAAAAGGTTGGCTCAGATATGAATTTCAGCCGATTATTTACCGAGAGAAATCACAACTTAAGCTTGTCAGCCTAGAATCACTTATTCGTTTGAAATTACCCAAAATTGGCGAAATTCCCGTCGGGGCATTTATCGAGCCTTTTGAAGCCATGATTTCTAATCAAGAACTACAAAAAAAGTTAATAAAAAAGTTCAGTCAACAGTTATCACAATTTTCCAGCGTTGAATTGGATTATGTGTCTGTGAACTTCTCCCCTAACCATCTTAGGCAAACCTCAATCATTGAACATCTAATCGTTCTCAATAAAACATTACCTCACCAACTGTTAGTCGAAATACTTGAGCAACAAGACAAATTTTTAAAAGACCCCATCTTACAAGCTCATATTCACCAGCTTATCGATGCGGGGGTATTAATTGCACTGGACGATTTCGGAAAAGAACATAGTAATCTTGAACGTTTGATTGAGCTTCCCATTCACTATCTTAAAATAGATAAAATGTTGATTTTTCCGTTTGCATATTCAAAAAAACATCAGGTTCTGGTTGAGAATACAGCAAATTTCTGTCATCAGCTTGGCATTAAAGTCATCGTTGAAGGCGTCGAAAATGAGGAAACTGCGCTAAAACTTGAAAGTATTGAAGTCCGTCGTCAACAAGGATTTCTTTACTCAAAATCACTCCCCTCACACTCCGTCTCTAATTTTTCACACGAACTTAAAACTCGCTCTGCATAGGAGGCCTATGATGTTTGAATTGGCAAGACAACGACTCGCACCGGTGTTTAATTTACTCGACATCAACGAGGAAGTCATGATTCGACTATCGGTTCCTAAACGCACCATTGTCGCCAACATCCCTGTCAGAATGGATGATGGAACTCTGCGCGTGTTCACGGGCTATCGAATCCAATATGATGATACGCGTGGACCGACGAAAGGCGGTATTCGTTTTCACCCAGACGTAGATATGCAAGAAGTCACGTCCCTGAGCTTCTGGATGACTGTCAAATGTGCCGTCGCTGGTTTGCCATTTGGCGGCGCCAAAGGCGGTGTAACTGTCAACCCAAAAGAACTTTCCTTAATGGAAATTGAACGCTTATCTCGCGGCTATATTCGTGCGTTTGCCGATGTCTTAGGAGAAAAACGAGATATTCCAGCACCCGATGTCTATACCAACGCCACCATTATGGGCTGGATGGCCGATGAATACGCCATGATTGCCCGTCGCCAAGAACCCGGAATTATCACAGGAAAACCTCTGCATTTAAACGGTTCTAAAGGTCGTGAATTTGCCACTGGTCAAGGAGCACTGTTTGCACTACAAGAATACCTAGAACACTACAAACCAAGCAGTGAACAAATGACGATTGCTGTGCAAGGCTTTGGTAATGCAGGCTTCCATTTTGCAAGAATCGCCCAGCAGTGCGGCTACCGAGTCGTCGCAATTTCAGATTCACAGGGTGCGATTTACGACCCCAAAGGGTTAAATGTTTTAGATGTCCATCGACTCAAACAAGAAGACAATCGACTCGCATCGGTCTATTGCGATGGTTCAGTTTGCAATGAACTCGACTATGAAACTTTAAGTAACGAAGCCTTATTAGAGCTTAATGTGGATGTATTGGTGCTGGCTGCTCTAGAAAACCAAATTACTGAACAAAATGCGCATCAAATACAAGCAAAAACTGTTTTAGAAATTGCCAATGGTCCAGTTTCACCTGATGCAGACCAAATCCTTGAAGCTCGTGAAATTGATGTCATCCCCGATGTACTTGCAAATGCCGGCGGTGTCATTGTGAGTTACTTTGAATGGGTACAAAATCGTTCAGGTATGTATTGGGAAGAAGCTGAAGTCGAACAACAGCTTAAAAAGATCATGGTGAAAGAGTCACAAAGTATTTTTGACCATGCTAAAAAACATAAATGCTCATTACGCACGGCCGCATATGTTCACGGCGTTGAACGACTTGCTGGCGCGATTGATCAACGCGGGAACCATAAGCTATTCAAGAGCGTGTAGATTCTTTCTTTTTTTCTGAGCAACAATCCGATCCAGAACAGCAGCTCGATTCAGCTTGCTGCGCTGTTTGGGTTACGCTTTCTGGATGATCACAAGCCACGCCACACGCAACACACTCGCCTTTTCCGTTTTTAAACATCGGACAAAAACCCGTAAAACTAGCTTGCAAGGCATTTATTGACATGGCAATCATCACCCACAAAAACGAAATTTCGGTTAAATCTACCTGTCCCATAAAGTGAGAGATCACCAACAAGATTAACATCATTGATGCAAAAATTCGTAAAGGGCGATTGCCTTTAATCACGACTGAATTCACTGTTTATTCCTCTTGAATTTTTTCTCTATTTTAAAAGTGGAACAAGATTTTGCAAACAGGATTCTAACAACTGCGGCGCATCTCGCATTGCATCGAACTCATGCATCGGCGTGTTAACAATACTAAACAGACTCTGGAAAGGAGGAAGTTGCGACACACCCAAACTACCACATATACCAATCGCGGGGATGCCATACTGCTCGGCTAATTGCGCAATTCGCATTGGCAATTTTCCAAAGGCAGTTTGCTCATCCATACGACCTTCTCCGGTAATCACATAACTAACCGGCCGGTTATTTTTTGATTGCATCGCTTGCTCAATTTTCAAATAACGATTCAATACTTCAAAACCCGGTTCGACCTGTGCATTCAAAATACCGATAAAACCACCAGCCATTCCGCCTGCGGCACCGGCACCAGCAACCTCAACAATCTGCCGGCCGGTTGCTGTATAAATTTTCTCCGCCAAATTCGCTAAACCATTCTCTAGTGAATCAAACTGCTGAGGTTGCAGACCTTTTTGTGGGCCAAAAATCGCCGTTGCACCCTCATCACCTAACAAAGGATTGGTTACATCACACGCGAGTATCCAATCAATTTCCAACAGTTTTTCTGGAATCCTACCAATAGATGCAATCGTTTTTAGCGCTTGACCACCCAATCCAATGGGTTGATTCTCAGAGTCTAAAAACTCAACGCCTAAAGCTTGCAAGGCACCCACACCACCGTCATTAGTGGCCGAACCGCCCAAGCCTAAAATGATATTTTTTGCCCCCTTCTCAATCGCCGCTTGAATGAGTTGTCCTGTTCCATAAGTATGAGTTTGTAAGGGGTTTCGCTCTTCATGACGTAACTTCGGTAAACCTGATGCCTGAGCCATTTCGATCATCGCTGTTTTCGTATCGGCTTGCCATGCAAAACTAGCCTTCGTTTTTTTACCCAAAGGTCCACTCACCCAAAGCTTGATTTCTTCCGCCAAGCCGGCACAAACAAACGCTTCCACAAAGCCTTCCCCACCATCAGACAAGGGCAGCTTAATGACTTCCGCTTCTGGGCAATGCTGCAAAATCACCTGCTCGGCAATTTGGCAAAACGCACTGGCCGGTAAAGACCCTTTAAAGCTATCAGGAGCAACCACTATTTTCATACATCTTTTACCTTTGTAAAACCAGTCGACGGGGCAAGCGTCTTCTGTTCACTTAAGAATAAAGATTGCTTCACTGCGTTCGCAATGACGGTCATTGCGAGGCCTTCAGGCCGTGGCAATCTTCTCTTTTAATAAAGAAATTCACTCAGTGAACAAAATCATTAATCCGTATACATCGCCCATAGCGCACTTTCACCATCAATCTGCTCAGGCATGAGCCAAATTGATTGGTAAGGCTGCATGACAAATTTCTGCTCTTGTGCCGAAACGCCATGATTATCTAACAGGTTAATCCAGTAAGAATGACGCTCAATTCCTTCAATCGCCGAAATATCCAAAATTTTCAACTCCGACGTCAAATTATGAATCGCTAATAACGGGAAACGTAAGCCTTTTTCATCACGCCACAGGGCAAAAAAATCACTTCCCAAATCAAGAACTTTCTGCCCAATATCAGGGTGGAATGCCTTGTGCTTTTTGCGACGCATGAGCAAATTGGTTAGCCGCTTAATCACTTCTGCATTCGAGGTTCGACCACTTTCAATCATCGCCTCAATGTATTCATATTCCCATTTTTTACGGTTAATAGATCTTGTCCGGCCAGTCTTTTCCACCCCTTCACGGTCATTCGGCGTGGCAATTAAACTGTGAATGTAAAACGCAGGAATCCCCTGTAACGTCATCATAATGTTTTGCGAACAGATGAACCTTTCTACCTGCCATTGATCTGGACCATTGCTATTATGCGTTTCACGCATGGCACTGAAATAAGTAATATTAATTTCATAAGGACTTTCCGAACCATCCGAGTTAGTTTTCATCGATACAAAACCACCCAAACGATGCATGTTATTCACCAAGTCACCGACTTCACGATCAGGCAAAATACCCTCTACTGGACGCAAACCAATCCCATCATGCGAAGCAGTAAAGTTCAAGAACGTACAACCTTCAGGTGGCGCATCAAGACCCAATGCCCACTGGGTTAGATATTGACCATCGCCTCTGTGCAAAGCATGCAAAATCAACGGTGCTAAACTAAATTGATACACCATATGCGCTTCGTCCTGATGACCAAAATACGATAGATTTTCTTTGTGCGGAACATTGGTTTCAGTGAGAACAATCGCTTGCGGATTGACGATTTCCATCACATCTCGAAACAATTTGACCGCTTCATGTGTTTCAGGCAAATGTATGCAATTAGTGCCAATCTTCTTCCACAAAAAGCCAATCGCGTCCAGTCGAATAATCCGAGCACCTTCTGCGACATATAACAACAGGATTTCCATCATTTTCACCAATACTTTGGGATTGGCAAAGTTCAAGTCAATTTGATCGGCACTAAACGTCGCCCAAACCTTTTTACGGCCGCGATGAGTATAGGCTGGAACAAGCAACGGCGTGTTTCGTGGACGAGTCACCATGGATAAATCGGGCTCACCTTCCACTTCAATAAAAAATTCTGTGTATGGTTCGATATTCGCCTTGTAATTGGTAAACCACAAACTCTCTCGCGAGATATGATTGACCACAAAATCAAACATCAAATCGTAATCTTGACGAAGTGCATCAATATCACCCCAATCACCTAAGTCAGGGTCAACCATCGAATAGTCAATCACCGAAAAACCATCATCAGAGCTATAAGGGAAAAACGGCAAAATATGCACGCAATTAATAGCCTCTTTGACATATTTCCCCAAAAACTTCTGCAATGCTTGTAAAGGGCGCTTACCTTCTTCTAAAAAAGTGTCTCCATAGGTAATCAACAAAGCATCATTTTGCGTCCAACGCTGTGGATGACAAGGCGCATCACTTTTAGGGTCACAACCGGCCGGTAAGATTTTGTCAAAATTAACAAGCAACTGCTCAATGCCTTGATAGGCGATTTGTAAATCGTCATCGCCGTATAAAACCGATAAACGCTTTTGAAGCTGCTGCTGTTGAGATGCGGTCAAAGCCACCATATTATTTCCTCCAATGGAAAAATCCCCCCACAGAGTAGAGAGCGGTTTGGAATGCAAAATTGAATCAAATCTCTGTCTCAGAGAGAACTATGACAACAAATACGATTGAGACCGGCCGGTAAGAAAACAGAAGTCATGGGATCACACAATATTCGGCCTACATCCTTCGAAAGAGCAGGCTGCTCTCTCGAAGTTCCCAAGAATGGGTTTAGTAACGACTTTGAGACTTCATATCATGTGCTTGGCTAAAAACACCATTAGCCAACAAGTATTACTCCATATTATCCAACTCCACCGCCTCAAATAACTCCGCCAAAATGTGCGGATAAGCGCTGGTCACACGGTTCCAATTCGGCAGGAATGGACGCTCATTAGGGTTTTCTAAAAAGACTTCCCCTGCCTCAAAAATATTTTGTGCAAACAACTCAATCGCTTGCTCTTCGGCATGGATATCAACGGTCAAACCATTCATCTGCGCATCAAACGAGTAACTCTCAAGCTGATCTAAAGCCGTTCGTAAATACACCGAACGAATCGAACGCAAAGTCCCCCGAGAAAACACATGTCCACGCGTCGATAATTTTCTAAACAACGACTTCGCAATGTCTTGACTCATACGCGACAGACCTTTGGTGTGGTCTTCTTGCGATAAATCCTGATGTTTATGGTCATAAACATCAGCAATGTCCACCTGACAAATTCGGCGATTGGAATAGTTACGGCGCATCTCGGCCAAAATACCAATCTCAAGCCCCCAATCTGCAGGAATCCGCATGTCTTGCAGCGCATGGACGTTCATCGCAAACTCGCCTGCCAATGGGTAGCGAAAGCTATCCAAATAGGCCAATAATTCATCTGGCCCAAGTACCGTTTCCAATGCTCGCAAAATCGGCGTGACCATTAATCGCGCAACACGACCATTTAACTTTCCATCGGCGTGTCGGGCGTAGTAGCCTTTAGCAAAGGTGAAGTTGAAGTTAGGATGAGCGACCGGATAGATGAGTCGTGCCAATAAATCACGTGAATAAGTGACAATGTCACAATCATGTAAAGCAACCACTTTTGCCCTTTTCGATGCCAGCACATAGCCATAACACCCCCAAACATTGGTACCCTTACCCGGTTCGGTTGGGGCAAGACCTTCCTCTTTTAAACGATCCATAATCGCTGTCACACGTGGGCCGTCATTCCAGATAATGCGATGCTCTTGAGGCAGCTCGGAAAAATATTTTTTTGCGAATTCAAACTGCTCTTTATCTGCACGATCTAAGCCAATAACAATTTCGGAGAGATAAGGAACTTTTTTTAACTCTTCAACAATGTTTTTCAGGGCTGGCATTTCCAATTCACTGAACAGTGACGGAAGAATCAATCCCATGTTTCGGGTTTCGGAAAACTTAATTAACTCCTCTTCTAAACTTTCAACCGGCCGGTCAGTTAGATTATGAAAAGTCGTTACAGTCCCATTCTGAAAAAAATCACTCATCTCAAATCCTCTATATAATTTCTATTTTTTTGACTAACACCTCAGGTGCAAACTCAAAAACGCGCTAAAACGCTGATAAAGCAAACACATTGTTACACCCTCATTTTGGTTAATCAATTGATCTCTAATATTGACTATTTCTCACCGGCAGATAGGTCATTGCTAAAAGACGTTGTTCGTCATCCATAACCACTCTGCGCATTGCATCCATGCAATGCGAAGCTTTTATCGGTGACCTATCTACCCTTCAAATCTTTCAAGATTCGTCTGACTGTTTCCGCCCAACCTTCCGGGGCAGCTTTTTGTGCATAAATCACTTGTTTAGGGTAACCATCAGGCTTGGCATCAATCTCCAAACTTGAAAAGTTACCGGCCGGTAACACCACTGCAATGTCAGCGGCTTCTAACATTGCTCGATCATTATTGCCATCACCCAATGCGACAACACATACATTTTCACGCTGCTTTTGCCCAAGCAAACCACTTTCAGTCAACAACCAGTTCATCGCTTTTGCTTTATCATGCTGACCCATGACATGATAAAAACGCCCCCCTCGGACGACTTGCAACCCGGTCCTCTCAGCCAATTGAATGAAAGCCTCAAGCGACTCTTCAGAGTCATGCCACAACATCGGTTCAGTCACTTCTCGTTGCATCGCTTGCTCTGCATCTTTTGTCGCCAACCCAGTCGTTTCTACGACTCGATCAACCGACATATCGCCAAAGCCTTCAAACTGCCAATCAAATTCTTCTCTAACCTGCTGCATAAAAGCACGAATTTGTGGGTAAGGTGTTCCCAGTATCTGTTTGTTACCGGCCGGTACTTGTGCCCGTATGGGTACTTGTGCCTGTATGGGTCCTTGTGCCCGACTGGGTAAATAAATCACCCCGCCATTTTCGGAAATAAATGGAGGTTCTAAATTAAGTTTTTCTAGCCAAGTAGCGATTTCCGCATAGGTTTTACTCGAATTCACCACCACAGGAATTCCCTCTTCAGCTAACTGTTCCAACACTGGCAAGACTGGCGCATATTCATAATCAGAATGCCCCAAAACAGTGCCATCCATGTCGGTAAAAATGCAATCAGGCTTCAAACCCACTCCTTTATGGTGCAACCACCAAACTTAAAACACTTTTTGTGCCAGTTTTATAAGCAAGACTCATGCAATGCATTAAACTATCCTGCAATATCGGCACCTTCAATTCACTGTTATATAAATTTCACAGGAGTGTCAAATCCTGTCACTGATTCATTTCTATCATGCCAAAAACAAATGACTTTTAGATGACTATCTTTCTTTTGAGGAAATCATGACACTGCCAAATAAACCTGCAAACTCATCTTTGACAACTCCAGATGAAATTCACCCGTTTTCCAACTCCCAAACGCATACTGAAGGCTGTAACAAAACGCTATTAAATGAAGCAGTGAAACCCTCAAGTTTGTTCAGCAAAAAAGGGTTGGCAGATCGACTGTTTGCAAAATGGTTTGATCGTTTGGTTTATCCGCAAATTTGGGAAGACCCAGAGGTTGATATCCAAGCTTTGAATCTCAAAGAAAATTCTCGCGTGTTTACGATTTCTTCTGGCGGGTGCAATGTTTTGAACTACTTAACCGTCAAACCAAAATCAATTACGGTTGTCGATTTAAATGAACACCACTTAGCCTTGCTAGAGCTGAAATTGATTGCTAGCCAAAATCTAACTCAATCTGAGTTTTTTGACTTTTTTGCCAATGCCAACTTACCGCACAATATTGAAATATTTGAGAAGAAACTCATTTCAAAACTCTCAACAAAAACCCAACAGTATTGGAATCAAAAAACAGGCGTTCTGAGAAAAAAGCGTATCGAGCTGTTTGCCAACAATTTTTACCACCACGGTCTACTTGGTAAATTCATTGGCTTGATTCATTGGGTCAGTCGTCGGCTTGGCTATGACATTAGCCAAATCATGCAAGCCAAAACACTTGAAGAGCAACGAACTCAATTTGAACAGCATGTTGCGCCAGTATTTGACACAAAATTGTTACGCTTTTTAAGCCGAAGAACTTCTGTACTTTACAGCCTAGGCATTCCACCTTCTCAATACGATGAAATGCAAGTCAACTCTGAACAAAAAGGCGTGCAAATGCATGAACTGTTAAAGGATCGTGCTCGCCGTTTAGCCTGTGATTTTCCGCTAGAAGAAAACTATTTTGCTTGGCAAGCCTTTGCTCGCCGATATGATTTGGAAAGCCAGAAAGCGTTACCAAGATACTTAAAAGCTGAAAATTTTGAAACGATCCGCCAAGAATCCTCCAAAGTTTCTTGGCATCACACCTCGCTTACCCAACAACTGCAAGCGATGCCTGCCAACAGCTTAGATGCATACCTGTTTTTGGATGCTCAAGATTGGATGGACGCAGAACAACTGAATGCGCTATGGTCTCAAGTGACTCGAACCGCAACCACCGATGCACGAGTTGTCTTCAGAACAGCCGGTGAAATTTCTCCTTTAGAAGAAAAACTTGCGCCAAATTTGCTTGAGCAATGGCAAACCGATGCCGATTACAATGCACAACTAACACGCCAAGACCGCTCAGCAATTTATGGCGCTGTGTTTATGTATCAAAAAATTACAGGCGAGAAACCTCAAGGGTTGGAGTCGTAATTCATGACGCAAAACCCAATCGAATTCGATGTGGAGGTTAACGAAAATTTAACCCGTTCTAATGACTCTGTGAATGCCGCGCTTGCGAAAAAAACTCAGCAGTTTATCGACGCTTTTCAGCAGACCTTACCAAATGCGATTGCCAATATTGCCACAGAATTGAACGTTTATTCGTTCAACGAAATTTCAATCCCTGTGGCTAAAAACCAAACCGACTATCGTAATAGCTATGTTTGCTCAGCCTATAACGCCTATATTGATTACGCATCGGAAGAATTACATCTAATTAAAAATCCGATGCAGAGAACCTTAATCAAAGCGACTTTTCCCATATTTTCGACTGCATTGAAATGGGGCAAGATTAATCAAACTCTTAGCTTGAACAACTGGCTTTTTTCCACTTGCCCCTTTCCAGCGACGAGTAAAGACACATTACAAAAATTAACTCAAACACTCAGCCAACAACATCCTAAACACAGCCTCAGTATTCGCTCACTGAATAGCGAGTGCGACGGCCAACTTATTCAAGACCTCACATCATTGGGTTGGTTAATGCTACCGGCTCGCCAAGTGTACTTATTTCCGAATGAAACGAACTGGTGGAAAAAAAATAATGTCAAAAACGATTGGCGACTTTTAAGAAAAACACCTTTGAGTTTGGTCACGCCAAAAGAACACCGGCCGGTAGACTTTAAAGACATTCAAAAATGCTTTTACCAACTCTATATTGAAAAACACTCGCAACATAACCCTCAATATTCCACCGAATACCTACAACAACTGCATAAAAATAAGCTAGTGGAATTTTTTAGCTTTCGGAATGACGAAGGGAGAATTGTCGCCACAATGGGACTCTTCACTCACAACAACATTTTAACCATGCCGATTGTCGGCTATGACACGACACTGCCTAAATCCATGGGACTTTATCGTTTAACCATTGCCCAGTTATTAAAAATTGCCCACGAACGACATCAACTTTTGAACTTAAGCTCCGGCGCCGCGCACTTTAAAAAGCAGCGTGGAGGCATAGCAGCAATGGAATTCACCGGCTACTACTGCGCCCACCTGCCCATGCGCCAACAACTTCTGCTAAAAAGTCTGCACAAATTGTTTCATCATTATGCTGAAAACCTCTTTGCAAAGAATGAAATCTAACCAAAGCTATGCAACAACGAGCTTAAGAACTTCACGGCTTCACAGCCAAAAGATGAGCTGTTAAAACTTCCTAGAAGGGATTCACAGTGTCTTTTAAAGACTTTTACCGCTTAGATAATCATTGAAGTACCGAATCTAGTCCCCAAGTGACACGCAACCCTTTCTAGGGTCTGCTAAAATAACCGACTATTTTTATTAAAACCAAGAATTAAAAGAACTTTTATGAGCAATGCACAACTGATTTTGATTGATAAACGTAAACAACCCTTAAAAGAATACTTGGTTGCGGTGGCCGCTTCCGACGGCATTAGTCTAAAAGGTGTTGAAATTATGGCCTCACCTGAAAAAGGTGCAACGTCTCTACTCAATGGCCAAGTGTTTATCCCACCTTTGGAAGCGTACAATTTCAAAGTTAAAAAGATTGCTCAAAAAAGTTTAGAAACGATTTTTATTGATGAAGAAGCCTATACAGTTGAAGCATTCATTGAAAAATCTAGTGAGGACGAAGACGTTCGTAAAGCGCTCACCAAATCGATTGCGCGCCTGCGCAAAAATCTTGAAAAACTCATTCAACCGTTTTGCGAATCAGAAGTCATTGACCTGATTAACGAACGTCGCAACGACGCACTGTTCAAGCTTAAAGAACATGCACAAAACCTAAAAGGCAAAAATATTGTCTGCATTGACATTGAAGCCACGAACATTTCGACCGACCCAGATGCCGACATCATTCAACTCTCGGCCTGCGATGGAGAGGGTAAGGAACTATTCAATCAGCTGATTAATCCTGGCTACGATATCCCTGAAAACGATAAACACAACATCACCACTGAGATGGTTCAAGACGCACCTCTTCTGGCTAAAGCTTGGGATGAAATCCATGATACGCTACGAGATGCTGATGTGGTGCTGGCTTACAGTACCGAAAGTGATTTTATGTACTTGGAAAAAAGCGCCGAAAAGAAAATGCTGCGCTTTGAACTGGACTACAACACCTGGCTTGATGCGGCCGAACTTTCCAAAGATTTGATCGGTGCGATTCGTTGGCACTCTGAGCGCATGTATTGGTTCTATAAAACACCAAAACTTACCGATGCCTACGCCAAAGTATTAGACAAGCCTTTCCCTGGCGATGCACATGATGCATTAGCCGATGCTCAAGCAACTGTCGAATTGTTTAATGCAATGCTTAAACGCGGCGAGCAATCACAGGTTGAGCAAAAGAAACCCAAAAAGGTGGAAAAACAGCAAGTCACCAATAACTTATTTGCTGCCGCGTTTGCGAACGCTAAACGTTCTTAAGGAGTGCAAACATGTGTGATTCACTGAATTTTAAAACCCTTGAAAAGGCTAAGATAGGCGATGAGTTTGCATGGGAAGACGTTTTAAAAGCAGTCAAATTTGACCAAGACGGCTTAATTCCGGCCATTGCACAACAACACGATACTAAAGAAATATTGATGATGGCATGGATGAACGAAAAATCCTTGCAAGAAACACTTGCTACCGGCCGGGTATGTTATTGGTCTCGTTCGCGTCAAAACTATTGGCGAAAAGGCGAAGAATCAGGGCAAATTCAAGTCCTAAAAGAACTACGCTTTGACTGCGATGGCGATGCAATTTTATTACTCGTCGATCAAACAGGCCCTGCTTGCCACACAGGTCGACGTAGCTGTTTTTACACGCTTGTCGAAGGCGATAAAGCCACCATTACTTCCGAGCCGCTAATTGACCCTAAAACGCTCTATCAAAAATAATCCTAAATAGTCGATGCTGAATACAAAAATGGCCTTGAATGCACAACAGCATCCAAGGCCATTTTTCGTTGCGGCGTAATTTACAACGGTACTGCTCAAGCATTCAACCGTTTCAGCTCTGAAACCATTTGCTCAACGATCAGTGGCGTTTCCACAACCCCATCAAATTCGTCTAAATCCATGCTATTGTGAAGATTGCGATCAACCACAGCAATTACTGGAAAATGGCTGTCTAGCATAGATTCCTCTTCTTCTCGACGAATAAAACTCATGACCTCATAGGCATCCATGACTTCAGCGTTTACCTCAATCAGTAAACCGGCATAAAGGTGCGAATAGTTACGCCAGAAACTAATTGCATCAATTCCATTTTCGACCACATCGACTTGCGCACCCATACGCTCTAGAACATCGACGAGCAACTGCTCAACGACCGTGTCGGAATCGACCAACAAGAAACGTTTATCAATAAAATGTTGCTCAGCCATCACATCAGAGTCTTTATTGTCCGAATATCTATTAGATAAATCATCCATATCAACAGGAATATCTACCGAAAAGCCAATTTCATTATTACGACTTTGGCCAACATGAATCTCGCCACCTAAAGCTCGTAACAACGCAGTGGAAAGCTCCAAGCCTTTTAACACATGATGGCGCTGAGAACTTCTTAACTCCCTATTCGCTAAATCTGTTGTCAATGAAATATCAGCAACCATGAATTCATTCGCTTTTTCCAACTTCTCACTCTCAGACGATGACAGGAGAAATACCATTTTCAAAAAACTACCCTTATCCGTTTCAACGCAGCCGACGTTAATACGCACTTGTTCACAAGCAAGACGTTCAATCACATAAGACAACAGCTGAAGGATAATTTGCTTAATTCTGTTTTCATATCCCATCCAAACATAAGGACAACCTGAGTTATAGTTAAACTCAAAATTCACTCCATGCCAACGCGCTTTAAGCCGTAAAAGATGTAATGATTCTTCAACCAAAATATACGCATCAAAACTGGTTTTAGAGAAATCCTCATCCTTTAACGCCAAGAACTTAAAGTCTTGCAAGGAACGTGTCACTGCATCGCTTCGATTGCGGATTTCATCCGCATGAATTCTTGAAACTTTGTCAATGAAAGTAAACTTCAAGCGATCACTAACGCCTCTCAAGAACCCCATTAACTCTTCCAGCTCATCGGCAATGTGGTAACCGACATTGAAGCGTGACAGAGCAGCCTCATAGTAACTCTCAAGATAAGGCGTTTCACCTTGCTCTGGTTCAGGTGTTTGCGATTGAACAACCGGTTGAAGAAAATGAATAAAAGCATTTTCATACAGTGATGGCAGCGACTGAATACTCACATCACAACTTGTTAAGGTTCCATTGGCAGTTTTAAATCGTAAAGCCACCTGTTCCTGTGGAATCAAATTGTCAGGCGTGTCTCGGACATCTTGCTCAGCTAATACCGAAAAATGATGAGACTGCTCTGCTTGCTGTAACTGTTGGCGATAATTTTGAGCGCTTTCCAAATCCATACAACCTGCCAAAGGCGAAGACAAGAAGGCTTGCTTATTCCTCGATAAAAACGATTCGCTCGCTTTATTCGCATCAATCAAAATACCATTTTCATCCGTAATAAAAACCGGTAAAGGGAAAGATTCCAGCAGATCATCCACTAATTTTTTTCCCGTTTGATGCTCAGAAAGCGTAAATAAATAGACCAATAAACGTTCGCATTCACCATTTTCATTAAAATCTGCAACAACATGCAAATTCACCACCCATCTGAAATTACTTGAATCTCCAACTTTTTGTAAACGGAAGTTTGCATCCAATGACGAGTGATCATTTTCTAGGAACTCACTCAATAACTCATGCCAGCGACTATGTTCTTCAGGGTGCAACAATGTGGTAAAGGACTGATTGATAATCACGGCTTGCTTAAGGGCACTTGCTTGCTCAATTTGGTTGGCCGAAAAATAGCGAATCGTATTGGCTGGAGAAGGATCTAACACAAACAAGGCCATTGGGCTTTGTCGATAAAGTTGGAATGCCTTGGAACGATCTCCCTTAGCCTGAACATTCAATGCATTTGCCCATCGACTTTGAAGCAAAGCAAGCAACAAGGCGAGAATCGAAAAAATCAAAAAGGCATATACATAAAGTTGATTACGCAATTCATCCAACACACCTTCTTTGGCAAAGAAATAAAAACGCCAATCGGTGTTCGGCAAATCCATGGAAACCAACGCTTGCTCTACAAATTCATTAGAGATCATTGCGCCGGCTTGCAAACTTAAATCCTCATAAGAACTTAAAATAACCTGGGTCGGATTGTGCTTATTCAGCATCACAACTTCCAAAGCATCGGTGACAAATCGAGAAAGATAGGCTGAAAGCGATGTCAAAGGCAAACTGGCAAGTATCGCCCCTTTAACCTGATCACCTTCAAGCAAATAATAGATCAAATCATAATGGTGGTCGCCATCATGGAAAAAGTGCGCCTGCAACATCACAGCACCGCCCTTATTACCTCCCAATCCATGTTCAACTTGAACCCGACAAGCATTTCCCATAAAAAATCCGCCGCCATCAAGTACAACATTGCCTTGAGAGTCCAACAAAGCGAACTGCTGTACTTGCGGAAGATAATTTAAAAGTTTGGATTGGAAATCTTGCCAGCTAGGTTGCTGACTCAACGCTGAAAACGGGTCGCTTTTTGGGGTGACTAAACCCTCTGAAGAGCCCTGGCCTACAGGGGTGGTCTCTTCGGCGATCTGAATTAATTGAATAAGAGAAGTAAGTGCATTTTCGCTCAATGCATCCAGAATTTGCTTCTGGCTATTCAACTCACTTTCTAAATTTGCACGTAAAGCGTGCGAGGCAAACTCTGCTTGTTCAAAAAGATCATTGTTACGCTCTTCGACTTCAGCCTCTGTGACAACCAAGGTTCCCACAAGTAACATCCCTGCCACCACCGCAAACATTGATAGTTTTCGTGTCAGAAAATCAGCGATGAGACCAGCTAATCGGTTCATGAATTAGACAATACTCTTTGAAATAGTCTACCAGACTATATTAATGGATTAATTCGAGGCGATAGATGCTCCCCAACAGCCCAAAGCATATGCCTTTACGCCGTAAATTAACAACTATACCAAACTCGTACTTATACGCATTTATTTTTTTACAAATTTTAGTTTCTTTTGATAATCCACTACCTGCACAATTTCACGCAAAACCATGGTAGCAAAGCTACCGGCCGGTAAGAAAAAGCTGAGTTCTAAATCCGGCAACCCTTGCTCTTTGAAATCCTCATCATTTTCTAAAAAACTCGTATTATCGGCTTCAAGCCAACGATAATTAAACGCATGCTGCTCACTTGAGACCAGTAGTCTGAGCGCACGTCTATCCGCCTTTAACCGTTGATTTTTCAACCCTTCAAACCAATCACGAAAGGTTTCATAAAGTGCCTCTTCCAGAGCTTTCGCTTCTTGCATCACCGGCAAATCACCCTCGCCAATCAAAGGTCCAGTTGGATGCAAATCGCCCGAAGAAACTCGTTGCGGCAACTTCTCAATCTCAGAGCCATCCGTCTCCACAAACCAACGACTGGATCCTTGCAAATTTAGCGCATCGCCTGAAATATATTGATCCCAAATACCCGCCTCAATCCGAGCACTCAAATATTGATTAAACACCCACGAACGCATAGCAGATAAATACAAACTTCTCTGATTTGGTTTCATTCGCATTGATTTTCCTTCAACCAACCACGCAATCGCTTTTCGTAAATTATTTCCAGAGTGGCCGAAACGCTGCTCACCAAAATAGTTTGGAACACCTTGGGTACGAATAAAATGGATTCGCTGTTCAATATTATTTTGTAATTCACCGGCCGGTAGAGTTCTTTGATCAACCGACTGCAGACCTCGTAGACGAATGACAAACTGGTTGCCACTCAAACCACCTTTTTGCAATTTGCGCTGGTGACGGCAATGTTTTAACAAACGTACAGTGTCATGAGGCCAGGCGTCGAAATCTGGATTCGGCTTACCGGGCAAAGTAATACTAAACCACTGTCGCGTCACTGCATGACGGTCTTTTTGGCCCGCCAGCCCAACGTTTTTCTTGGAAACACCCGCCCATTTGGCCAATTCTCCAGCAACCCAATCCGAGTTTTCGCCGGTTTTTTCTACCCAAATCCACAAATGTTCGCCGTCCCCAGAAAGATCGTAGGCAATCTGCTCTTCAACCAAAAAATCTTCTGGTTTAACACGTAGATAACCGCTCACCACTGGCGCTTGTGTTGCATAATTTAAAGCGGAAAAAGCCGCTTCGTCAGCCATCTCCGATTTAATAAACTCTACCGGCCGGTCGAAATTACTTGTGGAATCTTGAGTCATACATGGTCCTAAAAATGCCGTTAAGCAAAATGCCGTTCGGTTTTCATTCGACATTTTTCATCAACAAAAAACCCAAGTGAAAAGCTCTCACCTTTCAACTTGGGTTTGAAAATATTATCCATTGATTAGACAAAATCAAAGGTTACAAACCTTTAAAAACTTTCTCCGTTACAGGCAACTCTTTACCCTCAGGTTTGTCGTAATAGACCTGAACTAAAAGCTGGCGGATATTGCCTTTTCGAACAAAATCTTTAATAAGCTGTCGCGCATCAACCGGTGAATCTTTATGGATATAAAGATACATATTACGTAAATGGCACTTATTGTCTGGGTCAGATGCCAAAGGTCGAAGAACTCCCTCACCACTGATTTTTACATCTTCCTGAGTGATTAAAGTGATTTTGTGGTAATACTCACTCGAAAGCGGTTTATCGAAGCAAATCTGCAAAACGCGGTCAAAGTTGCCCGACCCACGATCCAAAGAATCCACCATCTGAGCGTTGGTCAGTTTTACCGGCTCTTTTGAACAAGCGCCCAACAGTAAAGCCGATAAAATAACGCCAGCCAAAGTTATGGTTTTTATTAGCATCTTTGCCTCCCTTTCGTCTAGGCACCTAACACAGTCAAAAAGACCTTATGATGTTAGTGGTTTTGCTGTATTCCTGCAAGTGCCCAGTTACCTTCGCCTTCAGCAAGTCGACGAATGTGCCAAATTTCCGTAAAGGCGTGCGCACCTTGCCCATCTTCATCCATAAATCCGCTGTAACGCACACTCACGTAAAAGTAGTCATTTTCAACCGACATTGCCGCAATTTCAGACTGTAAATCTTCTACTTTCGTATGATTTTCACCTGCTTGGACACCTTCTAATTCAGCTTCTAAAGCTTTATAAAGCTCTGGCGTACAGTAGGATTCCAAGGCAGATAAATCCACCTGATCCCACGCAGATTGCAACGCAAGAAAGTGAGATTTCGATCCATCTATAAAGCCATCTGCATCAAACCATTCAGGCGCTTGAGATACCGGCTGTGCATTCTGCGTTGGACTTTCGCCCAAATCTGCACCAAAAATCGACCCCCCTTCATTTGGGTTGTAAGCAGGCTGATCCTTATGTGTCTGACGGACTTGCGGAGCTGGTGATTCTTGTGGCATCTCACGCTGCGCCACATTGTCAGGCGCTCGCTGCTGATAGCCTTGATAAGCAGGCTCTTGAGCTTGTTGCGCACGTTTGCGGGACATAAACAGTTTGAACAACAAAAAGGCGATTAACGCAAAAATTAGAATATCCAAAATTTGAAGATTTTCAAATCCATCCCCAAAAATCATCGCCGCCAAAAGTCCACCGGCTGCTAATCCTGCCAAAGGTCCAAGCCATTTTGAGGCACCAGATTTGGCAGCAGTTCCTGCGGCCGCCGTGCCTGCTCCAGCTGTACCAGCTGCCGTACCATTTTGCCCGGCCGGTGTTGTTTGTGAGGATTTATTATCTTTTTGATTATTAAAACTCTTAGGCGCCACCTGCTTTTGATAACCAAAACTCTTCCCACCACCCAGTCGCTTTGCCTCCGCAAACTGACTGAATGTCATCAACATAATTGCAACCAAGGCTAACCCTAATCCTGCAAAACGTATATTCCATAGACTCTGCATCATGCATCTTCTCTCAAGTTAGAAATTCAAAAGGATTGTAACATCACTGCTTCATATAGCGATAGTGACAGGCTTCTCAAATAAAAAATTCAACAACCATTCAGATTTTGCCTTAAAGCGTTTATGAGAACGCGCCTCAAACTTCAAGCATAAATTTCTATTTTTGAAAGGTCGTAAAAATGGAGGAGGGGTGGCATATCTAGCCAAAAATAAAAGCCTAACCCATTGATTTATTAAAAAACAATGAATTAAGCTTAGATTAAAGGCTTTAGAAAAGCCAAATAATCAGTATAGATTACCAGTATTTTTGAACATACTTTCTTTCAAGCAATAAGATGCTTTCTGGATCAACCTTATTTCCACTCGTTCTAAAACGAACCAAGTCGTTTTTATATGGAATTTTTTTACTGTGATTAAATCGGTATGTCTGAGATTTATCTTTCGTTACGATTTTATACTCATACATTTTTAATGCATTGTCATATCGACGCTCTGTCATTACACCATCAAGAGTCGTCGTAGCACCCTGAACACCTAAATTACCGCCAGAACCAAGGCCACCATTCACTTCTTGTGCTTTGTAAGCTTTAAGCGCTTTAATTAAACCATTCATAGAATCGGTGAAAGCTGCAACAAGTACTTTACCTTCTGGCGTTTTTGAATATGCACCCGCCCCCCCTGCTGCTGCTCCAGCGAATAGTCCACCAAACAGTGAGAAATCAGTATTTCTTGCACTTCCTTCTGACGCAGCAAGCTGAACCCCTGAACGGTTGTCAATCATAGTCAGCATCGTGCTTGCATCACTGTTTTTAAAACCACCCGCAACTGCTCCGGCTAAACTGCCAAATATCGCACCGACAACGGCACCACCGCCACCGGTATCATTAGAACTGAATGTGATAGAAGGCGTGACCGTATAATCCGCTGCAACCATTTGACCTTTAGAGAAGTTTGAACCTGATCGCATCTCACCAGAATTCATTATCTGTCGCTCTTGTTGCATTTGTTTGAATGCTTTTCCACGCTCAACAATGACAAAACAGTTAGATTGTTGTGCTAATAGACGAATAACAGGCGTGGTTGACGGTAATCTCAAATCTCGACTTAAATATCGATACCAAGATTCTGTTTGGTCTTCATAAATTGCCAAAGTTCCTAAAGTCGCATCGCATCGCTCCAAGCCACTGTTCGCATTTTGAGAATTC
The DNA here is from genome assembly GCF_004293625.1 of Thiomicrorhabdus indica. Taxonomy (NCBI): domain Bacteria; kingdom Pseudomonadati; phylum Pseudomonadota; class Gammaproteobacteria; order Thiotrichales; family Piscirickettsiaceae; genus Thiomicrorhabdus; species Thiomicrorhabdus indica. The sequence goes on along the minus strand of NZ_CP033040.1, from coordinate 298,589 downwards.
GCGCCACCAGCAGAACCAGTCGCGGTTGTTTTAGCATCGCTTGAACCGGGGTTCATGTTCGACATACAACCTGAAACGCCTAAGGCAAAGGCAAAAATCGCAGAAAGTTTGAGCAAACTTTTACCGCTAAAAATAGAAGTTTTAGTCATTATTAAACCTGTATAAAAAGATATTTTTAAAAAGAAAGATGGAATATACAACAGCACATCTTGCTACATTTAAGTGATAAAAGACACCTAAAAAATACAAAAATTGATATAAATCAAATTACAGGTCGACTAATGTACTGCGTAGTAATTGGTAAAACTCACTAAACTAAAGGCTTAATAGATAAATAAAGTACTTGCCAACAAACACAAGCAATCATAAACAAAGTTAGCTTTATATGAAGACAACCAAGACTCAAGGTTTTGAAACTTGATTCCTAGGATGGATGATTCCTCACTAATATTTAAATTAAAAAAGGAAAGTACCAAACCTATTGAACTAACAAAGAAAAGCTGAGCTCTGACTATTTTTGCATTTCCATCCAGTCCCAGAAAAACTGGATGCGTCAGTATTTGGGGGGGGGAATTTTATCCACTACAACCTCTTAAAATTGCTGTTTTATACAAATCCTTTCCTCTCTCTGTCGATTTCACTCCTTCACCGCTCGTGAAATCGTATAGTCTTTCCCTTGTTTGACCTTTTTATAGTTCCCAAAAACCTCGTTAAAGTTTCGCTTCATATAGTCGCGAAGTCCGTTTATAGTCACCACCACAAGCTGTCCACCTGGCGCCAACTGTGCATGAATATCATGCAACATAATGCTCAACATCTCTTTTCCAACTTTTGCAGGCACATTGGAAACAACTGTCGTGAACTGCAAATCTTTTGGCACATTACTTAAACCGTTCGATAAATACGCTTTAGCATGGTTCAACCCGTTCAATTCTGCATTACGGTTTGCGTATTCCACTGCCATAAAATCTTTGTCGACCATATGAATCTCACCTTTTGGTGCACAAGCAGCAATTGTTAAACCGATTGGCCCGTAACCACAGCCTAAATCTAAAGCGATTTCATCTTCTTTAATATCGAGGTGTTTAAGCAGCAAGTGTGTTCCAGCATCAATTTCTCGTGGGCTAAAAATCCCCCAAGTACTGCGAAACTGCAAAGTCTTATCTTTCAAAACTTCAGTAAATTGAATATCAGCTTTGAGTTTTGCAATCTCTTGCGCTGAGAGTTTTGCCATATGGCCTCCTAAAATCCTTAGAAAAAAATTTGGAAAATTTGGAAAATCGTAATTTGCCAATTATACCTTCACTGACTAACTCGGTAGCGTCATTAAAAAAAGATACCGGCCGGTAGACTTTGAATTGTGTGTTGAATTTATATTGGCTTTGCTAAAATATGCGACTTACATTTTTAAGCATTCCAATACAAGATTCCTCTTTATGCATTCATTGAATGATCGTCAACACATGGCTGTTAAACACGTTGAAACCCCGGCTTTGGTTCTGGCCGGTGCTGGTTCGGGTAAAACACGGGTGATTACCGAGAAAATCGCTTATTTGATTCGGCATCATCAAGTCGCTCCACATCACATCTATGCTGTCACCTTTACCAACAAGTCAGCGAAAGAGATGAAAGAGCGTGTGTTTAAGCTGCTCAAAGACGACAATTCCAAAGGGCTGAATGTTTCCACTTTCCACAACCTTGGTTTAAACATTATTCGCCGTGAATACAAACACCTAGGGTTTAAGGCCAACTTTACCATTATGGATGCCACCGACAGCGGACAGATTTTAAAAGAATTAATGTCTAAACAAACTGTTGATCCTGAAGTCCTAGATGGCGTGCAGTGGGATATTTCACGTTGGAAAAATGCCCATATTTCCCCTGAGCAAGCGATTGAAAACGCTGAAGATGCAACGGAACAAGCTCGAGCGGTTTTATATCAACTCTATCAAAAACAGATTCGTGCCTATAACGCCGTTGATTTTGACGATCTGATTACCTTGCCAGTGACACTCTTCCAGCAAAACCCAGACGTGCTAGAAAAATGGCAAAACCGCGTGCGTTATCTATTGGTCGATGAGTATCAAGATACCAATGCCGCGCAATATCAATTGGTTAAATTACTCGTTGGCATCCAAGCACGCTTTACCGTGGTTGGCGATGATGACCAATCCATTTACGCTTGGCGTGGTGCACAGCCAGAAAACTTAGCTTTGCTGAAAGAGGACTTTCCTTCTCTTGAGCTCATTAAGCTTGAGCAGAATTATCGGTCAAGTAATCGGATTTTGACCGCAGCTAACCAACTGATTGCTAACAACACTCACGTGTTTGAAAAAAGCCTGTGGTCGGAAATGGGCTTAGGTGAAGACTTGCGCGTCATTGCCTGCGCCAATGAAACCCAAGAAGCCGAGCGCGTGGTGTCTGAAATGGTCATGCACCGCTTTAAACATCGCACCAAACACAAAGACTATGCGATTTTGTATCGCGGAAATCATCAAGCACGATTAATTGAACGTGCACTACGCGAACAAAATATTCCTTATGTCATCTCTGGCGGAAAATCGTTTTTTGACCACGCAGAAATCAAAGATGTGATGAGTTATCTCAAGCTCATTACCAACCCCGATGACGATGCCGCATTCTTACGCGTTATTAATACGCCGCGCCGTGAAATTGGTGCTTCCACATTAGAAAAACTCGCCACCTACGCGACTCGACGCAATATCAGCCTATTTGATGCCACCCAAGAATTTGGCATCACCCAAGAGTTGTCCGAAAAGGCGATGAAACGCGTTGGCTTTTTCAGTGAAATGCTGCTGGAATGGATTAAAGAAGCCGATTCGATTGCCGGTGAAGCGGTGATTCATTTTATTAAAGCGCTGATGGAAAAGATAGAATACGACAACTGGCTGCATGAAACGGCCAACACCCCCAAACAAGCTGAAAAACGCATTAACAATGTCCGTGATTTTATTGTCTGGATTGAGCGCATTGTTAATAAAGCGCTGACCGAAGACAATGAGGAACGCACACTCACATCGATTGTTTCTCATTTGGCATTGCGTGATATGCTGGATCGAAATGAATCTGACCAAGAGCAAGACATGGTTAGTCTGATGACACTTCACGCCTCAAAGGGTCTTGAGTTCCCACATGTCTATTTAATCGGCATGGAAGAAGAGCTTTTGCCGCATAAACAAAACATGGAATCACCGGGTCTTGAAGAAGAACGTCGCTTGGCTTATGTTGGCGTGACACGGGCCAAACGCAGTTTGACCATGACCTACGCCAATAAGCGCCGAAAAGGTGGTGAAGATGTCGCGTGTGAGCCAAGCCGCTTTCTGTTTGAAATCCCTGAAGAGGGCTTGAAATGGGAGGGTAAACCAGGCGTGGTCATTAGCAAAGAAGAAAATCTGCAACAAGGCAATGACCACCTGGAAAACATCAAAGCGATGTTAAATCAAAAGGCGGTTTAGCGCTAATTTCAAAAGATATGCATTATTAAGTCTTTCAAAATGCGTCGAAGCCCATGGGATAGGCTGAGCCGAGCGACCAAAGATGGTGAACAGTGTCTTTTTGAAAGACTTAACGCATATCGACTTTTGTCAACTCAAAGCCCGGAGACTCCAAATGTACTCAAATCATCCTATTGCCAACTTTAGTTTTGCAACGCACCCTGAAATGCATTTTGGATTAGGCATTCGCAGCCAATTATCAGAGTTCTTACAAAAAAATTATGCTGGCAAATTAGTGCTTTTGACCGGCCGGTCAATTTCTCAAACAGGGCAATTTGGAGCGGAGCTTTTAGAAACCTTAAGCCAATCACATACGATTCAACATTTTATTGTCAGCGGTGAACCTTCACCGGATCTAGTGGATGAAATCGTCTTGAAATGTGATGCAGATTCCACGGCAGTGGTTGCACTCGGTGGAGGCAGTGTTCTCGATGCCGCCAAAGCTGTCGCAGGCCTAATTCCCAGTCAAACTTCGGTGATGGACTACCTTGAAGGCGTTGGCGCAGGCAAACCATTCAATGTTGAAACTTGTCCTTTTATCGCCGTTCCAACCACCGCAGGTACAGGCTCAGAAACCACCAAAAACGCGGTTTTATCGCGCATTGGCTATTTTAAAAAATCGTTTCGCGACAATAAACTTCTCGCCAGATCAGTCTGGCTTGATCCAGAACTGTTAAAAAGCTGTCCGAAAGATGTTTTATACGCCACAGGAATGGATGCTTTTACTCAGCTATTGGAAAGCTACACCACAAAAAATGCCAACCCCATTACCGATGCACTCGCGCTTCAAGGCATGAAACTGTTCAAAGGCGCGTTTGAAGCCATTGACTCTGATAAAGAAACCGAACAAAACATGGGCTATAGCAACCTCATGCTTGCTGCGACTCTCTCTGGAACGACACTTGCTAATGCCGGCTTAGGAGCCGTTCATGGCCTAGCCGGCCCAATCGGGGCATTCTTTGAAGCACCACATGGCATAGTGTGCGCCAAACTTCTTGCTCCCATCACGCAAGCGAATATCGAAGCTTTGCACAAGAACAGTAGCGAATTGGCGAAATCAACACTCGATAAATACCAAACAATTGCCAAACTGTTTGACGGTGAGACGCTTGAGGATTTGATTCTGACACTCAAGCATTACGCCCAAACCTACACGCCACAAGGTCTGGGACAATATGGCCTAACGGCAGACAATCTTCAGCCGGTAATAGATAATTGTCGTTCAGGCAGCATGCTTGGAAATGTGGTGAGCTTGCCGAATGAAGTGCTGATTAATGCAATGAAACAAAGCCTATAGAGTGAAAACTACAGCGATAAAAATCGTTTCAAATAAAGCCCTGCCCAGTTTCCAATCAATGCGGCAGGCAACCAAACCCAGCCATGCAAACTACCAGAAGCAATGCCACTGAAAAACGCACCGATATTGCAACCCGATGCCATGACTGCGCCTAACCCCATAATGAACCCTGCAACCGAGCTGACCAACCAAGCTCGCCAATGCGAAACAGATTTAACTGACCTATTTTGCTTTGCATTAGACTGCCCACTGGTTTGCCAGAGAGTCACAAACAAAGCGCCGAAAAGCACTCCCCAAGTTGTTAAGCTGACAGTATGGTTGATGGCTTCAGACGCTAAATGATTCGGATTTTCCATGACATAATCCCAAAATTGCCAATCAACAGGAAGTTTCAATAGCTCAATCAAGTGGACTCCCCAATAAGGGAAAATTGAACTAATCGACCAAGGTGAGCCGGACACCCAAAACAACAGCGCATTCAGCGTGGCCAAACTCAATCCCGCTAATAACCACGGATGCCAGTATGCTGAATCCCCCCTTTTTTTGAGTTGGAGCAATGTCTGAACTTGTCCGTTTGAAGTCCGTTCAAATATCAATAAACTTCGATAAATAACTAATAACAACAGCAATTGAACAGCGATTGCAACCAACCAATGAACGCTGTGCTGAAACGCCCATGGCGCAACCGCTGGCCATGCTTGCCAAAGCTCTTGGCTCCAAACAGCTACGGTGCCACCGACGATCATCATGAACAAGGTTGGAATCGACAGCACTTGCAACTGCCCTGCTCGATTCAGCGTTCCAGAAGTACAACCGATACCCAGCTGCATCCCGACTCCAAACAGAAAAGCTCCCAGCAGACTATAAACACCTACCGGCCGGATAAAACCATAAAGCGCCTCACCTTGTAAACTGTCAGCAGTATTTTGTAACCAGCCAAACAGAACAAGCACCAACGCCAACATCCAAATAATCGCACGAACAGCGAGCGTTTTTCGTTCTAAAATCAGTTCTCTAAAACTACGACTAAATCCAAAATGCAAGCCATTGAGAACCGCGCCCATTGCCAAAGCAATAACGAACGTAACAAGAGAAATCGGACTTTGTGAAGCCTGATAAAGCGCCGTTAAAATCAATAACAAACCAATTATTAGAACCGTTTGCATAAAACTTAACCGGCCGGTAAAGAATAAAGAGAAGGAAGACATAGACATCCTTATTAAAATCATCAGTCTATTTTAATAAGTAAATTCTATATCAAAAAGAAAGTAATACTTATGACCACACAAGAATTCAAAACAGGACAAACGCTTGCTGAAGATTTGGCAAATATCAACCGACCGAAACCACACTAGCTAAATAAATTTGGTAAACGCCCATGCCAATCACACCTAATCCAGCCAATGTTTTAACCCAAGTCGTGCGAGCCAACCGAGTGAAGTAAAACGCAAATACTCCCATCAACATTAAATTTGGCAAGGTTCCCAGACCAAAAGCCATCATGACTAAAGCACCTTCTAGTGCACCACCAGCGGTCATCGCCATAATCAAAGTACTGTAAACCAAGCCACAGGGCAACCAGCCCCAAACCAGCCCATAGCTAAATGCTTGCAAAGGTGAACTCACAGGCGTCATGCGCTGCGCATAAGGTTGCAACCTATGCCAGAGTCCTTGACCGACTTTTTCAATTTTAGCGACGCCAAACCACCAACCGCCAAGATACAAACCCAACGCAATCATAAAAATGCCGGCAAAAATTTGTAAAGCTTGTTGCACTGGAAGCATCGCGGATAGCGATCCCATTGCCATTCCAATCAGTCCAAAAATTGCACCAATCACCATATAGCTTAAAATTCGCCCCATATTGTAAGCGAACTGAAATGGCAGCATTCGCCACCAACTTTGTTGATTGCGAACATCCAAACTAAACGTAAGTGTACCAACAACTCCACCGCACATGCCTAAACAGTGCACACCACCCAATAAACCCACCATGGCGGCGGTAACTAACAGTGTCCATTCCATTGATTACACTAATTCCAAAAATCGTTGAGAAGGTCGATAAGAAAGTGCTTCAGCAACATGCATCGCTTGAATCTCTGTGGATTCCATATCCGCTAGCGTTTGTGCCAGACGAAGAGTTCGGTAATAAGCACGCGCCGACAACCCTAGCTCCTCGGTAGCAACCTTCAGCAATTGCATTGAAGTCTCATCCAAATTGAGGGATTGTAATTGTTTGTTCTCCAAAAAAGCGTTTAGACATCCTTGGCGTTCAATTTGCCTTGCCTGACAGACTTCAACCCGAGCTCTTACATCAAGGCTGGTTTCGGCCTCTGCACCTTCAACATTATCAGCTCTTTGTAACTCCGAAACGTCTACAGCAGGTACTTCCAAATGGCAATCAATGCGATCCAATAACGGCCCTGATATTTTCTTTAGATAACGATTAATTTCATTCGGCGTGTCTTTACAACGCCCTTTACGATCATCAGGAAAATATCCTGAAGGCGAAGGATTAAGCGCAACCACAAGCTGAAAACTTGCCGGAAAACAAGCCTGCTGGCGCACTCGTGAAATTTCGACTTTTCGATTTTCCAAAGGTTCGCGTAGCGCTTCTAATACCGGCCGGCTAAATTCAGGAAGCTCATCTAAAAACAACACTCCATTATGCGCTAAAGAAATAGCACCCGGTTTTGGATTTGAACCACCCCCAATAAGAGAGACGGCTGAAGCCGTGTGATGAGGCTGCAAAAATGGTCTCTCAAAAAAGTGTTCCAAATCTCTTGGTCGACCAGCAATAGAATGGATAGCGGCTGTTTCCAATGCCTGTTCCGGCAACATTTTAGGTAAAATTCCTGGCAACCGAGAAGCCAACATGGTTTTGCCAGCGCCCGGCTCTCCAACCATCAGCAGACTATGACCACCAGAAGCACACAACTCCAATACGCGCTTGGCCTGTCGTTGACCTCGAATATCCGACAGACATAGAGTAGGAACATAATCCACCGCTGAAAATTCCTGACTCGTAAAAACGTCTGGTGTGTCAGTGGATAAAGCCGTTGCGACCGCATTCAAATCTTTGGCAACAATAACCGGCCGGTAAGAATTTTCACCCATGTGATGAATTTGTTGCCAAGCTTGCTGAAGCAAAGCGACTTCTTCAGCATTATCCCAAGCGACAACGGAGATACGTCCAGCTGCTTGAGCAGATAACAAGCTTGGCAGAACTCCAGCAATCGCACGACTGTTTCCGTTTAAAGCTAACTCGGAAAAAAATTCAAATGTTTCAAGAGATCCATCGCCATTCAAACCATCAGGTAATGAAATCTGATTTGACGCAATCAGAATACCGACAGCAATGGCTAAGTCGTAACGTCCACCGGATTTCGGTAAATCCGCAGGCGCAAGATTGACCGTAATTCGCTGAACCGGCATGTCAAACCCCGCATTAAGCAATGCACTTCGAACACGTTCTCGGCTCTCTTTAACCGAAGCTTCCGGCAAACCCACGATGGTTAAGCTTGGCAAACCATTACTGATATGCACTTCAACAAGTACCTGAGGGGAATCAACCCCCAACAATGCTCGGGAATAAACTCGTGCAAATCCCATTCATAGTCTCTTTTTAGTCGTGACCAGCGTCTATTTCATCTAAACGCTGACTCAATTCATCTAGTTTTTGACGCGTTTTTTGTAAAACGGCTTTCTGCACTTCAAATTCTTCACGAGTCACAAAATCCATTTCCTCTAACCAGCGAGACAGAATGGATTTCATTTGTTGTTTAATCTGGTCATTTTGGTCTCCAAAACCTTGCGGAATCGATTTGGATAATTGACCGATTAACTGGTCAATAGGTGGAGGCTGAATCATATTAACTCCTCTGAGTTGACTGAATGTTTAAGGTAACATAATGTAAATGAAAAAAGTGAGTTATAGTCTGCCTAACAATCCTGACTTGGAACGAACTCTACTTGCGCACCTTGCATCAAAAAATTTCGCAAATCTTAAAGTAAATCAATTACTCTGAAATTTAACGCCAAAATGCCTGCAAAATCCAAATCTGTCGCAGAAGTTTACTAGACAAAATCACATGGATTCTCTATTCTAAGACATTGCGCCACTATTGCACAGTGAAGCCCTAAACGCCTTTAATATAAGGCAAAAATAAAAAGTTATCGGATATGTTGGACATGTTAGAAATACAAGATGATCAAGAGAAAGCATTACGCTATTTCAATCGCATAATTGATTCTTTTGAAGAGCAAAACATTAACCCAACGCCATTGAATTACTATATCTGGTACCAATATTACAAAGGCGAAAACCCTCAGTTTCGAGCTGAAATGGATGCCATTCTTCAAGATCCATTTGGCTATCACGACCGCGCTGGTCGACGACTTTATCAAACCTATTTTGCCGACCAAGACATGGAGGATCAATTAGGCTTTGATAAAGCACTAAAGCGTTTGCTGGAAATGATGGCCAAGCGCATTCAAGCTTGGGGCGACAAACTTGAGGAGCAAACCAATCGTTTGGAAAGTTGTACCGACCAACTGAGTGCTGACAACCTCGACCAACATCAAGTACGAAAAATTACTTCCGATGTCTTGAGCACTGCAAATTCAATGCAAGAAAGCAGTCAGAAATTTACCGCAGAAATGAGCGAAAGCGCAGAAGAAATCAACAAACTGCGCCAACAACTTGTTGATGCAAAAGCTGAAGCCTTGAAAGACGAGTTGACGCAAATCGGCAACCGTAAAGCCTTTAACATGTCTCTTAAAGAATTAACTGATGAAGTCATTAATGGCGAAACCGAAGAAAATGTTTATTTGATACTCAGTGACATTGACCATTTCAAGAGTTTCAACGATACCTACGGTCATCTAATTGGTGACAGCATCTTGCGTTACTACTCAAACATCCTTAAACGAAATCAAATTCCGAATCAGGTCACCTGTCGTTATGGCGGTGAAGAGTTTGCACTTTTAATCAAAGGCCCAGACATTGAAGTTCCAATAGAAATTGCTGAGAGTTGCCGAAAAGAGATTGAAGCGGCTCACCTGAAGCGTAAAAATTCAACCGAGCCACTTAGAACTGTCACCGCGTCTTTCGGTATTTCAAAGTTTAAAGCAATCGAAGAACCAGAAGAGTTTGTGAAGCGCGCCGATGATGCGCTGTATCATGCGAAGAAATCTGGACGAAATCGGGTTGTTACAGAACTAGACTTGGAGCTTTTACGTTAGCCTTTCAGCAAACCTATTTATAAGAAAGGCTTTCTAGTAAATCTACACTGCTTGGAGTTACTTAAAACGTTTTCCAATCAATATCCAAGCTCTATAGATTTTTAGGCAAGTAAAAGACCAATTCCGTAACGGTTATGGTTACTTCACCGGATAACTGCGAACCCTTGCACCTAAATCTCGCAGTTCATTTTTTCGCGCCCCTAATTCACGGCGATTATCATACGCCTGAGTTTTAAGAACATAAACTATCCGATTCCCTTTACCACTACTTTCAGAGAGCAGTAATTTTTGGCCGTAAGAAGACAGACGCTTTAATTCCCTACGAGCATCCGCTTCTCGATAAAAGCTTCCTGCAACAATGTATTCAGGCACTTCTAACTGAATTGGATATTTTTCTGAGTCATCGAGAGGCACTTCAACTTGCTGCATTTCCTCATAAAAGGTCATTTTCGCCTGACTCGTTGCCTCAGCAGGAAGCGGAAGAGAATCACGCTGAATCACGCCTGAAGACCTCTGACCGGCCGGTTGCGATTCAACGTCATCAGAACCATTAAAACTCCAAGACAATGCATCTTGACTTTCAGAAGCCTCCACAAGCTCTGAAGTGGTTGCTGATTGAGAGTTTTCTGATGACTCTACAGAAACACCTTCGGTTTCAGCTTGAGCGTCATTGATGCTATCCAAAGACTCTAATTCTGAACTTACTTCAGCATCCAAGTCCGCTTCAGACACCAATTCAACCATCGGCTGAGTTTGCTGACTGCTTTTCAATCCCTTTGTGCCAAAGTGCGTAACGACCCAATAGACCACAGCCATCGCCACAAGAATTCCAATGGTCGCCAACCAAGTTGACTTAGAGGCATGACTCAAAAGAATACGTTCATCCCGATGTGATTTCGGTTCAAACACATCTTCTGCAGCCTTTTGCGCATTCTTTTTTTGACGAAGATTATGGTCGTAAGCCATGCACCCTTCCTAACTCATAAACAAAAAACCTACCGGCCGGTAGGTTCTTATATCGCAGTTTCAAGTAAAAAATTACATTCTCGCTTAGGGAAACTCTGATTGAATCAAAGGTTCCTTAGGGCTAGTTAGCCTCTACATTGACTCTGGCGCTGAAACATCCAACAACGTCAAACCATTCTGTAACACTTGCTTAGTGGCCGAAATCAAAGTGAGACGCGCTTGGCGTATAGCATCATCTTCGACGATAAACTGGCCTGCGTTGTAGTAACTGTGGAACGCATTCGCAACATCTTTTAAATAATAAGCAATCTGATGAGGTTCATACACCACTGCCGCTCGAGCAATAATCTCAGGGAACTTCGCTAATTCCGTCGCCAAATCTGCTTCATGCTCTAAGGTCAACTTATCTAAACTCGCCAAGCCTGCATTTAGGTCAAGTTGGTAACCTTTGTCGACAGATTGCGACAAAACACGGCAAATTCGCGCGTGGGCGTATTGAATATAGTAAACAGGATTTTCATTTGATTGCGATTTAGCCAAATCCAAATCAAAATCCATATGCTGCTCTGATTTCCGTTGCACATAGAAAAAACGTGCCGCATCAACACCGACTTCTTCACGCAACTCTCTAAGCGTGACAAACTCTCCCGAGCGAGTGGACATGGCAAGCTTTTCCCCACCACGATATAGTATCGCAAATTGCACCAACAGGACTTCAAGCTGAGTTGGATCAGTTTCCATCGCCTCCATTGCTGCGCGAACCCGAGGAATATAACCGTGGTGATCTGACCCCCAAATATCAATCAATAAATCAAAGCCACGTTCTAATTTATTGAAGTGATAAGCAATATCCGAGGCAAAATAGGTTTTCAATCCATTGTCACGCACCACAACACGGTCTTTTTCATCCCCGTAATCGGTTGACTTAAACCAAAGAGCGCCACCTTTTTCATAGATTTTTCCGGCCGCTTGCAACTTCTCTAACGCCGCATCGATCACTCCGGAATCCATTAAAGATTTTTCAGAGAACCAGTTATCAAAACGCACATTAAAGCCTTCAAGATCTTCTTTAATGTCCGCTAGAATTGAATCCACTGCAATCTTAAAAACGTCTGCGTAGTGCGAATCTAACAGGTTTTTGGCTTTAACAATCAAATCGTCAATGTGTAGCTCTTTATCCCCCTCAGGCTGCCCTTCATCGGGATGCACACCAGCAAACACCTCAAATACTGGTTTTTTCAACGTCTCAGAAAACTGCACTTTAATTTGACCGGCAATATCCAAAATGTAATCGCCTTTATAGCCATTACTTGGAAACGTGAGCTCTTCACCACAAGCTTGCAAATAACGCAGCCAAACCGATGTCGCCAGAATATCCATTTGACGGCCAGCATCATTCACATAATATTCACGCGAAACTTGAAAACCGGCGGCATCCAATAGATTCGAGACGCTTGCACCATAAGCTGCACCACGACCGTGACCTACATGCAATGGCCCCGTTGGATTTGCCGACACAAACTCCACCAGCACCGATTTTCCTTGGCCAACATTGACACGGCCATAGGCATCTTTTTCATCCAAAATCGTTTTAACAACATCAAACTTTGCCGATTCATTCACAAAAAAGTTGATGAATCCCGGGCCAGCAATTTCTACTTTCGTCACCAAAGGATCGCTTTCCACCAAAGGAATGATTTTCTCTGCCACAGCACGCGGGGGCATTCCTGCAACTTTGGTCAACATCATCGCCAAATTCGTTGCAAAATCACCGTGCGATTTATCTTTCGTATTTTCAACATGAATGCGAGGCTGAGCATCTTCAGGAATCACTCCCTGCTCTTTCAGTGTTTGAACGGCTTGAGTCAAAATTTGGGCAATTTGCTGCTTCATCCGAGGTTCTCTTTTATTGAAAGTCTGGCAAAAAATAAGCCAAATAGTTTAACAAAAAATCCACCAGCCGGTGGATTTTGAAAGGATTATGAAGAAACATGGCGTTTAGCAAAAAAACAGACTATGCCAGAATGCCTAAAAAACATCGTGAACCATGGAAGGTTTTCACCCGCCATCCAAAGGCATAACTCCTCGAGACGAGTTCATAGCATTTTTTAGCATTCTGACAGACACAGTGAAAACTCACGCCATAACTACTCTGAGGTTTTTCGAGTGGTCGTTTTCTTAGCGGTTGTTTTTTTAGCTGGCGCCTTTTTCGCTGTTGTCTTTTTTGCCGTGCTTTTCTTTGCGGCAGTTTTTTTCGCTGCCGTCTTCTTGGCCGGTGCTTTTTTCGCAGCAGCGCGACCACGTTTTTTTGGCTCAGGTGCTTCGTCCAAGCGTTTGACACACTCTTCTAAACTCAGCTCCAAAGCATCCTCATCTTTAGCAATTTTGGCGTTTTTCTTGGTGGTCAAGTCAGTGATATAAGGCCCCCAACGACCTTTCAAAATCTTCACATCTGGGTTTTCAGGGAACGTCTTAACGATCTTTTCTGCTTCGGCTTGAATTTTCGCCTCAACAATCGCCACCGACTCTTCAAGTGTAATACTCAGAGGATCAAATCCTTTGATCGGTGCGTATTTTTTGGTGCCATATTCCAAATAAGGTCCAAATGGCCCTTGCTTTGCAATCAGCGCTTGACCTTTGTCTACACCAAACTTTGAGCCATCTACCGCAGTCGCAGAATAAGATTCAGGCATATCACCAACATGTCGCGGCAACTTGAAAAGCTCCAGCGCTTGTTCAAGGTTAATCACATCCATCTTTTGCCCTGGCATTAAGCTGGCAAAACGAGGCTTTTCATCGTTTTCACCGTCACCAATCTGCACATAAGGGCCATAACGGCCAATTTTGACAAACATCGGCTCACCCGTTTCTGGGTGATTGCCAAGCGGACGCGCCTGACCGGCTTCTTCACGCGAAACATCTTCAGCCGCTTCGACTTTAGGATGGAATTGTGTGTAAAACTCTTCCAGCATTTGCTGCCACTGGATTTTACCTTTCGCGATAGTATCGAATTTCTCCTCGACATTTGCCGTAAAGTGATAATCCAGCACCTCACCAAAATGCTTAGTCAGAAAGTTCGTCACAATCCCAGCAATATCGGTCGGGAACAGCTTATTTTTTTCACTACCAGCCATTTCAGTCAACGTTTTGGCTTCAAGCCCTTCCGCATTTAGAAACACTTCACGGTACTCGCGCTCTTTGCCTTCACGATCTTCTTTAACCACATAACCACGCTGCTGGACCGTATCAATGGTTGGTGCATAGGTTGACGGACGACCAATCCCCATTTCTTCCAGTGTTCGAACCAAACTGGCTTCGTTATATCGAGCCGGTGGACGTGCAAAACTTTCACGAGCACTTAAAGCGCCTAAACGCAACGCTTGACCAATCGTCATTGGTGGCAGCAACTTATCGTCATCCTTGCCACCAAAGTCATAGACTTTCAAGAAACCATCAAAAGTAACGACTTCACCTTTTGCGGTCAACTTATCGGTTGGTAAATTATCAATTCCGATTTCCACCGTGGTGCGTTTGAGTTGTGCTTCAGCCATTTGCGAAGCAATAGCACGACGCCAAATTAACTGATACAAACGTTGCTCATTACGTTCACCCGGAACATTTTCCGTTGAGAAATCCGTTGGTCGAATCGCCTCATGCGCCTCTTGCGCATCAGCGTTTTTAGTCTTGTATCGACGTGGTTTGGAATATTCAGCACCGTAGGCAGATTTAATCTGTGTTTCGGCTTGAGCAATGGCAACTTCGGACAGATTCACAGAATCGGTACGCATATAAGTAATTTTCCCAGATTCATACAATCGCTGGGCGATCATCATAGTCTGCTTGACCGAAAACCCTAGTTTGGAAGAGGCTTCTTGCTGCAACGTCGAAGTAGTAAAGGGGGCCTTTGGTGCACGTTTCGCTGGCTTTTCCTCTAGCGATAACACTTGCAAATTCGCGCTTGATACCGATTGCAGGAACGCAGTCGCATCGGCTTCATTCTCAAAGGTTGCCGTGCGCTTCACATCAAGCTCACCGACTTTTTCACCGGCCGGTGACAATAAATCCAATACCCCTTGAACACGGAAAACCGAGCTGGCTTCAAAAGCTTCAATCTCTTTTTCACGCTCCACAATCAATCGCACGGCAACTGATTGCACGCGACCGGCCGACAAACCTGTTCGAATTTTTTTCCACAAAATTGGCGATAATTCAAAGCCCACGATACGATCTAAGATTCGGCGCGCCTGCTGCGCATCCACCAAATCCATATCAATCGTGCGCGGATGATCAACAGCATGGGTAATTGCCGGCTTGGTGATTTCGTGAAAGACAATACGCTTGGTCGTTTTAACATCTAAATTTAAAGCTTCCGCAAGGTGCCAAGCAATCGCTTCCCCCTCGCGGTCCTCATCCGTTGCCAACCAAACCTGCTCAGAGCCTTTTGCGAGTTTTCTTAATTCCGTCACATTCTTTTTCTTATCAGACGAAATTTCATAGCTGGGTTCAAACCCATTTTGCAGATCAATCCCCATCCCTTTTTTCTGGATATCTCGAATATGCCCATAACTGGAGCGCACCACGAAATCTTTGCCCAAATATTTTTCAATGGTTTTCGCTTTTGCGGGCGACTCCACAATCACCAAATTTGTCATACTTTCAACTCTTCTTTCCGTCTTATCGAAGCGGTTCGGAGACTTTCTACAGTCATTTCCTAAACACTCTAATTTATTTTTCAGGGAACTGCTTTGTCCACGCTTATGAATTCTTATATTTTTTTAGGGTGCATAAATTTTTTATAATTTGCAATCAATTTCGACAGGAATTATTTAAACTACACAAAAAGAGATACCAGCACATTGGTCAATAAAAGGCGTTTCCATTGAAGCCCTTATGCAAAAGTGCGACAATGGCAAAATTCACTCTTCAATGGTCTAATCGCAATGAGCGTACCACTCGTTCCCCAGAATTCAGAATTTTTCGACATTCAAGATCCAAAACGAATTTTGATGATTGGAATTTCACCTGGCCAGCAATATTTTTTATCTCAAGCATTAGATTACCCAGGATTATTAATCGATTTTGCTCGGAACTCGCATCATGCTCAGATGTTTATGGAAGAGCTGGGGGATACCTATGATATTTTATGGTTTGATGAAGACAACATGCACAATGGAGACTGGGAGTTCTTAAAAAAGCTCGCTCAAATGTACCCAAATGATTATCAACCCATCATTCTGCAAACCCGTCCAGATTCTTCCGTTTTCAAACAGGCGCTGTCTCATGGGGTTTACTATTTCATTACCAAACCTTATTCCGAAGAACGCTTATTGGACATCCTATCTTCATCATTTCGAGGCCTGACCAATTTCAATGAAATCAACCGTTTTGTCATTGACTACAAGCACTCCATCACCCTGTTTCGCCATGCAATTTTTCATGTTCGAACCCCGGAAGACATTCATAGCTTATCTGCGACTTTATCCTATTTAACCCAAACACCGGAAAAAACCAGTTTCGGGTTATTGGAGTTAATGAATAATGCCTTGGAGCATGGCAATTTAGGGTTTGATTTTGAAAGTAAGGCAAAACTGGTAAATGATGGTCAATTCGAAAGCGCCTTAAAAAAACGGCTGTACAGCCCTGAATATGAACATCAGTTTGTTGAAATCAGCGTTACCTTCTCAGAAGGGTTCATTGATTTCAGCATCCGTGATTTTGGCGATGGCTTTGATTATGAAAGCTATCTTACTCCTGAAGACTATCATCAAACTGGTCCCAATGGTCGTGGCATTCTGATTGCAAAAAATTTCAGTTTTGATGAATTACGCTATGAAGAAGAAGGACGGGTTGCCGTTGCTCGCACTAAAATTTAATTCAGCGGATAATCTGTAAAACGCGTTACTTAGTCGACTCTGAATAACGTATTTAATTTATGGCAAAGCCATTTTTTACTCATCAAGGCAGAATGCTGCAATGCTATCTAGATAACATAAAGCGTTCTAACGCAGTGGAGTGAAAACTGGAATTCAGAGTCAACTACTTAATTCTTCGCCATCTTCCGGCAGAGAGCTTTTCAATATGCCCACTGAGCTCTAACATCATTAAATCGGCCTGTATTTGAGAAACGGGCATCTTGCTCAAGACCGCTAATTCATCCAAACTAATTGGTTCAAACTCAACCCACTCCAACAATTTTTGACTCGATGTTTTCAACGAAGCATTCATTTTTTCTTGACTGGATTTCGGCGAACTCAAAACATTTTTTTCACCGGCCGGTGATAATTCAAATGGCAAAACATCAACAATCTCCTCAAAAATATCTTGCCCAGACTCCACCAATTTCGCGCCCTGTTTGATTAACTGGTGGCAACCTTTTGCTTGAGGATTATGAATGGAGCCTGGGACGGCAAATACCTCTCGACCTTGCTCCATTGCGGTTCGAGCAGTAATCAAAGAACCACTTTTCAACGCCGCTTCAACCACCAAAGTTCCGACACTCAGACCACTAATAATTCGATTTCGCTGCGGAAAATGAAAAGCTTTGGGTTGCACTCCCAGTGGAAATTCGGAAACCATGGCGCCTTCTGAAGCAATTTGACGCCCCAAGTGCTGATTGGCTGCAGGATAAATTCGATCTAATCCCGTTGCAACCACAGCAATGGTTTTGCCAGCCCCCAAAAGCCCACCCTGATGCGCCATAGCATCAATGCCAAGTGCCAAGCCACTGGTAATGGTTAAACCTTGAGTCGATAAATATTTTGCAAAATCCTGTGCAATCTCCAACCCCGACTGAGAGGCATGGCGACTGCCAACCACCGCAATCTGCGGTTGCTTGAGCCATTCCACATCGCCTCGCACACCCAAGATTGGTGGCGGCTTATCAATATTTTTTAGATTTTCAGGAAATGCTTCATCGTAAATGGTCAGCCAAGTTTGGGCGTCCTGTTCACACCAAATCAGGGCTTCATCCGCTCGTTGCAGACAGAAATCACGCTGTTCACCCAAAAACGCTTTTTGCTGGGACGGACGCAGAATTTGACTCGCCTGCCAATCGGCATCAGACGCCTGAACCGCGTTCTGAAAAGAACCAAAATAAGTGGTCACCTTATCGAGCTGTTCGAAGTCGATATGGATTTGATGCAAGGTCAATAGTGAAGCTAAATCAAAGGCAGAAGGCATAGTTTGCACAAGGAGATTCGTTATAATAAGCAAAATTTTAAAGATTAGAGTATACAGCCTTATGGAAAAACTCGATATTGTTCTCTACCCTGATGAAGGGTTGCGAGAAATTTGCGCGCCCGTTGAACAGATGAATGACCGTATTAGCAATCTCATTGACGAAATGTTTCTAACCATGTACGACGCGCCCGGAATTGGACTTGCAGCGCCTCAAGTTGCTGTTCAAGAACGCTTATTGGTCGTAGATGTCTCTGAAACCAATGATGAACCGATTGCTTTGATCAACCCTGAGATTATTCAAGCGAAGGGCGAAATTGTTTGGGAAGAAGGTTGTTTATCCCTACCCGGTATCTACGCGAAAGTAAAACGTCCAAGTGACATTTTGGTTCGAGGACTTGACCGAGATGGCAAGCCAATTGAGTTGGAAGCTTCGGATTTACTCGCGGTTTGTATTCAACATGAAATCGACCACTTAGATGGAAAACTCTTTATTGATCATTTATCCGGGTTAAAACGCAATCGAGCTTTGCAAAAATACCGTAAGCTCGCGCAACAACCGGAATAGGTGATGTGCGATAAAAAGAGCATCACACGATTGATAGATTCGCAGCATTTTTATCACTGCTTGGCCATCGTTTAAAACATCAAAAACACCGGCCGGCATCGTTTCATTTATTGGCATCCACTCATCACAGACGCAGAGAGTATGAACAAAACACAATCATTAAAAATCATCTTCGCAGGGACTCCTGATTTTTCAGTCGCACCATTGCAAGCCTTGCTTGATTCGGACCATGAGGTGGTTGCAGTGTACACTCAGCCAGACCGCCCTGCTGGTCGAGGTCGCAAACTCACCGCGAGTCCTGTCAAAAATATCGCCCTTGAACACGATATTCCAGTACTTCAGCCCGAGTCTCTGCGAAATGAAGAAGCGCAAAAAGAGCTGGCTGAGCTTCAAGCTGATATTATGATTGTGGTCGCTTATGGGCTGATTTTGCCCAAAGTCGTTTTAGACACGCCAAAACTCGGTTGCTTAAACATTCATGCCTCACTATTGCCGCGCTGGCGTGGTGCTGCACCGATTCAACGGGCCATCGAATCAGGAGATGCCGAATCCGGAGTGACCATTATGCAAATGGATGTAGGCCTAGACACCGGTGACATGCTTTACAAAGTGACCACGCCTATTTCCAAAAATGATTCCGCACAAAGCTTGCATGATCGTTTGAGCATACTTGGCTCTGACGCTCTCATGGCAACACTTTCAGATTTACAAAACTTGCAAGCCAAGGCAGAAAAACAAGATGAGTCCTTAGTGACTTATGCCGAAAAGCTTTCTAAAGCCGAAGCGCAAATTGACTGGACTTTACCGGCCGGTGAAATTGTTCGCAAGATACAAGCTTTTAACCCTTGGCCTGTAGCTTTTTGCAAATTCCAAGACAAGCCTTTGCGTATTTGGCAAGCGAGTGTTGCTAAAGACATACCAAACACAGGTATTCCAGGTGAAGTCATTCAACTGGAAAAATCCGGTCTTTATGTCTCGACGGGGGATGATGTACTGTGTTTGACGCAGGTGCAACCGGCCGGTAAAAAAGCCATGTCCGCCTATAACTTTGCGCAAGCAAGGCAACTGATAGGCACTCAACTAAATTAATGTCAAAACACGTTAAAGGACTTGGCATGAGCTCAGAAAACACACCGAGTCACAGCCGTTTTGTGGCCTTAAAAATTTGCTTGAATGTGATTGAAGATGGCCGCTCTCTCAGCCAAGTACTGACGGAAGGGCTTGCGCAATTTTCCGACCGTCGCGAACGCAGCTTCACTCAAAATTTAGTGCTAGGCACCCTTCGCTGGCAGCTGCGCTTAGAAGCCATTCGTAGCCAATTACTCAAAAAGAAATTGAAAGCTAAGGATGAAGACATCAATCAACTCATTCTGATAGGCCTCTATCAAATTCTTTATATGGAAACCCCTGAACACGCAGCAGTTGGGGCAACAGTCGAAGTGGTTTCGCGTTTAAAGAAACCTTGGGCAAAAGGACTCGTAAATGGCGTTTTACGCAACTTTTTACGCGAAAAAGCGACAATCTGTGAAGAAGTAGATGTAAAACCTTCACAAAAATTTTCTCACCCACAATGGTTTTTTAAAGCGATGCGCAAAGCCTATCCCGAAAACTGGGAAGCGATTTTAGGCGCCAACAACCAAATTGCGCCACTGACTTTGCGCAACAATGCCATTTACCAAGCACCTGAAACGCTTTTGGAAGCGATTCAGTCTTCCGGTATCGAAGCTCAACGACATCCTGACTGTCAGCAAGGCATCTCACTGCTGCAAAGTACCGACATTACGCAATTGCCGAGTTTTGAAGAAGGCGGTTTTAGCGTGCAAGATGCAGCTGCTCAACAAGCCGCACAAATTCTGCAACCTCAAGCCGGAGAACGTATTCTCGATGCCTGCGCGGCTCCAGGTGGAAAAACGACACATTTAATTGAGTTCTCCAAAGCACAAGCGAATATTTTCGCATTGGAAAAGGATCCTGAACGAATTGAGCGTCTGGCAGAAAATCTTTATCGTTTAGAGCTTGAATGCGATTATCAAGTGGGCGATGCCGCCAAACCCCAAGAATGGTGGGATGGCAATCGCTTTGATAAAATCTTGCTCGATGCACCTTGCTCTGCAACCGGCATCATTCGTCGGCATCCAGACATCAAATGGCACAGAACGGAAGAAGATATTATCGAGTTAGTGCAGATTCAAAAACAGATTTTGCATGCACTTTGGGCAACGCTTAAGCCCGGAGGGCAGCTGCTGTATGCGACTTGCTCAGTACTTCCGCAAGAAAATGGATTACAAATTGCAGAGTTTCTGGAGAGCAGACCAGATGCCACACAAATTGATTTCCCCGCCAACTGGGCAACCTTTTCAAATTTACCCGGCCGGCAGATACTGCCCGGCACTCATGGCATGGATGGTTTTTATTATTGCTTGCTTGAAAAAGCCTCAACGTCGTAAATTAAACGTTTCATGAGTCACTATTAAGAGCTTTTTATGCACTCGACTGAAATTCCAGAACACGCTTCCGGCAATCGCCAAGCAAAAACTTGGAAACGCCTCGCAGCCTTGGGCATAATTCTTGGTCTTATCGCTGTATTTGGCTATGAAACAACTGTTGAAGAAACTTCAGCCAATGACGACGCACAATATTTGAGCAGTACCGATGAAGACCCCCTTGAATTTGAACTCAAAATTGATCAAAACTTTCCAATGGAGAACCTCATCTCTCCACCTTTCACCTACGAACCTGAACAAGTTCTAGACAAGGAACCTCTTCTGGGGATTAAGCACTTGATTGACTCCCCTTTAACCCCTATAACTCAAAAAATCAACCTGCCAACTAACGGATTGACTGCAAACCCCGAAGAACAAAACTTGTTTAACTTAACACTGGAGTCAATGGAACAAACCTCTAGACAAAAAGTTAGACCGACTCAAAATAAAATAGTGATTCTTAAGGTCGTTGACTATCGAGACAAACAATTTTTAAAAATTGATTCCAATAGCCGAATACAGCTCAACGATAAAATTTTTGACGCAATCAATCATGAAATCAATCTAAACTTCAAAATACAGATGCAGCTCACAGAAGCCAACCGATTACTGGGTATTCCTTATCAACGTACAAGAAAATCTATTGATTATCACGTTAAATTACTTTCTGAAGGCCTTGATCAAACTTTCCATCTATATAATTCCAGAAATGGACATACGCAAAGCTTTCGAGACATTGATGACGCATTAGAAACCCTATCCACAATTAAAGCTTTTGAAATTGCAGAACTAAGCGAGCTTCATCCGCGACAAATTTATACCTTGCGCATCCGAATCTCTCTGGATATATGGAAATTACCCACGCCATTATTATTGGAAGCTCTGTTTACCGACAATTGGCAACTCAACAGTGGCTGGTTTGAAACAACACTCAAAGCTCCACAAAGTTGGCAATAAAATGAGTGACGCACTATGAGGACATTTGGACGTTTTTTAAAACAATACGGCTGGACAACATTGCTGTTTATTGCACTGGTCATTGCCTTGATGATAATGAGCCAGATTTTACAGAATGCCTCCGAATTTGCCGATGCCTACTCAGCATTGCTATTTGCCTCTTGGATTGGTATCGCTGTATTACTTGGCCTCTTTATAAAAACCCTGTGGTCTCTCTATAACAAGCTGAAAAAGAAAGTTCCGGGTACAAAAATCACCATTCGTTTAAGCTTACTGGCAACCCTTTTGATGGGCATTCCTGCCATAACGATTTTTGCTTTCTCAATGAATTTCATCCAACAAGGGATTACCCAGTGGTTTGATGTCAAAACCGAAACGGCACTTGGGAATGCTGCTGAACTTGTTCGCTATACATTGGATAACAAAACCCGTGAAAGCTTAAACCTCACAATGACCATTACCCGTGAACAGAGCGATCTTCTAGCAAGTTTCCCGATTACCGGCGTGAGTAATCTTCGCCGCCTACTGAATGCAGAAGAAGTCGCTCTGTATCAAACCAACCAACAGTTAATTGCTTTCAGCAGCCGTGACAATGCCCAGATTCTGCCTAAACCTCCCGGCGACAACTTATTTCAACAGGTTCGACAAAACACCACCTATGCGGCAATTGAGCAGTCCGACGATGGTTTAGAATCTTTCATTCGCATCCTTATTCCGTTCAACGACAACTTTAATAACGATTATGCATTACAAGCGATTTTTCTCATTCCAAAAAACATCACGGAAATGGCTGATTCTGTCGCGACAGCAAATAGTCAGTACCTGGAACTTTCCTATCTGAAAGGACCTCTTACAACCAGTTTCACCTTGATTTTGACCATGGTGGTATTACTGACCATTGTGACCGCTATTCTATTCAGCATTCGCGCCATTGATAATTTCACACAGCCAATTCGCGTACTGACGCGCGGAACCCGAGCGGTTTCCCAAGGAGACTACAATATTCAAATGCCAGTCAGGGAACGTGATGAATTTGGCGAACTGATTCTGTCGTTTAATGACATGATTGAAAAAATATCCAAAGCCCGAAATGATTTACGCATCAGTCATCAACAGACAGAAGTTCAAAAACTTTATCTGCAAGGGGTCATTCAAAATCTTTCCAGTGGGGTAATTACTTTCGATGGCCGACAAAGCGTTCGCAGTATGAATGAAGCCGCTGAACAAATCTTAAACTGTCGCTTTGAAGACATTAAAAATGCGACCCCGGAAGAAATCTCAAGCCAAAGCCCTCAACTTCACGAAGCAATTCAAGAGCTGTTCACCGAAATCAAACCGAAATTTGCCAACAAAGACAAACGAAAACATTGGGAACTTAGATTTGATTACCGTTGCAAACAAGCACACAAAATCCTTATGCTTCACGGCACATCTTTATCTGCAAAAACCCAAAACACAGCTGGATACGTATTGCTGATTGATGACATTACCGAACTGGTTCAAGCACAACTTAACAAAGCTTGGAGCGATGTCGCTCGTCGCCTAGCGCATGAAATCAAAAACCCGTTAACGCCCATTCAACTATCGGCGGAACGCTTAAACTTTAAACTCAGTCGCAAGCTAGATGGCGATGATTTAGACCTGCTTAATCGCATGACCAATACCATTACCGATCAAGTGGCCGCCATGCAAAAACTCGTACAAGCGTTTAGTGATTACGCAAAACCGCCAGAAGTGTATTTAAAACCAACGGAACTAAACGCTCTGCTAACGTCCATTGCTGACATGTATCAAAACTCACAATGGAAACTTGAACTTGAACTTGTTGAGCCTGCACCACAAGTCATGGCAGACCTTTCTCGCTTGAGACAACTATTCCATAACATGATTAAAAACGCACTCGAAGCCTGTGAAAATCAAGACAACACGAAAGTTAAACTGACCACACGACTGCTAGACTCGGAAACCTATCAAATTACCGTTTGTGATAATGGTCGAGGCATGCCTGAAGAGGCACAAAACTGGATTTTCGAACCTTATGCAACGGATAAACCCAAAGGAACTGGGTTAGGCCTTGCTATTGTGCGTAAAATCATTGATGAACATCATGGAACAATTTCCGTGAAGACTTCACCAAATGAAGGTACCTGCTTTATAATCAACCTTCCAATTATCACGCCTGCCAAGGCACCCAATACGCTAACTGAGACGCGCGAATGAGACTAGGTAAACTATTAATCATTGATGATGAAAAAGACATTCGTGACCTGATGCAGGAAATATTTGCAGAAGAAGGCTATAAGGTTGAAACAGCAGCAAACGGTGAACAAGCACGCACTCAGTGGCGTCAGTTTCTCCCGGACATCATTTTCTTGGATGTCTGGATGCCGGATATTGATGGCATTAGCCTACTTAAAGAAATTCAACAAGAATCCTCACTGCCAAATACCAAAGTAATCATGATGTCCGGTCACGGCACCATTGAAACCGCTATTGAAGCAACCAAACTGGGTGCCTATGATTTTCTAGAAAAACCACTTTCCTTGGCAAAATTGACCGTTACCGCTGAACGCGCAATGGAAACTAGCCGCCTAAACCAAGAAAACCGCCAATTAAAACAGAGTTTTCCAGAGCAGTTTATGCCAGTAGGCAAGAGTAAATCAGTGATTCAGTTGCGTGAAACCATTGAGCGACTGTCGAAATTCACGATGCCAGTTCTGATAGAAGGAGAGTCCGGTGTAGGCAAGCACCATATTGCACAAGCGCTTCATAAAACTTCTTCACGGAAAAACTCTGCCTACGTCGAAATGTCAGCAAATGATTTCAATCGTCTGTTCGATGAAACTGACGCCCAAAACAGTCTACAACGTCTAAAAGAAGCTGATTTTGGAACTTTAGTCATTTCTCAAATTGAGCAATTATCACCGGCCGGTCAAACGATATTATTTGAATTAATCCAAAACCAAAAAACGCATATCAACGCTGAAACGATTCATTTAGATATTCGACTATTAGCTCTCAGCAAAGGACTTCTAGAAAAATCCGTTGCTGAGGGAGATTTTCATAATGCGCTCTACGAACGTTTAAAAGTTATCCCAATTCAAGTACCTGCTCTTCGACAGCACACGGAGGATATTCCTGAACTGATTGAGTTTTTTATTAATCATTTCGTCACTCATGAAAGCTTAGAATATCGTCACTTTAGTGTTCCTGCGCAAAATGTACTTCGTCAATATAATTGGCCGGGAAATCTAAAAGAGCTTAAAAACCTTGTCCAACGCCTATTAATCTTAGGCGAGGGAGAGGTTAGTGATGACGAAGTCAAAAACTATCTGCATGAATCACCCAGCACAGACCGTAGCGCTTGGGAAATCGATACTAGCATCAGTTTAAAAGAAGCCAAAGACCGGCTTGAAGCGACTTATCTCAGTCAATTGCTTCGTGAAACCGGTGGCAACGTTTCAGAAACCGCGAAACGTTCCGGCGTTGAACGAACCAACTTATACCGGAAACTCAAAACATTGGGTATTGATCCCAAAAACCCTTTTTGAAAGTTTGCAGTCGATAAAGTCAACCCTAAGTTAGTTCAAATTAAGAGCCCCAAATTAAAAGCAAATTAAGATACGATTTAACAATCAGTAAGCTGTTGCATTGCTTTTTTATGAGACCAAAGATTAGCCTATGAACATTGTCATTTTAGGAGCTGGCCAAGTCGGCAGTTCGGTTGCAGAACAACTCGCGAATGAAAACCATGATATTACCGTGGTTGACCTTGATCGATTGCATTTACAACGCCTTCAAGACCGTCTTGATATACGCACTGTTCAAGGGCATGCGTCTCATCCGGATGTTTTAATGCAAGCAGGTTTGGAAGAAGCAGACATGCTCATTGCCGCAACACAAAACGATGAAACCAATATCGTTGCATGTCAATTAGCGCACATGATGTACAAAACCCAAACCAAAATTGCCCGTGTTCGTGGCCGATCTTACTTAGAACATCCTCAATTATTTGACCGGTCTGAAAATAGCAATGCTTTGGCCATCGACTTTTTAATTAGCCCTGAAAGCATTGTAACTGACTACATTCTTCAGCTCATTGAATACCCAGGATCTCTACAAGTTATTGACTTTCATGATGGAAAATTACGCTTAGTAGCGATGAAAGTCTATCCAGATGGACAAATGAACCATCAACCTATTCGAGATTTGAAGCAATTACTTCCCGCTTCAGTCAAACTGCGACTTGTCGCAATCTATCGTCAACAACAAGTCATTATGCCCAAAGGGGATGTTGTCATTGAAGCCGGTGATGAAATCTTCTTTCTGTCAGAGACCAAACACATCCCCACCATTCTTCAAGAATTCCGTAAACGTCGAGTCAAACCTTCTCGAAACATTATGATTGGTGGTGGAGGCAATATCGGCTTCCACCTCGCTCAAGCGCTAGAACAAGACCACCAAGTCAAAATGATTGATCACACAATGCAACAAGCCCGAGAAAATGCAGAAAAGCTTGACCAAACCATTATTATTCATGGTGACATCGCCGACAAAGATTTACTCATAGAAGAAAATATTGACGAGATTGACCTGTTTATTGCCGTCACCAATTCTGACGAGGCCAACATTATCTCAGGGATGCTCGCTAAAAAGCTCGGGGTTCGTCGAGTCATTGCTCTTGTCAACAATCAATCCTATGTAGAAATGATTCAGTTAAACGGCATTGATATTGCGATTTCTGCCGACTCGATTACGACCAACAACTTGTTACACTACACGCGCCAAGGCGACACAATCAAAGCGGTCACTTTGAGAAGAGGTGCAGCAGAAGCAGTTGAAGTCGTTGCGCACGGCAGTGAAAACACCTCAAAAATCATTGGCAGAACAATCGCTGAAATACCTTGGCCCGACAACATTACCGTTGGAGCCATTATTCGAGAAGAAAAAGTCATTATCGCGCACCGTGATGTTGAGATTATGGCCGAAGATCACATGATCATCTTTATTACCGATTCCAGCAGTAATGATGCCTTAAATGAACTGGTCAACCCCAAAGACAGTTCTTGGCTGAGTTAATCGATCTACTCAAAATAACGGCTAGTTAAAGCGAAGACAGTAAATGCACTCAAAAATCATTTCTAAAGTCATTGGTTTATTACTCATGATTTTCAGCCTCAGTCTTGTTCCCCCTGTCATGATTTCACTAATTTATCAAGATGGTGGTCTGACGGCATTTCTCAGCGTTATGCTTGGTATTTTATTACTCGGTTCACTGATGTGGTGGCCTGTTCGCAATTACAAACAAGAACTCAAAGTTAGAGACGGGTTCTTAGTCGTTGTACTCTTCTGGACTGTACTAGGCTTTGCAGGAGCCTTACCTCTGTATATTGAAACCGAAGTCCCCTTGAGTCTGACCGATGCAATATTTGAGAGTTTTTCAGGCCTTACAACGACCGGTGCAACTGTTCTCAGTGGGCTTGATTCCATGCCCCATGCAATTCTTTGGTATCGCCAACAACTCCAATGGATGGGTGGCTTAGGAATTATCGTTTTAGCGGTCGCAGTTTTACCAATTCTAGGGATCGGGGGCATGCAGCTTTATCGTGCTGAAATGCCCGGCCCTGTCAAAGATTCTAAAATCGCGCCACGAATTTCAGAAACCGCTAAAGCGCTTTGGTACATATATTTAGGTTTAACCATCACCTGTGCAGTCGCATACTGGATGGCGGGGATGAACTGGTTCGATGCGTTTTCCCATAGCTTTTCCACTGTTGCTATTGGAGGCTTCTCAACTCATGACGCAAGTATTGGTCACTTTGACAGCATAGCAATCGAAGCCATCGCCGTTTTCTTTATGTTCCTTGCCGGCATCAACTTTGCACTTCATTTCACAGCATTTCGAAACCTGAGCGGTAAACACTATTACCGAGATCCTGAATTCAAAGTCTATGCTGCTTTACTAATTTTAGCGACCACGGTGGTGGTGAGTTACTTATACTTGCAAAACGTCTACTCGACTTGGGAAGAAGCTTTTCGCTACGGAGTTTTCCAGACCGTCTCCATTGCCACCACTACAGGCTTTGCCAATGCTGATTTTGCTGCTTGGCCAAGTTTCTTGCCGGTACTACTTATCTTCATGAGTTTTATTGGCGGAAGCGCCGGCTCAACCGCAGGTGGAATGAAAGTAATTCGTTTTGTTTTGCTCTTTAAACAAGGCCTTCGCGAGCTCAAAAGCCTACTTCATCCCAATGCGATTTTGCCGGTCAAGCTGGCTAACAAAACCATTCCTGAAAAAGTCATGACCGCTGTTTGGGGCTTTTTAGCCGTATATGTTTTCAGTTTTGCAGTGATCATGCTCGCAGTCATGGCACTGGGTGTTGACCAAGTGACCGCCTTCTCAGCTGTTGCTGCCATGATGAACAATCTGGGTCCTGGGCTTGGCGAAGTCGCAGCAAATTTCTCAACAATGAGTGATCCGGTAAAATGGATTCTGACCTTTGCAATGTTGCTTGGACGTCTAGAAATCTTTACGCTGTTAGTCCTATTTACTGCTGCCTTCTGGCGCTCTTAGACAAGGCCTTCATTCGATGACAAAAAACAAAACTCTACCGGCCGGTGAAAAATGGGATTTGAAATATTCTGACAGTGATTTGAACACTCCAACGACTCCATGCTATGCATTGAAGGAGCACAGCCACCTTTTACCGTTTTATGGCAAAGCGCTTGATTTGGCTTGTGGCTTGGGTGGAAATGCACGATTTTTAGCACAATGCGGTCTAAAGGTTGATGCTTGGGATATTTCAGATAACGCTCTCACCATACTAAACAACTGGGCGAGTTTAAATCACTTGCCGATTCAGCCACTCCTAACCGATCTTAAACAGATGCTTCTGCCTTATCAGCAATACGATGTCATTGTCGTCAGCCGCTATCTTGACCGAAAACTCTTCAAACAAATTGAACAAGCCTTAAAGCCGAATGGTTTATTGTTCTATCAGAGTTTTTTAGAACCCATGCAGGAAAATGCACCCAAAAATCCAGATTTTTACCTTAAAAGCGGCGAACTCACACAATCTTTCAAAAACCTGCAATGCTTGATCAATGGCGAAGGCTGGTTGAATGATTCAATTCAACAGGACGCACCGAAATATCGCTACAGTTGGTTTGTTGGTAAAAAGCCCTAAAAACTTACCTACTTCTTACCTACTTCAGATATCAAAAACCTTGAATTAATTAGGAAGTTCGATAAATATCAGGTGCACCTTCCGGCTGACCTTTAAATCGTTTATAGGTCCAAAGGTATTGCTCTGGTGCCAGCGCAACGCACTGCTCTACCGCTTGATTCAAAGACAGTGCAGCTTGAAGCTGATCCACATTCTCTAGCCCTTCTCGATCTGCTGGCATAAAGTGCAACTCAAATGAGCCTTTTGAATCACGCAAAGCGACCGCCAAAACACAGGCTGCTTTGGTTTTTTGCAATAATCGACTAATTAATGTCATGGTGCGGACAGGATGCCCCATAAAAGGAGCATGAACACCATTTTCTCCTGCATCTTGGTCTGGCAAAATTGCCGTCAACTGATTCGACTTTAATGCCTTCATTACTTGCTTTACTCCACACAAATCTGTTGGAGCCAAAGCCGCACCAAAACGCATTCTTGACTGGCGCATGGGTTGCTCAATCGGCGCTAATTTCGGCGGCTGATACATAAAAGTGGATGGATAGTGCATCGACAAATAACAGCCCATCAACTCCCAATTGCCAATGTGAGGAGCCAAAACAATCACGCCTTGCCCTTGATCAAAGGCTGCCTGCAAGTATTCTTTGCCATGAACATGGCGAATAATTGAGTTAATCTTTTTCTCAGGCCAAAACCACATTGCCCCTAATTCAAATATCGACTGGGCATTATGTTTGAGAACCTTGTTCACCATTGATTTTCGCTGATTTTCATTCAGCTTGGGATAAGCTGCGGAGATATTTGCACTCGCAATAAAGCGTTGTTTGTTGTTGGTCATTGACATTAACCGGCCGGTTAATTTTCCAAAAAATTGTGAAACCGATAACGGAAGCCAAGACAAAACCTTTAATAAGCCAATGGTGACTTTTGCAGCAAAATCTCTGGCTTTTCTCGATTTATTTGCCATTTCCTAACCCAGTAAGTTCATCAAGATTTGCCAAGCCATCATGATTGTCATCAGCAATTAACGGTTGCATCGCTGTCCACAAATTGGCATAGAGGTGCTTATTTTTTTGCTCCTGTGCCAATAATAACTGCTTCATCTCTTGGCGTTGTTGTGGCTTCGCGTAACAGGCAGGGCAATTATCAGGAATAACCGGCAAGCCAGCCGCAGTCGCAAAATCGCGCGTTTGATTTTCACGAACACGAACCAGCGGACGAATAATGCGAATATCGCCATCATCATTCAGATAATGCGCCTTCATGGTTCTTAGCTGACCGGCATTAAACGCCGACATAATAAAACTTTCCGCCAAATCATCTAAGTGCTGAGCCAAAGCTAAGACGTTATAACCCTCTCGTCGACAAGTCGTATAGAGCTTGCCGCGCTTTTGTCGGGAACAAAAGCTACAAAAGGAGTCCCCTTTCATATGCTTATCAGCCAAAGCAACCAAATCTTCTGACTCATAGAAGTACTGCACACCAATTTTTTGCTCCACCCACTCTTTCAAAGGCGAAGGATCAAACCCTGGAATTTCCGGGTCAATAGTGCAAGCAGCCAATTCAAATTTCACCGGTGCATGGCGTTGTAGGTGCTTTAAAATCACTAACAACGCCAAAGAGTCTTTTCCTCCTGACAATCCCAACATCACTCGATCACCATCACGCAACATTTTGAATTGCGCCATGGCACGACCCACTGGCTTCATAATGGCTTTCGGTGGTTTAATCCAATCTTTTGTACGTTCTTTTTTAGTCAACTTCATCGGCTTTTCGACAACTGCTTTGGGATCCGTCATCACTGGCACTCTCATGGCTGTAATTTTTAAATGCGTATTTTAACGGTTTTAATGGGCTAACGCTTCAAGAACCACAAAATTCCCGATTACGAGTCAATTTGCCTACCAATAAATTTTATTTCGCATAAAAAACTTTAGGGTTTAATTTAAATTAAGGTTGTTACAATCGAAACTAACAGTTGTTAGCAAGCAACCATAAAACATAAAACCAACTCAAAAACGAAAAAATAAAACAACTCGAGGAGAACACAATGAATAAGCGATTGATAGCGAGCACAATTTTAACCGGAAGTCTTGCCCTCCAAGGACTCGGTAATGCTCAAGCTTCAGAGCTAGATCCTTATTTGGCTGGATTTGCCGCCTATGCAAAAGAAAGCTCTTCATTAAGCGGTTCAGTAGAACAATACATCAAAGATGTTCAAAAAACCCAAAAGCAAGCTGGCTACATCGGCAAAACCTTAGATTTACCACAACCAACTAAAGTTATGAACGGTGTTTACACCGTGGTCGGTAGTTTAATTTGGCACACGCCTGAAAACTACGGCCTGAACAACAACCTTTCTTGGGTAGAATTTGAAGATGGCGTATTCGTTTTCAATGCCGGCCCGAACCCTGCTGTTGCTGCAAGTTTCCATAAAATAATTCAGAAACACACCAATAAGCCAGTCAAATGGGTAGCCGTAGAAAACTCTCAAGGTCATGCCTACTTGGGAGCAAGTTACTGGGTGGACAAAGGGGTTAAAAACCTTTACTCGAATGAGCAGGCAAACAGTGATTTCGATAATGGCTATGAAATGATTAAAGCGAGTTGGGCACGCCGAGTGGGTGAAAATATTACACTCTCTGCCCGTAATGTCAGTGACAAATTCACAACCTTTGAGGATAAATTAGTCATCGATGTCGGTGGCGGTGAAACCATTGAATTTCTAAACTTTGGACCAGGCCACACTCCAGGGTCAACCTTAGCTTACATCCCAAGTCGAAATTTGTTATTCACCGGTGATGTTGCCTATAATACACGCTCCCTTGCCTTCTTCTCCTACACGAACACAGGTTACTGGATTGATACTTTCAAAGCCATGAAAGCCGCAATGCCTGAAGATGTCACAGTGATTCCTGGTCATGGTGCGCCAACCGATATGGCGACCATTACCAAAGATACGCTTGGTTACTTGGAGTTCCTGCACGCGGAAGTGAATAAGAAAATTGCAGAAGGCGGAACCGAGGAAGATATGGGTTCAATTGACCAATCTGCTTACAAAGACCGCCCTGTATTCGAACAAACCGCTGAACAAAATGCCGTCCATGTTTATAAAGAATTAACAGGGGGAGATATGGGACTAAGTTTTGAATAAAACTTAGAACACAACATCGACAACGTTACCGGCCGGTATCATTTACCGGCCGGTAGCCTATTAAAGAGAAAATAGATGGATACTTATCATCGAATTTTAGAAGCTGCTGCCGAGCTTTTTGCACAACATGGCTATGAAGCCGTTACCATGCGAGACATTGCCAAAGCAAGCAACATTAAAGCCCCCTCTTTATACAACCACTTTCAAGACAAACAACACCTCTACCAAACCTGCTTACAATGGGTTTTTCGCCAACACAATGATCAACTCACCTCAGTTTTTAATAGTGATACTTCAACCGAATCGCAACTAAAGTCAGTCATTCAACTTAGCCTTGCCAAAATGACCGAAGATGAAAACTTTCGCCTATTGATTCAACGTGAATTACTCCAAAATGATAAAACTCGCCTACAGTTTTTAGCGCATGAAGTCATGTATGAAACCTGTCAACAAATGGAAGGCATTCTAAAGAACCTAGCTCCAAATGCGGATCATCATTTTTTGATTACTACCCTAATGGGTTTAGTGATGTTTCATGTCCAAATTGGACCTATGCGAGAATTCCTACCGAGTAGCGATTCCAAGCATCATCAACTTGAGTACCTCAGCGAAGGCATTTTCAAACTATTTATTCAAAACTTCCATTAAATGCAATCTTCACTTACCTAATCCCTCAAACACCCTCTCAGACAAACCTTGGCCTTATGACAAAGTCATTGCAGGTTTTTCCTTAAGTTGAAACTGCATAACCTTATCTTGCAACCCACCCATTTGATCAATAATTTCAGCCGATGTCGCTGTCACTTGTTCAACCAACTCTGCATTGGCTTGCGTTGTCTGTTCAATTTCCAACAATGACTGATTCACCTCAGAAATCGACTCGTTTTGATGCTCAATCGAATTCTGCATTTTTAATGCTTGGTTGGCAATCTGTTCAATATTCTGTGCGTTCTTGCCAAAAATCTGCTGAGTTTTTGAGGTTAAATCCATACCAACTGACACTTTTTCCAAGGTATCTGCCGTAACCTGTCGAATTTGTTTCGATGCCTCGCTTGATCGATTCGCAAGGCTTCGGACCTCTTGCGCAACCACTGCAAAACCACGCCCCATTTCACCTGCACGCGCAGCTTCCACCGAAGCATTTAAAGCCAATAAATTTGTTTGAAAGGCGATACTGTCAATCACCTCCGTCATGGAAGAAATTTGTTGACTGGCCGCTTCAATTTGCTGCATGGCATTGACCATTTCATCAATGGTGGCTAAACCAGAATTCGAGGATTCTTTTACCGAATAAGAAGCTTTTGCCATTTCATTCGACTGCTGATAACTGCCTTCCAAAAAGGTCATCATCGTGCCCATTCGCGCTGAGGTTTTTTGTATAAATCCAGCTTGTTTTAGAACACGCTGATTCAATTCTTCATTTCCTTGACTGATTTCCGCCACTCCTGTTTCCGCCTTTAATGTTGAGGCTTTTACTTCTTCTAACATCAGACTGATTTTCGTTGCCATATTACCCATGTGGTCTTTTAGCTCATACAAACGTCCTTGGAACTCACCTTCCATTTCATACGAGAAATCCCCCTGACTATAGGCTTGCAATGCGGTTACTTTTTGCAAAATGGCAGACTCTAAATTATCCAACGCATCATTAAAGTGAAGCTTGAGGTTTGCTAAATCTCCCGGCATCTCATTCTCAATTCGGCAAGAAAAGTCACCTTGCTCCATGGTCTTGGAAATAACTTGTACTTCCTCTATTGCCTGTCGCTGTTGTTTCAAAGCTCGCTGTAAACTTCTCAAAACCACTTGATATTGTCCTGGATACGCATCAACGGCAATTTGATACTTTAAATTGCCTTGTGCCAAAGCATGGCTGACTTCTTCGATTTCATTCAATGTCTGTTGAATATAAGACAAGCTTTGATTGAAGTGGTCTGCCATTTTTTTGAGGTCACCACGATAATCATTCGATAACGTCAAATTCAAATCACCTTGCGCCATCGCCTCACTGGTTGAAATCACTTCCTTCATAGAACTGGAAAAAGTTTGCAAAAGCTCACCGATTACATTTTCCATATCCGTTAATTCATTACGCCCTTTGGCCGGTGACCAGCTATCAAACACCATTGTTTGCTGCATATTACGCACTTTAGCTTTCATTTTAGACAAGGGTTGCGTAATCGAATTTAAGAAAATAAAGTTAATGATCAGCATCAACAGCAAACCAACCACAGCAATCCATAACATCCATTCGATTCGATCGCCAGCCAACACTTCCACCTCATCCAAGGCATGAACACTCTTTTGCTGGTAATCACCGCTAACTTTGTCAAAAAGGCTCTGCCCTTGATTGATAAGCGTATAAATCGTCTGATTATTTTCTTGTGCAGTGTGCATCGCATCACGAATGTCATGCATGCTTTCTACCAAGCTGTCACGAGAGTTTACAAACCCTTCAAGACTCTCTTGCAATAAAAAAGCACTGGCCAACGATTCAGAAAATTGTTCAATGATCTTATCTGCCGAATCTCCTAAGCCTTTCTGGTGAAAATTTTGCAAAACATCTGGGTTATTTGAAACCAAATACAAAGGCGCTAATCGTTTTGATTCCTCAAGCTTGTTTAAAAGCGTTTCGGACAACGAAAGGAGCTCGGATGAGTCTTGTACATAGTCACTTAGGCTCAACGACTGGAGCTGTTTCTCCATATTGCGAAGACTGGTTTCAATACCGAATTCATAGGTATTTTCAATATCTTTTCTCAAAAAAAGATAACTAGCCACCACCTTTCGTAAATCCAACAGAATAGGATCCACCTGCAAAACGTCATTCAACAAAGATTTTGTGGGATTAAGCAGCACTTCGGCTTGCGCTTCAAGTTGTACTGGATTTAACTCTGAAGCCTCATTTTGAGAATCTACTGAGTTCTTTACCGGCCGGTAATAACCATTATTATCCAAAGCCAGCTCAACACCTTTTGATTCAAATAAATTGACCAACTCTTCTCGAAAAGATTCGCTACGAGAGTAAAACGCCTGCTGTGCTGCATCAGTTCGATTGAGTAATGCATTCATCATCTGATCAATCATTTGGCGATAAGAATGGGTAAGTTGGTTAACAGGTACAACATCCGTTGCTTGCAATTCAATAAGCGATTGAGAAGCCGATTGAGCCTTAAAAAGTCCACTCAAACCACTGTAAACAATGACTAATGTAATCAAAACACCCAATGACAGGTTCAGCCACAGTCGTTGCGCAATACTTAGATTTTTCATTGGTCACCTCCCACTTTCAAAAACAGTGGGAGCATAAATTACTTTTATAACCCCGAAATGACACTTTTATTAAATCATTCTTTTGTGTTATTGAAAACAATAAAAAACATACTAAATAGCTAGAGCGCTAAAGTAAAAACAACCTCAAAAATTTCTCAATAATCTGCCGTCTGCAATCAATAAAATTGGAATTGTTAAACAGCGCTTAACAAAATTTTATGACAAACAATGAGTTTAGGAGAAAACAATGAAAATCTTGAATTGGTTAAAACTAAGCTTAGCCACTATTGCACTGACGCCAAGCATAGCGACTGCTACAGATAAATCCAAAGATCCATACATCGCAGCCTTTGAAAACTACGCAAAAGAAAACCCTGAATTGGCTGGTGCCATGAAAGCCTATGTCATGGATATTGAAAAAGCGGTGAAGCAAGATCCAGATTTAAAGTTTGATCCGCCTCATAATGAAGGGCATTAGTGTGGAATTTCACAATTAAAGCGAGTCAGTCGACTCAATAAGGAAATTATGGGGCTACTGAATACCCTAAATTAATTCAAGTGCCCTGAGTCAAACCATCGTTATAAGAGCGTTTAAAACCCTGTTTTTATTGCTAGTTGATTTTGACAGATACGCAATTGCGGCCATTATCTTTGGATTTGTATAGTGCTTGATCCGCAATTTGAATCATGTCCTCAATCTCAAACGCATCATTATCCAAGGTCACTCCAAAGCTACAGGTGACCTTCAAGCCCTCTGAGAATTCATGCGCGGCAATCACTTGGCGAAGATTTTCTGCAATGCGCTCTGCACTCTGGATATCATGAATCTTAACCACCAAAATGAATTCTTCGCCTCCCCAGCGGATCAATAGATCTTCATCTCGTATGGTACGTTTTACCAAGACGACGATTTCTTTAAGAATATCATCCCCCAGATTGTGGCCATAGCTATCATTAAAGGATTTGAAATAATCAATATCAAACAAAATCAAACCGAGCGACTTGTTCGCTTGTTTTGTTATATCGCGAAGTACAGGAAGCACATG
Source organism: Thiomicrorhabdus indica (assembly GCF_004293625.1). Classification (NCBI taxonomy): domain Bacteria; kingdom Pseudomonadati; phylum Pseudomonadota; class Gammaproteobacteria; order Thiotrichales; family Piscirickettsiaceae; genus Thiomicrorhabdus; species Thiomicrorhabdus indica. The sequence goes on along the minus strand of NZ_CP033040.1, from coordinate 261,729 downwards.
ATTCAAATAACTTCGGTTTCGAGCCCCCGTCAGATAGTCAGTCGTCGCTCGGTTTTCCAGCTCAAAGTGTTCAAGCATCGTGTCGGTGATATCATTGAAACCAATGATAAATCGTCCCTCAGAAAATCTTGAAAGACTAAAGTTGAAAATACAATCTTCCCCTTTATGATTTGCCATTTGCACCATTCGTTCAGAATGCTTCAACGTCATAGCAAACTCTAACCACGAAGTACCTTCGGGTACTTTTCCAAGATGGAAAAAACGATCATTCCGCCGAAAATGGTCACAGATACAGTGGCTCATCTGTTTAAACTGATCTAAAGATTCAACTTCAAAAAAATCTAGAAATGCTTGGTTAACATTGATGATATCTTCCCCGTCATTGATTACCACAATCGATTTTTGCGAATCCAAAATCTGTTGGGTCTTTTGAGACATCTGCCGAGCATTTTGAGCATTCATCCATTCCTTGAAAACAAAGGCAAGCGTTAAGGCAATAATGACTAAGCCGATTAAATACATCAGCAAATAGTGCGATTTAATATTCTGCAACGCATCATTCTGGTCAACCAAAATATAGGTAGCAACAACCTTATCCGTAACGGGGTTGCTTAAAGGAATCAAAGTAAACAATTTCTGTCCATCGAACGACTCAACGGAAAAGACCTTTCCTTTATCAATTTGATTTTCAAGCTTTCCAATATCAACAAATTGATTGTCAATATTGGCGCAATGCGCACCGCTTTTTAGCTTAGCCTGCATCTCCCTATCGAAGGCATAGTTTGGAAACAAGCATTGAATATAGTTGTCCCTCTCGCTTTCAAACACTTTTTCCTCGACGACTGATTTTTTGATAATAAACTCAGAGTTAATGCCAAATGTTTTTGCAAAATCCTGTGCAATCGCATATGGACTAAAAGAGACTTCGACGGAGCCTAAATGCTGCTCACTCGGAGTACCTGCATGCTGAGTGATTGGAAAAATATAACGGTAACCATTAAAAATTCGCCCTTCTTCAAAACCATGAATGGCTTGATAGGTTCGGTTCACATATTCAACGGTTTTGCGTATACCGGTTAAATTGTCACCAAATTTCGCCGGCCGGTGCATTCTTAATAAACTCTCATTGTTTCTCAGATGAAAGTGCAGTTGCCGTAAGTTACCGCCCCTCAGAACTTCATAATCCTCGTTCAAAAGGTTTTGTAGCTCTTGGCGAACAAAAGCTTTACTCTGCTCGCCATTATAAGCTTGCTCCATTAAATCAATAACGCTCTGTTTATTAATGAGAAGCTGTAACGTCGTCAATGCAACCGATTGATATTTGTCTTTAATAATTTCATAGCTTTTGTTAATGGATTGATTATGCATTTCCAAATAAGCTTCACGTTCTTTTAAATAAGACGCATAGAAAGCCGCTGCACTGATAAGCATCAAGACAATGAAAAGCGCAATAAAAACTTTGAATTTCGATTTTTGATGTTTAAGGTTTGGTTGGCGTTTCAAACCTAATGCATAAAAAAGAATGAATAAAACCACTAATGTTAGCGCTACGGCCAACTTAATATTATTGGTTTGAACACGGATAAGGCTGAAATCAATGTCGGTGATGGGCTTGAAAATAAAGTAATCCGCCAGCTTTTCATTGTTTTTCCCCATAATAGGAATGGAAAAAACAACCCTGTTTTGATCTTGCGCATAGAAGTAACTTTCAAATTCGACCGAATTCAAATTAAGTTCATTAAATAACTCAATATCTTCCTGATTAGCGTTAAGGTTCGCGACATAGCGCTTACCGACGAATGTATTCGTGAACGGATGCTTAATTTGAGAGAAGTAGCTTTCCTGGGCAAGAATCAGACTATCAAAACCTTCTTTTCTAAGCCTTTCAACAATCGAGTTAAAATGCGTAATGACCTCTAACAAACCGAGAAATTCACCTCTATGATTATATATAGGCACCATCGCTTTGAAGCTTAAATCATAATTCCCAATACTAATGCCAGTCAGCACTCTTGGCTGCTCAAGAAAACTTTGCAAATCCGGACGGATTTTACTGAGATTCTGCCCAACACTTTCTGTCCAACTTCGGGCAATCGCAACCCCGTTTTGATCAATGAGTTGCACCCAAATATTCTTGTACTCATCCACTTGAGATAACTGATTTGCCATGTTTTTCAAAACATAATTTGAAGGGTTTGAGGAAGCGAATAGATCAATAATTTTGGAGTTGTGGGCCAATGAAATAGCTATACTTTTGGAGGAGCTCTGCTTTTCATCAATAAGCGAGAGTAACTGATGTTCTGCTTGTTTTTGTATTTGCTGAAAGGTCTTATCTAAAAGCTGCCGCTCTTTTTCAACTAGAAGCTGATATCCAATAGCCAAAACCAATGTCATTAAAACAATCAGCAAGCCAACCGAACCAATTTTTAAGCGATTCCTAAAGAAGCTCATCCTTGCTTAACACCTAACAAATCATATTTATATAAGGTAATTCTTTTTTATTTTGAAATGAAATCGATTTGCTTTCTGAACACTCATTCGGCAATTCAATGGTAAGTAGTCGATTCTGAATAACTCGTTTAATTTATGGCAAAGCCAGTTATTCAGAACCGACTAAGTAACTATACTTAAAAAAACAAACATATTTTTAAAAATTAGGGCTTAATTTACTTTATTCCTACAGGGCACTTCCTCTAAAACGGCAAAAACAAATCTCCAAACCCCCAAATCAAGGTACCGACAACAACCGTGAAATGGGCAGTCCAGACCTTTTTTCGATGCCATTTGGAAGGAGACAAGTCTGGAATATTGTCTTTAGCAGTAATTTCATCCAAACGTCGATAAAGCGTATCAAATTCTTGATGAATCAAAGTGTATTCGCTCATGACTGCAAACAGGACGACCAAACTTCCAAAACGAGCAAACCACATCGAATCAAAAAACAGCCCCGCCAATAAACCAATGACAATCATTAACCAAGCGAGTAATAAAAATCCTGTTCCCTTGCGGAAAAATTGCAAATCATTCTCCTTTTCCTAAATTTTCCTACTCAAACCTAAAAATAGCCTGAATTTTCACAACCTGTAAAACATTTTATGCCACAATTTAGACTGATATCGTTTAATAAACACCACTAAAACAAACCTATGCCAGAACATCCAACAGAACATCTCCTGAAGTCAAGCGACAAAGAGATGAACGAAATGTTATCCGATCTTCTATCAGCCTTTCCAGAGCTAACCAGACACAATGACAGTGCTTTTTCAGATACTCGACCAACAGAATTGAGAGTTGAGGAAATCATGAAACTGCCGAAGGAGAAGCTTTCTAAGTTCAATCGTTTTCTTCGAAAACTTATCCAATGCTATAGCGTGGAAGAAATTTTACAGGCTGAACAAATACTGTTGACCAAACATCAAGAAAATCCTCACCAAATCGAAAGTTACTACGGCAAACTTCGTGCACATGAACTACAACTTTTGCAAACAGACCAACTCTGCAAAGAAGAATTTGAAAGCCATTGGCAAAAGATTCTTCTCCATGAAATCAACCGCTCTATAACTTAGAAGGTTTTTAACTGTAAAAAAAAGCAGCCAATCGAATCTCGAAAGGCTGCTTTAAATAAAAAATTAAGCCTCACTCAATTTGAGTTTTAGCCGATTAGCGCTGGTAAATTCTTATACAAAATGAACAATCCCATTAGCACCATAAAGAGCGCGAACCCTTTTTTCAGAGCATTTTGATCGACCTTAGAACTAATCTTGTGGCCAATCCACCCCCCTAAAATACCAATCGCTGAGAAAATCAAAATAATGTTCCAGTCGAGCTGCAGATTCAGCTTTTCTAACACCGGAAGATAGCCAACAAATCCAGCAAACGACTTCGCTGTAATAATCACCAAACTGGTTCCCACAGCCATACGCATTGACAATCCGCCAAGTAAAACCAACGCGGGAATAATCAAAAAGCCGCCGCCGACACCAACCAATCCCGTGACACCGCCCACCACAAAACCATCAATTGCGATTTTGTAGAATGCACGCGCTTCTCGCTCTTCATCTTGCAACTTTACCGGCCGGTACATCAGAACGGCTGCGATCAGCAATAATACCGTGAAGACCAACATCTGCATGGCATCTGAGACAAAGTTAGCTGTCCAAGCACCAAAAACTGCCCCTGCCATTCCAGGGATACCAAACATAAAAACGGTTCGCCAATCAACTAGCTTCTGTTTTGCATAAGGGATCAACGAAAACAAACTGATGATTCCGACAATCATCAATGAACCGGCAATCGCCACTTTTGTCTCTTGACCAACGACGTAATTCAGTACAGGAACTGTCAAAATCGAGCCACCCGATCCTAAGAGCCCGAGTGTAATCCCAATAAAGAGGGCGCCAATCCAGGCTAAAACCATAGTTCACTCCTAAAGATTCATAAAATATTTATCGCATTATAAAACGTTTATATAACAACAATCTGACAATAAGCTTTCCATAACTTTACCTTAGAAAAGACAACCTTCTCCCTAAACTTGTTGTTAAAGCAGCCTTTCAGTGATCAAAACAAGACCGGCCGGCCTCTTTTAACAGAAATGATCAAGGTCTAACAAAAATCTAACGGCGTTTCAAAAAGACACCACTTTCAATATGATGCGAATAAGGAAACTGATCGAATAAAGCCGTGGAAACCAACTCGTGAGACTGACAAATTACTTCCAGATCTCTCGCCAAGGTTTCTGGATTACAAGAGATGTACAAAATATTGTCGTACTCCGTCACCATTTGTCGCGTCAAATCATCCAACCCCGAGCGTGGAGGATCAACAAAAATTGTACTGAAATCATAAGATGACAAATCCACATCTTTCAGCCGAAAAAACTCACGTCCATTCAAAGCTTCCGTCACCTCTTCCGCAGCAAGCTTAACAATCACCAAATTATCGATTTGGTTATCTGCAATATTAACTTGAGCAGATGCCACAGACGTTTTCGAAATCTCGGTCGCCAGTACTCGATTGAAGTTTTCAGCCAGTGCAATTGAAAAATTACCATTGCCGCAATACAACTCAATCAAGTCACCGCCACAATTTTGTGTCTGCTTTCTCGCCCAGTGCAACATGGATTGCGCCATGAAAGGATTCGGCTGAGTGAAGCTGTTTTCAATCTGTTGATATCGAAACGGCTTACCATCGACGTTTAATGTCTCTGTGACAAAGTCTTGGTCAAGGACAATCTTTTGTTTTCGCGCTCGCCCAATAATATGGGTAATAGGAAGCTTCTCTTTTAAAGCATTCGCAGCGGACAACCAAGCATCATCGCCTTCTATCGGCCGACGATAAATCAGAGTGACCAGCATTTCACCTGAAAGCGTCGCTAAAAAGTCGATTTGAAACAGTTTGCTTCGTAAAACCGGCGTTGATTTGATTTCCGCCATCAAAGGCTGCATTAAATCGGCAATCGGTTGAATCGCCATAGGGCAAGCATCAATTTTAACTTTCTGCTTGGTTTCTTGGTCAAACATGATGTAAAAGGAATCATCCTCTTCATGCCAAATGCGGAACTCTGCCCTTGCTCGAAAATGACTTTTAGGTGATTCAAACGCTTCAAAATTTGGAACAGAAGGCAATAACTCAGTCAATCTCGTTGTTTTTTCTTGAAGCTGTTGAGCATAATTTTCAGGAAAGACTTGGCACAACATAATTCAAAACCCTTTATCAATAGCAAAACTGTTGCAGATTATAAACGAGGTGCCAAGCTTACGCTGACGATTCCAAATTCTTGCACATTTAAGGTTGAGATAAACACATTTAAGCACTAGATAAAAACACGTAGCAAGACTATACTGACTTTTCCTATTAAATAATGGTTTTGCCAACTCTGAGTTTTCTATGACACAATCCGTTTTTCTCATCGTTGATGATCAAAAATCCATCGCTCAATTACTGAAACAGAATTTAGAAAAAATCTCCCCTATCCCTGTTCTCACTTGTCATAGCTTATCTGAAGTTGAACAAACCATCGCAGACACAACAATTAAAATAGAAGTCTGCCTGTGTGACCTGAACTTGCCAGACGCTCCAAAAGGCGAAACCATTGATGTACTCAATCAACATCAAATCACTGCAGTCGTTTTGAGTGGCACTTTCAATGAAAACATCCGCAAAGAGATGCTTAAAAAACAAGTCGCTGACTTTGTACTGAAAGACAGTCCAGCATCAATCGACTATGCAATAAAGGTCTTACTGAACATTTATCGCAACGCGCAAAGAGAAATTCTACTGCTTGGAAAGCAAGACTCCAATTATCGAAACTTTCTCGAAACGCTTCTTAAACGCCATCGCTACCAAGTGACAGCCACCGAACAATTGCCCAACCTTGATGACATGGATAGTAAAAACCTTCCATCCATGATTCTCATCGAAAACTCGACCAAACTTGGTAGCTCAGACGTCATGAATTTCCTCTCAAAAGTCCGACAGAAGTTTGACTCGCATCAACTGCCATTGATGGCGTGTGAGCCTGAACAAAACATCGCCAATGCAATTAAAATGATGAAATATGGCGTCAATGACTTTTTCAATACACAGTCCAGTCCAGAAGAAATTCATGTGCGAATTCGCCAGAATATTGAACTGTGCGAATCTTACAAAGAAGTCGAATTTTTTTCACAGATTGACCCCTTAACTGAACTCTATAACCGTCGCCATTTTTACAAAATTGGTGAAGAGTGCTTCCAAAAATGTCAATACAATCAACAGCAATACTTTACGATTATGCTTGATATAGACCATTTCAAAGCGGTCAATGATAGCTACGGTCATACAAAAGGCGATGAAGTGATTCGCTACACAGCGCAAATGATTCAAACCATTTTCCATAATGAAATTGTTGGACGTTTTGGTGGAGAAGAGTTTTGCGTATTTGGTTGCGCGAATGATTCGAAATCCATGACTGAGCAAATCACTCAAAAAACCAAACTTCTTCTAAAAACGATAGAAACCCAATCCGATATTGATACAGGAATTGCATACACCTTGAGTGCAGGCATGAGTTTTCATGGGGACGACATCTTTCAGACCATAAATCTGGCTGACAAAGCGTTGTACTACTCTAAAGAGAATGGTCGTAATCAAGTGAATTTATGCAAATAAACAATGAATGATTCAATATCTTATTCTGCCTATCTACCAAAAAGATAAGGCATACTGCCTTATCAGCCCATTCCCTCAGCCACTCGAAATTTATACCGGCCGGTTAAATCGGTTAAAATAGCGCCCAATTTTGTTTTTACCAAGAGTGCTTAACACGCTCTTACTTAATTCTGGGGCTAAAAACCGATGAGTTCACGCGCACAACGTATCGCCACTTTAAAATCACTTCTTGCCGAAAGAGTCGTCATTCTGGATGGCGCTATGGGGACTATGATTCAAAATATGAATCTAACGGAAGAAGATTTCCGTGGCGAGCGTTTTGCCGATTATCATATGGACATCAAAGGCAATAACGACATCTTGGCGATGACCAAACCGGATGTGATTCGCGACATCCATTTGGACTTTTTGCGAAAGGGCGTCGATATCGTTGAGACGAACTCCTTTAACGCGACCACGATTGCCCAAGCCGATTACGACATGCAAGACTATGTCAGCGAGTTAAACCTCGCCTGTGCCAAAGTCGCTCGCGAAGCCTGCGATATTGCCGAGTCAGAAGACGGCAAACCACGTTTTGTCGCTGGTGTGCTTGGGCCAACAAACCGCACCGCTTCCATTTCGCCTGACGTCAATGATCCAGGTTACCGCAACACCTCTTTTGACGAACTGGTCGAAGCTTACAAACAAGCGACTCGCGCCCTGTTAGAAGGCGGTGTAGACACCATTTTAATTGAAACCATTTTCGATACCCTCAATGCCAAAGCCGCGATTTTTGCCGTTAAAGAGGTGGAAAACGAATTACGCGAAGCGTGGCATAAGCGGAAAGATGAATATTTCGCTCAGAACACGACGGCAGCCGAAGTAGCAGCAGAGTTAACTGAAGTTAATGAGCAGCGCAGTGAGGCTGCCAACAAAGTGCTGAGTGAAATAGGCGCTTTCCCAGAAGTGCCTATTATGTTGAGCGGTACTATCACTGACGCATCCGGTCGTACTTTAAGTGGTCAAACCACAGAAGCCTTTTACAATGCAGTGGCTCACGCTGAACCACTGTCGGTTGGTCTTAACTGTGCGCTTGGGCCAGAAGAACTGCGCCCTTATGTACAAGAGTTAAGCCGTGTTTGTGAAACCTACGTTTCCGTGCATCCGAATGCCGGTTTGCCAAACGAGTTTGGTGAATACGACGAAACACCGGAACAAATGGCGGCAGAAATCAAACACTGGGCGGAACACGGCTGGATCAATATCATTGGTGGCTGTTGCGGGACTACGCCGGATCATGTCGAAGCCATGGCAAACGCTGCTTTGGCACATCCAGCCCGAACTTTGCCGAACGTCAAACCTGCCTGTCGCCTATCGGGTTTAGAACCATTAAACATTGATGAAAGCACACTGTTCGTCAATGTCGGTGAGCGGAACAACGTCACAGGTTCTGCCAAATTCAAACGCCTGATTATCGAAGAGAACTACGAAGAAGCAATTGAGATCGCGGTTAAACAGGTAGAAGACGGCGCACAAATTATCGATGTGAACATGGATGAAGGGATGCTGGACGCTAAGGCGTGCATGGTCAAATTCCTAAACCTATTGGCTTCCGAACCGGAAGCCTCGCGTGTACCAATTATGATCGACTCCTCTAAATGGGAAGTCATTGAAGCTGGCCTGAAATGTATTCAAGGTAAAGGCGTGGTCAACTCCATCTCTCTGAAAGAGGGAGAAGAAGCCTTTATCGAACACGCGCGCAAAGTCAAACAATACGGTGCTGCGACCATTGTTATGGCCTTTGATGAAGACGGTCAAGCGGATACGCTAGAGCGCAAAATCGAAATCTGCGAACGCTCGTATCGCGTGCTAGTCGACAAGGTTGGCTTCCTGCCGCAAGACATTATTTTCGACCCGAATATCTTCGCGGTCGCGACCGGTATTGAAGAACACAATAACTACGGTCTGGACTTTATCAATGCAGTGACATGGATTAAAGCCAATCTACCGCATGCCAAAATTTCCGGTGGTGTTTCCAATGTCTCCTTCTCCTTCCGTGGCAACAATCCGGTGCGTGAAGCGATTCACTCGGTATTCCTCTACTACGCAATTAAAGAAGGCATGGACATGGGGATTGTCAACGCCGGCCAAATGGCAATTTACGATGACCTACCGGAAAAACTGCGTCTGGCCGTTGAAGACGTCATTCTCAACAAAGACCCTGAAGCTGGAGAGCGCTTGCTAGAAGTCGCGGAAGAATTCCGTGGTGACGGCACAGCAGCCAGCAAGGTTGCCGATACTAAATGGCGTGAAGAAAGCGTTGAAAAACGTTTGGAACACGCACTGGTCAAAGGCATTACCGACTATATCGAAGAAGATACCGAGGAAGCTTACCAAAAACTCGGTTCAGGGCTATTAGTCATCGAAGGTCCTCTAATGGACGGTATGAACGTGGTCGGTGACCTGTTCGGTTCTGGAAAAATGTTCCTGCCGCAGGTCGTTAAATCAGCACGTGTCATGAAGCGCGCAGTGGCCTATCTTGACCCTTATCTTCTAGCGGCGAAAACTGAAGGTCAAGCGAACGGAAAAATCGTCATGGCGACCGTTAAAGGTGACGTGCACGATATCGGTAAAAACATTGTGGGTGTGGTACTACAATGTAATAACTTTGAAGTCATCGACCTCGGTGTAATGGTACCGGCCGAAAAAATTCTTGATACAGCGGTTAAAGAAGGCGCAAACGTCATCGGACTTTCCGGTCTGATCACTCCATCTCTGGAAGAGATGGTCAATGTCGCCAAGTTGATGAAAGAACGTAATATGGACTTGCCGCTGTTAATCGGTGGCGCAACCACTTCCAAAGCGCATACCGCGGTGAAAATCGAACCGCAATACGATCATCCAGTGGTTTACGTAAAAGATGCATCGCGTGCGGTCGGTGTCGCACAAAGTTTGATTTCCAATGACCTGAAAGTCGACTTCGCCGCCAAGATTCGTGCCGAATACGAAACCGTGCGCGAAGAGCGTAAAGCTCGTGCCAAGCAGGTCAAACGAGTACCGATTAATAAGGCTCGCGAAAACCGCATTGAAATCGACTGGAAAGATTACCGGCCGGTAAAACCTTCATTCCTTGGCTCACGTGTCATTGAAGACTTCCCGTTGGAAAAATTGTTGGAACGTTTCGACTGGTCGCCATTCTTCCAATCTTGGGAACTACACGGCCTCTTCCCTCGCATTTTGGATGACAAGGTCGTCGGTGAAGAAGCGAAAAAAGTCTATGCCGATGCACAAGCGATGCTGAAACAAATCATTTCTGAAAAATGGCTGACTGCCAAAGCGGTTTACGGCTTCTATCCAGCGAATGCAATTGGCGATGATATTGAAGTCTATACTGACGAATCGCGCACCGAAGTGCTAACCGTACTGCACAACTTACGCCAACAGGCGGAGAAAAAACGCGGCGGTTATAACCAATGCTTGTCGGATTATGTAGCTCCAAAAGACACTGAAATTGCCGATTACGTCGGTCTATTCGCAGTTTCTGGTGGTATCGGCTGTGATGAAAAAGCAGCAGAATTTGAAGCCGATCACGATGACTACAAATCAATCATGCTCAAAGCGTTGGCCGACCGCTTTGCAGAAGCCTTTGCCGAAACATTGCATGAAATCGTGCGTAAAGAAGAATGGGGCTATGCGCCGAATGAAGACTTGGACAACGAAGCACTCATTCGTGAAAAATACCAAGGTATCCGCCCTGCACCGGGTTATCCTGCTTGTCCGGAGCACACCGAAAAAGGCACCATCTGGGAACTGCTAAAACCGGATAGCGAAATCGGTTTAGAGCTAACGTCTAGCTACGCCATGACGCCAACGGCTGCGGTTTCCGGTGTCTACTTCTCACACCCAGAGTCTAAATACTTCGGTATCGGCTCACTTGGTCGCGACCAAGTCGAAGACTACGCTCACCGCAAAGGCTGGTCAATCGAAGAAACCGAAAAATGGCTCGCACCAAATCTAGGCTATGACCCTGAAGATTTTGCGCAGTAGATATACCAAGCCCTTAATATACTCCATTGAATCCTAACGAATGAGGTAGTAACTTTTGATTCAAGTATTCGATGTTACAAATTGGACTAAGGATGAGCACCATGCAATATTTCCTGTCGGCGCTCGAGATAAGGAAATGTTATGGTCTCCTGTCTCAATAAACACTGAGAGCTTAAAACCAAATTGGCCCTATTTATTTAAAGAATCAATAAATCGCTATCCCGATCAATTCTGGACTGAAATTGTTGCCCATATCATTTCTAAATATTTAGGGGTTGATGTTCCAAAGGCTCTTCCAGCCATAATGATTAGTGACGGTGAAGTAATATGCGGCTCTCTGATCGAGTGGTTTTACGATGTAACTGATGAACGATTCATCCATGCAGGATCATACTTTAAAAGATTGATACCTAATTTTGATGATCGAACCGGCAAAGAACACAACCTTGAAGATATGACTCTTATTATAAGAACGCTCTCTGTTCATTATGGCTTAGTCACAAATCGTATAGAATGGTTAGCGGACATGGCCTTATTCGATGCATTAATTGGTAATACAGATAGACACCAAGAAAATTGGGGCGTAGTTTTTCAAAGCAACGATAAATCTCGTTTAAGTCCTCTATTTGATAACGGAACATCTCTAGGTCATGAAAGATTCTTAGATAAAATTTCTAAATGGAACAAAAACCGAACCATTGAGTATATCAATAAAGGCCGTCATCATTTAAGATTTACAAAAGACGACACTAGAAATAGAATTCCACACTTTCATTTAGTAGGTGGTATTGCGAATCTTGACGATAAATTTCGACAATACATGAATTCTAAAATAGAAACCTTAAATTTAGAGAGAATGCTATCTGAAATTGAGACTTTGACTCGAATTGACATAGCCGTCCCATTTAGTGAAGAACGGTTAAATTGGATTCAAAAAAACATCACAATCAGACTAGAGTTAATTAAAGAAGAATTAAAAAATGATAGTGATTAATAATCCCATACATGTAAATACACTGTTTTTAACATGGCAATCGAACAAAGATCGTCATCAGCGTTACTTAGTGGGTGAAATTAAAAGACAAAACGATAAACATGAGTTCTCATATTTAACACAGACTCAAGACTATGCATCTGCATTAGAGCAAGGTTTTTTAGGCTATCCAGCATTCCCTTTAAACAAAGGGACATTTTCCAATGATGTGATGGCCACTTTTATGAAAAGATTACCGCCACGTTCACGTCGAGATTTTAAAAAATATTTAACTAACCATAACTTACCCGAAACTTTCGATGGTAGTGATTTCGATCTAATCACCCACACAGGAGTTCAACTTCCTAGTGATGGATTTGACTTAATTCCCAACCTAGAAGAAGCAACAATACCGTTTGATTACCTTATGGAACTTGCTGGCACTCGTTACTATTTAACTTACGAAGAAGTATCAAATCTAGATATTAACTCAGTGGTAGAGCTTAAAACTGAAGACTCTAATGAATATGATAATCAAGCTATTACAGTACTTATTGATAATAAAATTTTAGGTTACATAAACAAACTTTTATGCCCAACAGTTCGTAAATTAATGGATAGAAATATTGAGTGCAAAATTGCCAAAAAATCAGGGACTCAAGACAGACCCCTCATTTACGTCATGCTCAGAGTAAGGTAAGCAAACTGCTTCTAATCGTTGTCTTTCCAACACAGCTGCAATGGAGTGAGACTCCATTGCTTTTAATCTAGTCTATTTTCAATAACAATTCAGCCAGCTCAATTTGGTCATTGAGCAGTTGTTGGTGCCAATTTTGCAACTGTCCTGCGCACTCATTATCCACACAGTTTGTTGCCATCAATCTTCGATAAAATGCGCCAGTGCGTGTTTTTCAATTTTGAGCTTGGGTTTGTACGGGTACGGTGGTTAAACAGTCCATAATTGGGGGGCAGAGTAAAATTAAATTCTTATCATAATAGCGACATCTTTTTAACTTTTACATTCCACCTTTAATTAATCTAATCGACTTTACCTTACTTTTTTCTTTTCCTTCCTCTTCGTTACAGCCGCGTTCTATTTTTCTATGAGCAAAAACCCAGAACTAAAAGCGTTCAAAACATTTTATGCCATTTATTGGTTCTCCCCTGACTGCTTGATAAAGAATGAAAATTATTTTCCTATCAGGAATAATATTTTTCTCAAAAGAAAATAAAAATGGTATTCTTATCAGGAATCTTTATTGAATTTTAAGAAATACTCTTAGCTAATCTTATCGACGAAAGGAGAGAACTATGGCAAATTCATGGCGTATGGCGGCACTGGCTGAAAGACACCGTGCTTTGGGGTCTAATCTGGAAGACTGGAATGGCATGCCCACCGCTTGGACTTACAGCAACAGCGGTTACACCCTAGCCGACGATCACGAAGCAATCCGAACTAAAGCGGGTTTAATGGATGTTTCTGGTCTTAAAAAAGTCCATTACATCGGCCCACATGCTGAAAGCTTGCTAGAGTGGGCAACCACTCGTGACATTTCAAAACTTTACCCAGGCAAATCCGTCTATGCGACCATGCTGAATGAAGCCGGTAAATTTATCGATGACTGTGTTATCTACCGCATGGGTCCTAACTCATTTATGGTCGTACACGGTACCGGAACCGGTTATGAGCGCCTAACTCAAGGTGCGATTGGTAAACAAGTCGCTGTATTGTTCGATGACGATTTGCACGATCTTTCACTGCAAGGGCCTGTCGCTGTAGACTTCCTAGCTGAACATGTTGAAGGAATTCGTAACCTGAACTATTTCCACCACATGCACACCACTCTTTTCGGTTGCCCAGTGACGATTTCACGCACAGGATACACAGGAGAGCGGGGTTACGAAATTTTCTGTAAGGCTAAAGATGCCGTAACTATCTGGGATAATATTCTGGAAAAAGGTAAGGACTTCGGCATCATCCCTTGCTCGTTCACGACTCTTGACTGGCTTCGTACTGAAAGCTATCTATTGTTCTTCCCATTCGACAACTCAGAAATGTATCCGTTCGAAAATGAACCGGCCGGTGACACGCTTTGGGAATTGGGTCTGGACTTTACCGTCTCTAAAGGCAAAACTGAATTCTGTGGTGCCTTTGAACACTTCCGCTTGAAAGGCAAAGAGCGCTTTAGCATCTTCGGTGTGTTACTTGATGGCAAAGACGCGCCTGCTGAAGGTGATGAACTTTGGGCAGATGGCAAAAAAGTCGGCGTGATTACCTGTGGTATGTACTCTCGCTTAACAGATAGAACCATGGCAATTGCTCGTCTAGAATTGCCTTATGCAAAACACGGCACGCCTCTAGAAGTTAAAGGTAGCCTTGAAGTATCGGCAATTGCACATACTATGCCGTTTGATGATCCAGAGAAGAAAAAACGTACCGCAAAAGGCTAATCGCGCTTTCTTTCTCAAACCTAAAAAGGCCGTTTTAACGGCCTTTTTTAGCGGTTTTTAGCTTTTCGGTTGCGCATGATTTCACGTTGAGTGAATAGATAAAGTTGCTCAACTTTATCACGAGCCCAAGGTGTTTTACGCAAAAAAGTGAGGCTCGATTTAATCGAGGGATTACTTTTAAAACAGTTCATTCGCGTCTTCTCTGCCAAGCCTTGCCAACCATAATATTCTTGTAATTCGGTGACAATGACCTTCAAGGTTATTCCATGTAATGGATTATTTCGCTGATTTGACGTCTGCTCCAAACGTGGGCGAGATGCGCGCGATTCTTTTTGACTACTTTCTGTAGGTTTTTGAGGGTTCGTCTGCGATTTATCGACCATTTTCATCTCCTTAAATAATCGAATTTAAAGAACAAGAAACCTTACTCTTTCTCTTGCAAAGTTTCCCAGTTGACTTCGCATTCACCTTTGGCAGTCGCAATATAGGCTGAGTTGCCGCTAATCGTAACTGACATTGCCATCGTGCGCTCAAGCATACTAGAAAGCGCTTGTATTTCACTCCAATCGAAGCGATAAACATCCATGTTAAGTTGAGAAAATTGCGATTGACCTTGTTCCCACCAAACATCGGATTTGCTATTGAAGCTATAAACTTTAACTTTCTCAGCTTTGCGTGTCGCTTTTTTCAAACGCTCAAAAGCCGGTTCTCCCATATCAATCCACAGCGCCAATTGATCATCTAAAGTCGTTACTGAAATCGCAGGATCATCAACCTCACTCAACCCCGCGCCAAAATCTAAATACTCCTGTGCATTTAAACAATAAGCGAGTAATCGCGCCATCATGCGCTCATCATTTTCTGAGGGATGCTTGGCGACGGTGAGATTCAACGCATCATAATGCCCACGGTTCATATCAGAGAGAGAAATATTGAATTTATAAATGATTGGTTTCAGTGCCACAGGGTGCCTTATCTTTGGAAATCAGTTAAAACAGAAAACGGTCGTAGATTATTACAGAAACTTTACCGGCCGGTAGCTTATGTTTTAAATTGATTTCCTCAAAACGAAACCACTCTTCGTCGATAAACAGCAATAGAAATTAATAGCAGACAAGCCAATGTGACCACCACGGGGAACAGTACAGTCGTGAGCGAATAATTCTCAAGCGCCAAGATCACCAATACATTACGGACGCCTAACAAGATAAAAAACAACAGCTTTTCAGAGTAAGGAAAGCGATAAACCTTCCTTAAGGTTGGACCAAATCCCAACGCATCAACAGTGGTTAAAATCACCACCGCCCATAAAGGATCGGCAGTGAAGTACCAAAAAGGCAGCGATGACAAGGCTAAAACCAAAAAGCCCCAATCGGAACGAGTAGCACGAATCTCACCTTGCTGTAGATAAGCCATGAACGCAATCCACAATGCAATCATGCCCGACAAACCGATGGACCAAGCACCGGCTCCCGCATTGTCTTCCATCTGAGCCAAAAACACCACACAGGTCGCACTGCCCCAAATTACCCACGAAAAAACGTGCGGCTGACTAGTATCCGTGCGAATGGACTGAATATAGGGGTAAAAAGCCACAAAGGTAATGAGAATGGCTAGCAGACTAAACCCTTCCTTCAACATTATCGAATCAATAAAGCTTCTCCGGTAACTGACGAATTTATTTATAACTTTTTATCACCCAAGGCTTCTTAATTCATCTAAATCACTTGGCTTTCTGGCATTGTCTAGAAAAGATTGAATTAATTCAAACTATTCACCGAATTTAGCGTTCAGGAGTACAATATTGTTTTCTTTTTATTGCGACAGGCTTTCCCTTTGACACACTCTTCCACTGCTTTTTCCGAACTCAACATTCGTCCTGAATTAATTGCTGCACTCCAGACTCTAAACTTTACTCAGATGACCCCAATTCAGGCCCAAAGCGTGCCGTTTATTTTGCAAGGCGAAGACCTTATTGCTCAAGCAAAAACCGGCTCTGGAAAAACAGCCGCGTTCGGTTTGGGATTGCTGCAAAACCTAAACCCCAAATGGCTGGGCACTCAAGCATTAATTTTGTGCCCAACACGTGAACTTGCGGAACAAGTCGCAACCGAGATTCGTAAACTCGCCAGTCAAATTGAGAACGTCAAACTGCTGACCCTTTGTGGCGGCACACCTTTTAAACCGCAAGCCGCCTCACTCGAATATGGTGCCCACATTGTGGTTGGAACACCTGGGCGAATTGAAGACCACCTGCAAAAAGGCACCCTTAACTTAAACGATTTGGATATATTGGTTCTCGATGAAGCCGACCGCATGTTGGAAATGGGCTTTCAGGAATCCTTAGAAACCGTCATTAATCATACGCCAGAGTCTCGGCAAACCTTGTTATTTAGTGCAACCTTTCCCGAGTCCATTCAACAGTTGTCAGCACATATTTTAAAGAACCCGAAACACGTGAAAGTCGAGTCTGTTCATAGTGACAATGCGATCCGTCAACATTTTTATGCTGTAGCAAACGAAGAAGAACGCCAAAAAGCGGTAAAACTTCTGCTCATGACACACCAAACCACTTCGGCAGTCGTGTTTTGCAATACTAAGCGTGAGGTGCAGGAACTGGCTGACAATTTATATGCCGATGGTTTCAGCTCAATCGCACTGCATGGCGATTTGGAACAGCGTGAACGCGACCAAGCCCTAATTCAGTTTGCTAATCAAAGCGCGACGGTTCTGGTTGCAACCGATGTTGCCGCTCGTGGCTTAGATATTGACTCGATTGAAGTAGTGATTAACTATCATTTAGCTCACGATCCTGAAGTCCATATTCACCGTATTGGGCGCACGGGTCGTGCAGGTAAAAATGGCTTTGCATGCTCGTTGATTAGCACCAAACAAAGCGATAAACAAAACTATAAAGTCGCTCTGCTTGAAGAAGCGCTCGGCATTAAAATAAAAACAGAAGCATTGCCAGATGCTTCCGTCTTGATGCAGCGCCCATTGAAAGCACCAATGGTAACGCTGATGATCGACAGTGGTAAGAAAAATAAGATTCGTCCGGGTGATATTTTGGGGGCACTCACTGGCGATGGAGGCATTAGTGGCGATGCAGTCGGTAAAATCAAAATCACCGCACAGCGCTCATTTGTAGCCGTTGATAAAAAATTCAGCCAAGAAGCGATAAACAAACTCAATAACGACAAACTCAAAGGCCGAAAAGTTCGTGCACGATTTTTAAACTAACCTAGTGCCTAACCTAATGCCATCCAAGCTTGAACTCTGAACTAAGTTTTAAAAGTGACTTCGCTATATAAGCCTAACTTACCGGTCTTTACCGGCCGGTAAAAATTCATGGTCATTATTCCTCAATTGTGCAAACTTTAAGTAATACTCCCCAACCGTCTAGCGAATCCTATCGCAGCAGGTATACTCGACTAAGCTCTTAATTCATGAGGAGGAGAGTATGCAAGATACAAAAACACGTTATGGATTTCTAAGTCGTTTATTGCACTGGGGCATGGCTTTTTTAATTACTTGGCAATTTATGAAGTTTTTTGACCGAATCAATGAAGGTGAACACTGGATTGGTGAAAACCTAGCGTCTTGGCACGTTTCCATTGGTTCTTTAATACTGCTGTTCATTCTCTTCCGCCTTTTCTGGGCAATTAAGCAAAAAAACAAACGCCCACAACCTGACGCAGCAAGCCGAATTGCCGTGAAAGCCGGACATGGCCTACTGTATCTGGGCATGCTCGTCTTGCCAATCACAGGCGTAATGATCATGATTGGTAAAGGTTACGGCCTTGATCCATTCGGTATCGAACTCGTCGCTGGTAGCGAAAATGAAATCGCCTGGATGGCCGCCATTGGCAGTATCCATTCACTGATTGCTTGGGCTCTATTAATTTTGGTTGCTGGACATATCGCAATGGCTCTTTATCACCGTTTTGTCAAAAAAGACGATGTCATGCAACGCATGTTGTAGTGACACATCATTAAAAGTCCCCCCCTTGCCCCATTTTATATGGGGCATTTTTTTCACCTCGATTCAATTTAATTCCCACCTATGTGCATCTCACAAGCCTTACAATACCTTTCAGCTGCATTGGCCATTTTTGAGAATTCACATGACACCGCTGACTCGCACCACGCTTTTCCAAACCGCACTGTTCACTTTTTTATCGATGGTCGCTTTTGCCGCCAATGCGATTGCCTGCCGGTGGGCGCTTGACGCTCAACTCATTGACCCAGTGACTTTTACCAACATACGGCTCGGTTCAGCCGCAGCGGTTCTGTTTGCTATTCTGTTTTGGGTGAATCGGCACACTCAAAAAAATACCACACCTGAAAGCCGAGGAAGTTGGCGCTCTGCTGTGTATTTATTTATCTATGCGCTTACCTTTTCTTACGGCTATGTCGCGATCAGCACTGCTAACGGTGCGCTGATTCTCGCAGTGGTCGTTCAATTGACCATGATTGGCTATGCTGTTCGTAAAGGCGAGCCTCTGCATTTTGCTGAATGGATCGGTGTGGCTTTGGCATTATTAGGCTTGTTGTATTTAATGTACCCAAAACTAAGCACCCCTTCTTGGTGGGGGCTGGTGATGGTAATCATTTCTGCTTTCACTTGGGCTCTGTATAGCTTGAACGGTCGCAAGTCTCAGAATCCGTTGCGTGATACCGCGTTTAATTTTTACCGTACTTTACCCTTTGTTGTTCTGGCGACAATCATTAGCCTTATACTGTTTCCAAATACCTTTATCACCACTGATGGCCTCTGGCTAGCGCTGTTTTCAGGAGCAGTGACTTCTGGCCTTGGCTACATCTTATGGTACAAGGCGCTCACCCAACTTTCTTCCAGCATGGCTTCTGCTTCACAATTACTGGTACCGCTAATGGCCGCATTGGGAGCCAGTTGGCTCTTGACCGAACCAATCACGCTGCGTTTTATATTGGCTGCACTTTTAATGCTTGGTGGTATTGGTCTAGTCATTCACGGCCGCAATCAATATCGTCGAGCTGCCTTGAAACTTGCAAACACCTCGCGTTCAGAGGCCAATTAAAATCAAACAATGCTTTTTAATCGGCAATCAACTATGCATATTAGGAATATAATGTTGCTATCAGTCACAGAACAATAGCTAAGATACTGTTTAAGATGGCTTTGATTGTGGAAATAAAAAGAGGCGAGAAATAATATGATTGTTTTCAAAACCAAACATCATGCTGATGTCACCATGTTTGACCAGCATGCGTTGAATTTGATCGGCCTTATGGGACGCAGTGAAACCGTGCCAGGCGCATTAAACGCTGATGAAGTTCAAGCTGCGCTGAATACCTTAAGAAAAGCGTTAAGCACGGCGAGTGCAAAAACAGGCGATAGCTGGGATGACGATTCAGTGAGCTTGTCACATCGCGGTCGACCACTCCTAGACTTATTGCAAAATGCTGTCCAAGAGAATGAACATGTCATTTGGGAAAATACCTTAGTATAAAAGCAGTTGACCGGCCGGTGTAAACCCCAATATCGCCCTAAAAACGAGAGGCCCGAATGAAATTCCTCAACGCTATTTTTCGATTGTTTGGCTATGAATGGGTTGAGGACAAGCGGCCTAACCTCAAAAACCAAGACGAAGACCTTATCGCCAACGAAGGTTGGGAGGATCTCTATGAGCACTCGCCACGTTATCGTTTGCAAAAATCGCAGTCGATCGACGACAAATCAGACCAACTCTGAGTCACCTCAACTTTTTCGAATGAACTTGAGCGTTGCACGTCTGACAAGCGGTGAAACCACCATTACCGCCGGAAAAGCTACCACAAAGGCTGTCCACCAAGCATGAAACCAGATAGCTAGAAAGTTCTCTGGTATCCCGATATTTATCGCACTAATGACACCAGACATTAAGAAAGACATAAACAGTGCCATGAAAAAAGCCATTAAGACCGGTTGATATTTTGGGTCGAACATAATCACTCCTTTCCATTTCAAAGCCGTAAAGTGTAATACTCGCTACACTTAATGTCTAGCTGCAACCAACCTTTTTAATTCCCACAATCATAGCAGGCGTTGACTTCGAGGAGCTCCCCCTTTCATGGACTGACAACACCACTATCCACTGCAGCTTGTATGATTAGCGGAGGCAATTCTTCCAATAAACGTGAATCGATTGGTTTTGGCAAAATATAGTCTTTCCCAAAACTTAATTCCGTCAAACCATAAGCCTGCAAAACCTCTTCTGGAACAGGTTGCTTTGCCAAATCACATAGCGCCTGAACGCAAGCCAGTTTCATCGGCGTATTAATCACTTTTGCCCGACAGTCCAAAGCGGCACGAAAAATATATGGAAAACCCAAAACATTGTTCACTTGATTGGGATAATCACTTCGACCTGTACCAATAATCACATCTGTGCGAATTGCCCTAACATCCTCTGGCAGAATCTCAGGATCAGGATTTGCCATAGCTAAAACCACAGGATTCTCAGCCATCGATAACAACATTTCTTTCGATAACAGACCTCCTCTGGATAACCCTAAAAACACATCTGCGTTTTGCATGGCATCCATCAAAGTCCTCTTCTCCGTTTCCACCGCAAACACCTGTTTATAAGCATTCAAATCCGACCGGCCGGTATAAATCACGCCTTTAGAATCGAGCAATAAAATATTCGATTTTTGCGCACCAGATTCAATTAATAAATCCAAAATTGCCATGCCTGCTGCACCCGCCCCCACGCAAACAATTTTCGCCTCCGCTAGAGTTTTTTGCTGAATTTCCAGCGCATTTAACACAGCAGCAACCGTAATCACCGCTGTGCCATGTTGGTCGTCGTGAAAAACTGGAATATCGAGTTCCTCAACTAAGCGACGTTCAATCTCAAAACATTCCGGCGCTTTAATGTCTTCTAAATTGATACCACCAAACGTCGGTGCAATCGATTTCACCACCTGCACAAACTTTTCGACATCCGTTTCATCTACCTCGATATCAAAACTGTCGATATTAGCAAAACGTTTAAACAACAAAGCCTTGCCTTCCATGACCGGCTTGCAAGCCAAAGCGCCGGTATTGCCAAGCCCCAAAGTGGCCGTACCATTGGAAATCACCGCCACCAAATTACCTTTAATCGTCAAATCATAAACCTTATCCGGTTGATCTAAAATCGCCTTCACCGGTTCTGCAACTCCGGGACTGTAAGCTAAACTCAAATCATCCTGAGTATTTGCAGGCTTGGTAATTTCCACAGATAATTTACCGGCCGGTAATTGTTGGTGATAGCGCAATGCAGCTTGCTTCATGTTTCTCTCTCTCTCGTTTTTAATAGGAAATTTTAAGCGCCATTCGTAAAAAATCGTAGTACTATTATTTTTCTGGTTGTTTAAAGGTATCCAATTTGTGAGTCACAAAAGCATCCAAATTCCTTCTGTTTCAATCATCTTCAGTGTTATTTCGGTGCTGGTGAGCATTGCGTTTGCCATTAATATGCTGTTTATGTATCACCAAAACAAAAATTTGCTGGCTTCTGAACTGGATGCATTGCATCAAAAAGTTGAAGATTCGTTTCAATATTCGATTGAAGACTTGAATGAACGTTTTGGCCTTTTGATCGCACACTACACGCAAATGCCCGAAATCACTAAAGCCATTGAACAAAAAAATCGTGACAAACTTCAACGCTTAGTTGAAGCCGATTACCAAACGCTTAAACAACAAGAACCCAACCTTTATGTCATGCATTTTTTTGACACCAAAAATGTCACCATTTTGCGGATGCACAAGCCCGAAAGTTATAACGATGATTTAACCGACATTCGACCGATTGTGGATGAAGTCAATCGGACCAAAACCCAAATGAGTGGGTTTGAGCCCGGTAAAAATGGCATTACTTATCGCATCACGACCCCAGTTTTTAATCCACAACATCACCACATTGGGGTTTTGGAATTTGGCGTTCGGCCTGCCTATTTCTCAGAACGTCTTAAACAGCGCAACGATGTCGCTGTGCGGACACTGGTTAAAACCACCAGCTTGAAAAGCCTGACTTATCAAACACATTTTAAACAAATCAATGACTATTCAGTCGTCATGAGCGACCCAATTTTCAATCAACTATCCATCGACCATCAACACTCAAAACAAGTGATTGAAAACGACGATGGCGTCTATTTGGTGCTATCCAATATCTTTTTAAATTCTTATGATGACCGTCCAATCCTGCAGTTTCAAATCATCAAAAACATTTCGGGGTCTTATGCGGAATACAAACGCAATAATCAAATGTATATCACCCTGAGCTTAGCAACTTACGCCTTTTTCTTACTGTTTTTATATGTCGTTTTCCAACGCTTTCAAAACAACCTTCATCAAGCGATCGAACTATTGCGTAATTCGGAACGTCATCGTCGAAAAGTCACAGACATGAGTCTAAAAGACGAATTGACGCAGGCCTTTAATCGACGCTATTTCAATCAAGTAATGGACGAACTCTATAGCGGTGGTGAATTAACGAATACACCCTATTCAATGGTATTTTTCGATATCGACCATTTCAAACAAGTCAATGACACCCATGGTCACTTGATCGGCGATGAAGTCTTGATAGAGCTAACAAAAGAAATCAAATCGCATTTCCGTGACGGTGACCAGCTGTTTCGCTGGGGAGGTGAAGAATTTTTTGCTCTGCTTGCCGACACACCATTATCACAAGCCATTAGCATTGCCGAACGTTTTCGTGTCTCGGTGCAAAACAGCCATCGCTGGCCGGAAAATATCCACCTCACCATTAGCTTAAGTGTTGTTCAACTGCAGCAGAACGAATCGCCTGAAAGCATGCAACACCGACTAGATGAATTGCTCTATGAAGCCAAAGCATCGGGTAGAAATCAGGTAAAACACGAATCTCTTAAATATTAACCGGCCGGTAATAAATGACGGCAACCCTGATTTTACCACCAACATTTTACTGAACGTTTTTACCCTATCTTTGCGCCCTTAGGATAAGTTGAAATTCCCGTCTTTAAATCTACTTCAATCGTTTTTTGAATCCACCTTTTCAAACCGAGTAAAATATCGCCTCAAAAAATAGGAGCATTGCAATGGCGGGTTCATTATTCGATCAATTAAAAAAATCTGGCTTGGTAGATGAAAAGAAAGCCAAGAAAATACAACGCGAAAAACAACAACAAGCAAAAAAACAGAAGGCAAATAAATCTAAAAAGGGCACCGTTGAACAATCCGAAGCCAGCAAATTGGCTCAAAAAGCAGCAGCAGAAAAAGCCAAACGCGATCAAGAGCTGAATCAAAAACGCCAACAAGAGCAAGCGCAAAAAGCGCGCCAAGCGGAACTCAAACAGATTATTGAAAGCAATCGTCTAACAAATTTTGAGGGGGAT
The DNA here is from genome assembly GCF_004293625.1 of Thiomicrorhabdus indica. Lineage (NCBI taxonomy): Bacteria > Pseudomonadati > Pseudomonadota > Gammaproteobacteria > Thiotrichales > Piscirickettsiaceae > Thiomicrorhabdus > Thiomicrorhabdus indica. Next base: position 237,734 of record NZ_CP033040.1, on the reverse strand, counting down.
ATTAGCTATCATTTTGCGGATGGCGAGAAAGTGCAAAACTTACACGTCAATGCCAAGACACAAAAAGGTTTAGCCAATGGTCAACTGCAACTGGTGCACTTTAATCAAGGATATGCCATCGTTCGTGCAGATGCGGTGGAAAAAATTGTGCAGCGTGACCCAAATGCACTGGTGAAAGGAAAGTCCCTAGAAACCGAACTATCGGAAGAAGACAAAGACTATTATGCAAAATTTGAAATTCCAGACGATTTAGTTTGGTAAATCATAAAAGCTTTACCGGCCGGTCAAAAAAACCACGCTTTGTGACCGGCAAAATTGTCATAAACCTTACAAAACCAGCAACTCAATAAGTTAGGGTCTGATAAGCTTATACCTATTTACTCATTAAGACTCATTACAACTGGTGACCCAATGAAAGCTTTGCTGACAAAACTTGCCTTTCCTATTCTAAATGCCTTAGAAAAGTCCGAAGGCTCTTATGAATACAGCCCCTCACACAGAACGATTCTCAAAGTCATGGGGTTTTTATTTATGGTTATTTCAGCCGTTGGACTGTACTTTTCCATGAAAATCGAACAATGGGCCGGTTTATTTCCAGTGATCTTATTTGCAGGAATAGGCATTCTCTGCTGGATTGTCGCCTTTTTAGGCAGTGACAAAGCGGTCAGTAAACTGTGGCGAAACCGTAATGAATAAGCTCACTCAAAAACTGGGCTCACTGCTTCTCTTAGGTTTTGCATTGAGCGCCAATGCCAAGGAAACCTGCTCGATTCAGCAAAAATGGTTAAATCTAAACTATGACCATTCAATTGATTATCAAAACAAAAACGTCTCCACGGATTTCTTTTTATTGATGTTTTCCAACTCAAAGCGCTTTTGTGAACACATGCAACGCAAGGCCCAAACCGATAAAGTCCCCTTCCAATGTGAATCACCGAATCAATTCGGCTGGGTCGTGCATGGTCTTTGGAGTGAAAATCAAACCGCCTATGTCAACGGAGATAAAAAAGGACACCCTCGTTTTTGCAAAGGCGACTTGCCTAAGGTTGAATTGTCAAAAATGGAACCCTACTTGTGCATGAGCCCAGGTACTCGTCTTTTGCAAGGTGAATGGGAAAAGCATGGCGCTTGCGATTTTCCAACATTCAATGCCTACTACCAAAAAACCCTTGAACTATACCAACGTTTTAAGATGCCACCCGTCCATTTAAAATCAAAACCAGCAATGCTTTGGATGAAAAAACAACATCCAGAACTCAAAAACACATGGATGCACCTAACACGCAATGAATTCGGCATTTGCTTCGATAAACAGTTTAATGTTATGAACTGCCCTAAAACACGTCGATAACGATGACTTGGCACATCGCTACCTCAAACAAACCTGAAGTTTTATGGCAATTCATCTCTACCGGCCGGTCAACTCTCGCCAAAATTGAATCTGTTGAGTTTATTGAATCGTCAGATCAAACAGCTAACATCCGCTATCAAACGGTTTTGATAAATTTACCCAGATGGGATGAATACTGGAAACAAGATGCGTGCAACTTTGTCCCCAACAATCTCCAGCACTTTCCTCAACACTGCTGTAAAACCGAGGTGGCCTATCAAGCTGAACTCGCAATGCATCGACAAAAAATCGAACGCTGGGAAAAAGAGGTTCCCCAAACCGGTCGCGTTCCGGCAGTTTGTTTTGAAAACACACTGGTTGAAGGTCGCTTAAAAATTAAGCAAGGACGCCATCGAATTGCCTACCTTCGCCAGATTGGCTTCTCAGTCTTTGCGGCAGCAATCCCAATCAATTTACTGCCCCTTTTTAAAGAGAACCACTTAATCACTGAGATGTAACTTAATGAATTTAGGAACCATAACCGGCCGGTATTCTTTACTAACGGCTTGAATTTGACCCTTCAAAGGAAAGGCTGAAAGAAGCAACCACTTCTTAACAGCCAGCGAACAAATCCGCTAAAATACCCAAAATTATTTTATTGGAGACATTAATGAAACGCGTTGAAACGTTTTTTGAAGGCCTACTGTTTGCTAGCCGCTGGCTAATGGCACCCGTCTATTTCGGACTAGTCATTGCCATGCTGATTTTGCTATTCAAATTTGGGAAAGAATTACTGACCTTGGCATTGAGCTTAAGCGAAGCGACGAGCGGCAATATTATTACAGGTGTTTTGACCCTAGTTGATGTTGCACTGATTATGAACCTACTGATTATTATTATCTTCAGCGGCTACGAAAACTTTGTCTCTAAAATGGATTTGGGCAATCACGAAGATCGTCCTGAATGGATGGGGCATATCGGTTTTTCCGACTTAAAGATCAAAGTCATCGGTTCGATTGTCGCAATTTCAGGGATCGAACTCTTAAAAGCATTTATGAATGTGGACGAATACACCGATAAACAACTGGCTTGGTTAATTGGACTTCACGTGACATTTGTTTTCTCTGGCGTCATGTATGCACTCATGGATCGTTTGGGGCATTCAAGTTCAAAAAAAACCAAATCGAGCGACGAATAAAACGTAGTGCTCATTCCCAACCTTCTGAGTAGCACGAGATTTTCCTGCCTGTTTTTGCTACTCAGAAAGTATTCACATCAACATTTCCGCATAAAAACTAGTTTTTTTCGCTTCATATCTTGACCAAAGAGTCATTCTTCATTAACTTGAAACATTCAGTAAACGGGTTTATTAGTAAGATATACTTTATTATCAATAAAACCGCCTTTAACGCACTCAAATAAGGAATTAACGATGCAAGTTAAAAGCTTATCGCGATTTTTACGGAATTTAGCTCTACTTACACTACTTTTAACAGCATTTAGTGCATCTGCAGTCACAAAAAAAGCGATCCTGAGTTTGTTGAAATCATTGCAACCCAACAAATGATTGGAAAATTGCAAAAAGGCGGCTATGTGCTTTATATGCGCCATGGTAATACCGACAATAGCCGCCCAGATCGCACACCTAAAGTTGACTTAAACGACTGTAATACACAACGCACGCTGAGTCTAAAAGGCATTCAAGTAGCCACCAAGGTTGGTAAAAATGTCCGCATAGCGAATATCCCGATAGGTGAAGTCTTTGCCAGCCCAATGTGCCGAGCAAAAAACTCTGCCCAGTATGCTTTTGGACATTTCACACTCGACAAAAATCTCATGTACACTGGCAATATGACCTCAGCAGAAAAAAAACCGGTCATCGCCAATACTCGCCGTTTAGTCTCAACACCTGTGACACCTGAAAACACCAATCGCATTCTAGTTGCTCACGCCCCAAATATGATGGACTTAATGGGCTATTTCCCCGTTGAAGCGACACTGGTGATTTTTAAACCAAAAGGAAATAATCAATTTGAATACATCGGTAGCATTCGTCCACAAGACTGGAACAGGCTTTTAAAGGTGGATTAACCGGATTATGCTTCGTCTGCGTTTTTCTACCCTCATACTCTTCCTGCTCCCAGCACTGATTGTGCTAGGCATTGTCGTCACCCTCAGTGTTTTTGCGATGAATGAGTATGTACAGCAAAAAGAACGTAATCAAAAGATTGTCGAACAAACCGTAGAGGATCTGCAAAAAACCATTGGCTTCATTGAAAGTGTTGGACAACAATATTCCCGTTTAAATGATCTATTAATCGCTACCAATAAAGGACAATTAAGCCATGCAGAGGCTTACCTTATCCATTCAAAGATGGTCGACAAATTATCGGTAACAGAATCACAACTTATCAACGTCAAAAAGCAGCTAACTCTTCTGAATGAACTCGACATCCCTTTGGATACTTGGCAGAAGACCTTCAATAATTTTAAAAACTTTTCACTGATGGCCTCAGACATGGTGGTAATCGATCCGAGGACCTCCAAAAACTACATCGATGCTGCTCAAGCTGAGTATTTCAAATTCGTTGATGAATCTAACACCTTGTCAAAACTTCTCACGAAATACACCAACGAAACCTATGAATTGAGCAACCAAAAACTCGAAGAGAGCTTAAATTCAATTTATTTACTTGGTATTTCTGGCCTTATATTCGCTCTAATTGTGGCTATCATCTCGGCCTCAAAGCTCTCTAGTTATCTGCAAATCATTTTAGTTTCACTTCGTGAATTAGCTGCATTCAAACAAGAAGTGCCAAAACTTGATGCCATCAAGAAAATGGTTAAACACACTCGCGGCGAGCTAAAACATTTGGGCACAGCGGTCCTGAAATTTAAACAGACACTCGAGCTGAATAAACAAGAAGAAGCTCGCATTTTCAAACTGGCTTTTTTTGATGACCTCACCCAATTACCCAACATGCAGTCATTGAAAAAAGACCTTCAACAACACTTGACGAATGCGCAAAACCACCAACTTAATGGTATTTTAATTAAGCTGAATATCAACCGCTTTAAGGTTTTTAACAATGCTTTGGGTTATGACTTTGGAGATCGGATATTAGTCGAGGTGACAGAACGGCTTAAAAATTTTGCCAGTGAAAACAGTCAACTTTACCGAGGGAGCTCCGACGAATTTTTCATATTGATTGACCCCCTTGAAATCGAGGAAGATGCACTTCAAAGCCTCCTTCAAGAAACGATTACCCAAATCAAAAACTTGTTTAGCAGCCCCTTTGAAATCGATAACGAAAGCCTTATGCTTAGCTGCAACCAAGGGTTGATTGCTTTCCCGACAGATCTTCAAAACTCGCCTACAGAAATTATTCGAGACGCAATGATTGCACTGCATAACTCTAAGGAATTAGGAAGTAACCAAGCGGTTATTTTTGAGTCACAGCTCAGTAAGCAAATCACTGACAGTTTTGAACTGCAAAAAGATCTTGAAAAGGCTATTAGCGATAACTCACTTGAATTTTACCTTCAATCACAAATCCACTCTAAAGAGAGCCTACCTAGAGCAGAAGCACTCATTCGCTGGAACCACCCACAGCGTGGCTGGATACGACCAGATATTTTCATCAAACTGGCCGAACAATCTCACCTGATAATTGAAATTGACAAGTGGATGCTGTCTCAAGTTTGTCAATTTATTGCTGAGCAGAAAACACTCGGTAAAGAACTGCATATTTCGGTCAATATTTCCGGCCACCACTTTTCGCACCCTAACTTTATTGAACACATACAGACTATTTTTGCTCAAACCAAGGTAGATCCAACACTGTTAACACTCGAACTCACCGAAAATGTTTTTTTAAATGATTTCGGCGCGGTTGTGAGCAAAATGCAACACTTAAAAGCATTTGGAGTCAGGTTTTCAATTGATGACTTTGGGACAGGTTATTCATCATTAAGCTATTTGAAACGCTTGCCAATGGATGAAATTAAAATTGATCGAGCATTTATCAAAAACATCACACATGACAAAGAAGACCAAACATTGGTAAAAGCAGTCTTTGAAATGGCCAAAACCTTTAATTTAGAAGTTGTGGCAGAAGGTGTCGAAACCGCTGCTCAAGAAGCGACGCTTAAAAGCCTAGGCAACCCGATTATCCAAGGCTTTTTATACGCTAAACCAATTGAGCACTCACAATGGCTCGCGGAGCTCGACACTTAAATAGTTAGAGCAGCAAAAGGTAACATTAAAAAATCATTTACCGGCCGGTCAATATCCAACAACGGGTTCAGCTTTAAGGCTTAATCCCTAATTTGCCTCATTTATGATCACCATCTAAGTAAGCCTTGGTTAGTTTCAACATGACCGGTGACAACACCAACAAAGCAATCAAATTTGGAATTGCCATAAGCGCATTCAACAAATCGGCTAGGATCAGTACTGTATTGAAGTAATCCGACAACGCAGCGCCGGCAAAAATCATTAAAATCCATAACACTCGATAGGGTGTGATCACTTTTGTGCTCATTAAATACTCTGCGCAACGCTCACCGTAATAACTCCAACTGAGTAAAGTAGTAAACGCAAACACCGCTAAACTTAACGCCACGATAACCGCGCCGAAATTACTATCCAACCCCTGACTAAATGCATGAGCAGTTAGAACCGACCCAGTTTCCCCCGAAGTCCAAACGCCGGTCACAAGGATCACCAAGGCCGTCATAGTACAAATAATAATTGTATCGATAAAGGTTCCAAGCATGGCGACATGACCTTGCTGAACTGGACTATTGGTTTTAGCCGCGGCATGTGCAATCGGTGCTGAACCCATTCCAGCCTCATTAGAGAATACGCCACGCGCCACACCAAATTGAATCGCTAAAATAATGCTTGCTCCCGCAAAACCACCTACTGCAGCAGAGCCTGAAAAAGCACTGTCAATAATCATGACAAATGCATTTGGCAAAACATCGATGTTCAGTATAAGAATCCACAAAGACACACCAATATAAAGCACTGCCATAAGAGGTACTAAGGCGGTGGCTGTTTTGGCAATACGCTTGACCCCACCAAACACAACCAAACCAATCAGCAACATTAGAACAACACCCGTCAGTTGGTTATTAATCGAAAAAGCTTCAGTCATTGCTCCAGCAACAGCATTTGCTTGAACCAAATTCCCTATACCAAAGGCGGCAATCGCCCCGAACAATGCAAAGGCAACCGCCAAGCCCTTCCATTTTTTGCCCATGCCGTTTTCAATATAGTACATGGGCCCACCCACATGACGTCCATCGACATCCGTTTCTCGATAATGCACAGCCAACACAGCTTCGGAATATTTAGTTGCCATACCAATTAAAGCGGTCATCCACATCCAAAAAATCGCGCCAGGACCACCAATGAATAAAGCGGTAGCAACTCCGGCAATATTCCCTGTTCCAACCGTCGCGGCTAATGCAGTCATCAAAGCCCCAAAGGGCGGAATATCCCCTTCCTGTTTTGAATGCCTACCCTTCCAAAGCAAACGAAATCCATACCCTAAATGCCGCAAAGGCAAAAACTTCAATCGAATGGTTAAATAAATCCCAGTCCCCAACAACAGAGCTAGCATTACCGGTCCCCAAGCCAAAGCTCCGGCAGAAGATAAAAACTGATTAATACTTTCCATAAGATTCCATTTTAAGTTATTTGATAATGCATCAATTTTGACACCGAAATTGCATTCGAAATTACATTTTTCAACCCTAGGGTCTGTTGACAATTCAGACTTGACTCTGTTGCTGCTTAAAAATGCAGCAATCACGACGCTCAGAGCGCAGTTTGGTTATTCCAAATAAGCGATGAGCAACAAAGAGTGCGACATTTTTAAGCGCAACCCGTAGGGCTCAAGCCATTTTTGCCCCAGCAGTGTTAGAAATTCGCTCAAATAGAATAACTATTCCACGCTCTTTCTGCCTTGCTGGAACGAAAAATGGTTTGAGCAGAGCTTAATTATGAATTGTCAACAGACCCTAAAAGGCTTTACCAACTTTGTCTAGTCGCTACGATAATTTACTTTACACCTACCACGCCATTAAAAAGCTTTAATTTAACCAAACTTAACGTGTTCAAAATTCATGACAAAATCAATAAAGCTCAAAGGTTCAAAGTTAACGATGACCTGTAAATCCAGTATGATTAGACTTCCTCTGTAGAATTTCAAATCATAAGGACAGTCATGCAAGTGCTTGCAAAGCTTTTTAGAAAATCCCCTTGGTTGTTGGGATTGCTGACATTTATCGTTATTGTGCTTAGCATTTTACCAACTGCTACACAATGGGGCTTAAGTGCTTGGCTTAGCAAACACACGCAAGCACCCGCACACATTGATAATATCGACTTTAACCTTTTCACCGGCCGCTTAACCATTGAAAACATTTCGCTACAAAATCAAAACCAACCGCTGCAGATCGATCATTTTTCAGCAGATTTATCAATGCGCTCACTTCTTGACGGTAAGCTTTTCTTTGAAAACGCTTCATTAAAAGGCGTTCAACTTCCAATTCAACGACAAACTGAAAATTCTGAACTACTTATTGCCGGCTTCAAACTCCCTCAAAAAAGCAATGCCGAAGAAAGCGCAACAGCTCTAGAACTGCCAATTGCTATTGGGATTGAAAGCTTACACCTTCAGAATATTCATTTGAATTTGTCTGCAAATGAAACAACTCATCAGTTTCAAATACTGGATTTAAAATTAACCAAACTCTACTCTTGGGATCAAAATTTTGGGCGCTTAATCCTTGATAGCGAACTGGATACAAAACCGATCAATGCAAACTTACAATTACACTTATTTGCCAAACAACCGAAAATCGTCGGCACACTCACCGCAAAAGATTTGAATTTACAAGATGCTCAAGATTGGCTGCCATCTGAAATTCAATCATTTCAAGGAACAGCAAGCATCGATAGCACCTTTACTCTAGAGCAAACCGTCAATGGTTTAGCCCTGTATCAACGCGCAGAACTTGGTATCAACAACTTTGAAGCGGACATTGCCTCACAAAACATTCGCTACCAAAGCTTTTCATGGAAAGGTGACACACATTTATTCGTGGGTGAAACAAAAGGGCTAAAACTGCAAGGTGAAACATCCATTAATGACTTTCAAGCCAAACTGTCATCAAAGAATGAGAACGCACCGACACCTCAGACCTTAGCGGTTGACCTGAATAGTCAGATCAATCTGAACGCCCAGCTAGATAATGATTTAATCAAAATTCAACAAACTGGCCCAATACGACTGAATAACCTCTCATGGAATAATGACCAGCAAAAACTTACTACTCAATCTGTAAGTTTTGACGGTGAACTCTTGTGGGATGCATCGAGTCAGACGCTTAACGCAAACGGCGATTTAAACGTTGCTGAAACTGAATTTCAAGATTCATTACAACAACTGGCCACATCATTATCGGCCAAACTCAATCTCAAAGTTTTGCAAAACACGACAGGCTTATCCATTTCTCAGAAAGGAAACATTGGACTTTCTGACTTTGAATTTCAGACCGACGCAGTCAAACAAAACTTGTCAAAATTCAACTGGCAAGGCGATTTAAATATCCAAACTCAAAGCCCAGAAACAATACCGGCCGGTAAAGAAAGCCAAGCAAATGAAATCTCAATTCAAGCAACGGGAAACGTCACACTCAGCGACTCTCTCACCGAACTCCCCCCTTCTGGCAATTCCAGCTCCCCTGATTCAACACCGATTCGTATCAAGCAGAATTTTGCGAGTGCAATTAACTTGGTAAGTCAAATTACCCCGGAAACAATCAACATTGACCTTAAGTCAGACTCGAAACTTTCCAACATCTCACTTGAGCAAAACTCACATACACTAAAAGCACAACAAATTGCATGGCAAGACAAAACGATCGTCACCATTCCAAACTCAAAGTCAGAAACACCTGAAAATCAAATACCGCAAACGCAACTTCAATTAAGTACACAAGTCAGTTTAGAAGCTGAGCAATTAGAGCTTATGGCAAACAGAAATCATCCAATGGTCAAGACGAATACCCCCATTATTAGTCTTTCAAAACTAAATGTGGAACACATCCATCTCCCAAACTCGAGTACGATTAAATTATCACAACCTTCTCTACAAAACTTAAGCGTGTTCAATTCCCAACAGTCTGGAAAAATTCTTTCTATTCAGCAATCTCAAGTAGACCAAATTAATTTATCACTCAAGCCAATAATCAATGTTGAAGTCGGTCACATACTGCTACAAGGCGTCAGTGGAAACCTAAAGGTCAACCAAGATAAATCTCTGCAAGAAATCACTGTCTTACAGCAAAGCTTACTCGTTCAAACAGAGGAAAAAGCCCAAAAAACTCCGACACCTGAAGCAACGAAGACAAACGATTCTCCCCCCCAGATAGCTTTGGCTGATCTGACGATGACAGGAAACAACCAACTAAAACTTAGCATTCAAGAAGGCAACAAGCTGGTTGAACAAAATCTAACGTTCAACCGATTACATGTGGGCTCGATCAACACCTCTTCACCCGATTTCAAAACGCCTTATGAATTGAAATTAAACGTTGGAGAATTTGGCATGATCACATCCAAAGGAGAGATGTCACCTTTGGCCTCTCCGCTGTATCTCATAACGAATACGAAAATTGATGGGTTGTCACTACTTGAATACTCACCACTTGCTGAAAACAATATCGGCTATCAAATAGAAAGCGGTCAGTTATCTGCAAAGATTTCCGGCTCACTCAATCAACGAATTATCGACCTATCTAACAGTATCGATCTTTCGAAATTTACTCTTACCAAAGCTAGCAACAACAAAAGTGAAGACTTTGATAAAAACTTTCAAATGCCACTCAATGTCGGCTTAAGCCTTCTCAAAGACAAACAAGACAACATCCACCTCAAACTTCCAATTAAAGGCGACTTAAATAACCCTAATTTCAATGCAACCGACATTGTAGGAAAAGCGTTAAATGGCGCTTTAGGAAAAGCAACACGCGCCTATTTATTATTGGCATTACAACCTTTTGGCGCCTTAGCAATGGCCGGTGAATTTGCCTTTGACAAAATGAGTGCAGTAAAACTTGAGTCAATCGTATTTGAGGCCGCGAGCCCTCAATTAAGCACTAAAATGCAACGCTACCTTGACAAGGTAAGCACCTTACTTGCAGAAAAATCAAAACTGCAAATCAAACTTTGTACAGGTGCAAATGAACAGGATCGAAACGCTTTAAAGCAAATCAATGCTAAACCATCCAAAGAAACAACCAGTTCAAAACAGAACTCCACGCACTCCGAAATTGTAAAGATTAGCGATAACGAGCTATTAAAACTTGCCAAAAAGCGTCAAAATGCAATAAAGCAGTATTTGATTAAACATGGCGTAAAAGGTAGCCAGATTATTCTTTGCCAACCTAAAATATCGCCTGCAAAAGGATTGCCCGTGGTCGAAATGGGAATTTAATCACAACTAAGCGCAACCTTAGAGCAAGAAAAATGGCGCTCTGTTAAACTATATGGCTTGATTTTTTAGGAGTTCAAAATGGTCAGCGTTGATACATTCGGTACCGGCCCCTCCATTAGCCTTATTCACGGCTGGGGAGCACAAAACTCCGTCTGGAAAGATTGGGCTAAAACATATCTAGCACCTCATTTCACTATTTCTTTGATCGAACTGCCCGGTTTTGGAGAAAGTCCAAAAATTGAGAATATAAAAGAAGATGCTGATTTAGCGAATGCTTGGACACAGGCAATTATGAATTCACTCCCAGAAAAAACGCATCTGCTCGGTTGGTCTTTGGGCGGCCTTTTAGCGCAAAACATCGCCTTGTATAATCCAGAAAAAATTAAATCATTGATTTGCTTGGCATCAACACCGCGTTTTACGCAAACAGATAGCTGGTCTGGAGCAGTCTCACCCAAATTAATGGCGGATTTCATGCAATCCATTCAAGCCGATAGCTTGGCAACTCTAAAAAGTTTTTGGGCTCTTCAATTGCAAGGCAGTAATCTCCCGAGAAAAAGCGTTCGAAACTTTATTCAACACATGCAAAACTCAAAACTCCCAACTTTGACTGGACTTACTCAAGGTCTTCGGCTACTCAACCATTTTGATTTCCGACAAAGTGCGCAACGCTTTGAGCTGCCGGTGTTATGGCTATTAGGCGAAAATGACCCTTTAATCCCCTCTCAGGCGATTCGCGACTTTCACCAACATGCAATGAATTCTAAACAAAGCATTATTGCAGGCGCTGCCCATAGCCCGTTCATTTCCCACCCCGTTGAAACGGCGCACGCTATTATTGAATTCATCCAAACAACGAAACAGTAAGAAACCAAAATTTATGAGTCATCCTGCACACGTCAATCGTCAACATTTAAAACAGCATTTTAGCCACGCCGCTCCTACTTATGATGAAGCCGCTATCTTACAAAAAACTGTCGCAGAACGTATTGATGAACGCTTAGATTTGACAACAGTTGAGGCAAATAAAATTGCCGATATTGGAGCAGGAACAGGACTTTTAACTGAAAAATTAATGGTTCGATACCCTAATGCACACTTGTTTGCAGTTGATCTATCAGAGCAAATGCTCAAGCAAGCATCAAAGCGTTTAATCAAAGAAAAATCAAAACCGTTAGGTGCAATTGGCCGCATTTTCAAGCAAAACAAGACTTTACAGAACCTCACCCATAAAGTCGGAGCGCAGCTTATCAATGCAGATGCCTTTGCACTCCCTTTTGCCGATAACAGCTTGGATATGCTCACCAGTAATTTAATGCTTCAATGGTGCGATGACTTGGATGCAGTTTTTAACGAGTTTCGGCGCGTGCTTCGTCCAGAAGGCTTACTCATGTTTACCACCTTTGGTCCTGATACCTTAAAAGAGCTTCGTCAAGCTTGGCAAATAGCCGATGAAAGCTACGAACATGTAAACATATTTATCGATATGCATGACATTGGTGATGCGTTAATCCGCGCAGGCTTTGGCCAGCCTGTAATGGATGTTGAAAACTTTACGCTGACCTATGACAAACCAATCGGAGTGTTAAAAGATTTGAAAGCAATTGGAGCGACCAATGCTAGCCAATCACGACAGCATAGCCTGACAGGCAAAGACAAATTCGCAAGAATGTTAAACGCCTATGATGGCCTGCGGAAAGAAGGAAAAGTACCAGCAACTTATGAGGTCGTTCACGGTCATGCTTGGGCCGCACAAGAAGTTTTCAAAGGCCCTGATCGCGACCGATCCAATCATGTCGAAATTTCACTGGATGAATTTAGCCAGCAGTTGAAAAACTCAAATTCATTTAAATAGAATTCAAAGCATTTCTTGCGGATCCACATCAATACTCCAACGAACTTTTCTGGTGAGCGGGCTTTTATAAATCGCAGGTTCAATTGCGCTAAGTAATTGATGCAAAAGCTTTCGCGACGGACTATTCAGCATTAATTGGTATCGGAATCGCCCTTGACGACGTAACATCGGTGCTGCAATCGGCCCCCAAACATGAAAACTAGAGGCTGTCTTTTCTGATTGAATTTTAGGTTGCAACGCGAGCTCCAAGCCAGCTTTGATTGCCCATAAAAACTCACGTACAAGTGATTCATCATTTGCTTCAGCACGGATTAATATTTGATAAGCAAAAGGCGGCAATTGCGCTAGTTGACGTTCTTGCAATAGCGTTTTTGCCACTTGCGCATAGCCTTCAGTAATTAACTGAGTCAATATTGGATTTTGAGGATGACGACTTTGAATCAAGACCTCACCATTTTTTTCACTTCGCCCTGCTCGTCCTGAAACTTGCGTAATTAACTGAGCTAAACGTTCCGTTGCTCGAAAATCACAGCTAAACAACCCCTGATCAATCTCCAATAAACCAACCAGTGTTACATGCGGAAAATCGTGCCCTTTAGCCAACATTTGTGTACCCAATAAAATATCCGCTTGACCACTTTTTGCAAGATTTGTCATTTTTTCCATCGAACCTTTTAAGCGAGTACTGTCCCGGTCAATTCGCAACACCGATTTATCCGGAAACCACAATTTCATTGCCTCCTCTAACCGTTCTGTGCCTTGCCCTATTTTCACCAATTCCGAACTGTTGCACTTTGGACAATGCGTTGGTTCAGGCGCTTGATAGTCGCAATGATGGCACTGCAAATAGCCTCCATAAACACCTTGATGATAAGTCATATTCGCATCGCAACTCGGACAACTCATTTGCCAACCGCATTCATGGCACATTAAAACCGGAGCAAATCCACGACGGTTTAAAAACAACAAGACCTGATTACCCGCATTTAAGTGTTCTTCCATCGCTGACTTCAATGGCGCTGACACCCCTTCTTGAATACTTTCACCGCGAATATCTAAAACTTTGACTTTGGGCAACTGTGCCTCACCGGCTCTTTTATGAAGATAAAGACCTGTAAACCGACCTTGATTGACATTATGTAAGGACTCTAAAGACGGCGTTGCCGATCCTAATACAACGGGGACATTCTGCATTGCGGCACGACGTATCAATAAATCTCTTGCGGAATAGCGAAAGCCATCTTGCTGTTTATATGACAAATCATGCTCTTCATCGAGAATACATAGCCCAAGACTTTTAAATGGTGCAAAAATTGCCGAACGCGTTCCTAAAAGCACTGAAACCTCGTGATCTTTAATAACTTGCCAAGCACAGTGACGTTCACTGTCACTCATTCCCGAATGCAAGGTTGCTACCGGCACTTGCAAGTAAGCTTGAAAACGCTCAACCATTTGTGGTGTCAAACCTATCTCTGGAACTAAAACCAAAGCCTGCTTGCCTTGTGAAATCGCCCGTTCAATCATGGCAAGATACACTTCTGTTTTACCACTGCCCGTCACACCTTGTAACAAGAAAGACCCAAAGCGTTGGTTAACAATCCAATCAGACACCTCCTCAACCACAGAATTCTGTTCAAAGTTCAAAGGATGTTTTAAACGGGGTGGTAATTGAGTCGCTTGCCAACAATGGGTTTGCGATTGATTGACCCAACCTAGCTCTTGCCATTTACTCAGTGTTTTTCGCCATGCTGAACTCACGGCTCTTAATTGCTCATTCCTTACTAAGACCTCATCAGAACTTACCGAATAAGAAACAGCTTCGCCCTGCCAAGGATGAGATGAATCTGTAGCGCCACTCAAAGTCCACAATAGCTTCTTTTGAATCTCAGCCCTAGCGGAAATTTCGATACGCGCACCTTCAACTAATGCCCACACCTCTTGGCCCTGTTTTGTCGCAGTCTCACCTTCTCTCAAACGTTTTGGCAGAGCGGCCATTACGACTTCGCCAATTGGTTCATGGTAATACTGACTTGCCCATTCCAAAAAGGCTAAGTGCCCCGCATCAAATATAGGTACCTCATCCATCACAGCTTGAATGTCTTTGAGTTTTTCCAGAGCATATTCCGAGTTTTCACACCGTCTCATCACCAAACCAATTTTGGTCTGATTTCTAAAAGGCACCTTAACGCGTGAACCGGCACAAACATTCTCTATACCAGCCGGCAGAATATAATTAAGCGGCGATAAAAAAGGGCCTGGTAAAGCAACTTGAACAATGCGATGTGAAGCAGACAAAAAAGACTCCAAATAAAAAAGGCTCTACAAAATCATCATAGAGCCTTTTGGAAATAAGACGAACAAAATTGAATCCAGAGTGTTTACTGAAAATTCACAACAGATTCTAGTCAAACACTACCGTTTTATTACCATGAATCAACACTCGATCTTCCAAGTGATAGCGCAAACCTCGAGCCAAAACTGTTTTTTCAACATCACGCCCTAAACGCTTCATATCGTCAATCGTATGTGCATGGCTAATACGAATCACATCCTGCTCAATGATTGGCCCAGCGTCTAGCACCTCTGTGACATAGTGGCATGTTGCCCCAATTAACTTCACCCCTCGCTCATTTGCTTGGTGATAAGGTTTAGCCCCCACAAATGAAGGTAAGAAACTATGGTGAATATTAATGACTTGACCCGCATAATCACGACACATTTGCGGTGGCAGAATTTGCATATAACGCGCCAGAACAATTACATCAGCATTATATTCTTTCACCAAATTCTCAGTTTCTGCAAATGCTTTTGGCTTGTTTTCGGGTGTCACAGGAATATGATGGAAAGGCACTTTATACCAATTTGCCATATCGCCTAAGTCTGCATGATTGGAAATGACGCATACGACTTCACCCGGCAACTCATTTTCATGCCAACGATGCAACAAATCTGCCAAGCAATGGGATTCCTTCGAGGCAAACAATGCAATGCGTTTTGGCTTTTGTGAATCCGATAAAAACCACTGCATTTGAAACGCTTCTGCAAGCTCTGCAAAACCTTCTTCAAACACCTCTAAACCCGATGATAGAGAAGAAGCCAAAATCTCATGGCGCATAAAAAACCAACCATTGGCCGCATCTGTATGATGATTGGCTTCAATAATAGTGCCACCTTGATCAGCAATATATTGTGCGACTTTGGCAACAATCCCTACTTGATCTGGACAAGAAATAACTAAACGGTAAACGTGATTCATAAAGATGTCTCAAATAATTTGTCTGCCAAAACTTAACCGGCCGGTAAAAAACACTTTCTACCGGCCGGTTAAGATTAAAGAGTTATATCGCTATAACCTTTTTATAAACGAATGCTCGTTATTATACGCAAGGTACCTTCAATATGACGGTTGAATTTTCTCCAGATGGTACCTCCGTTTCGCCTTTCGACTCGACCCAAGCATCCATGCCACCCACCATATTAACAACGTGTTTGAATCCCATTTCTTGTAAGGTTTTAGTTGCCAAAGCCGCGCGTCCCCCCGACTTACAAACCACCAACCAGTTTTCATCACGCGCATCTCGCAATGCCGGATTAGCACCAGGATAATTCAAATCTGCGGCAGGCTCTAAAACACCACGTGGAATATTGATTGCTCCAGGAATGGCCGCTGTTAAATATTCACCAGGTTCACGTACATCCAGAATTTTATAACCCTGAGAAATTAATGTTTTAGCTTGCTCAACATCGCATTTTTCGATTTCCGCCATTGCCGCCTGAACATAATCCATTAAACCTTTTGACATTTACCTGCTCCTAAAAATTTTAAAAAATCACTAAAAATAATACCCCTTCATTGCGTAAAAATCAGCAAAATTTCTATGAAAACACCCACAAAATGGAAAAAAACTTAACAAGTCTTTTTCATCAGGGTTTCGCTTTCGCAATCCAGCCCCCTTTCGGCTATAATCCTCGACAATTTTAAAACTTTTAAAGAACTTTTTACTTTTCAAGACACAAACACTCTTCGTCGCAGCCGCTCTCAGACAAACTTCGGCATTTCACGACAAAACAGGGAAGTTTCCATGAAAATCGTCTCATTTAACACTAATAGCGTCCGTCTAAGACTGCATCAGCTACAAGCTTTAACCGATCAAATTGCGCCTGACATTATTGGATTACAAGAAACAAAAGTCCAAGACCATGAATTCCCAATAGAGGACATCCAAGCGATGGGTTACAACGCGCTATTTATGGGACAAAAAACACATTACGGTGTTGCCTTGCTTTATCGTCAAGATATTGAACTGGTTCATTCACAAAAAGGTTGGAAAAGCGATGATGAAAGCGCTCAAAAGCGCATGATTATTGGAGACTTCAAACTTGAAAACGGTGACGAAGTTCGTGTGATCAACGGTTATTTCCCTCAAGGTGAAAATCGCGACCATCCTGTAAAATTTCCTGCCAAACAGAAGTTTTACCAGGATTTAATGGAATACCTACAGACTGAATGCAATCCAGAGCAACCGATTGCTGTCATTGGTGATTTTAATATTTCACCTACAGATAACGACATCGGCATTGGTGAGCCAAACCGTAAACGTTGGTTACGTGACGGTAAAACCAGCTTCTTGCCCGAAGAGCGAGAAATGTGGCAGACTTTAATTAACTGGGGGCTTATAGATACTTTCAGAACAGTGCACCCAGAAGTAAATGATGTATTTAGCTGGTTTGATTACCGCTCCAAAGGTTTTGATCGTGAACCCAAACGTGGTCTGCGTATTGATACCATCCTAGCAACAGAAGTGCTCAATGCGAAAGCAATTGCCAGTGAAGTCGGTTATGACATTCGTGGTATGGAAAAGCCTTCTGACCATGCCCCTGTATGGACTGAATTTAAATAATTAACCGGCCGGAGAAATCTCCCTATGAGTGATGCCATTCACCCTTTAAAAGTTGTCCAGAGCAATCACCTGACACAACAGATTATCCAGCTACTACTTCAGCCGGAAAAACCGATAAAGTATCAAGCAGGTGATTACATAATGCTTGGTTTTGATACAACTGAGTTAAAACCTTTCTCGATAGCCGCAGCGCCAAGGGAAGACGGGCTTTTGGAATGCCACATCCGCAATCAATTGGACAGCGACTGGATGCAAAAATTATTCACCATTCAAGCCGGTGATCATTTGGTCATGCAAGGGCCTAAACCACAAATGCAATTACAAACCTCTTCTGCACCTGTCATATTCGTCGCTGGTGGAACAGGCTTCGCACCAATGAAAGCATTACTGGATGAGTTACTTCGCCAAGAAGCACCCCAACCGATTGAATTCTATTGGGGAGCTCGCAGCCCTGAAGAGCTGTATGCGAACCAAACCATGCTTGATTTAAGCTCGAAATATGAAAACTTAAACTATATTCCCGTTATCTCTGACGATACTCATGATTGGAATGGAAATACTGGCTTTGTCCATCAACAGGTACTTAAGGATCACCCGAGCTTGACAGGCTTCATGGTATATCTTTGTGGTCCATGGGACATGACTCAAACTGCCAAACAAGACTTTTTGGGTGCCGACCTACCTGAAAATCACTTTATCGCCTAAAAAAACGACTCCATGCCGGTTTCACCCACCTCAGAAACCGGTATATTCATCTTTACATAAACTCCCTATAAACTTACCCTGATATCTGAATGCCAGAATCTTAGGAGTACTCATGCTTGTGCAAATCGTTTTCGCAGTGCTTGCAATCAGCTTAACGCCTTTCACTTCGGCTGCAAACAACCCAGTCCTACAAGCCGATAAAACCTCAAAAGACTCAGAAAAATCCCAACAAATAACCTTCTATCAAGATTGCTTGCTCAGAGCAGCAATGACCGAATCCTCGCATACAACACTCGAGCAAATTCGTCAAAGTTGCAAAATGCTCTCTGCTGCACAAACGGAACCGCTTAAACCTTTAGAAAAGCGTCGCTTAAACGAAGTCGCGACACAATCCAATCCATTTGTCATTACACCGCACAAACTGAACTATGCGATGTTTACCCATTTTACTTCAGGCATTCACAAACGTCCTTTCGAAGAAGATGCTGGCAAACCACTTGAGTACCGAGATCAGGAAATGCAATTTCAGTTGAGTTTTAAGATCCCACTCATTACCCAAATGCATTTTTTAGGCAAAGAACTGGATATTTACGGCGCTTACACCAACCGCTCTTTTTGGCAGCTATTTGATGATGAAGATTCCATCCCTTTCCGAGAGACCAACCATGAACCAGAACTTTGGGCACAAATGCACACCGACATCGACTTTTTTGATTTCAATCTTCATACTGTCAGCCTTGGTGTGAACCACCAATCCAATGGTCAATCTAACGCCCTATCTCGCGGCTGGAATCGACTGTTTTTGCAAGCAAAAATGCAGCATGACAACAGTACCCTCAACTTTAAAACATGGGCAAGATTTGATGAACAAGATGAATTCGATAACAGTTTTAACTACACCAAGTATTTAGGCGATTTTGAAATTGAAGCCGCTCACCGAGACGGTGACAACACTTATGCTCTTACGCTTCGAAATAGCTATAAATGGAATCAATACGGTGCCGTCAAATTCGAATTTACACATCCGCTGACCAAACGTTTGAAAGGCTATATTCAATATTTTAATGGATATGGAGACAGTTTAATTGAGCTTGAACATCGCTCAGAAAAGGTTGGGTTTGGAATTGTTTTAGTGGATAGGTTTTAATAGAAATTGACCGGCTGGGAAACTTTACCGGCCGGTAGAATAAATATTTAAGCTTCAATCAACTTCGGTGAACCATCCTCTAAACGCTCAATGGCTTCTTTATAAATTAAAGCCGCCTGAGAGGTTTTCCCCTCCGCTTCATAGCAACTTGCCAAGGCATGAAAGGTTTCCAACTGAGGGCACAGCTGTAAACTCTTCTTTAAGTGATTCTGCGCCATGACCCACATTTGACTTTGGCAAGCCAAACGACCTAAGGTAAGTAACAATACAGGGTTATCTTCTCGCCCCTGCAGCCATTTCTCTGCCATTTTTAAACGCTCAAACGCAGGACCTAAGCTCAAACGGCCATATTGATAAACTAATCGATCATTCCATAACTTACCGACTGATTTTTCTAACAGTTCTTTTAACCCCGACTCTTCGCCAAAACTGATACTTTGCTCAACATACTCAGCCAAAATATCTGCCTCTAGTTGATATTTTTTCGCCAATGACTGCCAATACGTTTGCAACTCATCATATGTCAGGCAAAGGGTTAACTTACCAGCCATTAATTGACGTTCCAAAGTCCACAAGTCTTCACGCACAATCGCTTTAGATTTTTTAATTGCTGGTAGCAAAGCTTCTAACGCATCCCATTGCTCCGTCAAACGATAACCATAAGCTAACTCGCGTACCACTGCAGCATTCTTTGGATCCTCTTCAAACAGCGCCTTAAGCAAAGCAACCGAATCTGTAGGCGATTTCTCTTGCAACAATCGCGCCTCAACCAAACCAATAACGATATATTCTTCAGGATAAGCTTCTCGTGCTTCACGCAAATAATAGTCACGACGCTCGACAATTCCTTGATTATGCGCCATCTTAGCAGCGCTCAAATAATGCACTAAACCAGATTCACTATACTTTGCACTTTTAATGAGCAGCTTTTCAGCCTTCTGCCAGTCACCATATTCCAGTGCCAGCAATCCCTCATGCATTGAATTTTGCGCTGAAGAGTAACGCTTCATTTGTCGTCGTCGAGCAACTATCTGCGGCAGATGCCACAAAAACATGACCAATTGCACAACGAAATACCCTGTCGCAATAATGGCAAGCACGAACGCTAACATAAAACTGAGACTGGTTTCTAAAACCCAATCGCCCCAAACCATGGACACCCGGCCATTGTCATACAACATAAGTGTCGCCAACGCTGAAGCAATAAAAAAGACAACCGCCCAAATTACAATCAGTCTCATAATCGAAACTCCTAATTATTTGAAGGTTTCACGTGAAACCCTGCGGTGGCTAATGGCTGCCGACCTTTACGTTCAAAAGCTCTAAAAGGCTGTAAAAGCCCTTCAAATTGCTTTGAATAAGCCGAAAAATTTTGATTCACAAATTTTTGTACTTGATCAATTGACAGTTCATAGCGCACTTGTGATTCATGCTGTGCACTCCATTCCATTCGCTCAATCAACAATAACAGACGTTGTTTTTGTAAGTCGTGCTGGAGAAGTGCTTCTACCGTTGTTGGCTCACCCGTTGTCTGACGGTTTTTAATGGTCACCATTTCACTTAATCGCATTAACAATCTTTGCCAAGCGGTTTCTTGTTCAGCCACCTCTCCTACCTGCAAAGCATCTGTTTGCACAACTTGAGTATTCGCTTGCGGCATTGATTCGGCCTGCTGAAGCTCAAGTTTTGGTGGTGCCAAAGCCGCTATTGCGGCATAAAGTTCATCTAAGGACGGCAGTGGTTGTTTAGAAAGTTCAAACCATTTCTTAAGTGTCGCAACATCTTGACCAATCAAGCGAGCCAGAGCCGTCACATTTGGATAACCACTATTCACAGCCGTTTGCTCAATCGCATTGAGCTTATCAATCGTCGCTTCTGCAGAAGCACCCAATAACCATTGAGTATTTGCTTCAAAAATCCATTGCTGCAATAAAGAAGCATCAAGCATCACTCCCGACGGTTCAACTTGCTTAACTCCTGTCGAATCAAGCGGTGCTATCAATTCTTCCGCTTTCTGACTGAGACGATTTAATTCTTGTTCAAGCATAGCCACCTTTTGTAAAACTGGCGCTAAATCAACTTCTCCTTCGGAAGTTTGCACAGGTGTTTTCAAGGTTTTAACAGTTTCTAACGCCTGCTTTAACTCTGACTGAATACTTGCCTCAAATGCCGCTTGCTTGGCTTGCAATGCTTCAATTGCAGCGGAGCCATCAACGGCTTTCATTTCATTCTGAATTTGTAAAATGTCCGATGACAATCTTTCAAGGGTCGCATTGTCTTCACTCAACGGAGCTGAAGCAGATAACTGACCGACAAGATCGTCTTGCTGATCCATAATATTGAATTGCTTATTCTGAACTTGGTTCAGATCATTTCGTAGCTCATTTAACGCCTGAGTATTCTGCATCCCCATTAATAACAGGAATACGCTAAACACCACCAACAAAAGCAGGACAAAAGACACCAAACGTGATGTTTTTGCCGACTTAACTGTCGTTTGGGAGGGTTTCGAAGCTCGCTCACTCCGCTTACTCTTAGATTCAGAATTCTCAGAAGTGTCACGCTTCTCGTGCTTTTTCAGCGTACTTTGAGCAGGTTTATTCGGTGACGCGCCTTGCGATGATTGGCTAGATTCATCGGCCAAAGCGCCTTCCAAAACATCTGAAGAAGTCGACTCTGATTTGGATAGCTTCTCCATCGCATCATGATCTTTATTGGTTTGCGTCATTTTCAACCTCAACAAAACAGAAATAGTATAAAAGTTTACCGTAAAACTCTGAGTTAACCGATAAATCAAAAGCTTTCTTGGACAGAATCAAGTTGTAAAAAATACACAAGACATTTTCAGGATAGAGAATCAAGGCAATGACATTCTTTGCAACGAATCCAAAATACCTTGATTACTCTGGATTGATACCACACAAATTTTTGCCTCAGGAACACCTTGTTCAACCATCAATTGCTTGATACGTGAACTAAAAACTAACCAGCTTTCAATGGATTGCCAAACGGAGTTTTTAAAACTTTGATAATCAGAATCCCAATCCACCAACAACGTAAACAGACTTTGCCAACTTTCTAAACTCGAAACCAAAATAACCGGCCGGGAAGATTTAACAAAAACCCGCCAACTATCAGTACAGAACTGCGCTGGTTGGCGGCGATATAATTCAAATTCTTCAACCAAGCTACCCTGCTCGGACAGTTGAGTTTTAATCACATTTCTTCCGCCTACCCCGCTTAACAGGGCAACGCGTCTGGGAGGAACGTCAGCAAACACTTGAAAGTCTAACAAAATTTGCTGCATTAAATCTTCAGATACAAATTGCTTACGCGGAAACAACTTCACCTGAAGACCTAAATTCTGTGCGGCCTGAGCAGTTGCTTCACCAATTGCAAAAACTGGACACGCTAACTCATGGACTAATGACACATCTTTTAAATCAAAATTTAACCGGCCGGTATCTTTCGCCTTCATTTGGACAGGCGCGTTATTCCTTACAAAATGCTCGGGGCATTGATTAACCCAACCGACTAAAGCATTCACACTGGTGATAAAAATCGCGTCAAACGACTTTTGGCTAACTAGCTCATCTAAGGACTGGCGCTGTTTTGGTGAAATAGTCGTTCCAACAATCTCAAGAGAGGGACAAGGTAATGTCTGAAACCCATTTGCATTTAAAAGCTCATCCAAAGGCTGGCTCTGATGCTCAGGCCGCGTATTTAACAAGCAAATTGACGATTTTGACACCTTATCACGCCTTTTAGCTACATTTACGATTTATTATTCAACGCATGCAAAACTTTTTCGATTACTTTGTCGGCAATTTGATCACTCATTTTATCCGCAACCGTATCCACGAAAATTTCAGCAATTCGATCCGCTAATTCTTGAGCTTGCATATCGGTCGAAACTTTTTGAGGAGCCGCTTCTTTTGCATAAACTTCTTGCAAGATTTCACGAGCACCCATCGACAATAACTTATCACCTAACTCAGTACCGAGCTCATCGGCCTGATCAGCAGAACCAGTCATTGTTTCCTTGAGAATCGTTGAACCATCCAGAGATGCGACTAAACCTGTCAATGTAATTTGATTATCTTCTAATTCAGCGAACACACCGATTGGTACCTGACAACCACCTTCCAAGCGGCGGTTCATTGCTCTTTCCGCTAAAGTGCGAATTTCGGTTTCTTTGTGATTGAGCACAGAAATAATCTCCAGCGTTTCACGATCTTTAGCAAAATACTCAATCCCTAAAGTACCCTGCGTCACTGCTGGCAAGCAGACTTCCGGCGAAATCTCATGACGAATACGTTCATCCAACTCCAAACGCTGAAGACCCGATGTCGCCAAAACAATGGCGTCATATTGACCCGCATCCAATTTCCCCAAACGCGTACCCACATTTCCTCGCAAATCTCTCACATCCAAATCTGGGCGCTTGGCTTTCAGTTGCGCTTTTCGACGCAAACTAGACGTGCCCAAAATCGCACCTTGCGGCAAATCGTCAAACGACGCGTAGTTATTTGAAACAAATGCATCTGTCGGTGCGTGACGCTCCAAAATTGCGCCTAATGCAAACCCTTCCGGCAATACCATCGGCACATCTTTCATCGAGTGCACAGCAATATCGGCTTCTCCAGCCATCATACGGTCTTCTAGCTCTTTCGTGAAAAGGCCCTTACCGCCAATTTTTGCTAAAGGTACATCTAAGATTTTGTCGCCCTTGGTCGACATTGGCATCAGTTCAACACGTAAACCTTCGTGATGCTTCTCTAATTCCGCTTTAACAAATTCCGCTTGCCACATTGCCAATGGGCTTTTTCGAGTAGCGATTCGCAAGACCTTTTTCATAAAAACTCAGTTTCCTGTATTTTAATTCTGATGCGCAATCGAATGACCTATCAAGGCGATTCTTCTTCAACGCAAAAATAAAACTCAAAGCCAAGATAGGTGTTTACGATTAACCAGCAAAATGCCATATTGCTATCTAAGCTTCTTGTAAGATAAATAACCGTTTATTCTACTCAAAAAGCCCCTGTATTTTTGCTCGTTTTCGATAAAATAACCGGCAAACGTATGGCCGTTTGTCGAACTGAAAAATCGTGATAAGGAATCGATGCGCTTGCAGAATCAAAATCAAACCATCCAAGCATCCAAACATCTATTCGGTCTAGGACTGGCTTTTTTCTTAAGCTTCCAGCCAATTGTGTTTGCCAGTGATATTTTGGACGACTTATCTGTTTTACAAAATACTGCAAGCAATGAACAGGTCACAACGGATAAGCTGATCGAATTGACAGATTTACAGAAATTGGCCGAGCAATCAGAAAAAAAAGGGTTGCCAATTGTTTTAATGTTCAGCGCACAGTGGTGTGAGTACTGTGACGTATTAAAAGAACACGCACTCAATCCAATGATGAAAAGCGGCCTTTATGAGGGCAAATTGGGGCTGTTTCGTCATGTTGGCATTGATGAAGCAGAGCCACTTGTTTTGTTAACTGGCGAGCGTCTGAAAAAGTCAAAATGGGCTTACCAATTAAATGCCGATTTAACACCCACGATACTGTTTATCGACAGTCGAGGCCAAGTAGTGGCAGAGCGTTTAGTCGGCATTTCAGAACTCACTTTATTCAGTGCACTTGTTCACGCACGACTGAATGAGGCTTATAAAAACATGGGGATTGATAAGGTCATTCCTGCGACCCCTGAACAACTGGAAAAGCAAACAAAAGCCACCCAGTAACCAATAGAATTTACCGGCCGGTTAACTTTATGGAAAATCGGCCATTCAAAATTGCTAACAAATGGAACACACTATGAGCAACGAACACAACCAAGAAAAACTTTCCAGTGCACGATTCAGTGAATCAACGGACGCGTTTGTCGAGGAATTCACGGCCTCCATTCCATTTGATTACCGCATGTACAAACAAGACATCCAAGGGTCTTTGGCACATGCTGAAATGCTAGCCAGTGTTGGCATTCTCAACCAAAAAGAACTGGATGCCATTATTCAAGGTCTTGGACAGGTCCAACAAGAAATTGAAAATGGTGAGTTTAACTGGTCAATTAAGCAAGAAGATATTCACATGAATATCGAAGCGCGTTTAACCGCATTAATCGGCATTACCGGAAAGAAATTACATACGGGTCGCTCACGAAATGACCAAGTCGCAACCGATATCCGCTTGTATCTTCGTGATGAGATCGATCGAATTTTGAAAGAATTGCAACGCTTGCA
Organism: Thiomicrorhabdus indica; assembly: GCF_004293625.1. NCBI lineage: Bacteria > Pseudomonadati > Pseudomonadota > Gammaproteobacteria > Thiotrichales > Piscirickettsiaceae > Thiomicrorhabdus > Thiomicrorhabdus indica. Next base: position 212,037 of record NZ_CP033040.1, on the reverse strand, counting down.
AGTAGGCCTAGTCGACTTGGCTGAGCGCGAAGCCGATACCATTATGCCAGGCTTCACGCATTTGCAAACGGCTCAACCGGTGACTTTCGGCCATCATATGATGGCATGGTTTGAAATGATTAAACGCGACAAAGAGCGCCTGCAAGATTGTCGCAAACGCTTGAACAGTTCGCCATTAGGTTCAGCCGCTTTAGCTGGAACCACTTATCCGATTGATCGTCAGATGACTGCTGAGTTGCTTGGATTTGATCGAATTTGTGAAAATTCGTTAGACGGTGTTTCAGATCGCGATTTCGCCATTGAATTTTCAGCGTTTTCCGCAACCTTACTCATGCACTTATCACGTTTTTCAGAAGAGTTGATCCTCTGGTCATCCGCACAATTTCAATTCATCGATTTGCCGGATCGCTTCTGCACGGGCTCATCGATTATGCCGCAAAAGAAAAATCCCGATGTTCCAGAACTGGTTCGCGGTAAAAGCGGTCGCGTCTATGGCCACTTAATCAGCCTGTTAACGCTCATGAAATCGCAACCTTTGGCTTACAACAAAGATAATCAAGAAGACAAAGAACCTTTATTCGACACGGTCGATAATGTGCAAAACTGTTTGCGTGCCTTCGCAGACATGGTGCCGGCAATTCAAGTGAAAAAAGAAAATACCTATGCGGCAGCAAAAAGTGGTTTCTCGACCGCAACCGACTTAGCCGATTATTTAGTCGGGAAAGGACTGGCATTCCGTGATTCTCACGAAGTCGTTGGCTTAGCCGTGGCTCATGGCATTGAAACCGGACAAGATTTATCAGAAATGTCACTGGAAACACTACAAGGTTTTTGTGAAGACATTACCGAAGATGTTTATGATGTCTTAACGTTGGAAGGCTCAGTCTCTGCACGTGACCATTTTGGTGGCACTGCGCCAAACCAGGTCTTAGCAGCTGTTTCTCGAGCTCGTGCTTATCTAGATTTATAAACGATTAAATCAACCGGCCGGTAAACCTTTAAAGTCTACCGGCCGGTAACATTTTCGGTAACGCAGTTTCTTTACCAACGCAAAGAAATGCACAAAAATCCTATTGTTAATCCGCCAACTGAATCACCGAACGTACTTTCATATCTTTATAGGCAAAACTATTCAATGCCTTTAAATCGACCAAACACGCCATGCCAATCACGTCATAACCAACCTCTTCACATAATTGTGCCGCCGCTCCCATAGATCCGCCTGTTGCAATCAAATCATCCAATAAAACGACTCGACTACCATCGCCTTTTTGCATCTCAAGTTTATCGGAACCATATTCCAAACCGTACTCCACCGAGGCATGAACATTGGGTAATTTTCCAGGCTTGCGCACTTTAATAAAGCCTTTATTATGCTTATAGGCCAACGCTGAAGCGAAAATAAACCCACGCGATTCAATTCCTGCTAAACAATCAATCTGATTCCATTCCTCTTCGGAAAACAGCGCGCTCATGGCATCAATCGTTTCATTGAAATGTGATTTCAATAATGGAGAAATATCACTAAACAAAATGCCCGGTTTTGGAAAATCCGGTACGTGATCTAAATATTGCGCTAAAGGATGAAGCGATTCATTTGACATAAAATACCCTTTGTTACGATAGGCCTTTGAAAACTGGTGGTTTACACACGATTAAATTCTGAATTCAAGTTTGAGAGCTGAGTATTTACGCGACCTTCAAAACTGCGTATGCTAATGTCTATACGAGGTCGCTTTTCAGCGTTTTTTACTTTGAGTCATTCTGAGGGTGAGATTATATGCCACTAAATCAAAATAACTACGAGCGTTTTTCTCTGCAAGAGTTGCCTCCTCACGCACGAGATATTGCTGAATATTTATTCAACAGCCGGCCCTTGGTCTATTTTTTTGAACAACAGAAAACACCCGAGCCAGATACTTATCTATTAGACGGGCGAAAGGTTCCGCATTCGATGTGGCCAGAGATTATTCATGCGGCACTTTTAGCCAAGCTATCTTTTTTTGAACCCAACCCCAGCCTGACCCGAGAACAAATTTTATTTCTCATTCAAAGCGCATGCACATTAATCGACATGCCACTTACTCAATATTCGCTTGAGGACGTTATTCGTCAGAATAAAGAGCGAATGCCAAAATTAAGCAGTTGGCTCATTGCTCAAGCCCAACTTTTACACAAAACCTAGCGAAAATCGACTTGCAAATCAATGACCGGCCGGTCGACTTTGCTAGCATTAAAGCGGCATTTGATCAATTAAACGTTCCATTCTCGCTTCAAGCCCCTGCGCACTTTGCAAAACTTTTTCTGGATTAATTAACTCTGAGAGAGGCAACAATGAAGCATTTTGGCTGTTCATCGCGGTCTCTGCGCTCTCAACTTCCTGATCCAACAAATTAACTTGAACGCTGGATGCTGTCTCCAACCCATTCGGATCTAAAACAAGAAGTCTTTCCAATACCTCAGATAACACAGCCTGCGCCTGAATTGCACCGCTTTGAACAGCTAAAACCAGCCAAAACCTTGCCAGTTCAAGCGAAGTTTCAGATTGAGCATACAATTCACCCAATGCAACCTGCGCCAACAACACGCCTCTCATCGCTGCAAACCGATATAGAATTTCAGCATGTTGTTGATTTTCAGGAACGCCCTCACCGTTTTGCAAAAGCCTTGCAAGTAAAAATGCCCCTTCAGGATTACCTTTACAAAACGCCTGATAATACATGGTTGCTGCAAGCGCATAAGATTGACTCACCGGTTCGCCTGCTTCATACATTTTCCCAAGCATCACTTCAGACTGAGAATGGTTTTTAAACACACAATTCTCAAAAAGATTAAAAGCGTAATCGAGTTCATTGGATTTGTAGGCAGCCTTTGCATGATCAAATATCGCCATTAATTTGTGAGCATCACCCATTGCGGTCTTGATCGCAGAATCTTGCCAACTATCAGGAATATTGAGAGCTTCGACAGAAGCCAACACCGCTGACTGAATCACCTTATTATCTTCCAACCAAGCTTGTAATTGCTCAACGGATGGACGGTTTTTAGGATTTGGATCCAACATCCAGCGAAGTAAACTTTCCCAAGTGCTTTTTAGCTTTGCCGTTTTAGGAAAACAAAGATTTTGCTTTAGCCAGCCTATCTGCCATGACGTTGGTCGTTCAGTTGCAGGTAAAAAATGACCTTTGCCACCCGTTTTTTTAGAGTACGTTGAATGAGTATCTGTTTTTAACCGGCCGGTTTCAGACCATAAAGCCTCAACCAAATGCACACCGGTTAGTGCATAATACAAACACAATCCTAAACTATAGATTTCACTCTCAATTGTGCCTTTTGCATCCCAAGACTCTGGTGATTTGTAAAGCAAACTTTCATAGTCACCTGGCAACTTTTCTTGCTCATAAGCGCTACACGCATCGCTTATATGGCCCCAACCCACAAGTTGTGCAGCCTTCTTTTTTACCACCCAGTGAGAAGGTTGAATTCTACTGTGAATCCTGCCCTGCGCTTGCAATAGCTTAAGAACTTGCACGCCCTTCTTTAACAAAGATTTGGCTTTTTTACTCGAATACACACCTTTCTTTGCCACCTTAGTCAACAATGTCTGCTTGCCAGCATCCTCAAAAATAAACAGATAATGCATTGCGACTTTTCGCACTTGCACAATATCTACAATTGATTGCTCACTAAAATTCGCCAACAAAAACTGCTTTTGTAATTTCAACGAGTAAAAATTTTGAGCATTGGGAAATACCTTAACCAATCGGCTGACCGACGAACCATTCTCAAGCATTTGCTTGATTCTATAGACAGAATGAGAAGAATCTACTGGGGTCACATCAAGCAGGTCTTTCTGCTGTTCCAATAAAGTCATATTTGGGTGCATATTTCTCAACTTTTATTGCTCTAAAATTGGTTTTTTCGTCAAAAAATTTAACGAATCGAATAGAAAGATTTTATCACTGATTAGGAGCCATACAGTAGGCATTGCGAATAATGCGCTATACCATCAGTCCTTCAAGGTTTTTCAAGAAAGACCTCGCAATGTGAAGATAAAATATGCCATAATAAACATACAGTTAGCAAACGCGAGGGGGGCTTTCTATGAATTCAATAAATCCTAGCTTGGCATCAGCCGTTCAAAGCATGCAATCACCTTCACAGGTGAACCCAGCCGTTCAGCCTCAGTCAGCGGAAGTGCAAACCTCAACACCTAGTAGTGCAAGCACCACTGTCACCTTGAGTAGCGGTCAACCTCAAACAATGGTGGATTACAGCGGTTTAAATAACCAGCAAACTGTGCGAAATTCAACTCAAGTTGAACAAACGGCGATTGATGGAAATCAGGTCTCAAGTGGTACGACTTATGCGACCAACTTACAAAACCAGAGCAGTTATTTTTTGACTCAGCAGGCTGAAACACCTAGCAATATGTCAGGTAACACAACGGAAAACTTAGCAAATCAAAACGCTAATATCGCTAGTGAATAATGTCTGAACTAGAGATTTCCAATCAAACTCAATAGGCTCTCTTAACGAGAGCCTTTTTATTTATAAAAAACAATTTTTGTGCATCTATAAAAATCGGCTGAATGAATATCTTTTAGAGAGCTTTGCACCCAAAGGGCATAAACACGAGTAAGAGTTAAAGCATAAATTGTGAAAAAATTCTGTTGAGCTAGGCAAAAAGTGCAGGGAATAGCTAGCTATTCGCAAGATGCCGCCCAACGGAAGTACCCTTGGGGTATAACAAAGCTCGGCAGGATTTTAGCCAATTTTGGTTATTTATTATCTCGTGTTTATGCCTTTTGGATGCAAAGCTCTCTTTTAATCTTAGTCAGATGAACAAAGCCTTTTTATAGAAAATTCTTATACCCCTATAAAATCTCAATACTTTATTAAGACTTCTTTCACGTTAAGTCATTGATGCCCCTACTCATATTAAGTAAACTAATTTCAACTTAATAAAGTTCAGGCAAGCATTTTTAGAAACGCTTCTTATCGATCTTTAATAGTTGTTTTCATGTAGTCTAATAATCGAGATTGAAACGTTCCCCTATGTTGATGTCTCATATTGCTCCTCACGAAAAGCACTGTACGGCCAATACAGTGCTTTTTTTTTGCGAAAAATAATCACTCTTATCAGATATCAAACCAAAATCCATCGGAATCGGCATAATTTTCAACAAACGTCTAATATGGAAAATGATTATGAACGACCATCGAAACTATCGCCATGGGCATGGCTCAGATGAGCAACACAAAAAAGACCAAGCGCTTTTTAAAGAATTACTCGAACACCATTCCGAATTAAAGCGGGAAACGCAACGCCTAGCGAATGGAATTTGCAGCAGAACCACTTCTGAAAACCCCAAACTAGCAAAAATTATTCAGCAGCACACGGTTGGTATGGAAAAACGATTTGGTATGAATCGTGCCATTCGATCTTGGGACCCGCTATTTGCAGCCCTATTTGAATATAAAGACCAAATGTCGTTTGAATATAAAATAATACCGGCCGGTGTCGAAGCCACTCTCACTGCTGAAGACCCGAAACTTATTGAACTCATTCATGCACATGATGAAACCATTCATGGTTTTGTAAATGAAGGTTTTGACGCAGGTGGCCGAGAAAGCCCAAAACCTCATTGGTTAAAGTAACTAGTCGCCACTTGAATCTTCGAATGTTAGACCTTAATAAATGAATGTTACAAGCATGAATGTAAGGATAAAATCATGATTATTATGTGCCCAAATTGTGGTGGTTTAAATCGTGTCGTTGATGAAAAGCTCCAACAAAATCCACAATGTGGAAAATGCCAAGCCTCACTGTTCAGCGGAAAACCCATTGAAATGACCGGCGTGCAATTTCAAAGAGCAATGCAAAAAACAGATTTACCCATGGTTGTTGATTTTTGGGCTCCTTGGTGTGGGCCTTGTCAAGGGTTTGCTCCAGTATTCCAACAAGCAGCAATGAATTTCGAACCTCGCGCACGTTTTGTCAAAATAAATACCGAAATCGAACAACAACTTGGAGCACAACTTGGCATTCGCTCCATCCCGACACTGGCTATTTTCAAAAAGGGACAAGAAGTCACTCGCATATCTGGTGCAATGGATTTAGGTCAATTCACCCAATGGCTAAATCAACATCTATGATGCATTAAATAATTCGTGGTCTAAAGTCAGTTGATGGCATCACTACTATTGTTTAATATTTAATAACAAATATTGTTTTAAATGATTAACTGTTGCAGAAAATGAAATATTCTTTAGCTGACTTACACGCTTTTATTGCGGTTTCTCAAACCAATAGCTTTCACCAAGCGGCAGAACGACTGAACACCAGTGCAGCTTCGGTCAGCCGAAAGGTTTCAAATCTAGAAGACGCACTCGATGTTCGCCTTTTTCACCGAACTACTCGGAAAGTGCGGCTCACTGAAGCTGGCAAACAATATTATGGGGATGTGCAAAACGTCTTAGAAGCCCTGCAAGAGGCTGATGAGCAGCTGCAAAATAATCAAAATGAACTTTCTGGAGAATTAAAAATCGCTGCGCCAATGAGCTTTGGTGTTGAAGTGCTCTCGCCACTTTTAACGGAGTTTATGCATCAACACCCAGCGTTGCATATTGATTTACAATTGGAAGATCATCAAACAGACTTACTCTCTAGCGGAGTAGATTTGGCACTAAGAATCGGAGAATTAGCCGATTCATCGTTGATTGCGACAAAAATTTGTAACTTAGAATTTGGCTATTACGCGTCACCGAGCTATCTGGAAAAACATGGCGAACCCATTCACCCAGACGACTTATTACAACATGAATGTTTACATTACAGCTTGGTGAGCCGCTCTTATGAATGGGGCCTGAAGGACTCTAACGTACAATTAAAAGGCCGACTAAGCGCAAACAACGGCGAAGCACTACGTGAAGCAGCAATCAATGGCTTAGGTTTAGTCGCTCTGCCGCGTTTTATTGCCGAAAAGTCGATACAGAAACAAACGCTTAAACCCATTTTAGAAGCACATTCACTACAAACATCTGGACTTTATGCCATTCGTCTATCTCGCAAATTCACCCCTAAACGTATTACCACACTCATTGACTTCCTTAAACTAAAGCTAGGCTAAGTAGTCGATTCTGAATAACTCGTTTAATTTATGGCAAAGCCAGTTATTCAGAATCGACTAAGTACCAAACAGCTATCTAAAGAGCAATTTAAAAATTATTTTGTGCGTAATCTCAACCGGCCGGTTAAACTGTAAAAAATTTGTTTTGTTAGGAAAATAGCATGGAACTCGGTTCAGTCGAACATAAAGAACTACTTTGGAAAAGCATTCGAAAAACAGCTCTTAAGACATTTTATCTCGGTGCATTTATCGGTATTTTAATGATTATCCCAAGCCTGATCTACACCAATACTTTCTCACTGGGACTTGCCTATGCAGGCGCAGCGATTGTTATTGCAACAGGGCTTTATGCCGGATGGACTGCATGGCAGAAATACCAAAAGTTAATCAAACCCTTTGCAGAACAATTTCCCGACAAAGACGAATAAAGCCTTTGTTCTAACAGGCGACAAGCGGTATCTAATCAACAGAGCGTGTATGTAAAGCTCGCCATACCAGACACCAAGCAGATTCCGTTTGTTGCCACTGCTCACATTGGTTTTTAAGAAGCTCCAAACAATCAACATCATCTTTGTTCAATTTTGCATACAAGCTTTGTTGAGCGAATACAATCAATTCTTGAGCCTTTTCAAACGCCTCGTTTGAGCTCGCATCGACCTTATAAACCTCCAACCAGTACCCACAGCTATAACTCGATATTGCTTGGTATTTACCGTGTGGATGTCTAGCTAATTGCCAAACAAACAAGCTTTCAAGAAGTTGTTTAACCGATTGTGCATTTTGACAATCACTGCGCATTTTTTGCCAGTGCCAAAAAGCCCGACTCACTTTAAGAAATTGCTTTAAAACCCAAATAAGCAACACAAAGCCAATAACCCATAGAGCCCAAAATACACTCTTAGGTAGACTGATATTCCAACCGGCCGGTAAAGATTCAACCTGCCATTTCTGCGTATCGGGGTTTACAAACCGCAAATGAATATCAGGTTGCTTCCAAAACCACTGTTGTGGACGAAATGGAATCGTGAGTTGCAAAGATTGTAGAACAACCATGCCTCCCTCTTTTTCCTTTAGACTTTGCTGAATTGCCATCTCTGGAGATAGCCAAATGACCGACTTTACTTCTGATAACTGACGAACCACCTCCTGAGCCAAGTTTTTTAAATGCGAGGGGGAGACGTTCTCTGCTTGCATATTCCAGTACCAATAATTGACATCCTGATAAACACTAATGGTTGGTTTCGAACTTTGCCACTGCAAATCTGCTACCAAGGCATCGGCCGGTAAAAAACTGGGGAGAGGATGTAAATTGATGGATTTAATTGGTGAGAAAAAATGCCAATAACGACCATTCGGTCGACGAACTTTTATATGAGTACTAGGGATTTTCTCTTGGCGCCGACTCAAAGGTTCAACAAACCCGCGGTAATTAAAAACGGTGGTCAACTGATATTGATTTTCCCGTGGCTGCACAGGATCAAGGACATCCAAACGCCATTTTTCACGCATCGACTGATTCATTAAATGCGCTTCTGGAATCAAACGCCATTCATCAGATGGGAGTTTCAATTCAGCGGTTTGCACAATAGATTTCTGAAAAAACAATGTCTGAGGAAGTTCGTGCCATTTAATATTAATATCGGGATTTTTAACAACTTTTATCAACCGTTCCTTTAAATTCACATCATTTAAGCGAATATTTGGGAAAACATATTCACCTTCTTGATAAGGATAAAACTTTATTCGCAAACGATTGGAGCGACGGTCTACTGTGTCGATGACAAAATTCTTTTTCAGCTCACCGAATTCGTAGGTCTCGAAGATTTTAACCGCGTCTTCACCGCGTACAGTCAATGTTAGAGCCTCACCCAAAACCAACTCTTGCCCCAACTCTGAACCTTTTAGCTCAATTGAATCTGCCGCCTTCACATTCAGGCTGATTAAAATTAATCCAAATAGAAAGCCGACATTACGAAAAGTCTTCAAACAAAACTCTACCATGGGTCAACTCCTGGTATTTCATGAGCTGTTTTTTGATCAGCAAAAAAGCCTTCCTCTCGCTCCATTAATCGTTTTAGCAACAGCTGTTGATTGAAATCTTTTGTTTCTAATTCCATCAAAAACTTTTCTGCTTTCAATTTGTTCACCGTTTGTTGATGCACTCCCTCTGTGGCCTGCTCAGCAGAATTCACTTGAAGTTCACTGGTTTTCGAGTGCAAATTAAACTGCGTACGATTTTGGCTTTCCGGCAATTGAACTTGTTCATCAGGACTTCCACCCTCGTCTTGTTTTTGACCTGCGCCTCCAATAAAATTTTGGCCAAGATCCAACTTTCCTTCTCGTTCACCAGCCCCTTGCCCTTGACCTGTTTGACCTTGCTCACCACGACCACTTTGACCCCGTTGCTGTGGTTGCTGTGCTAGCTTTTGTTGCATGGCAATTGCCAAATTGTATTTTGCATCTGGAAATTCAGGCTGATAAATCAAAGCTTGCTGATAGGCTTCAACCGCATAGTTTGCAATTTGCGCCTGCATATAAGCATTGCCCAAATTAAACAATGCTTGAGCCCTTATTTGATCTGTGGCAGCCACCTTTGCAACCTGTTTAAACGATTCAATTGCTAGCCCCGATTCCTTCAGTCGATACGCAGAACTTCCAACCCCCATCAAAGCCATCTCATATTGCTCTGCTTCTGGTGTGCTTTCTGCCACAGTCTGATAAGCTTCCAATGCATTTTCATATTGCTTATTCTCATAAAACTGAAATCCTTGTTGCAAATCGTCAGAACTTGCCAAAAGCGGCCGACTCATTAACAACAGCACGTAAAACAGCATAAAAATAACAACGGATTGACCAGTTAAAGAAAACGAAAAGCTTCTCCAAAGAGTGAAATTCATCGCAGTTGACCTCGTCTCTTACCTAGACTCCTAGCCTGTTTAACCCACCCTAAAATCGAACTAGAATAAAACGCCCAAATCAGGCTGAGCAAACCCACTTTTAAAAACACATCTGAATATGACACCCACTCTTGCTGCATTGACTTTTTTTCAACTGCATCTGGCTCAAATTTTGACAAGACCTTATCCAAAAAGAGCTGCGATGTATCTAAAGGGAAATAATCCCCTTTCAATTGCTGGCTCAGGCTTTGTAACAACTCACTTTCCAATGCAGAAGTCACTAACTGCTGATTACGCATCCACAGCTTTTCCGAAGATAAGGAAGTCTCTTGCTCTCGCAACACATTCGGATCGGGTAAAACACTAGGTTGTGAACCTCCAACCCCCAAAATCACGAGTGGCACGTTTGACATGGCTGAGCCCGACTCTTTAAACATAGCATCATAAAGCCTTAGCATTTGTTCATCGTTTTTGGGTAAAGGGGGCATCGCCGAGTTCATCGCTCGACCATCCGATAACACTAACATCGCCGGCGACTGTTGTGCGGTTTCTTGCAAATACTGCCAACCATACATAATCCCTAACTCAACACCGCTGCCACGAGTTGGCAACATATCCGGAGCAAGCAATTGAAGATAGTGTAAAAATAGCGCACGGTCGTGGCTTAAAGGTGCAACCAGGTGTGCCTGACCTGAAAAAACCGTTAACCCCAAACGGTCCGAAGGCTTACTACTAACTGCCATACTCTCAAGAAACTGCTTTGCTTGAGCGAAACGACTTGGGTAAACATCTTCAGCCGCCATAGAAGGCGATAAATCTAAAACCACCATAATGTCCGCTGCCTGAGTGGTCGAAGTTTGAGCTTCCCATACCAACTCTCTCGGCTCTGCTAATGCAATAACCACCGCCAGCCAAGCCAACCCTAAAGCTTTAAGCGGCGTAAATTTTACAAACCATTTTCGCCAAGCACTCAAAGCACCTTCATACTCCGATACCTCGAACGCCTGCCCGTTCACCCAAGGCCAAAGATGTGCATCTGCATAACTTTGCTGAACACGATTTTGACGCCATTTAAGAAACAACCAAATCAATACCGGCAAACTTAACAAAAGCAACCAAGCAGGTTCTCGCCATTCAATGCCGTTCATTTGCTTGCCTCCGGTTTGGAAGTAAAGAGCTCCCTAGTCGACTCTTGGCGCAACCGAAAAAATACAGAAAACACCATTATTAGAAAATAACTTAACAGGAGAACTAACAAGCTAATTATCAGCTGAGGTCTTAATGAGTCATATGTTTTGGAGAAATTGGTCACAGAGACAGGTACACCTTCCAATTGGTCAATTTCAGCAAAGACCTCTTGAAGTTCATTTGAGCCACCGACATGAAAATATCGACCACCGGTCTGTTCAGCAATTTTTTGCAAACTTTCCGACTCCAAGGTTTGATAAATCAATCCTTGGAATTGTCGTTTATCCGCTGAAATATCTTTTGCCCCAACACCCACTGTATAGATTGGAGTATTAAGCTGACGCGCCAAATTAATGGCCTCCTCAATTGCATAAGGGCTTTGTGCCGACAACCCATCACTGATTAAAACCAAGACGCGTTTTGTCTCAGAAGGATAAGCGGGAGATTTTTGGGGCCTGTTGTCAACATTCGTAGAACTTGAATTTTCGAAGTCGTTATCCACAGATAAAGAGCGTGTTGCTTGCAAAGCCAGCCCTAATGCTTCAACCATTGCTTCATCCGTTCGACCAGCTAAAAAAGGTTGTAAGCGTTGTAAACTAATTTGTGCCGCACTTGCGTCTGACGTCAACGGCAATAAGCTATAGGCATGTTCACCATAAATCACAACACCAAACCGGTTCCCTGATAATTGGCGAATAAAATCCTCCAACACCGATTTAACTGCTTCCATGCGAGAAACGGACTGTCCATTTTGCTGGTAATCCGGTAGCAAAAAACTGGCTGAACTTTCCAGTACAAACACTAAATCACGCTGTGTTGTTTGCGGCGCCTCTGAATGAAGTTTCACATTATTAACCGGTTCGGCCAAGATGATAATCAACAGTGCCAAAACCACCATTCTCAGACTGTTTTTAACCCACCACAAGGTTCTTTTCTGCCATGACTTTGGAGAATGTTCATCCAATTTTTGGGCATCCGACCGAAACTGCTCTAGCATCGAGTGTTTCACCTTAAGCGTTGAGCCTTTTCGTAAAGTGTTCCAGTCATCTCCAGACTCGTTTCGTGAAAGCAGCCAAATAAATGGTAAACACCACAATAACCATAACCAGCTCGGTGTAAGAAAAAGCTCTACGCCAAACACTGAAACCATTGACAACACCCACGCTTCCAACTTAAATCACCCTCTTTTCTACCGGCCGGTTAAAAACGTTTTTCCATGCATCTTTAAGCAATTCATCCAGTAATTCATTCATTGTTTCACGTGAAACCCGATTCTCAGACCGTCTAAAGTCTTGAAATGCGATGTTCTGCCACTGTTTAATCGTGTTTTGTGCCGAAGTGGAAATGAAATGCTGAGAAGCCTCCATTTTTTCAAATTCCTGCTGAAACTTATGGAGTTCAGCTGCGGTTTGCCAAAGCCATGCTTGAAATTCATCCAGTTGATTGATGTCTAGAGTTTGTAACTGCTTTTTCTGTTTTCTAAGCCAATTCATCCAAATCAATCCCTGTGAGCGCTTTGCGACAGCTCGAATTAACCAAAGCAGCAAGACAACAAAAACCAATACTCCAATGACGGACATCACATCAAATCCGAAAACCGGTTCCATAGGGGGAATAATATCCTTCAACGCTTGTGTTGGCTGCGCAACTGACTGCAATGCCTCGACGCTGCTTTCAGTATGTGGGTCGGATGAATTCATGACTTCAATCTCTGTAACAGCTCGCCAATTTTCTCATCGGTTCGCCATTCAATAACCTTAACACCGCACCCCTGCATAAACGATTTACGTTCGTCAAAGGTACGATTTGCCCAAACAGAATAGTTGAGTTGCTGCTGAGCATCCAATGACACAGGATTCTTTCCTTGTAAATTCACCAATTCTAAACCAGTATTTTGAGGAAGCTCCCGTTCAGCCACATCCTCAATCACAACCGCCATCACCTGAAACGTTTGCGCTAAAAAACTCAAATGGTTCAAAACTTTTGCAGCATGCTTATGCAATGCATGAAAATCACTGACAAAAACAAGCTTTGAACCGGCCGGTAAATCTTGAGGAATTGACTGCAACAAGGTGTTGAATGCATTCACCTCCGACTCGACAGAATCAGATAAGTGACTTTGAGAGGTATTTTGCAAACGCTTTTCTATATCTAATGACGCCTTTTTATTGCTCACAAACGCCATCGCTTGCTCAAATAAATTTCGCCCAGTCCAAACTGGAGAATAGGCAATTTCATTATTTTGAGCAGAAAAACGCATTAACCGAAGCTGTGATTGTCGCTTTTCCGACAAAAATGCAAAACTGCCAATCACTCTGCAAGCTTGCTGAACTTTTAAACGAGTTCGAGTACCAAAACGCATAGAAGCACTTTCATCAAGCACTAAGCACCAGTTTTCTAGTCGTTCTGGTTCAAACCATTTTGTAAACGCTTGTTGCTTTTTGGCCATTAAGCGCCAATCTAAAAAGCGAATGTCATCGCCAGATTGATAAGCTTGGCTTTCTGCATACTCAAACCCAGAACCAAGTGCTCGCGATGGGATATTCCCTTGCTGTTGAGCACTGCTAACCCCTAAACTTTGATGCCAAGGTTCATACAAGGCTTCAAGCTCTTCGCGAAGTTGGGAATGCTCTGAAGGATCCAACCAGTACTGAGAATTTATCACCGGCCGGTCAGATTCACGAGCCACAGACCAATTAAACGGTACCCATGGCCAGTTGGTTAATTTCAAAAAACGCAACATGGGAATCACAAGAGACTTATTTAGAATCAACATCAAGCGGAACCGCGATGGAATTGAGGATTACTTGAATGACTTTATCGGTTGTCCAGCCTTGTGATTTTCCTGAAAAACTCAGTAATAGACGATGTCTCAAGACATCCGGTAATAAGGCTTTCACATCATCTGGAGTGACAAAATCACGCCCTTGCAACCATGCATAAGCACACGAGGCATGCAACAAAGCAATTGACGCGCGTGGCGAAGCGCCTACCTGAAGCACACCGGATAGATTTTCATCAAGACTTTGCAGTTGACGGGTTGCAGCAATCAATTCAACAATATAGCCCTCCACTGGTGGCGACACATATTGCTCAGAGATTTTATGTCGAGCTTGCAATACCTTTTCTGGCGTCAGTTGTGTTAAAAAGCTAGGAGAGTCTTCACCAAAGTGACGCGCTCTATCTCGTCGTAAAATTTCTAATTCCTCAGTCACATTTGGATAGCCCAACACCACGTGCAACATGAATCGATCCATTTGGGCTTCAGGAAGTGGATAAGTTCCAGCCTGCTCAAGTGGGTTTTGCGTCGCCAAAACAAAGAACATTTCCGGTAACGGACGAGTTTCGCCTCCAACTGTCACTTGTTGCTCAGCCATTGCTTCCAGCAATGCCGACTGGACTTTTGGGGGAGCACGGTTGATTTCATCAGCTAAAATCATTTCATGAAAAATCGGCCCTGCGGAAAAACGTAGTTGGTGAGAGTCCATATCAAGCACTTCACTCCCAACTACATCGCTCGGCATTAAATCGGGAGTAAACTGGATACGCTGAAAAGTCGAATGCACACCGTTAGCCAATGCTTTAACTGCGGTCGTTTTTGCCAAACCTGGCGGTCCTTCCAGCAACACATGACCACCCGTTAACAAGGCAATCAAAAGACGATCAAGCAACTCTTCTTGTCCGACAATGACCGTTTGTAAATGCTTTTTTAAAGCTAAAAATTCAGACTGCATCTTGCGCTCCTATTTCTTTGTCCCTTATTCTCGCAATTCATTAGCGGCTTGTAATATCAAACCTCTTAATTCATCAATTAAATTTTGTTGAAATCCAATCCTCAGATCATTAAATTTTATAAATCAGGTATAAAAATTATCTATTAGAAAGTTTTGTCATAAACTATTAGTAATTTTTAATCTCCATAAAAATATTTCGTGTATGTTTCGATGAAATTTCACGTATTCTTTGATTGAAAGCTAAAAAACACTACTAAAAATAAGGATTTTCTTATATGAGAACTGTTCGCCCACTGATTGGTGCCATGGCACTGGCACTGATTTCACAAAATGCCTTGGCAAAAAATATTACTGTTGATGGAGAAAACAAAGGTGACTTAGATCTTATGGTCAAAGTGATGCACGTCGTTGATGGTAAAGAGAATCGCTTTGATCCAAATTACGGAACTTCAACGCTTTTAAAAATGAAATACACAACTCCTAGCTGGAATGGATTCAAATTTGGAGCAGGCTTTTACTCAGTAGGTGAAGCGATTGGAAGTAATGAGCCAAATACTGCTGATGGCGATAAAATCGCTGCCGGTATGTTTGCCAATAAGTATGATTCAATGGAGAGCATTCTTGGCGAAGCATTCCTAAAATATAAAGCTGGAAACTTTGATGCGTTTGCAGGGCGTATGCACTATAAAACGCCACTAACCGCCAGTGCGACCAGTACCCTTCCAAGTTTTCATACCGTTGCTGGACTCAATTACTCCCTGTCTCCGCAATGGAAAATGGGAATTTCCCAAATTACTCAAATGGCTTTAGGTGCTAGAACCGTTACCGAATTTGGCCTAATTGGTGAAGGCACTAATACAGCGGGGACTTCTGTAAAACCAATGATTGTTGGTGGAACAGCAGAACAAGCGACCTTCTTAGATATTGACGAAATGACAGCAGGGGGAGCTAATAACGATAACGGTATCAATACAATTCAGTTACATTACCAGCCCTCAAAAGCGACAAAAATTTCTGCTTGGAATTACTATGCAGACAATATCAGCAACTCTATATATCTAGAAGCCACTCAAGGTTACAAACTAGCGAATAAATCCAAGGTTAAAATCCTAGCTCAATACCTAAATCAAAAAGATGTTGGGGATTATGCAAATGAAATTGACTACAACCTTTTTGGTCTGAAAGCCGTTTATGCAACCAAAGGTTGGAAAGCCTATGCAGCAATGAATAAAAGCTCTGGGGATACGGCGATGCTGAATGCTTGGGGTGGTGATCCAGCCTATACAAGCTCGATGTTCTCTCGAAATTCCTATCGTGAAAACGTCACCTCTTTCAAAGTCGGTGGTATGTATAAGTTCACACCTAGCTGGATTGTTTCAGCAGGCTATGCCAATTACAGCAAGTCTGATACGAACGGTAAGCAAGCCGGTGTCGGCGTTTTAACACCAATGGACGACGCTTACGAAGTAGACGTGGTCTTAACTTGGAAAGCGACAAAATCGACAACGCTTAAGATCACCCATGCAACGCGTACTTCTGAATACGACGATTTTGTAACCGCTGGCGGACAAAAACTAGACCGCACTCAATCTCACACACGTCTTATCGGTGTTTGGAAGTTCTAAATTACTTCTCAAATCGATTTGTTTAAAAAAGCGCTTCGAGAGTTTCTCAAGCGCTTTTTTTACGTCATAATTGTGGCATTGCCACTAAATACTGTGGATAAAAACCATCATACACACAACTTACCCACACCTCACTTAAACAAAAAATCTTCTAACAATGACGCTTTTGCCAATTGAAAATGCCGTAGCGCAAACCAACCGAGTCTTGCTAGCATTTGGAGCGACTTTTCTAACCGGCTGGCTCAGTCAGTGATTTAATGACATTGATTTTAGACACAGCAGTCATTTTTGAACTAACCGGTCTAGCCGGCTTAACTCAACATATGCTTCGCCAAGCAGTCGAAGCAAAATAATCCCTATGGACTCCCTGAGAAAGGCGTCGTCTCAGATAAATAAAACCGGAATCCAGTCAAATTCAAGTCGGAGTCTAGTTCCGTAAATACTTATGGATATTGACCGAGTCAACCTGCGATGGATCGATAAATTCTTTTGCATAGACCATATAAACTCCAGAGCGCAAAAATAATTCAAACACATCTCTATCCAGTTTATTGTTTTCAACCATTTCATACAGAATATCCAAGGCTCTGGACAAATTATGCGTTCGCTTATAAGGCCGATCAGGTGCGGTTAATGCTTCAAAAATATCTGCTAAGGCCATAATGCGTTCTGGCATACCGAATTGCTCAGCCGTTAACTGCCGAGGATAACCACTGCCATCCAATTTTTCATGATGCGTTCCAGCATATTTAGGAATATTCTGATAATGCTGAGGAAGCGGAACCTGCTCTAATAGTTTTAGTGTCATCACGACATGTTCTTCCATTTTAAAGCGTTCCTCATGGGTCAGAGTCCCACGCACAATACTCAGGTTATATTTTTCACCCAGATTCAACTCATGTTTCGGAACAGTCATCGTAAAATCTTGCTGTTTGTAATAAACATGTTCTTTTGCAGGACGAATCATAATCTGTTCAGGGTAGTCTTGAAGTAAAGACTCGATATTCGAATTTTGTTTCGGCAGTTGCTCAAGCTGAAATTTAGATAACCCTAATGATTTATCGAAATGGCTGTGCCATTTAATCTCACCAATCATATCTAATTTCGCTAAATTCTCCTCAGTCACTCGCTCTTTTCCAATATTCAAGTCAGCAATCAACTGGTAATCATCCTGAAGGCGTTTTTGGGTTTCATTGAGTTGTTGCTTAAGTTGCTCCTGCAATTCTTGATTATCTGAACTTTTAGCCATCTGTTGATAATAATGAATTTCCGCATCGCGCCATAAAACTTCAAAACGCATACGAATTTCATGGATTCGATTATAGAAAGCGTCGAGTTTGGTACTTTTTTCCAAGATCGATTCCGGTGTAGTGATTTTACCGGCATCATGTAACCAAGCACCCAATTCAAAGGCCTGTTTTTCATCTTCAGACATTCCAAAGCTTTTAAAGTACCCTTCTTTCTGTTCAATGGCTGCATCCAAAATCATAATGCCTAACTTGGGTACTCGAGAACAATGTGAATAGGTGTGATGGGAACGCTTATCAATCGCCTCGGCAATCAATTTCACTAACCCTTGCAAAAAAGTTTCTTGGGTTTTTTCATACTGCTGGAAACTCTTAGAAACCGTCATCAAAGTGTCTGACAACTCAGCGAGCTCTTTGATATGCGTCTCCACTGGGGTCACCTTGTCAAACGCTCGATTGGCAATTAATTTGTTTCGCTTCATCAATTCGTTGATTGGTCGCACAATCAAAGCACTAGAAAAATGCGCTAACAAGAGAAGCGTCAGTAAGGAAATAATAATCGCCAGCAGCGAGAGATAAAACTCTTGGTAATAAGGCGCTAAAAGCGAAGACAGAGGAACCAAGGTTGCCAGATAAGCCGCTTCTTTATCATAATCCATGGCGCTGATTGCGGTTAAATAAACTTGCCCATCAATTTCTGTTTTATAAAAATGTGCATCACCATCAGAAGGCAGTTTATTCAGTAACTGGAAGAAAAGGTTTTCATAGGGCGAAATCTTCAACGCTTCCAAATTTTCGTCCAGATACCAAGACTGTTCAAGTCGTTTGAAAGAGCGCGGTTCAATCGAATTCATCGCACGATTCAAAATATCAATGAGCGGAGCATATTTAGGCTGAGCCATAAAATAAAGATGGTCCTGACGAGGGATAAAGGCATCTAGAGCCTGATTGACCTTAATATTCGTCAACTGGTATTTTTGGCGGTTTCGGGCAAAGGTTTCCGCATTATCAATCCAAGCATCAACCTCTCCCGCATCAACGGCTCGCATCATTGCTGGAAGATCGTCATACAGCTGGTAATTTAGGTTTGGAAATTTATTCAATAACAATTCAGTGCTTTGCCAGCTTCTTCCCAAAGCAAAACGGAGAGCGAGCAATTGCTCGGTCGTTTCAATCTTATTAATTGACTTATGGGTCATCAAAAAGTTATCAATCGAATAATAAGGATCACTGAAAACGCCTATCTTTTCACGCTCTTCAGAATGCAATAAAGAATGCATAAGATCGATTCTGCCATGCTTAAACTCTTCTAGAAATTCATCCCAACGATAATCATTCACAAACTGAATTTGCAACCCAATCCGCTCGGCAAGCGACTTAAGGAGCGCAATCGAAAAACCATTTTCATGACCGTTCTGGACAAAATCAAACGGCTCCCAATTTGCCTGGTTAGAAACCTTTAATAAAGGCAGGCTTTTTATATAGTCACTTTCTTGTTTGCTGAGCTTGAAATCCTCAAACTTAAGTAACGACGAATCTGGTGAAACATCCGTTTCAAAGTACTTTTCACCATAGCGGTTAAATAAAATAATCTGGCTATCTTTCGTCGGCTTTAAGTGTTTAAACAAATTTGTGAGATGCTCAATTGTGTAATCGATTGCAATCACACGAGTGTCATTCACCTTTTTAGAAAAAGTGATTCCAGGCGCTTTCAGGTGCCAAAACAGATAAGGTTTGGATTGGTAGATATCAGTAGATTTCATTGCATTTTGAAACCAAGGCCGCTGACTGGCTTTGTATTCAGTGGTGCTGAACTTTTCCGACAAAAGCCGCAACTGTGCATCGAAATATTGAAAGTGGTAATTATTTGTTTTACGTTTGATATCGACTTGAATAACTGTCCAAGCAGTACCTGTTGGTGCCTGTAATTGTTCCTCCAATCGGTCGCTGTGCGCCATATTTATCACTTCAAAAAATTCATTTTCCGAAGTTGCTAGATAAATTGCGTAGGCTTTTGGAAACTGCGTCAAACTTTCACTGAAAAGTTGCAGTAATTTAGAAGTGCTTAAATCACCTTTCAAATCTGGATGCTGTTGTAATAAATTTAAAATGGTTTGGTTTTGGCGATTCAGGTTCTCATTACGGAAGTCCACTCGATCAAAAAGCTCATAAAAGTTCTTTTCACTCGCATTGATGGTGGATTGCATATTGAAATAATACTGAACACCGAGTAACAGCAACGCACTAAAAAAAATCAATAAAATAAAATGCGTCAATATATTCAATCGGATCGAAATACGCTTTATAGAACCATGCTCGGATAGGAATAGCTATTCAATAATACCCACAAGCAAGTTCAAAACAAAGCGTTTTTAAGATGAATTTATTATCTCAATTTACTATTTCTTTCAATTAACAACCTTCAAATATTTCAATTAGTTAATTTAATGGGACCTATTACGCTACTTGGAAAATCAGAAGAAAATTGTCAAAAATAATAGTTACCGGCCGGTATCTATTCGTGAGGGTTGCAACGAAAACGCTCCGCTTTCGTTGAAATAAGTTGGAATCACTTCGGCTTGTCACACAACATAACGGCACGAAGTGGTGCTGGATAACCTTCAATGGTTTTATTGTGGTCGTCTGGATCCAGAAAGCTTTCCAATGAATTCCACTCCATCCACTCAGTCGAACGCTGCTCTTCAATCGAAGTCTGATTTAAATCGACACAACGAATATTTTTAAATCCGCAACGCGCTAGCCAAATCTCCAATTCGGAAACAGAGGGTAAAAACCAGACGTTTCTCATCTGAGCATAACGATCTTCCGGTACCAATAACTGACCAAAACTTTCTGGAACCACGAGTGTTTCCAAAACCAGTTGACCACCCGGTAATAATTGCGCTTTCAAATCGAGAATATGATCAATCGGTGAACGACGATGGTATAAAACGCCCATTGAAAAGACTGTATCGAAAGCGCCACCTTTTTGAGAGACGGGTAACTGTTCCAACGTCAAAGGCAAAAAATAAGCCGGTACTTGCTCACCAATAAAATGCTTTAACGCCAAAAACTGACTGTAAAACAGCAAACTTGGATCGACGCCAACCGCTAATTCAGGCGATTCTCCAGCCATTCGCCAAAGATGGTACCCACTGCCGCAACCAATATCCAAAACGCGTCTGCCTTGCAAAGAATTTAAGTGCGGACGAACACGATCCCATTTCCAATCAGAGTGCCATTCGGTATCAATCTCAATTTGATCAATTTTGAACGGCCCTTTTCGCCAAGGATGCAACGCTTTTAAGGCGTTGATCAAATTATTTTTTTCGATGTCTTGTAAAGACTTAGCATATTCGATGGTAATCGCTGAAGCATTTAAATCAATCAGGTCTTTTTCACCGGCCGGTAAAAATGTTTGAATTTCTTTTAAGGCTTTTATCCAACGTTCTAAATTTCCATTTCCCTCAGGGTCTAGAGCCTCATTGAGAATTTCAGGTAACTGGGTTTTCCACTCATCAAATCGTACGTCATCTAAAGCTGACCAAAACGAATCATAATGGGACTGTAAAACTGGATCGACGCTCATTCGTTACCTCAATTAAGATTTAATCGCTAGAAAGGAGGCAAAATTATAGGCTTGAAACCAAATCCCTGCCGAATCAAAACCTGCAGATTTTAAACGCTGCAAGTGCTCTTGTTCACTATCTGAAATCAGAACATTTTCTAAGGACGAACGCTTTTGGCTGATCTCTAACTCAGAATAGCCATTGGCACGCTTAAACTGCCAATGCATATGCTCAATGCTTTTTTGTAAAGCCTCATCATCAAAATGGATTTTCTCAGACAAAATCAAAACCCCACCTGGCACCAACCCCTCATAAATTCTTTTTAACAGAGCTTCTCTAGCTTGAGGGTCGATAAATTGCAAAGTGAAGTTAATTACTACCACCGAAGCATTCTTTATCTCGAACTCACATATATCCGCACAATGGAGTTCGACAGGCGTATCGTGATGGAACGCGTGTAAATACTCTTGAGCACGATTGATCATCGCCTGCGAGTTATCCAATGCGAAAATCGAACACCCAGAGATATCATCGGTTGCTCGAAGCATGGTCAAAGTCGCCGCACCCAAAGAGCAGCCTAAATCATATAAACGCGTATCAGGCTTTGCGTGTAATTTCGTCAGTTCACCAATGCCAGTCAGAATGGTTTGATAACCTGGTACGGAGCGCGAAATCATATCTGGAAAAACCGCCACAACCGATTCATCAAATTGGAAAGCGCCAACCGCTTCATGAGCTTGTGCATAAATGGTGTCTTTATTTGAAGGTAACTTCATGAAAACCCCTTTCAGTGACTTTTAATATCTTGAAGGCCGCGTAGCAACCGCTTGCAAACCCCACGCTTCCGGTGTCTTGCTCGACTCGAGTAACTGCTCAAACTCATCGTCCAACTCATGGAAGAAATCAATGCCGGTCTGTGCTTCGACCTCATCAATTGTGGTGACAAATTTCATTAGGCTAGTTCGAGGTTTGGCTGTCTGCTGGAAGATAAAAGCTAAAGCTCTTGCAGGCTGCTCTTTGGAACTTGGCTTAATCAAAATTTTAAAAAACGCATCTGGTACAGCGACACCTGAATTCAGACGTTCATGTTTGTCACCAAAAATAGGCCCCGTTACCACCCAAAACTCACCAAATTTTTGGGAAAAATCATTGGCAATCACCTCTTCCAAACGCTGCCAGGCTTTTTGGTTGAGCGAGCCTTTTTGCGGTGTGATGTTGGTCATTAAAAACGTATCCATTTGGGCTGTGCGCCCGTAACGCGTGGCAATCACGTAATTGGGTGCCATATGCCCTCTGTCATAACCTGAATTCGTATAGTCATCATGTGTGACTCTAGACCAAGAACGCCAGTCGGATTGAAAACGGCTTGGACGCTTTCCAGAATCATATTTCGGAAGCCCCACTTTATAGGTGACCCACAGAGGATTTTTTAACCCCTCCGAATATTCGAGCATAAACCCCTCTTTGCGCAAAATATGACTCACAACATTACCGGCCGGTGCTTTTTCCACTTTAGGAACACCCATATAAGCCATACTTGGACGTTGAGAATAGTCATAACCGTACCAAACCGCGACAATTAATGGCACAACTACCCAATATTTAGGGTTTCGAAACAACCATCGAAAAAGTGGGTAAACCAGTTGTCGAATAACACTCGCTCTCATGAAAACGTCTCAATCAATTTACATTAGCTGCGTATTATAATCGCAAACCAACACTAAATAAGGCTGCTTCCGAGAATCCACGAGAAATCACCATGCGACAAACATCTCTGCAATATCAATTGAGTAGCTGTAAATTCTTGATTGAAAACAACCTTTTTACACTTAGTGATTGATAACCCCTACAAAAGCCTCTCTAGGCTGAATCAGCTAATTGCTACAAATCACTACCTACTACGGAGAAGTTGCTATGAAATCATCAATCTTTGCATCAGTTTTAGCTACAGTTATGCTAAGCACACCTATTACAGCTTATGCATCCTCTTGGGATTTTGCAGATGACCCGAAACTGACAAAAGAACAAAAGCAACAGAAGTTTGAAGAGCGAAAAGCCGCGGTAATTGATCGAATGAAAAAGGTAAACAACAATTAATCGAACGAATTGACGCACGAATTCAATGTGCAAAAAATGCCGACACGCCAAAAAATATGCAAGCATGTCACCGGACATACTCAATCAATGCACAACAAGTCCAGAAAGAACACTTCCAAGACTAAGAGCATTGTTAGCAATTCATCATTAGGCACTGCTCAGATGAGACAAAAACCTCTCTTATTCTTATCTCAGAGGTCATATCAAAAAAATCTGAGTTCTTTTTTGCAAAAGAGTATTCCGTTTACCAAAAAGGTTCGGTACATTAGCTTAGTCAGACATCAAGACAACGACACGGATAGTTACGAGTATATGTCTGAACTAACTTTTCATAAAAGGTTTAGAAAAGAAAGCAATGTTTTTTAAGCGGAATCTCTGGGCAGCCTATTATTTAATCGTAGTCATTAGTCTATTAGCCCTAGGGCTACTAACCTATAGCAAACACGACTCACTTCATAAAGAGCAAAGTCTTTCAAATGCCTCCATCGCCCAACTGCTCTCCGCCGCCTTTAAATCTACCTTAAGCCAAAACGAACTACTTCTAGACATTCTCGGCAACAGTTTGCTAGAAAATCAACGTTACAAAAATATTGAACAAACACAAAAACTGCTCAAACAGATGCTAAAAGGAAAGCCGACTTTACTCGGTTTTGGGTTATTTTCTCCAGATGGAGATTTTATAACCACCAGTGATAACTTCGATACCTCTGTTAACTTCCCAAACCTCATGGAACAGGAAGAGTCTCGAAACTCATTTTTAAGAACTTTAACCTCCAATAAGATGGAGTTAGGAAGAACATATTATTTCCCCCCTTCTAAATCATGGGTCATTCCATTACGCAAAGCACTCCGAGATGGAAATGGCAAGGTCGTTGCAGTCATAACCACCGGCATAAAAATTGAAAATGGGAGTTTCTTGGGCAATAACAATTTTTCTAAAAATAGACAATTTGCGCTAATTAATGATATCAACCAGTATCGAATCTACACCGCAGGCAAAGATTCATTGGACTATTCACGTTTATATTCAGCTCCCCTTAAAAATGAAGTACTTAACGACTTTAATCAAATTCTAAAAGACAGCTATTCCACAAGCTTAAAAGAGATAAGAGACAACAATAAAAGTGTCACTATCAATTATCGTTATCCATCTGAACTCTTACAAGAAGTCAGTGATTCAGTCGCTGTTTATGACCCTCAACACCAAGTTTGGACCATTCTTTTGGAATCCTCTACGACGCTCAATAAAAAACTTTCTAATAGCGTTCTACAATATTTTTTGATGATATTGGTCACCAATTTAATCATTTTCTGGTTATTTAAAATAATCGCTGACTCAGAAAAAAACACCCGAAAACGTTTAATGTTCCAAGCAAACCATGACTCACTAACGGGGTTATTGAATCGCAACTTTCTCGAAAAAGAATATGAACAATCCTCTAACTTAATGTCATCAACCCTCTTATTCATCGACTTGGATAACTTCAAAGCCATCAATGATAATTTTGGTCACCAGATTGGCGACAAGCTCTTACAAATCGTTGCCGAAAGATTGTCGAATTTTGTAGAAAATAAAGAACGATTAATTCGCTTTGGGGGAGACGAGTTCTTGTTATTCGTTGATGAAACACACGATGAGAAAGAAAAAGCAGCAAACATCATTGCCGCACTCTCTAAGCACTACCTTATCGAAGGCAAAGAATTTATTTTAGGAGCTAGTATTGGTATTTCAGTGCCAATAGGTTCACAACAGTCTCTTGCTACTCGGCTATCACAAGCAGATTTGGCCATGTACGCTGCAAAAAACCGAAAAAACGTATTCGAATATTTTTCAGATGAACTGTATCAAAAAAGCCTTCGCAGAATGGCAGTGGAACAACAGCTCAGAACGGCACTACCTAACAATGAAATCTTTTTCGTCTATCAACCTCAAATGCTTGCAAACGGTTCAGTCCACGGTGTAGAAGCACTTGCAAGGTGGATGAATCCAACACTTGGTTTTGTTCCTCCCGATGAGTTCATACAAGTTGCTGAAGACATAGGAATGATGCCAGAACTTGGAAAAATGATTCTCCAAAACACCTTGTTAGAAGTTGAAAAACTTCAGCAAAAACTCTCTTTTGAATTCCAGTTAGGGATTAATATTTCTGTTAAACAACTCCTCGACCCTGAATTTTTATCTGACTTTAAAAACAACCTAGCTCACTGCCAGATTAACCCTAAACGCTTGACTCTTGAAGTAACTGAAACCGTTTTTATTGAAGAAATCGAAGTGTTGCTACCATTACTTGAAGAGTTAAAATCAACCGGCGTCTCCATTTCGTTAGATGACTTTGGCACAGGTTATTCTTCATTGAGCCTCCTAAGAAACCTGCCACTGAGTGAATTGAAAATTGACAAAAGCTTTGTCAATCACATTAACGAAGATGAAAAAGACCAAGGCTTAGCTGCTTCTATCATTAACATTGCTAAAAAAATCGACGCTAACCCACTTGCTGAAGGCGTGGAAACAGAGGAACAATTTAACTTGCTCAAGCAATTAGGCTGCGAAATATTCCAAGGGTATTACTTTTCAAAACCTTTGACTTTGCAAGATTTAGAAACCTTCCTTCAAAACAGGAAAGCCCAATAAATAAATCAGCTAGCACCTTAATGCACTTAAATAAGTAATTTTTACACTTATACCAAAATTTATGCTTGACATACTTTTAATAAGAGGAGGAATCTAAAAACCCTACTTTAAAAGGAGTATTTGTTATATCATTCCCCTTTGTCCGCTCTATATCCTTTGTCATCCCTCCTTTAGGCAAGTCACCACAAATGAACATAACCGTTACCGAAATTAACGGCGACTTATTTTTCGAACTGGACTTGGAATCAACTAAAAATGGTCAACCACTTGATATCCGTGGTCTCTATTTCAATCTAAACGAACGCCAAGACCCAAACCTATCAGATCCACTTTGGTGTGGTATGAGTGAATCGCCCGTTTTGGTTTTAGGCACATAAATCTCCATACCCTGTTCAATTGCCCGATTGCTCGGACTTCATTAGCTCATTTCCAATCAACATCGGACTCAAATTAGCTTGAACATCGTTATCCATCACAAGCACATTTAACTGGAGAAACCTTGCCGCCCACGCTTTTAGACTTTTAACTTGCTCGGCGCTAAGCCTAAGTTCGGCGGCGTTTTTGACTGCAATGCTAGTTAAGTTTGGAAAAGCTGGGTTAGCGTGCATCACCAGTTGCATTGGGTTGACATTGCGGCCATTGCCCATATTGCCACTTTTCATCCCCATTCCCATCGGCTCAATCAGTTTGGTTGAACCGTCACCAAAAGTGAGATCAACACGGTATTTTTCACCTTCTTTAATCGGCTCATTTAGGTTGATTAGCATCACGTGCAATCCGCCCGGCTGTAGAGCGGTGTCTTTACCGTCGGTGTTGTTAATGGTCATAAATGCGGCAGTGGCTGGTGCGCCGGGCGTTCTCATGCGCACATACGGATTTTCGACTTCAATAGATTCGGCCACGGTTGCTGCAAAAGCTGCCTGCCAACCTAATTAAACTGCATAACATTAGGGCGCTGAGAACAGATACTTTCATAAGACTCTCCCATGTTATGAAAAGTGGGTGAGAAACACCTTAAATCATAATCCATTAAGCAATACTTATCACGATAGATAAATTCTTTGTATACATAAAATCTGTTTGCGCGACAATTTGTCACATGTTCAAGCGCTATAGTCTGGCATAAAATCCTTGACTTAACACAAAAAGGAGTTGAGTGATGAAACATACATTGAGATTTGCGCTGAGTGCTTTGAGCATTGGTTTGCTTTCCGCCTGCGGTGGAGGTAGTTCGGAAACATCATCTAACACAAATACGACGAGTGTTTCAGGTCAAGTCGCTGATGGTTATCTACAAGGCGCGACGGTCTGTTTAGATTTGAATCTTAACAGCGTATGCGATGTTAATGAACCCAGTGCGGTGACCGGTGAAAATGGCCGCTACACCTTAGACGATGTGAATCTTGATGATGCAGACAGTTTGCCGATATTGGTCGAAGTACCGGAGACAGCGATTGATGAGGATACCATGTCAGCAGTCGGCCAAGCTTATATGCTAAGTGCTCCGGCGGGGATACATGCGTTTGTCAGTCCTCTAACCACCATGTTGCAACAGCAGATGCAAAACAGCGGTGAAGACATGGCGACGGCAATGCAATCTATCCAGCAGCAACTGAATTTAACGGTTGATTTAACCCAAGACTACATTGCGATGGCACAAACTACTACCGGCGATGCTCAGCTTGAGTATCAAGCGGCACACAGTGCGGCTCAGGCAATGGTGCGTAATATGCAAGCCAACTTAGCTTCGTTGGGCGCAATTGCCGCCGAGCAAAAAGCCGCAGTGATGCAGCAGTTGGTGACGATGGCACGACAAACCGTTGCCGCGAGTCAAACCATGCTGGACGGAAATTATGGAATTGAAACGCCTAACACGCTAGAGGCGACCGTAGCATCGGTTGTAAATAGTACCGGTGCGGCGACTCAAGCGGTCAATGTTCAGTTTGATTTGATGCATAACGGTGCTTCGGTTCGTTGTGGAGAAGCGATCAACCTTATCAATACCGACAACCAAGTTGATCCGAGTGATTCTCAAGATACGACTGGTCAGTTAGTGGATGCACGATTCTTTGTCAGTAACCTGATGTTAACAAAGGCCGACGGTTCCGCGACTCCAGTCTATTTGACCCCAAATGCCAACCAGTACCAAAACGTTGCCTTGTTGGATTTTGGCTATAACACAGCTTCTAGTGGGGTTGAATGTACAACGACCTACAATATGAACATCAACGGTATGGTTGCCCCAGGACAATACACTGGTGTGCAAATGACTGTTGGTGTGCCGATTCGCAGCGCGGATTTGGCGACAAAATTAAACCATACAGACCGCACCTTTGATGCAGACCGCGCCGCCATTACGGCTTCTGGTATGAATTGGTCGTGGCAAGGTGGACGTAAGTTTGTGAAAGTTGAGTTTATGCCTAATGATCCAATTGAAAAACCAGACGGTTCAACGACACCAAAATGGAATGTGCATATCGGTTCAACCGGTTGCATCGGTGATCCGACCATTGCCGGTAATGAGACGACCTGTACGAATGCTAACCGTTTGGATTTGAATTTTTCCGAGTTTGACTCGCAAACACAGAAAGTCGCGTTTGACGTAGGCACTTTGTTTGCCAAGTCGGATGTGACTTATGAAGGCGGCGGTGCAGTCGGCTGTATGTCCGCCACCAACGATCCGGAGTGTCCAGCTATTTTCCAGCAGTTTGGTTTGAGCCTAGAAAAAGGTCAATCCTTAACGGGTGACCAAGCGCAATCCGTATTTAGCGTTATCGCTAAATAAGTCTGATCGCCCCTATGATTAGACGAGTTTTAAGCTTCAAAAACTCAGCCGCCTTATGGGCGGTTTTTCCGTTTTTCATGCTTGGCGGTTGTTCTGATGCAAATTCTGTAGATTCCGCCAAACCGTCCTTGCCTGTTGCAGAGACCTGGGACTGGTCTGCGTATTTACCGATGGGTTTTCCTGAACCGTTTGTTCCTGCAGATAATCCGATGTCAGAAGCCAAATTCCAGTTGGGTCGGCATCTTTTTTACGACAAGCGCCTTTCCGGCAACGGCACGCAAGCCTGCGCATCTTGCCATTTTCAACATTTGGCATTTAGCGACGGGCGCTCCAAAGCGGTCGGTTCCACCGGCGAACTGACTGCGCGAAGTGCGCAAAGCTTGGTGAATGTTGCCTATTACGCCAGTTTAACTTGGGCAAACCCAGCGCTGTCGTCCCTAGAGCGTCAAGCGATGGTGCCCCTATTTGTGGAAGATGTCGGAGTAGAAATGGGGGTGAACGAGAACAATAAAACGCAAGTCTTGGCTCGTTTGCAGGAGGACGCCTATTATGTGCAGGCGTTTCCCTCAGTTTTTCCTGATTATCCACAGGCGATTAATTTCGATACGGTGGTAAAGGCTTTAGCAGCATTCCAACGCGGTCTGTTGTCGGTTAACAGCAAGTTTGATCGAGTCGAGCGCGGCGAGGAGCTGTTTAGTCCAACCGAGCAACGCGGCAAGCAATTGTTTTACGGTAAAGCACAGTGCGTTCAGTGCCACAGCGGTTTTCACTTTAGCAACCATAGTTTTAATGCCAACAGCCATCGAGTGAAGCGCAGTTATCACAATACCGGTTTATATAACCTAGACGGACAAGGCGCTTATCCCGAGCATCAGCAAGGATTGATTGAAGTCATGCCGCAAAAATCCAATATGGGTAAATTCCGCGTGCCGACTTTGCGTAATATCGCCTTAACCGCGCCCTATATGCATGACGGTTCGGTGGCCACTTTAGAAGAAGTGATTGCCCATTATACCGCCGGTGGACGGGAAATTAGCGCTGGTAAACTCGCCGGAGATGGTCGAGAAAACCCATTTAAAGACCCATTATTGAACCGCATTGACCTGACTGCAGCAGAACAGCAAGATTTGCTGGCCTTTTTACATACCTTAACCGATCCGACGATTGCCACGAATGCACGCTTTAGCAACCCTTTTCAGACCGAGACGACGCACCTTGACTTCACTTCATCAAAAGCAGATTTTTATGAGTAAATTTTCATTTAAAGCGATTTTTGCTTCCCCGATGGCTTTTTTGGCGCTAAGCATTCCGCTCATGCAGGGTTGTGTAGGCGGTGGTACCGAGGTAACCGATACCGATGTCGCGACAGCCGAATGGCGTTGGGAGCTGCCGCCGAATTTTCCGACCCCGGCAGTTCCCGAGGATAATCCGATGAGTGAGGCTAAGTTTCAGCTTGGTCGTCACCTGTTTTACGATAAGCGGCTCTCCGGTAATCAGACTTTTTCCTGCGCCAGTTGCCATCACCAAGATAAGGCTTTTACCGACGGCAAGGCCTTTTCTATCGGCTCGACTGGCGATGTTTTAACCCGAAATTCACCTTCGTTGGTGAACAGCGCATACCACAGTACCTATACTTGGGTTGACCCAAATTTAATGACTCTCGAAGCACAAATGTTAACGCCACTGTTTGCAACCAAAACGGTAGAAATGGGTATTAACGATACTAATCGTGAAGAAGTTTTGTTGCGTTTTCGTCAAGACGAAGACTATCAACGGATGTTTACCACCGCCTTTCCCGGGGCCGGAGATGCGATTGACTTTGAATTGATAATTAAGGCAATCGCGACTTTTCAACGGGCGTTATTAACCGGGCATTCTAAGTTTGAGCAATATCAGCAGGGTATTGTTCGACTGTCGCCTTCGGAGGATAGAGGGAGGGTGTTGTTTAATTCCGAGCAAGCAGAGTGTTTCCACTGTCATGGCAGTTTTAACTTCAACGACCAAGTAACTTTTGCCGGCTCTCGAGTTGAACCCAATTTTTTCCATAACACTGGTCTTTATAACATCGGCGATCATGGTGATTTTCCGCCCGATAATCAGGGGTTATTTGCATTTACCGAGCTAGAAACCGATAAAGGATTGTTTCGTGCGCAGAGCTTATGGAATGTAGGGGTGACTGCGCCTTATATGCATGACGGCTCGATTGCTACCTTGGAAGAGGTTTTGGATTTTTATGCCGACGGAGGCCGAAATATCACCGAGGGTGAGTACGCAGGCGATGGTCGCAAGAACCCTTACAAGAGTGATTTGATTGGTTTGATTAATTTAAGTGAGCAAGACAAAGCCGATTTAGTCGCTTTTTTACGCACCTTAACTGACGAGAGATTATTAAGCGATGAACGTTTTTCCAACCCTTTTGCCGAGTAGTTCTACCCTACCACTGACATTGATGGCTAGCCTGTGTATCGGCACTAGCGCATTCGCCGATGGTACGCATGAGCATCATCACCCTTCGAAAACTGGTTTTCATCTTGATTTTGGTATCGGTTTGCAGTGGGTGACCGCAGATAAGCCTTGGCCGATCGCGCGCTTGCCAGGTGTATTGGAAGCCGGCAGCGAACGTGAAGATGAGCGCACCTTACGTTTTTCCTATATTGAGCTCGGTGCCAGTTATGTGTTTAATCCGCAGGCAAAAGCGGTGTTTAACATTGCCAAGCACGATTTAAGATTAAAACCGGAAATCGAGGCGGCTTATGTTGAGTATCAAGGCATCGACTTAAAAGATTTTCGCTTGGATGTTCAATTAGGACGCCAGCAAGTTCCGATTGGACTTTTAAACCAGCAAGAAAAACACGCTTGGTTGATGGGGGTTGCGCCGATTGCAATGCGAGCGGTGCTCAATGACTCTTGGCGTAGTGACGGTATAAATCTGCATTTTGACAGTGATTCACCTTGGTATTTCGGCGTAGGTGCATGGGCAAACCGTTTTGTACCGGGCGGAGAGATTCCGCAAACCGCCATAAATACTTATACGGCAAAGCTCGGATGGCAAGGGCGGCAAGGGGCATTGGCGAGCCAATATGAAATCGGTTATGCCAATTTGGATGTGCTGGGTCGAGCCCTTTCAACCATAGGCGCGGAACGTCATACTCACAGTTTACCCTCCTGTGAAACGATTGATGAAAACCGGGTTTGTTTTGCCGGAGAAGTGCATTTAGTAACAGGCTCTGCCAAATGGAAACGAGGAGATTACTGGCTAAGTAGTGAGGTTTTCTACAAAAAAGAGCAAGGGGAGCTTGACAGCTTTTATGGTGTACCGGATTATCAAAGCGAATATTTTGGCTCTTGGTTAGATTTTGGCTGGCAGATCAACTCGCGTTTGTCGACATTGTTACGTCTGCAATATAACCAAACCAATCACCAGATCAACGGAACCAACGCACAATTGATTTCTGAGCAAGCGAAAATTATAGACTCGGACAATCCTCTAAGCGCTATCGGCGTTGCCTTCGCTTATCAAGCAGGTAAAGCACATTTTGTTTCTGCAGAAACCCATGTTGAAAAAATGGATGATTATCAAAACCGAGTTTTATTGGTACGTTACCACTTAAATTACAACATTTTATAAGGAATCTCTGATCGAACCACTCGATATCAAGTAGAAACATACAAAGTCACTGTTATTAGGAATTTGATTGATGCAACACTAACTGCCGCATTAATTTCCACCAAGAACGCTGAAGGAAAACAGGTTCTTGATGAAGCAGAAATCAATCAACTGCACGAACTACTTCGAGAAAGTGATGAAGTGGTTGTTGGGGGATGCGAGCTATAACAGTGACAGCTACAAACGGGGCGCAAGCGCCTTTGCGATGCACTGGAAAGTCAAAGACAAGCGTAAACCCAAACATGACAACTTAAGTGGAAAACAACGTAAGTGAAACAATCAAATGTATGAGCACGAGTTGAACACCTATTTCGCATGATCAAATGTCAGTTCGGTTATCGCAAGGTTGGCTATAAGTGATTAATCTCTCTAAAAACAGGATATTGAAGTAAAAAGTAAGGGTGTATTTTTGAATACACGCCTAAAACTGAGAAAGAATCTGCAATAGGCGCCATTTCAGTTAATACTTTTGCTTCAGTCAGAGGTTCTTTAATGTTGTAGTTATTTGAGACTTGGTCGCTTTTGTAATTTTCTCTGTAAGGTGCGCCGGTGCATATTCAAGGCTTTTGCCGTGGCACTAATATTGCCCTCATGTTCTGCTAAAACTTTCTGAATGTGCTCCCATTCCATGCGTTTGACTGACATGGCTTGAAATTCAGGCACTTCAGTCTGCTTGGTTGGCGCAGTGCCTTGACTCTGAGAGGTGTTTGAGGTTTTATGAGGTTCTTCAGGTGGTTGTGCTTTAGCATGCATAGCTGCGACAGGAGTGAAAGTATTGAGTTTAGTTAAAATCTCTGTCACTGAAGCAGGTTTGCATAAATAGTCAATCGCGCCCAAGCGCATGGCTTCTACCGCTGTGGTAATGCTGGCATAGCCTGTGAGAATCAGAGCTTGGCAATCGGGCTGGTGGGTCAGTAAGTCTTGTAAAACGTTTAACCCACTTTGGCCATCTATGTTTAAATCCAAAATCGCATACTCAATGGGCTGAGACGTGTAAATCTTCTTAGCTTGCTCAGGAGACTCCCCTAAAACCGTTTGACATTTCTGCTGCTTAAGTGCATTACCAAGAATTCTTAGAAAAGTCGCATCATCATCGACCACTAAAATGGACGTGTCTAGTTTTCGCATTGGTTAGTTTCCTCAGAGACAATGATATTGGAAAATTGAATCTCGATGTACAAGCCGCATGGGTTTAGAACCGGTGAGGCGCTGTTTGAAGCGTCTAAGTCGTTTTGGCTTTCAATATGGTTTTCAATAGGAATTTGCTGAGAATCATAGTTTTTGAACGTAATCTTTCCCTGAAATCGCTGCACAATCATTCGCGTTAAAAATATTCCCATTCCCAGACCATAACTGGATTTAACAGGTTCTTTTCCTAAATAATCCAGTTGTTCGGGCGGTATTCCGCCACCTTGATCGCGCACAATTAAAACCAGCTGCGTATAGCGCTTGTTACCATGATTGGCTTTCGGTAAGACTTGCCAATCTAGCCCTATAAAATGAGGACTGTGGCGTGCGGCATTGTCCAGCAAGTTCATCAGTGCCAGTTTCAAACTTGGATCAGCAAGGATGCAACCTTGGGCAAGGTTGACATTTTCAGGAGTTAACTTTAGAGAGCTTTGTGGGTTGAGTAGTGCAAATTCTTGTTTCAATTCTTTGAGAAAACGCGAAAAAGGAATGCTTTGCGCAGTTTTTTTATTCGCGTAGTCAGCACGAATTTGCAAGTTTTGTAGTGCTTGAGTACAGACATTCAATTGTTCTTGCATGGTTTTTAAATAATCTCGGCCAGTTACACTGTGAACTTCTTGTTTTAGTAAATCTTGTAGCAGTGTCAGTGTATTTAAGGGGGTACTCAATTGATGTGCTGAAGCTGAGGCAATACTAGCCACTGAAAGAAGGTATTCGCTTTCGAGTGCATTACGTTGATGTTGTTGCAATATGCTCTGTTGTTTATCTAATCGCATTTTCATGGGCAGAATAAAAAGTGCTAAAAATAACACTAGCAACATAAAAACCAGCATAGAACCGTGTAAATGCCACGCGAAAAAAGCTTGTAAGCTATGTACTTTCAAGGACATTATCGGTACGTAGTAAAAATTTAATACGAGGTATAAGAGCCCTGAAAAGACCGCTAAAATCATAAAATACGGTGAAGGAAGTAGTAACATTCCAAGAGCTAGCGGTAGCAATAACAGGTGAATCAGGGGATTTATCGTGCCGCCGGTTTCATATAGTAAAGCGCTATTCAACAACATTACCCACATCAGTAATAACATCCAGAGCCAGCTATCTCGCCGACCTTCTTGTTTTGGTTTTTTGCTATTGGTTTTGCTTAGAAATAGGCTTACTAAAAGTGTTAATAAAAGTGTTGAAAACCAAAACAATACCCAGCCGATTGAAAACTGCATTTTCAAATGCCCGATAAACCAACCTAGCGTAACTGTCCAGATAAGACCTAAGAACATAAGCATGCTGGAGTAGTAACGAAGGTGTTCTCGTTGTGGGAGGGGGAATTTGAGCATAGCTTGCCGTTTATGTGGTTTGTGGGTGAAAGTACTTTTTTGCGACTTTTTTGCAAATTAATATTACTTAAAAATTCATGAAAATGATTATATGAATTAAACAGATTCATATTTTCTAAATAATTAATTCAAGTTTTCTTCATTAATTCTGCGGCATTTTGCCACATGTGACATTTTGCCGCATATTTGACCTGTTTTTTTGTTCTATGATTTTTCGCGAGCTGAAAAAGTTCAATAAAAACAACTAGATATAAGTTCATTTTATATCAATAAGAAAAATCTTATATAGGAGTAAAAAAGCATGTTAGAAACCCTTGGGCTTTATCCAAGTTGGTATGTGCCGGTGATCGGTTCCGCTTGGGTAATGGGGATAATCGGTACCATCCATGTGCTCTCATCGCACACATCGGTTGGTGCCTCTTGGCTGTTTGCCTTACTGGAAACCAAAGCGGTTCGGGAAAATAAACCAGAGCTGATGGAATACATCAAAAAGTACGGTGTTTTCTTATTAGTGTTTTCCTACATTATCGGTTCGATTACCGGGCCGGGTATTTGGTACGCCATTACCGTTGCTTCACCCAAAGGTGTGGGTGGCTTAATTCATAACTTTGTTTGGGTTTGGGCGGCTGAATGGGTCTATTTTACTGTGGAAGTGATCGGTGTTTATGCACTGGTTTATTTGATTGGCAAGGTCGATCCGAAAACGCATTTAAAATTAACGTGGGTTTTTGCATTGGCTTCATGGGCGACCATGTTGCTGATTGTTGGCATTTTGTCTTTCATGATGTGGCCGGGTAATGATTCTTGGTATCAAACGGGGTCTACCATGGATGCGTTTTTTAACCTAAACTTTTTTGCGCATTTAGGGCTGAGAACCGCCTTTATGTTTGCGATTGCCGGTGCTGTGGGCGGTATTTTGGCATCCACAATGAAAAACGAAGCGGTTCGTATTGAAATCACACGTTTCCTTTCTAAGATGGGGTTGGCAGGCGTTTTCTTAGGGATGATTATGTGGATGTGGTACATCCAAACGCTACCTGAAAATGCCAAAATTATTATGCAGACCCAGCTACCAGGCTATATCGCCCCAACATTATTTGCGGTATTGGGGGCAACTATTCTGTATTTTGCCCTAACCGCTTGGAAGCCGCTCTATCTAAAACAAAGCTTTGCTTGGGCAATGACAGCGGTAATCGCGATTGCCGGTCTATGGCCGGAAGAGCGTTCGCGTGAGTCAATTCGTAAACCTTATGTCGCAGGGCAATATGTTTACTCCAATCAGCTTATTTCTCGTGATGTGCCGGGGAAACAGATTGAATCGAACTTACCAATGGTGGCGCAGAAAGGCATTCTGGCAACTCATCCCTTTGTGCCGGAAGAATTAAAAAACTACACCGATGCCAATCGTTTGCAAGCAGGCGAGTTTGTCGCTAAGGCAATGTGTGCGAACTGTCATAGTATGGAAGATACAGGGTTACGACCAATGGTCAAAAAGCTGCATGGTTCGACCGATGTGGCGCAAATTAAAGCTTATTTGGGCGGCGCGCTTTATCACGGTCTGGTGCCTTATATGCCGCGGATTCCATTACCGGAACATGAGCAGCAGTTGGTTGCCGAATATCTTGCTTCTTTATCCAAAGAGAATACGCAAACAGCGAGTACCAAGTTTGGTTCAGACTATATTGTTGCCAAAGGAGAACAGTAATGGAAATGGATTCTCATAGCATTGCCACCACTTTGCAGGTGTTACGTGATCCGGCTGGGATTCCGGCGCATCCGGTGGTGTTTCAATTTTTAATGGTGCTGACATGGGTCAGTCATATTTTATTCGTCAATATCACTTTGGGCAGTGCCGGTATAGCACTTTACGGCTTTAGCAAACGTGATAATCCATTTTGGCAAAGACTGTCGATAGGCATGACCAAGGCGGCCAAAGTCAGCGTTAGTATGCTGATTGTATTAGGCGTCGCGCCGTTACTGTTTACACAGGTCATTTATGATCCGCTGTGGTATGTCTCCAATATTCTATCGGCCTCTTGGGCGATTGGCTTTATCTTTACCTTGATTCTTGGCTATTCGGCTTGGTTTATTTTCTACTACAAAAATAAACCGAATGCGGGTGGCGGTGTAGTTTGGTGGGGCTATTTTGGCTTAGCTATGTTGCTGCTGGATGGTTTTATTATGCACGTGCTTTCATATCAATCTTTGCTTCCTGAGCAGTGGATGGATTGGTACGCGCCAAACGGACAAGTTGATATGAGCGGCAGCGCCTTACACGCTTGGCAACTGAGTCGTTTTCTCTTCTTTATGGCAATGAGCGTGACCGTAGTCGGTATCTTTTTACAAGCTTATGCGCACTATTACAAGGTGCGTGAAGACTACTCACTGGAATACAGTCTGTTTGTTAAAGGTGTTGGAGATAAGGTCGCACTGGTCGGGATTATTCTGCAAATTCTCACCTTTACTTGGTGGATATTGGATATGCCCCACGACATGCTCACTTGGCTAAATCCGATGACATGGTTGTTATTTGCTTTTATGGTGGGATTTGCGGCAATGCTTTTCTATGGTAAAGGCGATACGAAAACCGGCTATAAAACCTTGATGATGGCCATCATCATGGGGCTACTGATCGCGATTTTCCGCGAAGTACTTCGTGTGCAATATATGCTGCCGTTTGACTACACCATTATGGACTACAAAGTGATGGAAGATATTCCGAGTACCATCTTGTTCTTCCTGACTTTACTTGGTGTCGGTGGCTTGGTTGGCGGATTCTTCTTAACCGCACTCTATAAAGCCGGGCGCACCAAAGGCATGTACACCGCCTCGCTGCAAGTGGCTAAATTAGCCGATTCCGCAGTCGCAGTCATGATTGCTTGGATTGCCGTTTTCTTCCTCGTCGGCATCTGGACATGGTTGCGCCACGCACTGTAAATAAATTGAAAATAAAGGAATGAATATGAACCGAATGAACTTACGTTTATCGAGTGTTGTTTTAGGTGCGGGAGTCTATGCCGCCTTAGCTGTCGGGCAAGTTGCCAATGCGGCAGACATTCAAATGGGAAAAGAAAAAGCCAAAATGTGTTTTTCCTGTCATGGTGAAAATGGCCAAGCGATTTTGCCAACCTACCCAAATCTAAATGGTCAAAGTGCACAATACTTGGAAATTGCACTCAAAGCCTACAAAAACGGTAGTCGTAACGATCTAATGATGGCACCTATGGCAAAAGTTTTAAGCGATCAAGATATTGCCAATATTAGCGCCTATTTTGGTTCGCTGAAATAAGCACTTTCCAAAAGCAATAAAAAACGCCGCAGAGAACATCTTTGCGGCGTTTTTGTTTTTCGAGGGATAAAAAATTACATCATTGGGTAGATTGAAGCGAGTTTTTCAAACTGCTCGGCGGTGAGAATTTTTTGCATATTGTCACGGCAGTCGATCTTTTTGCTAGCAATTTTCATACGCAGGTCTATGGTTTTTTGGCCAAAATATGAATATAACGCGCCATATTACGATAGGTCGGCTCTCGGCAATAACGATATTCCAAGTCTAACAGCTCATCAATACTACTTTGTTCTATCACTTCTGGGGTCATGTAATCATGAAACACTCGAATACCTGTATGAACCTGAATTTCGAAACCCCATTCTTCTAACCACGAACAGACCTCTTCCGGAATTTGCGGATTTGGCGGCGTGAGTTTTTTACCTTTGCCCAAATACTCATCATTCATTAAATAAGGCAGACGCCAGCCGCCTTTTAACGTATTACGGATCACGACCGAATTTCGATTGTAAAACAGTAGCGAAAAGTAACCGGCCGGTGACACTTTATCGGCTACAGCCTTTAATGTCTGTTTAGGCTCTGCCAACCATTCTAAAACCGCATGAAACAAGACCAAGTCAAACGATTCTAACGTCTCAGCAACCTCTTGGGCAGCCCCTTCAATAAACCGGCCGGTAAGGTTTTGACGGGCAAAATTTTCACGTGCACGAATCAACATCTGATGAGATAAATCACACAAAGTCACATCGTGCCCAACTTGAGCGAACCATTGACTGATTTGCGCAAACCCACAACCTGCATCCCAAATACTCATTTGCGATTGGTTTCTTAAGGTTTCCAAATCTTCTTTCAGCAACTTCAGGCGCCACTCACCCTTAACAGTGTCATAGACTTTTTTTTCAAACTTATCCACTAATTTATCGAAATTTCTATCTTGGACAACTTTGCCTTGGGCGTTTTTAATTTGATCTGCCATTCCTATTTCCACTGATTTACAGCCCTTCAAACCATCCGTTTTACTCAAGCCCATAAAATATTATTAGATTCTTATATTAATTTTATAAATCAATTACTTACGTAATTTTAATTAGCGTTTCCGGTATCAAATAAGGTATAAATAAAACTCGAAAAGATTTTTTTAACCTAATTTGCTGAAATTTTCAGCCGTTTACAAAGGATTATTCTTTATAAAAAGTAGAGTAGATTTTTTCATTTTCAGGCAGATTTGAGGCACGACCAACAAATAATCTCTTTTGATTCGTTGGCTTAAACGTTCAATCTCGCCTTTTGTCATTACCGAAGTTTTCGAACAGGAGGAAATTATGACAAGCACTTATTCTTCACCCGCGATTCACGATCATGTCACTGAAAAAGGTGAACATATCGTATCAAAAGACGTTCAGTTTTCACATATTGGGCACTGGCTGAAAAAAGGCTGGATGGACATGGCACATGCGCCACTTGCATCTTTCTTCTACGGCAGCATTATGGCTTTTTCAGTATTACTGGTATTCAATAGTTTTCAAGAACAACCCATTATGATGTTTAAGGTCGCGACCTTCTTTGTCATGCTATCTCCGTTTCTCGCGACTGGGCTCTATGCTGTTTCCATCCAATTGCACAAAGGAGAAAAACCGCATTTATTAAAATCAATGGTTTCATGGCGGCATAACCTGACTGAGTTTGCTTTATTTGCTCTAGCACTCGGTATCATTATTGCCATTTGGAGTCGTGTGGTTCCGTTAATCGCCGCAATTGTTAATTCAAGTTCACTACTCATCGTTGATCCGAACGCCGGCATTATGAGCTTTTTAACATCGGATGTTGGTCTAACATTTATGACCTATTTCATGATTTCCGGTGCAGCAGTTTCTGCGGTAGTGTTTGCATTAAGTGTTGTCACTATTCCATTGCTACTTAGAGACCGAAATATTGGTGTGATTCAAGCGATGATTCTGAGTTTTAAAGTTGTGATGCACAACAAAGCGGTTATGGCCGTTTGGGCATTGATTATCGGGGCGTTGATCTCTATTGGGATTGTTACTTTCGGTATAGCAATGTTGGTGATTATGCCGTTACTTGGATACGCCTCATGGCACGCATTTAATGATTTGATTGAAATCGATCCTAAAACTGAAATTAAATAGCTAACAACCCTCTCCTAAGTTGTTACCGGCCGGTCAAATTGACCGGCTTTTTTATTTCCTAGCTCATCAACTCTTACATGCCACTTCTCAAGTCACACTCTGAATGGTAATCTAACGACCATTGAAATGAGGAGAATTCCATGTCAAAGAGAGTTTATTGCGTTGCAGAATTTTTACCTAAAGAAGGAAAGTTTGATTCCCTTTTCCAGCGTCTTCAAGCCTTAGAACCAAACACACTTCGAGAAGATGGTTGTATTCAATACCGCGTTACCCGCCAAATTCAAAGCCCCTTTGCCGAAGGCAAAGGCTTTCCGATTGTGTTTAATGAAATCTGGGAAGATATGGATGCATTTGAAGCGCATTGCCAACGACAAGAAATTGTTAATTTCTTCCAAACCGTCTGTTTGGCTGACGATGGGCTTGCCGCTGAGTGGAATGTCCGCGTATTTAGTGACGAACCCAATCACTACGACGCACCTAAAACAATAAAATAAATCACTAAATAACTAATTCCATCCTTTTTAAAGGCCTTAAAATTCCTTTTTGGAATAAAACTTGCACTATTTTCTACGTTTTTACACGTAGAAGGTGCAAATTATGCTCAATTCGATTCCCACCCCACATGCAGCTTTAAACACTACGGCAACCTCTGACACTTCTTTTAGATGACTCGCAACGACTTAAATCTCATTAGTCGTGAAGCAATCATTACCGGCAATGAAAAAATTGGCATTTCCAGAGAACAAACACTCGCGCAGTTTAAAGCCATTGACCAACAACATAGACAATCCTTAGAAAACTTTTTCTACGACTGGATGAATGGGACTCGTACCCTAGAAGATGATTGGGGAAGTTAACTCAACACTGAATAAGTCAACACAAGCAGGCATAAAAAAACGCCAACTAAAAAACATTCAGTTGGCGTTTATCAGACTAGGTAATTGGTTTCACGTGAAACCTATATCTTCATTAACTCAATGAATTACTCCGCGACAAATTCAGCTATCGCTGCCGCTAAATCTTCATTGGCAAAGTCTAAAAAGAAGTGGTCGGCATCTTCAATCGTAACCGCACTGACTTTACCGCTTGCCACCAAAGGTTCAACCGCCTCTGCTAATTCTGCAACGACATCATCATCCGAACCAATAGCAACCAATGTTGGTTTTTTCGCCGATTTTAGCAACTCAACGGTGTGATAGCCTGACTGGTCTTGATAGTAAGACACAACCGCATCGGCAGTCGCCTGAGCATCTTTGCAGTAAATGAAATCAATCCCATTGATCATTGACTGACCTTCACCTTTTTTCTGCATCTCTTGAGCCTTTGCTAAAAATTCAGCCGGTTTCGGCCCTTCAAATGCAGGAGCAATTAAAACCACCTTTTCAAATGCATCCGAATCATTTTCAGACACAAACCAAGCGGTTTGATTTCCACCCCGAGAATGGCCTGCTAAAGTAACTTGGTTTGCACCTTGTTTTTGTAGCCAGTCGAGCCAAACGCCGATTTCTTGCAAAGCATCGGTATGTCGATGCTTGTGTGGCACGGCACAATCATATTCACCCTGACGGTTATCAACACCCAAAGATAAGTTTATTGCCAAAGAACTGACGCCCAGCGCTGCTAAGTTTTTTTGCAAAGCCGCATAAGTCGAGCGCTCCATATGCGTCAGAGTCCCGTGTGTCAGCAACACCATGTCATCTTGCATCGTTTTGCCGTCCGCCATCATCAAATTCGCTCTGACAGATAAGTTGGTTCCATTCTGTTCAATGGTTTGCTTAATTTCTTTAACTTCTGCGGCCTGAACTGCTGCACTACCTAAAATCAGAGAACCTGCGACAAAAGCACTCGCTACAGAACTGACACACCATTTGTGAAAACTAAAAGGGTTTAATTGCATTTTTTTGTTCCTTAATTACCATCGAAAAGTCGATTCTTTTGCATTTGAACATGCAAAGCAAATCATTAATTTTTTTATTCAATAAATAAAACTTATCAAGAAGCATAAAAATTCGTTTATGAGCACCTATTTCATTATTTCTTTTTCTTTGTTTTGATTGATCTCAGA
This sequence comes from Thiomicrorhabdus indica, assembly GCF_004293625.1. Taxonomy (NCBI): domain Bacteria; kingdom Pseudomonadati; phylum Pseudomonadota; class Gammaproteobacteria; order Thiotrichales; family Piscirickettsiaceae; genus Thiomicrorhabdus; species Thiomicrorhabdus indica. The sequence continues at coordinate 169,440 of NZ_CP033040.1, read as the reverse complement.
ACTCACCCCCAAAGCTAGCTGAAGCCAAGCGGCTAAAAATAACAAACCTCCTAGCGGAGTCAAAAAAACCAAACTATGAATGTCCGTTAAACACCAGGCAAATAAACTGCCACTAAACAATGAAACCCCAGCTAAAAAACTCCAATTTACTCTTTGCCAATGGGAAATTTGCTTAGGAAACAATCGAAACAAAAAACTTACCATGAACATTGCTAATCCATGAATGAACAAATAATCAACACCTTTTTCCCAAACACTGAGTTGCTTTAACGAAAAACTTTTTTCAAGCCCATGCGCACCAAAGGCTCCAAACGCAACGGCTAAAAACAGTAAGACAGCGCTAACCCTAATCCACTGCAAGGCTTGAGTCTTAAATTGTTGTTCAGTGTTCATATCACTTCCTAATTCATTCGTTCGAATATCATCGTTTTTTGGTGAGTTTCATTGATTCATTATTAAATAAAATTTAACGGGTTGATCAAAACCATTCATCTGACTTTTTCAGACTATTTTCCACAAGATAAGCAAAAATAAAACTTGAGTAATCTTGGAATTACTCTACACATTGTCTTGAATGCATGCACTAACTCCAAACCCTGACGTATAATGCACGACAAGTATTACTGGTAACTCTCAAGCATACACAGGTAGCAGCGTGGCAAAAGATTCTGAAGATTCACTTTTACACAAATTCAAAGCATTACAAACCGCCATCAATAAACAAATTCTTGGACAACCGCAACTGGTTGAACGAATGTTATTGGTCTTGTTAGCTAATGGTCATATTTTGGTTGAAGGACCTCCAGGTCTTGCAAAAACCAAAGCCATTAAAACCTTGGCAGAACTAATCGAAGGGTCTTTCCACCGCATCCAATTCACACCAGACTTGTTGCCTTCAGATATTACCGGCACCGACATTTACCGACCAGAAACCGGTGAATTCACCTTTCAATCTGGGCCTATTTTTCATAATTTATTGTTGGCGGATGAAATCAACCGTGCACCAGCCAAAGTTCAGGCCGCTCTGCTTGAAGCTATGGCAGAGGGTCAAGTGAGTGTCGGACAACGCAGTTTGCCAATGGAACCCTTGTTTATGGTTATGGCAACGCAAAACCCTCTGGAACAAGAAGGCACCTATCCGCTTCCTGAAGCTCAGTTAGACCGTTTTATGCTGCATGTCAGTGTCGACTACCCACAAGCCGAACATGAAAAGCAAATCCTTGAACTTGTCGAATGTGAAGCGATTTCTGCCCCTCCTTTAGCTCACCCAACCTTAAGCCAAGACGATCTGTTTTCCGCCAGAAAATCGGTGCTATCTTTACATCTAGCCGATGCCATTAAGGACTATATGGTGCAACTGGTAGTTGCCACCAGACAACCAGAAAACTATGATCCAGAATTGGCCAAACTCATTGCGGTCGGAGTCAGTCCTCGCGCAACGATTGCCTTATCTGCCTGCGCTAAAGCTCATGCATGGATTGCTGGTCAAGAGTTCGTCACGCCTGACAATGTGCAAGCAGTGATTCATGACGTATTCCGTCATCGACTGATTTTAAACTTTGAAGCCGATGCACAGGGGATTGATGCCGACCAAATCACGGATCGAATTCTGCAGCTGGTTCCTGTTACCTAGCGAATACTTTGAGATTCGAACATGTGGAAACTCTTCTCAAGCGCCAATTCCCCCAAGCATTCAACCTCTGAAAAGACTGAGGATCGGTCATCTGATGCAAACGGGAAAACTCCTGAGACTTCTAAAGCACAACTTTATACAGAACTCATTGACTTAGTAGAGTTGAGATATTTGCTCAAACAGAGAAAACTCAATCAGCAACAGCAATTGCTAGCATCAAATTTGGGTAATCACCATGCAACACGAAAAGGTCGTGGCATGACCTTTAGTGAGGTCCGTCAATATCAACCTGGCGATGACATTCGCCATATCGACTGGCGCGTCACTGCACGAACTCAGAAGACCCACACCAAAGTATTTGTCGAGGAGCATGAACGCCCAACCTTTTTGGTCACAGAACAGACACCCGCACTTTTTTTTGGCTCTAAAGTTCGGCTGAAAACCTCTCAAGCCATGAATCTTGCCGCAGCACTAGCATGGTGTTCACTCAACCAAAATGAACGTGTTGGCGGCATTGGTTTTAATCATCAACAAACCATTTGGGTATCACCGAAACGATCACAAAAGTCAGTGCTAAATTATTTACAGCAAACCCTCAACTTGCAGCACAAACTTTACCGGCCGGCAACGAATCAAGCGCACCATTGGCCGAAAACGCTTCAGCAACTTGCGAAAACTGCCCGACCAGGTGCAAAAATCTTTTTAATTGGCGACATGATGAATATGGTGCAAACTGCAATGCCCAGTTTACAAATGCTCAAACATCATTTGGATATTGTGGCACTTCATCTAGTCGATCCTTTAGAAAAACAGTTACCTGAATTAGGTTGGTTAAGCCTGTCTCGCACCTTTGGAGACGACCCGGTTCATCTAGACAGTTTTCGTCGCCAAACCCAAAAAAAATATCAACAAGCTTATGAAACGTCATGGCTTATGACAAAAGAACTGTTGAATCAGCAACAAATCCCACTGTTTGAAATTAACAACCAACAAGATGTCATTGCTCAGTTAGTGGCGCACCGGATTATTATTTAAGATGATGGCTCGATTATTCACACTGCTAAACTTCTTCATCCTAGCCGGCATTTCTCCGAATCTTTGGGCCGCTGAAAACCAGCTTTCCCCACAGGCAATGCAGGCTTTGGAGCAACTGAACGACATTGCACTCCCCGACCCAATTGGTTGGTGGCCTTTAGCTTTCTCATGGTGGATTCTGCTCCTGAGTGTGACGTCTATTCTAATTGGGATTACCTGGTATTTCCTCGACCTTAAACGACGTAACGTCTATCGCAAACAAGCACAGGACCAACTCTCGGAAATTATGCAGAATGATGAAATAGATGCACATAAAATTCAGCAGATAAATCGATTATTAAAACAAGTCGCTTTAACCGCCTATGGTCGACAAAGAGTCGCTTCACTCAAGCAAGACGAATGGGTCAAATTTTTAGCCGAAAATGCCAACTACATTCAGCAACCCAAAAGTCTCAACCAATTTTTGCTACTTGGCTACAGCAACCAAAAGAATCTCAAAGAAGAATTAACAACGTGCCATGACTATGCACGTAAATGGATAAAAGGACATCACCAATAATGCAGTGGCTGTCGCAACTTCAACACCTAGATTTTATCTGGCCATGGATGCTTGCCATCTTGCCGTTGCCATGGTTAATCCGCTTAATGATTAAAACCCAAACTCAACAGGTTTCTCCTCTTCTTGCCCCCGTGATTTTGTCGAGGGTCGAGTCTCAGATTGAGAATGAGCCTCTTTTTGAGGCAAAAAAAAGCCAATATCGCATTCCATTCGGGTTTATTGTTCTTTGGATATTATTGGTGTTTGCCGCCATGCGTCCTGTTTGGTTTTTGGATGAAACACCTTTTCAAGTCAGTGGCAAAGAGATGATGCTTGCAGTGGATTTATCAGGCAGTATGCGAAAAGCCGATATGAGACTAGGTGGACGCGAGGTAGATCGATTAAGCGCAGTGAAAGCGGTGATTGCCGACTTTATCAGCCGTCGTCAAGGGGATCGCATGGGATTAGTTGTTTTCGGCAGCCAAGCTTTTTTGCAAAGCCCCTTAAGCTACGACTTAAAAACCGTGCAAAATTTACTCTATGAAAGTGAAATCGGCATGGCTGGTAATAATACCGCTATTGGAGATGCCATTGGCTTAACCCTGAAACACCTAAAGCAACAAAACCAGACGCATGCTGTTTTAATTTTATTAACCGACGGGTCAAACACCGGCGGAGTAAGCCCAATAGAAGCTGCCAAATTAGCACTACAGATGAATGTCAAAATTTACACGATTGGAGTTGGACAGCCCAGCTCCGGTCTATTTGGGTTAAGTCGAAGCGATATGGATGAAGCAACCTTAAGCAAAATCGCAGAATTAACCGGTGGGCAATTTTTTCGTGCCAATAACACCGCTGAACTAGAACTTATCTACCAACAAATCGATCAGTTAGAAGCGGTTGAACACCAAGTGTTTAGTTACCGTTTGCGCAGTGAACTTTACATTTGGCCATTAGGAACGGCTTTATTACTGAGTTTTTGGCTCGCATTTCGTCTCATTCGTCGAGCAGGAGGGTAACACGAATGTTAGCGACAGAAATCGGACTAGAATGGTTACGCCCTTGGTGGCTTCTGGCATTTATTCCTGTGGCCATTTTGGTGTGGATGGCATGGCAAACCAAGGCAAAGCAAGGAGCTTGGCATACAGTCATTGATCCCAAGTTTCAAAGCTTGCTTCTAGGTGAAGGAAATAACCAACAATTCACTCTCACTCACAAATTGAGCTTGATGAGCCTTGCCGTGATTTGGAGTTTGCTCACTCTAATTCTAGCCGGGCCAACCTTTAAAGCGGTCGAGATCCCTGCACAAAAAAGTCAGCAAGGCACGGTTATCGTATTGGATTTATCTTTATCCATGTTAGCAGATGATCTAGCGCCCAACCGCTTAACGCAAGTCAAATACAAACTCACCGACTTAATAAAAGCCAATCCTCAAGAATCCATCGGCATGGTCGCTTATGCAGGAACCGCACACACCATCACGCCGATTTCGGAGGACAACCAAACACTTCTCACACTATTACCTTCGCTGAACCCTCTCATCATGCCTGAATATGGCTCCAACCCAATTCTTGGGTTAGAAAAAGCCAACGAATTATTTACGGGAGCACACATTACAGAAGGCCATATTCTATGGATTACTGACGATATTGAAGAAAACCAGTTAACCGCTGTTTACGACTTTTTTCAAAAAAATAACTATAGTTTGAGTATTTTGACAGCTGGAACAGAAGCAGGCGGTTTGATTCAAATTCCGAACTACGGTGTACTTAAAGATGACAACGATTCGGTTGTCTTGGCAGGTCTCCCAGCGGAGCGTTTACTCAAACTCAGTCAATCCTTACAAGCCCCTATCGAAGCTCTAAGAATTGAAAACAATCAATTTGACAAGCTACTAAGCCAAACGCCTAAAGGGGCAACGACGGACAACCAAGATGAATCGAAGCTTGAAAAAAAACCAGTCCTTTATCCGCTTGATCAAGGCAGTGCATTGCTGATTTTATTAGTACCTTTAATTGCCCTGATCTATCGCCGAGGCTGGCTATTTAGCTTTTTAGTCATTGGTTTTTTACCGCTTGCCAGCTACAGCCCTCAGAGCTTTGCAGAATCGGATAAATCAAAATGGTTCGAGCAATGGGATGAATTAGGCAGTATGTTTCAAACGCATGACCAACAAGCTTTTAAAGCATGGAACAAACAAAACTACGCCGCAGCCGAAGCGCTGTTTGAAACACCACAATGGCAAGCCAGTGCTCTATATCGCTTAGGCCGATATGAAGAAGCCGCCAAATTATTTGCGCGAGACAAAACCCCAAAAGGCTTCTATAACTACGGCAATGCTTTGGCAAAATCCGGTCACTTAAAAGGCGCACAAAAAGCCTATCAAAATGCTTTAAGAATCCAGCCTGATTTTGCAGAGGCACAAAAAAACTTAGCGATTGTTGAAAAGCTTTTAGAAGCACAAAACACGCCTGAAACGGACAAGAAATCCGGTGACCAACAACAAGGTCAGGATTCCTCCTCCAATGAAACACAATCAAATCAGTCAGAGTCTGAACGTTCACAGCAAAGCTCAGACAACCGCTCAGATGATGAACAAAACAACACCCAAAGAAGCCAGCCCAATACCAACAATGGGGATTCGAACAATTCCGGTAGCCAAAACAATGCGGCATCGGCGAATACTTCACCGGCCGGTAAAAATTCACAATCACAAGCCAGCCATTTACAAGATTCTCTAACCGATGCAATCGACCAAAAATTAAACGCCCAGCGTCAAAAAGATAACGACCCAAATAACGACAAACAGGCTGAAGATTCCAGCACTCAGCAAGCTAGCAACCAAAGTGAACCAGAAACACAAAATAACCCAGAAGATGCGCAAGGTTCAATGGTGGGTAATTCGAATAACTCTGAATCTGATACTGAAAACTCAACGGGTAAAACAAATATTGGCAATCCCGATGCGAATACAGAAACCTCCGACAATGAAAACATTGACCAAACCCAACTGGTCGAAGAAGATTCCAATGAGACACTTGATGGCGAGCAACCTGCAACAGCAAATAACCTACCCAATCAATTGTCACCGGCCGGTAAACAATCTGAAAACAACAAAGCCGGAAACGAACAAGCGCCAGAACTGGAAACACAATTGGCAACCGATAATTGGATTCAACAAATTCCCGACTCTCCGAGCTTGTTCTTAAAACGAAAATTTGAATATCAGTACAATCAGCGTCAAACCAACCGTCCAGCTGATGAAACCTCACAACCTGCGAAGACCTGGTAGAACCATGAAACAAAATCGCTTAGAAAACCTCATACATTCAACGCTCATTTCGATTTGGTTAATGGCTTTTTCCGGCCTGTTTAACCATGCGAATGCTGACAGCTTAACACTCTCCACAGAGCGCCAAACGGTTGAAGAGGGCGATATTATTTCGCTGTATGTCAATGCCGATTTTCAAACGCTTGGCAACACACTGAATTACGAAACGCTTCGAAAGGACTTTGAGGTGCTGAGTCGCCAACGCAGTAATTTCTATGAAGTCACCAATGGTCAACAGAAAGCTCGCACTCGCTGGCATTTGCGACTACTGCCGAAAAAAACCGGCGAACTTGTTATTCCGCCGATTTTATTAGGAGATATTAAAAGTGAGCCCTATAAACTGGTTGTCACCGAAAGCAAACCTCAACCGGCCGGTGGAACACCAGCGTATTTTCTGCAAGTTGAACTCAATCAAGAACAGGTTTACCTGCAACAAGAAACGCTTTATACCTTGCGTTTCTATCATCAAGGTAAATTGGTCGCACCTAGCAACATCCGTCCACCCAGTTTCAGTAACGCCTTAGTCGATAACCTGAAAGAAGAAAACATCTACGACAAAGTAATTGATGGCAACTACTACACCGTCTATGAATGGGTGTATGTCTTCTATCCGCAAGCAAGTGGTGAGATGGAAATTCAAGCGCCTGAATTTAATGGTGTGGTTTATCTAAATAGCAAACAAAAAGCGATTCGCGAATCTGCAAAAAACCTCAAGCTAAAGGTTCTGCCGGTTCCTGATAACTTCCCAGAACCCAACAACTGGATGCCAGCGAAATCGGTTTTCCTTAAACAAGAATGGAAAAATCTTCCTGAAAAAATTCGGGTTGGCGACAGTTTAACTCGTGTGATTACTTTGCAGGTATTCGGATTAAAAGCCAATCAACTACCTGCCATTTCAACACCGGCCGGTAAAGGTTACAAAATCTACAAACAGCAACCTCTGACTCAAGAAGAGAAGCTCAACGATGGCATCATTAGTCAAGTGGAGATTATCCAAACCATTGTGCCGACCGAAACCGGAAAACTGGAACTTCCCGAACAGGAGATTTACTGGTGGAACACACATAATAATCATTTAGAAACGCTGTACTTAGACAGTCGAAGTTTTAATATCGAACCGGGAATGCAGCCGCCAGACTTCAGCCGTGCAGATGACGTTCAAGCAGATGTTGTTTCAGTTGCGCCACCCCTTAAAGTCGCCAACTCTAGCGCTAGTGATTTCTGGATGTGGTTGAGTTTTGCACTTGGAGCGCTGTGGTTGATCACTCTTAGCTTGTGGTATAGAACGTACAAACAGACTAAACACACGGTTCAAACGACTGAAAACACCGAGACCCTTGCCAAAGTAACTGCTGTTAACTGGTGTGAGAAACCGGCCGGTGAATTTTATCAAGCACTTCGAGAACATGCCCAAAAACAGCTGCAAATTTCATTGTCAGATTTACCGCTCGATAGCGAAACTAAATCCTTATTGATTTCCCTAGAGCAACACTTGTACTATCAAGGGGAATGGTCAAATGTGCAACAAAACCAACTTTGTCAAGCCATTAAAAATCTACAACCGGTTGTCGAGAAACAAAGAAGCACTCGCAAAACACAGTTGCAAGCGCTTTATAAAAACTAGAACTAACCAAAAACTTGGTTTTGGTTTTGGTTGGGCTTGACCAAAATTAAAAATCAAACCCATTCAAGTCCAACCACTCAAGCCCTTTGCCTAAGATGAAGGCAGGAGGTTTTTTGTCTTGAATTTGCCCATATCAGCTCGGAGCGATTGTGCTTGCTCTGTAAGGCTTTCGGACGCTGCACTGGTTTGCTCAACCAAAGCCGCATTTTGCTGAGCCCCTGAATCAATCAAATCGATGGCTTTATGGACTTGTTCAATGCCTGTCGCCTGCTCAGCAGTCGCATCATCAATCTGCTGAATCATGTCAGAAACCAATTCAACAGACGCATGAATCTGTTGTAAAACCTCACCTGATTGTTGAGTCAGTTCCGTACCTTGTTCAATACTCACTGTATTTTCATTCACTAAAGCTGTAATCTCTTTCGCAGCGTCTGCAGACTTTTGCGCCAGTGCTCGAACTTCACTCGCAACCACCGCAAATCCTCGACCATGCTCCCCTGCTCTGGCCGCTTCAACGGCTGCATTCAAAGCCAGCAAATTGGTTTGGAACGCAATACTATCTATCAAGCCGACAATATCATTAATCTTATGACTGGACTCTTGAATAGCATTGATTGCGTTAATGTTCTGCTGCATAACCTCACTGCCATGCACAACTTTTTCTTTCACCTTTTGGGCTTCTTCAGAGGCTTTTTCAACATGCTCACGGTTGTTTTGCACCGCAACATTCATTTGTGTCATAGTCGCAGAAGTTTGCTCCACCGAAGCGGCTTGCTGTTGAACCTGATCACTCAAATCATTTGCACCCAAAGACACCTCTTCAGCAGCGCCACTCACCTGATTGGCAATTTGCATGGCACTCATAACAATCTCATTAAGCTGAGAGTTTGACGCATTAATCACTAATTTAAGCTCATTTAATTGGCCTTTATAATCACCATTGACCGAGCGTGTTAAATCTCCTTGTGACTGTGCAGAGGCGACATCTAAGATTTCATAAATCGCAGAATCAATCGCTTTTACCGAATCATTCACATGGTTCACTAATCGACGTAATTCACCACGAGCCTCACATTCTACTCGTGAGCTGAAGTCGCCTAAATTCATTGCTTGCATCGCTTGGTTCACTTGCTGAATCACTGTTTGAATCGAATGCATCGCTTTATCCACATCATCCCTAAAATTCTGTGCAACCTGATCACTCATCCGAATATCAAACTGACCATCAACTAAGCCTTGCATCACTTTTTGCAATTCAGTCATCACAAATTCAACGCTATGCGCACTCTGGTTTACCCCCTCTTTTAGAGTCAGAAGGTCACCGATATAGTCTTGCTCCATACGCTTGGTAAAGTTTCCTTTCGCAATCGCACCCACTGTCGCGTTCGCTTCTTGCAAAGCAGAGTTTGTTCTTTGCATCAATGCATTGAATGCTCGCAACATTTCACCCACTTCATCTTTAGAATCACTGTGAAGATTGGTTGTAAAATGGCCGGATTCATGAACACTGCGAATCGCCTGCAAAATTGATTGTATCGGCTGCTGCACAATCACTCGTGTACTGTAGGCTAAAAGGATTAATAGCAAAACAACCAGAACAACAACCAAAATAACCATAAGAAGAATGATTTGATTCACCCCTTGCATGGCATTCAGCATATCTGGGTGAGATTCATCTAAACCAATTAGATAGTGGCCAACCACTTCACCCTGACCATTCAAAATGGGTTTAGAAACCATTGACCGATCATCTAAATTAATAAATTTTTCATGAACCAATTGGTCAATATCAACGGATTTAAACCACTCCTGACTGCTGGAAAACCACTTCTTATTGGCAAGATAGTAACTGCCTAATTTGTCACTTTCACTGCCTTTTTTCCAACGCTCTAGTCCTTTTTCATTAATGACCGCTAAAAAATAGGTGCCATTGGCAGAAAGCTCCTCAACAACCGATTCTAACCCTGAACGAATATCTAAAACTCCGACAATCTTTGTGTCATCTGTTGGAGAAGAGACCGGCACACTTGCGGTAATAAATAACCCCACCCCAGACAAATCAATTTTGGCTTGAAGTGGTTGCTTTCCAGAAAGTAGGTCACTAAAGTTTCTGGGGGCTTTCTTTCCTAAAGCGGCATCTGGCAAAGGTTTAAAACTACGCATAAAAATTCGATTTTCATTATCAAAAGCAACAAAATTCAAACCTTTTGCTGTGGTTTTACTTGCAAAGGAATCACTTAGCTTGTTGGCAAGTTGGTGCATACCTTTAACATCTTTATTAACAAAATATTCCCCCCATTCTGGGTTCGTGCTGATGGAGCTCAATAAAATACTCAAAGTATTTTGAACTTTAGAATCAATCAAAGATTCCGCCCACTCTTTTTTTTGATTGACCAAGTTCTGGGCGGTTGAATAATGCAACTTGGAACTTGCCTGCATAATCACAAACAAACCAATCACCATTCCCGTCATACTGACAATCAACATTCTGATTAATAGTTTTGCAGAAATACTTTTCAAAATAGTCACTCCCAAAAATACGTTCATGTGACGGATTAAAAAACGCAAATCACAAAAACAAAAACCCCCGCACAAACTTGCATGCGGAGGCTTCGAAAAATACACGCGTTAGAATCAAGAAGACACTAGCCGCGTTTTATCCATTAAAAATGCACACTCACCTGCGCAGAGATTCGATCATCGATCGATTCTAAAACTTTATGAACAGGTGCTGTGCTAGGTAAATCTGGCGCATCAATATCACGCAACTCATAATTCAAACGCAGCGTTGTTTTTTTATTGACAAAATACTGCATACCAAGCGTGGTCGTTTGAAACTCGCGATGCAAACTTGCCGTTTCTGTCGCACTATCAAGCATGTCATAGCGAACATTCAGTTCTAAGCTTGGAATCACTCTATAACCAAGATCCAGATAATATCCTTTCGCTTTTTCGTCAGGTAACACACTAAAGGTTGCGCCGTCATCCGGAACACCCGCACCACTGGTACCACCATAAATCATTCCGTCTGCTGTGACATATTCCGCGCCTAAACGGAAAGTTCCGTCAAAATAAGTCGCACCTAACCCCGTTCTTTTGCGGTCGACCGTTCCGACATCATTGAGAGTTCGCTTACCATTTTGGTGCCAAACATAAAACTTCATACTGTCGCTGCGACCACCACGGTTTTTGCTGAAATGTTTTTCAGTCGATAAATACGCATAAACATCCTTATGGCTATCGTTATCACTCATCTCAACGCCATAGCCATTCCCATACATTAACGCGTAGGTATGAGACCAATCACCATAATTAAACGTATCAAACACCTGCACACCTGTATCTCGGAATGCACCGGCCGGTGCAGAACGCCCAGTGTTACCCACCGAATTTTCAAAATAGCGTTCGTTTAAAATGCGGTCTGTAACATTACTAAAATTAATGTAATTCGCCACGGCAACGGCTTGCATTCCCTCTTCGCTTCCTGGGGTTTTAAATAGACCCACTCGAACTCTGGCACCAGGAATATGGTTAAGAGTTACACTCGCATCGGTTAATTGTCCTCTTGATGCGTTACCGCCTGTGGTCAGGCCGTTATTCCCAAACTCGGCCAATAAGAAATAATTTACCTTTGAATCTAGCAGTAAGTTATTTCCGCGCACCCCAATTCGAGCACGCTTAACATTGAAGCTATCAGCGGTATCCAGTTGCGGTGCAATCTGATTAAAGGCAGCCGAATTACCATTGGGTAGTTTGGTGTCGTCAGTTTTAATATATTCCGCCTGTACAAACCCCCACAATTTTGTTGCAGGTGCCTGATGCTCTGGCTCTGTGCCTTGTAGCATCAACCAGTTAGCAGCCATAGCATTCGAAGCCATGAACACTGCGGATAAGGAGACAGGAACAATCAAACTAAGGTTGAATCTCTTTTTCATTTTTTTCCTCTAAAAGATTTATGCGCTATTTTTTCTTATGATTTTTTATAAAATGATTTGTAATAAAACGCGTTTAAAATTCAAATTTCACTCTGTTGTGGCTTAACAATGTCGTAATCAAAAGCGCTCAGAGCTAAGAGCTACCAACATCACGAGCAATACCACTCTAAGGTTTCAAAATTTGCCAACCAGCGGCATTTAATTGCAGAATACGCCCCGCACCTGCAGGAGCCTTGGTCACGACTTCTTGTAATTCAGGAGTTCTTCCTAAAATTTTTGTCATGTGCGCGAGTGTATTTTCGCAACCACTGAAGCGCACTCCCAAAGTCGCCAAATTTTTAATTCGATCCGAGTAAGGATTACCTTCCATCATCAAACGCAATCCAGGCCCAAAAGCAACTACCTCAATATCAACATTACTCGCGCCATAATAACGCTGTAAATTTGTTGCAACATTCAACACCAATCGTTGTTTAAATGGATCTGGATCACTAATTTGCAAAACAACTTTATGATCCGCAAACGTATCCGGCAATGGAAGTTCTGCTTGAGCTGCAAGAGCAGAGTTTGTAAACATTAGAGACAGGGTTAATACTAAAATCATCCACACCTGCGTTAAATGATCTTGGTATTTCATCAATCCACCCATAGAAATACTCCTTAAGTAAAAAATCTCAGTAAAGGTCGTAAAAACAAACCCTTTAACTGTACGAAGTGAAACGAGCCTATCCAAATCAGTGCAAAATTATCCCAAATCGTCCAACTCATGGCTTCATTACTTTTTGCAAGCAAATTTAAACAGACTCTATTATAAAAACGAATTACTCACTGTTTTTATTCCATAAACTCGCACTAAATAAATTGATTGTTAAATAATTAATTTGAATAGCCTTTTAATTTACATGGATTTTCAAGCCTAGTTCAAAAGCTATTCAACCCTTTATTTCACGGGAGATTTTTAGAAAAATAGGTTACTTGTATATGATGCATTTAGTAAACACAAAAAAGTACTTAACTTAACTTCAATACCTTATCATCACTTGCTCTTTAAAAAAGGTGCGATAAAATCGCCGCCTCAATAAACGTCGTACTGAATGAAAGACTTGGCACTATCAGCGTTTATCAAGCAAGGAAGTTTTATGAGTTTTTTGTTTTCAAAATCAAAAAAAACCACAGCTGAAACCATTCAAATAGCAATGACCGAACACTATTCGTCACTCTATAGAATTGCGTTTGCATGGAGTGGGAATTGCCATGAATCACAAGATTTAGTTCAAGAAACTTTTTTAAAGGCACTTGAGCGATTTGATTCATTAAAAGAGCCTGAAAAAAGCAAACAATGGTTAATTGTGATTATGCGAAATTGTTATTTAGATGATATGAGATACAAAAAACGCTGGCAAATAACCGATGAAAGTGCATTGGATACCATGCTATTTTCAACACAAAGCAGTGAACAGTTAGTCATCGAACAACAAAAAAACGATCAACTGCAAATTGCCATTCAAAAGTTACCTTTTGAACAAAAAGAAACCTTGTTACTTGCCGACTTAGAAGGATTTAGCTACCAAGAAATTAGTAATATTACTGATACACCTATCGGAACAGTGATGAGCCGACTATCACGGGCAAGGGAAAAATTAAGAGAACGTTTATTACAAAACTCGATTCATCCAAGCTCACAAAAACAACAGAAAATCATTCCTTTTAAGCAAAATCATGCTTAAGCTAATCACTGTTAGAAATTGAAAGTCGAGTGGAATTCAAAAATGGAGACAAAACAAACCACCTTATCGAATTCAGACGAATGGTTAATTCATCCTTATTTGGATGACCAGCTCAGTGAAGAAGAGAAGAGAGCATTCGAAGAAAAAATCTCCTCAAACCTTGAACTAAGGAATAAGCTGCACGATTACAAATATCTGAAACAGCTTGTGCCTCATGCTTACGACACATTAAACATTCCTGAGCCAGCTTTTTCTGCCAAAAAACAATATTCAAACTACAGAAAAGCTTCTTATTGGAAACCTATTCCTATAATTGCGGCCGGCGTAACAGGAATTTTCTTTGGTGCCATTATTGGTGTTTTCGGTGCCAGCCAGGTTTGGCACAACCAAGTTTTAACGCCTACAACACAATTTCTGCCTGAGACAACAGATGCCTTTTCGCTTAACCAAAATCGCTCTAAATTTATGATTCACGTAGATTCCGATGATCCAATTAAGCATATGGCAGCGATTGAAAAAATTATGCAAATCTACTCTGAGAATGAATCCAATGAGTTAATCGAAGTCGATGTAATCACTAACTACAAGGGGGTTTATATGTACGATATTAACAACCCATATAGTAGTCAATTGAAAGCTCTCGCCGAACAATACCCCTCACTGAACTTATACGCCTGCCAACGATCGTTATACCGAGCTCGTCAAAGTAGTTCACCCTATTTAAAAATCATTGATCAAGTCAATTCAGAAAAGCCAGCTGTTGATGCAATGGCTGAACGCATGAATAGTGGTTGGAAATACATAAAAATATAAACTTTATATTATTATTTTGTATAAAATCAGCTTAAAAATCGTTTCACATTCTTCTAAAAATTTTAGATCAAAGATCTGATATATGAGCTATCAATTCACAACTTCAATTGTCAATACAATTTCCCAGCAACAAAAGCCTTACTAACTCGGTCCATAATTAAATTAAAACTATTGAGAATCGGATAATGAACATGAAATTAAACTCCATCAAAGCCGTTTTATTTACCCTGATACTTTCCAACAGTTATGCATTTGCCAGCCAGCTACCAGTCAAAGAGTTTTTTCCCCCTCAAATTAAAATTGACTTGCCAACGACAAAAAGTCAGAAAGAACTTGATAATGAACTTGAAAATCTATTTAGCCCCAAAACATCGAAAGATGAATACCAAACTGCACTTAAACTTCTTCGGCAAGGGGCCTTCCCAACGGAAAAAGCCTTATTTGGAACCCTAACACGACATGTTAAAGACTACCGGTCATTTCAATTACTTTATGAATATGGTGGCTTTGATAAAGCGATATTTCTAGAACATCGTTACGGGCGCTCTGTTCCCAAATGTGATGTTCTTAGAAATGCCTTCAAGGTTCAGTACTACAATACAAATCAATCTCTTGAAAAAGAGATTAAATCGACTACAGAAACCATGCTGTTTTTAAAAGACAAAATCAATTTTAAGGACTGTAGTAAGGACTTGGTCAAAACTTATGCTGATTTAGCTGGAAGATATCAGACTCATAGCATTTCTCTTGATGGCTTAAAAATTCTATTAGCATCTGGGGTAGATGCTTCAATGATATTAAATGAAGTTTTAAACGGCATGCAAGATATGAAAAAAGGGTTTGAGGCGCGCACAAAAGCAGCACAAGTTTTAGTTGATGCTGGTGCTAAGCCACATTCCGATGTATTAAAGTCCTATCTTATAGAATCAAGCCCCAGAGAAATTGATGGTTACGCCAGATTCTTGGAAGTAGCGGTAACCAACTTAAAAACCATTGATAAAAACATAGACCACGCATTGCGTGAAGTTAAAACTCAAGCTGAACGCTATGGTAAACGAAGACCTCACCTAAAAGAAAAATACACAAAAACAGCCGCTGTTTTTGCCAACATAGGCGGTCAGAATTTAGCAGCCAAGCAAGCAAATGACGACCTGAAAAACCAACTACGCGAAGCAATAAAAGCAAAAAATGAACGTCGTGTTTTATTTTATATTTCGAGAGGTGCGAAAATTTCATCAGATGACATTTATCGTGTAACACAAGCTGGAATGATTAAGGCTGTTCAAACAATGTTGCAAAAGCAACCAAAAGACATTGAACATGCAAAACTGCTTCAAATAGGTATCAAACAAAAGAATACAAGCATTTCGGATATAGTTCTGAGAGATATTCAGCAAAAGCAACTAAATAGCAGTGAATATAGAAAGCTATTGCTAATTGGAATAGAACAACAAAATCCGACGATTTCAGCTATCGCTCTTAAGAACTTACCTAATGCTCAAAGGCTTGAAAATACCTTAATTCTAGCGCTTGAAAAGAAAGATTTAGACACCGCCAAAAAGATCCATAAACTAAATGGACTGAACGCGGATCTCATTTTTGAAACTTTATTTAATAAATACGGCATCAACTCTACCGCTTTTAAGTCTGCGGTTAACATTTTTGGCTCGATAGGCATTGACCAAAAAAATTACTACCAAAATTTAAAACCACAATAAAAAATTCAAACGCGATCTAAGGGACTGACAATGATTTCGATGAATACAGCTACATATATTTCACTGCTAACGCTTCTTGCAACTCAAGTTCAAGCAGGAATTCAATCAACAGTTGAAAACGAGCGAGTTGAACGTGACCTTTTAAAAGGTTTTGTGGTGGATACTTGGACCGGCTTGATTTGGGAAAACACGAAACATACACAAGATGGCCCTCGTGCTTGGATAAGCGCGCCAAACGAACAGTTGAAATTTTCAGAAGCACAGGACTATTGTAAAAATTTACACATTGGTAAATATAAAAATTTTAGAGTCCCGAACGATGCAGAATTAAGAAGCATCTTTGACTTTAGACGCCAATTTTCGAATCCATCGTCACTCGCTTATTGGACATCAACGCCCACCACAATCTCTTACCGAGTTAATAGACCCAGTGAAGATGGCTTTGTTAAACGTTGGCATAATACTGGTGAACGCTCTTCGGGCGCTATGCACCATACCGCACCCGTCCGCTGTGTGGCGGGACCTACTTTTGATAGTGTGATTGCAATCAATAAAAAAGCCAACCAAATCAAAGCACAAAAAATTCGCCAGAAAGACAAAGCACTGTTTGAGCAGGCAAAACAAAAAAATACCCTACAAGCATATGACCACTTTATTCGGTCTTATGGGGACTCTAGTTTTAAAGAAGACGCTCATAAAGCTTTGACTGTTTTGGTTGATAAAGCCTACAACACGGCAAAAGCACAAAATACAACAACCGCCTATCTAAAATACCTTAAAGAGGTCTCTCCCTACGATAAAAGTCGTGATAGTAATGTGTTCAACAACCTATTTGCATTGGCAAGTAAACAAAACACCATAAAAAGCTATTCTGATTTTATTGCAGAATTTCCAGAGTCTACTCAAGCCAAAGAGGCCATCGCTAAAATTTACCAGTTAACTGAAAATGAAAACAACATCGCCGGTTATCAGTGGTTTTTAAAAACGTATCCAAATTCTGAACAATCACGCGATGCTTTAAAAAGCCTGCATAAACGTGCATTCCAAATAGCAGACGACATTGGAACAATTGATGCCTATAACGATTTTGTGATTGCCTACCCTTTCGCAGAACAAGTCCAGCAGGCAAATAATGAAGCTCATGCTTTGGAACAAAAAGAATACTCCAGTTACTTTACCAGTGATGAAAAACTCTCAAGAGCCCTTTTAGTCCGCTCCAAACAATTAGAACGCAAAGCGCGTGATGTTAATAGTGACCAACGTACTGGCTATATGTTGGTGGTTAATCGTATGAATGAGCTGTTACAAGATGAATTTCCTGCCGAAGAGGCGACATTACGCTATTTGGAATCTGAAGAATTCAAGAGTTTTTACAAAGATTTCAAACGAGTCATGAATCGCATTGATCGCAAACTCGCTGATATTCGTTCAAATACTGCCAATCTATCCAGTTTAATCAAAGATCAAACTCGCTTAATGGATAACCACTTTGACAAAGCGGCTGAATCGCGTGAAATGTCAGCCAAACTGACTGAACAACATCGTTACTGGGAGCGCTATCTTAAAAAGAGAAATTAGTAATAATCTATATCAATTCTCTGTACATAAAGCTGACGAGTTTGGAGACTTCCTTAGAAAGTAGGTATAAGATAGGTAGACAAATGCAATAATTTAATCGCACCCTAACCAAGTCCCCACTCGACTTTGAGGTATAAGATGACCAGCCGAAGAGAATTTATCTACAAAGGACTCTTGGCCGCGGCCAGTATTTCAAGCGCAGGCTTTCCTGGAATTTTGCATGCGCAAAATAAACGCCCGACGGTTAAAGTTGTCGGTACTCATGTCACTTTGCAGCCTCACCTCAAAGCGCGTGCCGAAAAAGAACTCGGAATAAACCTAGAATTTTATCCCGGTGGGAGTGCAGAAGTCCTATTAAAGGCCACCACAGATCCCACATCGTTTGACCTCTATGAACAATGGTCTAATAGTGTACGTCCACTTTGGCAAGCCGACGCAATTCAGCCAATCGAAACCTCTCGGCTCAAATACTGGAATGAAATATCACCTTTAGCGAAAACGGGAAAACTCACTGAAAAGGCAAAAATTGGTGCCGGTGATTCCCCAAATAAAATTCTGTTTATCCAACCAAATGGCACCCTTGGCCCAAATCCAACCGATCAAATCACTTTTATGCCTTATGTTCATAACGTAGATTCCTTCGGCTATAACACGCAAAAAATACCGGCCGGTATTCCTTATGAAACCGAAAGTTGGGGATGGCTTTTAGACAACAAATATCAAGGGCGAGTTGCGCTCGTCAACGACCCCACTATTGGTTTGTTTGATGCGGCACTGGCCATCCAAGCTCAAGGTTTCATGTCATTTAAGGATATTGGGAATTTCAGCCGCGACGAACTGGATCAGATGTTTACGATTCTGACTGATTTAAAAAGCCAAGGCCAATTCCGAGGGGTTTGGTCATCCGTTCCTCATTCAATTAAGCTTATGGCCACGCATCAAGTGGATATTCAAAGTATGTTTTCACCGGCAGTCGCCTCACTCAACGGAATGGGAGTTCCTTGTATTTATGCCGCCCCCAAAGAAGGTTATCGTGCTTGGCATGGAGTTATGTCACTTTCCAGCGAATCCCGAGGAGAATCAAAAGATGCGGCTTATGAATACATGAATTGGTGGTTGTCCGGCTATGCTGGTGCCTTTATTGCCCGACAAGGTTATTACATCTCGAATCCTGAACGTTCTCGACAATTTATGAGCCAAGCTGAATGGGATTATTGGTATCTAGGCAAACCAGCCAGCGAGATGCTACAAGGCACCGATGGCAAAAACTCAATTAAAGCAGGCGAAATTCGTACTGGAGGCTCTTACCATCGTCGATTTGAAAATATTGCTGTCTGGAACACAGTCATCCCAAATTACGAGTATTCATTGCGAAAATGGAATGAATTTGTCTTAGCAGGCGTTTAACGCCTAATTGTGTACATGGCTGAACTATGAAACTCCCCACCTTTAACCTTCGATTGCAGAGCAAAATCTACGGATTTGTTTTGCTACTGGTTGTATTTTTTATTGCTTTGAACGTTCTGTTTTTTATGCAGATAAACCATATATTCAACGACTACAAAGCCAGTGACCAAGCCAACCTTAATATTCAACAATCCATACAGATTACCGGTGAAATCGAAAAGTTACAGCGTCATGTACAAAACTATACCTATACTGGCTATCTGGACTCTGCCGATGCCGCGCGTAAGTTGTATCACACACTCTTTAAACGCTTAGTCCAATCGACCACGCAGTCTTCCGAAACCAGCCAAACTAATTATGACAGTATGCGACTTCACTTAGAACGCTACTATGCAAAGTTTAATGAGCTAATTCTACAACGCGGCACACAACAGCAACTACGCGATAACATTCGTCAATATGGTGAACAAATCGAGAAAGGTTTCCAAAACTATTTGGCTAGCTCTAACAGTCCAGAACAAATCAAATTAGCTCAACAGCTCTATATCCGGTCTTATCAAGTCGAAAAAGGAGCCTTTCGTTATTTTGAATCACTTGATAATCGTTTTGCCAAACTTGCCAAACAATCCTTTAAAACGATGTGGAGAGAATTTAAGCAACTAAAATCGCTCCCACAAACGCCTCCTCAGCAATCCATGTTAAAAACGTTAGAAGAGCAAATAGCGCTTACCGAAAAAACTTTTACGCGCTCAATTCAACATACACGAGGTTATCTATCATTAGTCAATGTGGTGATGGCTGCAGAGGCTTTTGAAGTCCTTTATCACGCCAACCAAATCAACCAAAACGCCCAAAAATCTGTCAAGCAAATCAAGCAAGCCCTCGAAATGCAATATGAGCAAGTTATTCAAACCAGCATTATAGGGTCTTTGATTTTAATGGGATTGGCTTTAATCTTGGCTATCTTGAATGTTAAATCTGTCGTGCGTCCCATCGCATCATTGAATCAAGCCTTTCAATCGCTTGCTCGCGGTGATACAGATGCCAAAATCCCTGATTACAACATTCATGATGAAATCGGCCAATTGACACTCTCTGCCAAAGAATTCCAAAATAAAAATATTGAAACGCAGCATCTACTCTCAGAAAGTGAGCAGCTCAGTCAAAAACTACTCTCCGTACAAGAGCGTTTAACCATTGCAACCACCAGTGCTCAAATCGGAGTCTGGGACTGGAATTTAAAAACCAACGAGCTGTTTTGGGATGAAATGATGTTTAAGATTTATCACCTTCATCCAGAAGATTTCAGCTCCCATTACGAGGCTTGGAGCCAAGCATTGCATCCTGATGACCGCATCGCCACCGAAGAGCTGTTAACCGAATCGACCCAACATAATAAAAACTTTGATACCGTCTTCCGAATTGTCTGGCCAAATGGTGAAGAACGCTACATTAAAGCCTATGCTATCACTCTTTATGACGATACCGGCGACGCCATTCACACCATTGGGGTTAACTATGACATCACTGAATTTGAACAGCTTAGACACCATCTAGAAAAACGAGTCAAAGCAGAGTTAGCCACTCAACAAGAACAAGAACAAGTACTAATTCAGCAATCCAAACTTGCCGCCATGGGGGAAATGATTAATGCTATTTCTCGTCAATGGCGACAACCTCTACATGAAGTCTCGCTGTATCTTCAAGACTTATTGAGTGCCCAAAGTCACGACCAATTAACGAAGCAATTATTAGAAGACAATGTCACCAAAAGCCGCAAAAAAATTAAGTTCATATCCAAAACGATTGATGACTTCCATACCTTCTTTAACCCAGATTCAGAAGATACTGATCTGGATTTAAATGAACTGATTAAGCACACTCTAAATCTATTTGAAGCACAATTCGAAGACAACGATATCACAATTAATCTGACGACAGATCAAGCCAAGAGTTACCCGTTGCACGGCAATGCCAATCATATGCAGCAATCACTGGCAAATCTGATTACCAATGCAATAGATGCCATCAAAGAGCGTCGTCAACAAGAAGGCTCTGAATTTAAAGCGCTGATCTCTATCACATTGAAAAACCACAAAGAGTTTTATTCGGTTGAGCTGATTGACAACGGCATTGGGCTATCCAAAGAGTCAGAAAAGAAAGCATTTGAGCCGTATTTCACCACTAAGGATGAAGGTATTGGCATCGGGCTTTACATGACCCGCACGATTATTAAAAAATACTTTAACGGACGAGTTGATTTGTATCCAATTCCTAATCAAAAAGGCGCTCGCACATTACTACGAGTACCGCATGATTAAGATTCCCAACAAAAATATTGTGATTGAATTTTAGCCTTGAGAAATGCGCCTTATCCAAGTTGCTTTTCAGCAATTTTTTGCACTTCTGGGTAATTAGTTTTTCCAGTGCCCAACACTGGAATTTCTTCTAACAGAATCACGGTTTTAGGAATCATCAACTCTGAAAATTGTCGTGCTTTAGCCGCTTCCAACACAACTTTTCGGTTCAAGGTCGCATCATCGGTCACCAATACCAATTGCTCACCTTTTCGAGAGTCCGGCACAGCCACGACAACATGATGGCCATCAGGGCAAGCTTCATTAATGTAAGCCTCAACCGCAGTCAAAGACACCATTTCACCACCGATTTTTGCAAAGCGTTTTGCACGGCCTTTAATCCAAACATAACCATCCTCATCAACCTCTACAATATCACCGGTATCATGCCACCCATCCATTGGAGGCTGAATTTTTCCTGGCCGGTCTGGCATCACATAGCCCAACATAATATTTGGCCCACGTACAAACAGACGACCACCCTCTTCAATACCGGGTACGGGCTCAAGTCGATACTCCACTTCTGGTACAAACTGCCCAACCGAACCATGTTTATAGCCGGTCGGCAAATTCACCGACAATACGGGAGTCGTTTCCGTGACACCATAACCTTCGTAAATCGGTTGATGAAACTTCTCTGCGTACAATTGACGTGTTTCCGGTCTCAGGCGCTCAGCACCAGCAACCAAAGCTCGAAGGCTATAAAAGTCATAAGGATTGGCTTTTCGCGCATAACCGGCAAAAAAAGTATCCGTACCAAAAATCAGACGAGCGTTCGTTTGATAAACCATCTCAGGCACAACCTGATAATGAACGGGGGATGGGTACATGAACACGCGTGCACCTTTCAAAATTGGCCACAACATACCTGCGGTTAATCCAAAACAGTGGAACGTTGGTAAAGCGTTAAACAGTTTTTCTTGTGGCAACAGCGTCAGCATGGCACTGATTTGCTCAATATTGCTCACCAAGTTCTGATGCGACAAGACCACCCCTTTCGGTGCTCCCTCCGACCCAGAAGTAAACAGAACCACGGCTTCTTTACCGGCCGGTAAAGAGTAACCCGCCAAAGATTTAGAGCTTTGTAACAAACCCGCCAGCTTTTGCGGCAAGCCAATCTTCTGCCTCACCCCTTCAAGCATTAAAAAACGGACATTTGGGGATAGTTCATCAATCAATGGCTGAAGCTCAAATGCATCGACAAATCGCTGAGAGGTAATAATCGTTTTAAGTTCTGCCGTCTCGCAAGCTGAACGAATGGCAGCGACCCCAGACGTAAAATTGATCATAGCTGGCACATAACCATAGGCCTGCAGTGCAAAAAAACTCGCAGGCATACCAGCGACATTCGGCAACATCAGGCCGACGCGTTTTTCATCACCTAGTGCTTTCGCTAGCTGCTTTCCTAAAATTTTCGCAGCCAAATCGATTTGTTTCAGACTAAGTTCTTGGTCGTTGATATCTTTAACACAGACTTCTTTTGGACGATAGGTGGCTTTAGCCACTTGCAACATTCGGTAGAGAGATTGCTGTTCAACCGTCCCGAAGTAAGCACTCTGACGCATAATTTTTGCCACTTGCTGGCTCAATGCTTGGTGTTTAGCATGCCCTTTTAAATGGTTCGGAACCTTTAAGCTTCTGGGAGGTGATATCGTTAGACGAATTTTGGGGAAACAAAAGCGTTTGATAAACGCAAAATGCATTCCATCAAGGTAAGAAAATTTCGAGAGTACTGCGCCATCAATATGCACTGGCAGGATCAACGCATTGGCTTTGGAAGCCACCATCCCCGTACCATCATAGATTTTCATTAAACCGCCGGTCGTGGTAATGCGCCCTTCAGGGAAAATCATACATTGCTTTCCAGAACGCAACTGCTCAATCATATGTTTAGCAGCGTAAGGACTGTGCATATCGACACTAAAATAGTCACTCATGCTCAAAATAAAACGTTCACTAGAACGGTGCGTATGGCCTTTATCGACCATAAAGGTCGTTTTGCCCGGAATAAACAGTTCGAGCAAGGGTCCATCTAACAAAGAAACATGATTAGCAATAATCAGGATTGGGCGACCATCCTCAGCCGCTTTTTGATAATGTTCGAGTCCTTTGACTTCAACTCGATATAAGGCCTTAAAAAGCCCCTTTGCAAGAGACTTAGCAACTGACTTAAAAATCCATTTAAACACGCTTTAATTACCCGGTTTTAGCCGCTGAGGTTTCTGCCAAGGCTTTTCAACCAAAACGCGACCGGCAGGTTCATCAGCGCCACAATCAATAACATTGTCAGCAATTCTAACCCTAAAGCGTAACCAAGCATAATCAACAATGCCGATAAGACCATTAAAAGCGAATTAATAATATTGTTAAGCGCAATCATTCGCGCTCTCTGAGGTTCAGGCGTTTCAATTTGTATCAACGTATAGAGTGGCACTATGTATGCGCCACCGAACAAAGCCATCGCAGCAAAGCTCAACAACAACCCTTGAAAAAAACCATTCGAGATTAGTTCATGAACACTCAATAAATTCTCACCGGCCGGTGGCAATTGTCCAAGCAAAATCATCCCAACTGCTAAGGACAGTCCCATTCCCACCAACAAAAAAGAATGCCAATTTAAATGTATTTTTGGCGGCATCAACTTGGCAATCAAACCTGAACCGACGGCAATACCAACTGAAAACAGTGTGAGAAACAGCACCACAACCGAATCGTTTCCTCCTACTTGGAACTTCACCAGTGTGGGAATTTGACTCAAAATAACCGCGCCAAAAAACCAAAACCACGAAATTGCCAACACCGACTTAAATGCAATTGGCACTTGTTTTGCCTGCGCAACCATTTGACGAAATGTCTGACTTTGCATCTTGGTAACGGGTAAATCCGTTTTTAATCCTAAACTAGCCAACCACCCCAAAACGGCTGTCGCAATAACCGCCCCCGCCATCCATGTTTCACCGGCCGGTAACATAATCCCTAAACCGCCAAAAATCGTCCCCAATAAAATTGCAATAAAGGTTGAGCCACTAAACCAGCCATTCGCCTTAATTAATAACCGGCCGGTTAAAAGTTGCGGCAAAATAGAATATTTGATTGGCCCAAAAAATGCCGATTGAACGCCCATAAAAAACAGCGAAATCAACATTAACTCGACCGATTGACTCACCAAGGCGAGAGCACCTAAACCCATAATGCCAATTTCGGCCAGTTTAATTTTCTTGATTAACGCAATCTTGTCATACGTATCCGCTAAGCGCCCAGCAAAAGCTGAAAACAACACAAACGGTAAAATAAACAACCCGGCTGCCAGAGTGACCAATAACCCCCCATCACTTTCATTGGTTGCCAATTTAAAGGTAAACCAGATAACCAGCGCATTTTTAAACAGATTGTCGTTAAAAGCACCTAAGAATTGGACGAAAAACAAGGTAGGAAATGAGCAGCTCGAACAGCGCCAAAGAGAGGGCGAGAACATTATTTTTCAGCCTTTGGCTGAATTCGAGCCCCAGTTAAAAACAGGTCAATAGCTTGTAAAAGCGCCTGCTGCATCTCATTCTCATCAATTTGCTCGCCAAACATTAAACGGTAATAAAACGGCCCTTTAATCATTTCTAAAAACTGTGCAGCAGCCAGTTGTGGGTTTTCCAGTTGAATTGTGCCCCTTTGTTGTTCACATTCAAAATAACTGGCCAAAATCTGAATGGCTTTTTGCGGTCCATTTTCTAAAAAGATTCGATGAATTTGCGCCTGCTCATCATTGTTCTCAGCCACGACCAAACGATTCATTGCCACACCTTCTTCCGAAAGAGCAACTTTTTGCAAGGCAGAACCAAAGTTTTTCAAATTGGTCTCAATATCAGCTTGCCAATAATCACAGCTCAAAAAAGGCGTAAAAATTTCTTCCGTTTTTTTGTGGAAGACCGCCTCAAATAAACCGAGTTTGTTTTCGAAATAGCGATAAAGCGTGTTTAAAGACCCGCCGGCATTCTTTACCACCTCATTCACCGAGGTACCGGCATACCCCTTTTGCAAAAAAAGCGTTTCGGCGACGTCTAAAAACTTTTGGCGCCGTAATTCGCCACGAGATGGATTAAGTGTTTCGTTGCTTGGTTGTTTCACAGGATGCTTAGCGTTTTAAAAAAACATCTATTATAACGGGTTTAAAAAAGAGTTTTAAAAGTGTAGCAACCATTACACTTTTTATTTACAATGAAAAATTGTTTTATTCATTTAACTAGGTGAAGTTTATGACTCGTCTGATTCGCAGTTTTTCACTCTTGAATCTATGTATATTTTTGAGCTTAATGATAGGTTCCAAAATCGCATATTCTCAAGAAGAACGCCCCCCAATGCCAGTTCCGGTCATTGAGGCAAAAACCACTTCTGTCCCTTTCACTAAAACTTATCCGATCCGTCTGTCGGCGCTTCAAGAAGTTGAAGTCCATGCACGAATTACTGCCATTATTGAAGAGCAACTGTACCGTGAAGGTGAGACAGTTCAAAAAGGCCAATTGCTTTATCAACTGGATGACCGTCGTGCCAAGGCAGCTTTTGGTATATCTAAAGCGAATTTAGAAACCGCCAAGACAAACCTAGAACAAACAGAGCGCACCTACAAACGCACACAAAAACTGCTAAGTAATCGCACCGTCAGTCAGCAAGCCGTCGATGATGCCTACTCCGCGTGGCAGGCGGCAAAAAGTGGTTTACAAGCGGCGGAAGCACAGCTGCAAAATGCCAAAATCGAACTGGATGACACTACGATTGAGGCAGAAATTTCTGGAATCATTGGTGAACGTCAACAAGATGTTGGGGACTTAATGGACCCAGTGTCTGGTAAAACCTTGCTGAATACTATTCAACAAATCGATCAGCTCTACGGCCACTTTTCAGTATCTGACCAAGATCGCCAAACGTTGTTTAACCTGCAAGATCAACAACTACTCACACTTTACTCCTCGCCAAAAGTGCGTTTGCTCAACAACCAAGCGCAAATCATTGCAGACGGAGAGTTAGATTTCACAGCAAACCAAGTCGATGCGAATACTGCGTCGCAGTTCTATCGTGCTATTTTCGATAACAAAAATCAGCGATTGCTCCCAGGACAACTTCTTCGCGCAGAAGTGGAACATGGCACTTGGCAGAACGTGATGAACGTACCACAGAAGGCCGTGATTCAAAATTCAGGCCAAGCATTTGTTTATGTGATTGAAGAAGGTAAAGCCCAAATGCGTCCAGTTACTTTAGCAGGGAACTACCAAGATCAATGGCTGATCAGCAAAGGCCTAAAAGCAGGTGAACAGGTGATTATTGGCAATATCATTAAACTACGGCCAAATTCACCAGTACAAGTGCTAGATAAAAACTCACCGGCCGGTGAAGAATAACCTTTCTGTCCTCAACTAAGCGTCGAAAGGAAGGAAGCCATCATGCTTAGGAATTAATAGGTTATTTCAGAAACATTGAAGGCTACAGATGGTCTTCAAGCCAAACTCAAAGGGCATAACCTCCTCAAGAACACGCATATTGGGGCTTCTGAAATAAACTTAGGATTCCCAGACAGATAGAATTCACTAGGCGTTATAAGCGCCTGTAACCATAACGGATGACCCACTTATGTTATCGAAATTCTTTATAGATCGGCCGGTGTTTGCATCGGTCTTTTCACTGATTATCGTCATTGCCGGTTTCATGGCAATGAAGTCAGTGCCGATTGCGGAATATCCGCAAATCGTACCGCCACAAGTTCAGGTACAAGCCACCTATCCTGGTGCGAGTGCCGAAACACTGTCAGAGACCGTTGCAGCTCCATTGGAACAAGCAATTAACGGTATCGACGATATGCTTTATATCAATAGCGTTGGTTCTTCCTCTGGCGTTCTAACCATGACAGTGACTTTTAAAATCGGTACTGACATCGACCAAGCCAATATCAATGTGAACAACCGAGTACAGTCAGCACTGAATAAGTTGCCGATTGAAGTGCAACAGCTTGGCGTCAACGTTAATAAACGTTCACCCAGTATCTTAAAGGTGATTGCACTTTACTCTGGAGACAACTCTTTAGATACGGTCTTTATCGCCAACTACGGCCTAATTAATGTTTTGGATGAATTATCGCGGATTCCAGGTGTTGGTGAAGCTCGCCAGTTTGGTTCCAAAGACTACTCCATGCGTATCTGGCTTGATCCAAATAAATTACAACAATTCAATCTAACCCCTGCTGATATTTCGACTGCGATTCGCCAACAAAACTCGCAGTTCGCCGCTGGTAAATTCGGTGCAGAACCCAATACCACTAACCAAGCCTTTACATATACGGTGACCACATCTGGCCGATTAAATTCGGCAGAAGAGTTTGAAAATATCATTTTACGCACCGAAGAAAATGGCGCCCTACTGCGTTTAAAAGATGTTGCTCGTGTTGAGCTCGGTGCGCAAGCCTATAACTTCAATGCCACCTTTGATGGCAAGCCAACCGTACCAATGGGGGTATTTTTACAACCTGGGGCAAATGCCTTAGAAACTGCTCAACTCATTGACGAAAAAATGGAAAAGCTAGCGAAAAATTTTCCTCAAGGGCTTAACTACAAAATACCTTATGACACCTCTGAATTTGTCAGACTGTCCATAGATAAAGTCATCTATACCTTAGTCGAAGCCCTGATATTAGTGGTCTTGGTTGTATTTATTTTCTTACAGAATTTCCGTGCGACCTTGATCCCTGTCTTAGCAATTCCAGTATCGATTATTGGAACCTTTATCGGTATGTATCTGCTGGGCTTTTCGATAAACCAACTCACCTTATTCGGCATGATTCTCGCCATCGGGATTGTCGTGGATGATGCGATTATCGTCGTGGAAAATGTCGAGCGAATTATGCGCGACGAGGGAAAAAAAGCGTATGAAGCCACAGTGCAGGCGATGCAAGAAATCACCGGCCCGATTATTGCCATTGTTTTAGTTTTGGGTGCGGTATTTATTCCCGTCGCGTTTATCGAAGGCTTGAGTGGTGAAATGTACAAACAGTTCGCCATTACAATTGTCATCTCCGTCACAATTTCGGGCATTGTCGCTTTAACGCTCACGCCAGCTCTATGTGCAAATATGATTAAAGACCATCACCACGATAAAGAAAATATTCTTGCACGAGGTTTTAATGCCGGTTTTAACGGTATCACGAATGGATTTACCAGTGGTGTACGCATGATTATGCGTTACAGTCTGTTAAGTATTTTGCTGTTTGGTGGATTAGTGTATGTGACCTACGACACTTTACAATCATTGCCAAAAAGCTTAGTTCCACAGGAAGATAAAGGCACATTGTTTGTATTGAGCTATATGCCTCCGGCGACCTCTCTTAGCCAAATGGAACAGACACGTGATCAAGTGAGTGAAACACTGCTAGCCCACCCTGGAGTGAAACATTCCGTCAGCTTTGCTGGTTTTGATTTACAAACCTTTACTAACCGAACGGACTCGGGTGTCTCCTTCGTTAAACTCGAACACTGGGATGAACGCCTCGAACAAGACTTGCCATCAGACGCGGTGGTCGGACAACTGTTTGGTCAATTGAATGCGATTCCTGACGCTTTTAGCATTCCAATTGGCATGCCAACGATTATGGGCATGAGTATGACGGGCGGTTTTGAGGTCTACTTGCAAAACCGCAATGGCACAGGTTCAAATGAACTCAATAAAGTAACACAAGCACTGATTGAAAATGCCTCGGCACGTCCCGAACTTAAACAAGTGCGTACGACCTTTAATACTCGTGTTCCACAATACGAAGCAATTGTTGACCGTGAAAAAGCTCAAATTCTTGAGGTTTCGGCTTATGAAATCTTTGCCGCGATGCAAGCGACCTTTGGTAGCTTGTATGTGAATGACTTCACATTGTTCGGTCGAACGTTCCGCGTCAATCTGCAAGCCGAAGCCGAGTATCGCGATACGCCAGAAAAATTATCACAGGTTTTTGTGCGCTCAGCGCAAGGCGAGATGATTCCACTGAGCGCTTTGGTCAGAGTCGAGCGTACCACCGGTGCTGATACCGTTGATCGTTTCAACCTTTTCCCTGCTGCAAAAGTTATGGGAGATCCAGCTCCTGGTTATTCATCCGGACAGGCCCTAGCCGCCTTTGAGGAAGCCGCTGCAGAGGTATTGCCAGAAGGATACTCATTAGGTTGGGTGGGCGAAGCCTATCAACAGAAAAAATCAGCAGACAGTGGAAACCAAGCCTTTCTATTTGGTTTGTTATTTGTCTTCCTGATTTTAGCTGCCCAATATGAGCGCTGGTCAATTCCTGTTGCTGTATTAACTGCCGTCCCTTTTGCGGTTTTAGGTGCCTCTTTAATGGTGCTTTCAAGTGGACTAACCAACGATATTTACTTTGAGTTAGGGCTCTTGACTCTGATTGGGTTATCAGCGAAAAATGCAATATTGATTGTTGAGGTCGCGCTGCAAAAACATCGTGCTGGGATGCCGTTAGCAGAAGCCGCAGAATTAGCCGCAAAAATCCGTTTTAGACCGATTGTCATGACGTCTTTAGCCTTTACGATTGCTGCTATTCCTCTAATGCTCTCAGAAGGCGCTGGTGCCGCTGCGAGGGTTTCGGTGGGAACAGGCCTTGTTGGTGGAATGATTGCCGCTACCCTACTCGCGCCTCTCTTTGTACCGATGTTCTTTAAGCTTATTGCGGGGTTGACTGAAAAGATGACTGGTAAATCAGTGTAGAATCTTGCTTCAATGGGTTAGGGAAACCTAATCCAAATTCTATAGAAGAATCGCCAAGTGTTTCACGTGAAACCTTGGCGATTTTTTTTGGTAGAATTATTTTCAAAAACTTAAATTATGCCTTTCTTCTAGAAAATCTGACGATAAATCCAAACTGATCCTATTTCAATGACTGGCTTCTCATTTGTTCTTAATCTAATAATCTAATGGCACCATTTTTAGGTCCATCTTCACCTAGCCATAATCGACCAACAGGGTCGATTGTCAAACACTCCGGTTTCCCCTTAAAGTTCCGAAGTGTGCGATCTGCTTTTAGTTCATTAAACTGATTCTGACCAAACCAATCAAACACCTGATAAAGAGAAGGAATTTCATTTACAGGCCCCGCAAGAACTTTTAAACCATTTGGGGTAGCAACCATATCACGTATTCCTAGTCCTCCCAGATTGACTAATTTCAGCTCCAGTTTTTTCAGTTTGAATTTTTTCGGTTTTAATTCCAGTTCTAAAATCGTCGCGTAGTTGCCACGCAATACCGGTCCACGAAACCCAATCCAAAGTTGTTTGTCTTTGACTGCAATCCCTTCAATATCAATACCGTTTTCTTTGCTTGGCAAAACGACAAAAGGCGCTAGAATTTCATTTTCTGAAATAAATTCATCTAGGCTTTTCGATTGAATATTTAAAACTTTACCGGCCGGTGAAAGTTCAATTTGAAAGAGTTTATGTCGACTAGGTTCAGAAATAATTGGGGCAAGACGTTTCAGGTTTTTCTTTTCCGACGCATCATCTTTGATTTTTTTTCGCTTTTTGGAGTGCGACCCTATGGCATATAAATAAGGTTCCTCCCAAGCCAAACCTTCTAAATCCAGCTCTAGATTATCGCTCGTTAAATTTATAACACCGGAAGAGTCCGCAACAAACTTACCATTGTTATTCGATAAAATTTGAATAGCGGTGCCTTCATCGGTCGCCATAGCGGCAAAAGAATCAGTAATGACCAAACCACTAATATTTCGGTTATCAATGGACAACTTGCCCTCAATATCAAAGGAAGCTGCAAAACTATTTAAGCTAAAAAATAACGCGCATAATACGCTCAAGAAAGAAGAGAAGGTTAAGCGATTCATAAAACAAGTTCCAAAATTGTGTACTTGCCATATTATCGCCTAACTTAAAAATTGAAATGAATTGAATCGATGTGAGTGAATTAGGGAACCTAGGATTGAATCAAATTGAAGTTCTGCGCGACTTACAGCTCACTTATTTTAGGCGTGGCACACCTGACTTAGCCAACCAGCGTACCGTCTCGATAAGCTTTAATTGTGTCACGAATTTCGGCTTCCGAAGTCATCACAAAAGGTCCATGATGCACAATCGGTTCACCAATGGGCTCACCACTAAAAAATAAAACACGTGCGCCAGATTCTGCATGAATTTGGATATGATCACCCTGTGAAAAAGAGACACACTTACCGGCCGGTAACTTTTTAAAAACGCCTCCAGCCAACACAACATTAACCTCTTGGCTAATCACAAAGATACCTGCTGATTTATCAGAATTTTCAATATCAATTAACTGTCGCTCTTGCCAATGCAAATCCAATAAACTTGCATTGCCTGCAAGCGATCGAAAATTAGATAAATAAGATTGCCCATTCACTCTCACACCACCAGCAAGAAACTTCGCATCAATGCCATTTAACTCAATAGACAATACGTCATCGGCAGAAACATCTTGATACCTAGGTTCCTCAAATTTCTCTTGCCTTGGAACATTCAACCAGAATTGAAACCCCCACAAACCATTTGCATCTACATCGGGTTTTTCGGAATGTTCGATCCCCTTACCTGTATGCATCCACTGTAAATCACCCGCGTGTATTTTTGACTTATTCCCCATAGAATCTTGATGCGACATGCTTCCATGAATCAAGTAAGTAAGCGTTTGAATTCCTCTATGCGGATGCACTGGAAATGCATTAGGAGTTTCGTCAGCACTAGCCTTAATTTCATCCAGCATTAAAAATGGGTCGAAACGTCCGTCAAAAAAACTGTTTCGTTTCAAATCAACACCATCTCCATCAACCGTTGGTATTGCATCCGATATCAACTTAGGTTCCCGTAACATCACAACCTCCTTTACCAATAAATAGACGACTCTGAATAGAGTTTCCTCAATGGTTTTAAAAATATTTTTGGATCGCTTCAGATGCTTCCTGTTTGGCTTTTTCGGCTTGCTCTTCACCCATCGCTAAACCAGCTGCATGAATCAAAGTCACATCTTCAATTCCCATAAAACCAAAGATTGTTTTCAAATAACCATCAACAAAATTCATGCTATCTAATGGTGGTTGACGATAATCACCGCCAGAACTGATAACAGCCACAGCATTGACTCCATTAATCAAGCCTTTAGGCCCTTGCTCGGTATATTCAAACGTTAAACCCGCTCGTGCAATATGATCAAAATATGCCTTTAAGGTTGAAGGGATTCCAAAGTTATACATCGGTGTGGCAATCAGAACCGTATCAACGTCTTTCAATTCATTGATCAATTCGGCAGAGTGTGCAAGCAGAGCTTGCTGTTCAGCCGTTGGTTCTGGTGAAAACATCGCTCCCAGCATTTCAGGGGATAAATGTTCTGGAGGAATTTGCGACAAATCACGGTGAAGAACTTCAGCGGCCGGGTTATTTTGCTTCCAACTCAATTCAAATTGTTCTGCAAGCGCTCGACTCACTGAATTATCTTGATTAGCACTCGCATCAATTCGCAATAATTTTTTCATATCCATAACTCCTAAAAATTCGTTGTTTGCTTAATCTGTAAACCTAGTTTAATCAAACACAACCATTTAAAAAACACATAAGAATGGAATTCATTATTGCAAAAACTTGTCCCGTCCTGAAATAAGTTGACACTTTTTTCAGGTAAAAAACGCTCGATGAACTTCATCGGGCGTTTTGTATTTTAACGCCAAGTGTGGACGTTGAGTATTGTAGATTTCAATCGACTCTTTCACCATTTGTCGAGCCTGATCAACATCCTTTGGCTTGGTTAATAAAAACTCATTCTTCAGAATCCCGTTCACTCTCTCCGCCAAAGCGTTTTGATAGCAATCATAACCATCCGTCATCGAACAGATAATGCCATGTTTTTCATGGAACACTTGATAAGGTTTTGAACAGTACTGAATCCCTCTATCCGAGTGATGAATGAGTGCCCCTTTTCCTAATCTATTTTTCACTGCGTTCTTTAATGCCTGAAGGACTGGTTGAGCATGCAAAGTGTCGTGCACATGGTAGCCAACGATCTTACGAGAACAGGCATCGGTGACTAAGCTGAGATAGGCCTGGCCGTGTTGTACTGGTAAATAGGTAATGTCTGCAACCCAGAGTTTCTCTGGCGCTTTGGCTAAACGCCTTTGCCCCTGCTCTTTGATGAGATTGGGGTGCTTATAAAACCGATGATGACTGTGCGTGGTTTTATGATAGGCTCGCTTATTAGGCACTAATAAACGCTGCCAACGTAACAAGTCAAACAACTTGTCTCGTCCAATCTTCAATCCTTCTTGGGCTTTAGCTAATAGCAAGTTGTGTAGCTTTCGGGTACCAATCCGCGGCTGGCTGATACGTATCGCTTGTACAAAATCCAGAATCATCCGGTATTGCTTTTCTTTGAGCCGCTGCCTTTGTAATCCTTGGTAGTAAGCCTGACGGCTTATCTGTAAGAATCGACAAGCATTGCTTATGTTGAGCCCTTGGATCTGTTTTTGATCGATAACTCGGCTAACCGCTTTTTTGTCAAGCTAACTCCAAAGTCCTCTTTCATGACTTTGACGACGCCTTCAAAGAATTGGGCTTTGAGTTTTTCTTCGGCGAGTTCTTGTTCAAGCTCTTTAATGCGCTGCTCTGGCGTCTTTTCAGCTTTAGTCGTCGGCATAATGATTCCTCGAAGATGTCGGTTAATGGCGTTGGCGTCAGACCAATTTAACTTACCATGCTTTCTAAGCCAAACTAAAACGGTAGATCGTCCTTGGATACCATAATGTGCTTGCGCTTGTTTATAAGTCATTTCGCCTTTTTCGACTTGGTCTACAACGGACAATTTAAAAGCGAGGGAATAATCGCGCTGTGTGCGCTTAGTGTTTGAAGACATTACTTTTTCCTTTTCGGTTCAGAAAAAGTGTCAATCTTATTTAGGACGGGTCAACTGCAATAAAAAAGCCCGAGCTAGTTATATAGCTCGGGCTTTTTTACGCGTTAAATTCATGCTTTAGGAAACCTCTGATTTAATCAGAGGTTCCTTAGGGTTATGCAGCAATTCCGCTGTGACGTAATAATGCATCTATGCGAGGTTCTCGGCCTCGGAACTGTTTAAAAAGCACCATTGGGTCAATAGACCCACCTGCTGACAAAATGGTATTGCGGAACTTCATACCGGTTTGCTCATCTAAAATTCCTTGTTCTTCAAACAAACTAAACGCATCCGCTGACAGCACTTCTGCCCATTTATAAGAGAAATAACCAGCGGCATAACCACCGGCAAAAATATGGCTAAAGCTATGCATAAAACGGTTATAACTCGGAGGCATAATTACAGCGACCTCCTCACGAATACGGGCACTTAAATCCAATAGATCTTCAATATTTTCAGGATCATAAAAAGCATGTAACTCAAAATCAGCAAGAGCGAATTCAATTTGACGTAACATCATCATTGCCGACTGGAAGCCACGACTCTTTTGCAAAGACACCAATAATTCATCTGGTAAGGCTTCTCCAGTTTCGATATGTGCAGACATTAAATCAATGCCCTCTCGTTCCCAACAAAAGTTTTCCATAAACTGTGATGGCAACTCAACTGCATCCCAAGGCACACCGGAAATGCCAGAAACATCCAAGTGAATCATCTTAGTCATTAAATGATGGATACCATGACCAAATTCATGGAAGAGCGTTGTCACTTCATCATGGGTTAGGCAAGCCGGTTTATCACCGACCGGCGGTGTAAAATTACACACCAAATAAGCCACTGGCGTTTGCAAATCACCTTTGGTTGGTTTCCAACGAGTGACAGCAGAGTCCATCCACGCACCACCACGCTTACCTTCACGTGCATACAAATCCAAATAAAACTGACCAATGACTTGCTCAGCTTCATCAATTAATTCAAAGAAACGCACATCTTTATGCCAGATAGACACACCTTGTTTCTCTTGTAAGCGAATTCCAAACAATTTTTCAGTAATTGCAAACAACCCACTCAATGTTTTCTCAACTGGAAAGTATGGACGTAATGTTTCTTGCGACAACGACAGTGTTTTGTTTTTTAGCTTTTCTGAAACATAGGTAATATCCCAAGGTTGCACATCCGGTAAATCGAGCTCATCCTGAGCAAATTGCTTTAAGGTTGCTAATTCTTGTTCCGCTTGCGGCTTAGATTTTCTGGCAAGATCTCGCAGAAAACCTAAAACCTGCTCGCTACTTTCTGCCATCTTCGTCGCCAAGGAAAGATCCGCATAAGAACCAAACCCAAGTAGTTGCGCTTTTTGATGTCGTAATTCACGTATGCGTGCAATATTTTCAGTGTTATCAAACTCAGTATTTTCAAATTGATCTGAAGCTCTGGTACCGAATGCTTTATATACTTCTTGACGCAATTCCCGATTATCCGCATGCGTCATCACCGCTAAATAGGAAGGAAAGTCTAAGGTCACACACCAAGGAGTTTTATCTGTATCCAACCCTTTTTGTTCTGCCAACTGCGCCAATAGGCCTTGCGACGATTCAGGAATTCCAGCTAACTCTTTTTCATCTGAAATCGGCTTATGCCAAGACTGTGTTGCTTTTAATACATTGTTGCCAAACTGGCTACCCAGTTGTGACAATTCTTGAGAAATCTTTTGATAAGTTTCTTGTTGGTCTTTAGGCAGCGCTATTCCACTTAACTGGAAATTACGTAATGAATCCTCAATCACCTTTTTCTGTGCAATGGAGTAGTCTGCAAACTCTTCAGATTCTGATAAGGTTTTGAACTTTTCATACAAACCTTGGTTTTGACCAATTTCCGTATAGTACCGACTCACTTCACTCAAAAACGCAGTATAGGCTTCGTGCCATTCATCCGAATTTTTCACTGCATCTAAATGACCAATTGGTCCCCAAACTCGCGAAAAACGATTATCAAGCTCTTCGAGTTTTTCGACAAAATTTTCCCAAGTTGGTGCTTCTTTCATTTCAGCAAGCACTTTAATTTTTGCACGATTTTCACGCAACAACGTTTCCATCGCAGGCTGAATATGCTCAACTTTTAAGTCTTCAAAATTTGGTAGCTCGTGTGTTTGTAGTAGTGGATTCATACATCCTCGCTTTTTATTTTTTCTTGGTAAATATCAATCAGTCTTTGCACCTGACGTTCACAACATTGTGAACCTTGGCAACCGTAGGTTTTTGAGGTGATTTTATCAATTGTGTCAGCACCCTTTTCAATCGCCTTCATCATATCGATTTTAGGAATGTCATAACAGGTGCACAGATTTCGATCTGGCCCTTTTTGTTTCTCGTAATCCCACTGTTCAGCAGGCAAACGTTTTAAGTTTAGCGTGTCATTCATAACATTGGTTTCATCTTTACCGGCCGGTAATTTTACCAAATTGAGAATTTCTGATTTCATGGTTTCAATGTGGATAATAGTTTCACGTGAAACACTTTAATGAGGTCGAGAATACACAATGAAAACTTTCCAAAAAAGCTTAACAATTGAGTCTCCGCGCCGTGGCACTTTTAATATCACTGAAAAAATAAACCAGATCGTAAAACAGTCAGAAATTGAAACCGGTGTAGCGCATGTTTTTATCAAACACACTTCTGCCAGCTTGATCATCACCGAAAATGCGGATCCTACGGTTAGGGAAGATATTGAATACTGGATGCAAAAAACGATTCAAGATGGTGATCCTAATTACCAACATGACTACGAAGGCGACGATGATATGAGTGGCCATATTCGATGCATGATTACACAAATGAATCAAACCATTCCTGTTTCTACCGGCCGGTTAAATTTAGGCATTTGGCAAGGATTATTTTTATATGAACATCGCACCGGTAGATACAACCGAGAAATTGTCGTAACCATTCAAGGTAATTAGTCGACTAGGAATAACTGGTATAGATGTGAAAATACAAAAGGTTTCACGTGAAACCTTTTCCAAACAACTAGATTTTACAATTTTGATAAGAAACAGGCACTTCAATCAAATGAACGCCAGGCGTTTCAAAACATTGTTCAACCAAGGGAATAAACTGTTCGGTAGTTTGCAGTTGGTGACCCATTGCGCCATAACTTTCCGCGTATTTGATAAAGTTTGGATTATTCAATTCCAAACCATACGATTCAAATCCCATCTGCTGTTGCTTCCATTGAATCATCCCAAAGGCTTCGTCATTTAATACCAATACCACCAAGTCAATTTTTAATCGTACGGCAGTGGCAAGCTCTTGAGAATTCATCATGAAACCACCGTCACCACAAACCGCGACCACTTTTTTATCAGGGTAAACAAGTTTCGCTGCAATCGCGGATGGCAATCCTGCTCCCATCGTTGCCAAAGCATTATCCAATAACAAAGTATTATGACGATACGCAAGGTAATTGCGAGAGAACCAAATTTTATACATTCCATTATCCAAAGCGACAATGCCATCTTCTGGCATCAATTGGCGTAAATCTGAAACCAACCGAGGTGCTTCCATTGGAAAGTCATTACATTCTGCCCCTTCAGAAAAACTTTTTAATAGCTGTTGTCTTGCCTCTTTAAAACCACCAAATTGCCATTGAATATCTGGATTAGCCATATCAATTTTTTGAAGCAATTGAAAAATAGTATTCCCAATGTCTCCCGTCACATCGACTTGGGGAAAGTAGACCGGATCAATTTGCGCAGTTAAAAAATTAATATGAATCACATTGAAACTGTCAGGTTCCATAAAAAATGGTGGCTTCTCAATGACATCGTGACCAATATTAATAATCAAATCGGTTTGCTTAATAACGGAATGGAGAAAATCATTATCAGATAAGGCAGCCGTCCCAAGAAAGTAAGGGCTGCGTTCGTCTACCACCCCTTTCCCCATTTGCGTGGTAAAGAATGGAATTTTGGTTTTTTCAATAAACTGATCAAGCATTCTGCCAACCTGTTTTCGATTGGCGCCCGCTCCAATTAAAATCAGAGGAAACTTTGAATCGATAATTAAATCAATCGCTTTTTGAATCGCTTTAGATTCTGCAATGGGTCGCCGATCATAACTGTTTTCAATCACCAATGCTTGAGTCTCTTCACGAGCAACATCCTCTGGCAACTCCAAATGCGTCGCTCCAGGACGTTCACTTTCAGCCAGCCGAAATGCTTCCCGAACTCGTGCCGGAATATTGTACGCACTCATAATCTGCGCTGCAGATTTGGTAATTGGCCCCATCATATCGACAACATCAATAATCTGAAACAACCCCTGTTTTGAAGTTTTAATCGGCTTTTGACCGGTAAGCATCACCATCGGCATGGCCCCTAATTGTGCATAAGCAGCGGCTGTAACTAAGTTGGTTGCACCAGGGCCAAGAGTAGACAAACAAACCCCCGGTTTACCCGTCAATCGACCATAAGTAGCTGCCATAAATCCTGCGGCTTGCTCATGGCGAGTAACAATTAAACGTATTGAGGAGTGTTTCAGCGCCTCCAGTACATCTAGATTTTCTTCTCCGGGAATACCAAAAATCATTTCAACGCCTTCAGCTTCCAACGCTTTCACCAGCAAGTCTGCACCTTTCATTTTTTCTCCTCTGAGCTTACGAGTCATAAAACATTCAGTGTCCCAGTTTTTTACTAATGCCACTATTTAGTCGACTATTTATAATTAAGTTTGCAGAAAATTCGCATGGACAGGCCAAAATAACCTTACTTTTTAGGTAAAGGATTCCGGCTTCCTATCGCTTCTTCTATGGTCGAAAAACCATCTTTCTCGAGTAGCTTAACTAGCCCTTGATTAATCTCACCCATTACTTGAGGGCCTTCATAAATCATTCCAGTAATCATCTCTAAAAGGCTCGCACCAGAGGTAATTTTTTCATAAGCATCTTGCGCATTAAAAATACCACCCACACCAATAATGGTTAATTTACCTTCTGTGTAACGATACACATGGCGAATCATATCAGTGCTGATTCTTTGCAATGGCAGACCCGACATAGCACCTTTATGAAATGGCAACTCTTCTTTGACATACTCTTTATTAAATTCAGGTTTTGCGAGGTTATTTAACACAACACCTTCAATTCCAAATTTCAGACAAGCGTCGAGAATCGTGTTGATTTCAGAAACTTCCAAGTCCGCTGCAAGTTTCACATACATAGGTTTACCGGCCGGTCTTACCTCAGAAAGCTTTTCTAATAAGGCTTCCAAATTCCCTTGGTCGACAAACGGCTCGCCTTCTTGAGTATTTGGACAGGAAATGTTGATGGTGTAATAGTCGCCAATTTCCTCGAATAACACGACGGTTTTTACATAGTCTTCAATGGCTTCTTCCAAGTCAAACTCACTACTGATATTGGTTTTGGCCGCACTAATACCAATAGGTAATTGAAAAGTTTGATCTTTCAAACGTTCGGAAATTTTTTCTGCGCCTTGGTTATTCAATCCATACCAAACAAGGATAGATTTCGATTTAGGCATACGAA
Organism: Thiomicrorhabdus indica; assembly: GCF_004293625.1. Lineage (NCBI taxonomy): Bacteria > Pseudomonadati > Pseudomonadota > Gammaproteobacteria > Thiotrichales > Piscirickettsiaceae > Thiomicrorhabdus > Thiomicrorhabdus indica. The sequence goes on along the minus strand of NZ_CP033040.1, from coordinate 129,276 downwards.
ATAATCGTCGGCCTACTCCAGGATTTCCCGGACAAATTTCACCGGTAAAAGAACCCAGTTCGGCAAAACCAAAACTAATTGCTGGATAGATTCGCGTAAGTTCACCATCTTTATCGAACCCTGCTGATAAACCAACAGGATTGTTATAGTGAACACCATCCACCTCAATATTCAGTTTTTTATTTTGATAATGGAACAATAGACGAGTAAAAAAACGAGACCATGCATAGTTTCCAAGAAACTTACCAACAGCTTTCATCTTGTCGTGGGCAATTTCTGGTGGCCAGAGAAAAATAAGCGGTTTTGCAAGCCAACGATAACCAATACCAAGCAAACGGCTTCTGAGAGAGATTAAAAAATCCATAACTGACCTCCTTATCAAATGTTAAAAATAGACTCTTTGTAAAAGTTCAGCTAATCATTGCGCAAACTAACTTTTTCAATCTATGTTAGTCGCAGAAATTTTTAATAGTCTAAATTATTCAGGATTGATAAGAATTAGTATAAGTCAGTTATGGTATTCCTGCCGATGGTTAAGGTTCGGCTTATATAAATCTCATTTCTATTAAGAGAAGTAAAAATAATGAAAATAAAGCGATCTGAGAGGCTTTTGATCAAAACTTAAGCCAATGCATTAATTACATCGAGTTCTCAGCTTTAAGACGGCTTTATTTAAAGCAAATTAAATACGGTTTTTTACGTATTTAATCATGAGTTGAATTTTCATTCGCTTGAGAGTGACTCAAGTACATTCGGGCAATTCGCTTCGACATACTGTAGAGTTGTTTGAATCCTTCAACCATTCGCATTTCATAACGAAACACCATTAATCGTTTTTCACTGGCATGTAAATGTCGCATCTGATGATTAAGTGCCTCTTGAATTAAGTGTGCAATAGTTTCTTTAGAACCAAAAACTTCATAAGCCATATCAGCATCTTTATGAATCACACTCAACAAAGACTTTTCCATCGCCTTGCCAACTTCATTTGTTAGTTGTCCCACCAGTTCCAACATGGTGTCACTTGGTTGAATTTTGTTCTCAATCATTTGCAAAAGCACGTCGAACACACTATCACGCATGGCAATATTCATCGATTCCAATGAGTGAAGAACATTCATCAATTCAGTATAGGTCTGCTGTTCTGCGTCGGTTAACTTTCCCTGACCAACTTGACTAAGATAACGCAGAATTTCTTGTTGATAGCTGCGAAATTTTTGAATATTACTCATTTCTTTTGAAAGTTTTTCAAATTTAGGTTCAGAAATCAGTGCCACCATTCGTTTATAAAATAATGACTGACGCTTTTGATAGGTCTCAAGTTCCATGACAATCGCATCAAATGCCACTGCAGGTGTGGAAACAAAAGTAGGATCAAGGCTTTCTGCTTTTAACTGATTACCTGACTTCTCATCTTCATCCGGTGGAACAATCTTATTGACTGTCCACACAAAAACAGGGATGAACGGCAGAAACACTACCAGTGCAATAGCAACCATTAAAGAGTTTGCATTCGCAATTTCACGTGGCACATGCTCGCCCATACTGATCGAAGCAACCGTTGCGGCGGCATCATGTGCAGAAATCCACACGGCCCACTGTGCTAATTCTGGAATAAAAGGCAACCACAATAGTGTCACTAAAAAATTAAATAAGGTATGAACAAGCGCCGTTCTTAAAGCAGGTCGCGACTTACCGATACTGGCTAAAAGTGCGGTAATAGTCGTTCCAATATGCGCCCCCATTGCTAAAGCAATCCCAGCTTCCAACGTTAAAAAACCATTGCTTGCCATCACAATAATAATCCCAATCGTCGCTGAAGAAGATTGCACTAAAGCAGTAAAAGTCATCGCAATAGCAATGGCTAGCAGCGGGTTTTGCATTTCAATCATGAAATCTAAAAACGGCTGATACTCACGTAATGGTGCCATTCCTTGACTCATGGTATTCATACCAAAAAAGATTAAACCAAGCCCTAAAATCAACTGTCCAATGGCTCTAGTCTTTTGCAACTTGCCCACAAAATCAACTAAAAAGCCAACCGCTATCATGAGCAGCGCAAAATTTGTGACCTTAAAAGCAACGATTTGTGCGGTAATGGTCGTACCAAGATTCGCTCCCATGACGACTCCTGCCGCTTGGGTCACCGAAATTAAACCGGCTGACACAAAGCCAACCGTTAAAACGGTCGTGACCGACGAAGATTGAATCACAGCAGTAATTCCTGCTCCGGTTAATGCTCCCATTACCCGATTAGTCGTCAGTTTAGCGAGCAGAGTTTTCATTTTCTCACCGGCAACCACTAACAACCCTTTGACCATAAAATCCATGCCGAATAAGAAAAGCGCTAAACCACCAGCAAGCCACATTGCCATTTGAAACCAATCCATCCCAGACTCAACTTGCATATCTGAGGCAAAAACTGGAAAAATGGCACCGCTGATAAATAGTAGGAACAAACTCACAGCACGAATCCATGAGGAGTTTTGATCATTCAGCAGGAAACTTTGTTCTCTTTTCACTGTGCACTTTCTCCATTACGATAAACTTCACATTTTATACCCTTTTAAAAATTCATGTTTTTTAACACCTAAAATGATTTATATTTCTTATAAATAATTTTTATTAATTTATACAAAAAAAATATATTATAAATTGTTAATATAATTTAGTTTTTCAATGACTTAAAAATTATTTCGGAGTTTTTTTATGCAAAAAAATAGTCTTCTTATTGGTGCAGCCTTGGCAGCAACTATGGCTTTTTCATCTGCTTCTATTGCTGTTGAAGCAAGCAAATATGCAACAGAAGCCCCTTCTAAAAAAGAGCGTCATTCTCCTCAAGGTTTGTATATTGATGCAGCAAATACCTATAAGTGGATGAAAGAAGATGAAAACGTCGTTCTAGTTGATGTTCGCACACCAGAAGAGTGGCAATTTGTTGGCTACACGCCTATGGCACAAGTCATGATTCCATCTGTTTTCTTCCGTTATGATGGTATCGATGCCGGCGGTAAACCACGATATGCCAGCAAAATTAATGACAACTTCGTTTCTGAGTTTGAAGAAAAATTGTTTGACCTTGGTGCCGATAAAGATACAGCGTTTGTCTTGATGTGTCGTTCAGGTGCAACTCGTGCTCAACCAGCAGCAAAAATGCTTGATCAATACGGCTACAAAAATGTCTATATTATGACTGACGGTTTTGAAGGTGGAAAAGTGAAAGAGGGTGAGCGCAAAGGTTGGCGTTTATCAAAAGGTTGGAAAGTAAATAACCCAACGGATTCTTGGACTTACAAAATCGACACGAAAAATGCTTACCTACTTAAATACTAATTTCACTTAATTTTAAGTAGCTTAGCAATAAAAAAGGCGCCATTATGCGCCTTTTTTTATTTAGATGACCCGTCCTAAATAAGATTGACACTTTTTCTGAACCGAAAAGGAAAAAGTAATGTCTTCAAACACTAAGCGCACACAGCGCGATTATTCCCTCGCTTTTAAATTGTCCGTTGTAGACCAAGTCGAAAAAGGCGAAATGACTTATAAACAAGCGCAAGCACATTATGGTATCCAAGGACGATCTACCGTTTTAGTTTGGCTTAGAAAGCATGGTAAGTTAAATTGGTCTGACGCCAACGCCATTAACCGACATCTTCGAGGAATCATTATGCCGACGACTAAAGCTGAAAAGACGCCAGAGCAGCGCATTAAAGAGCTTGAACAAGAACTCGCCGAAGAAAAACTCAAAGCCCAATTCTTTGAAGGCGTCGTCAAAGTCATGAAAGAGGACTTTGGAGTTAGCTTGACAAAAAAGCGGTTAGCCGAGTTATCGATCAAAAACAGATCCAAGGGCTCAACATAAGCAATGCTTGTCGATTCTTACAGATAAGCCGTCAGGCTTACTACCAAGGATTACAAAGGCAGCGGCTCAAAGAAAAGCAATACCGGATGATTCTGGATTTTGTACAAGCGATACGTATCAGCCAGCCGCGGATTGGTACCCGAAAGCTACACAACTTGCTATTAGCTAAAGCCCAAGAAGGATTGAAGATTGGACGAGACAAGTTGTTTGACTTGTTACGTTGGCAGCGTTTATTAGTGCCTAATAAGCGAGCCTATCATAAAACCACGCACAGTCATCATCGGTTTTATAAGCACCCCAATCTCATCAAAGAGCAGGGGCAAAGGCGTTTAGCCAAAGCGCCAGAGAAACTCTGGGTTGCAGACATTACCTATTTACCAGTACAACACGGCCAGGCCTATCTCAGCTTAGTCACCGATGCCTGTTCTCGTAAGATCGTTGGCTACCATGTGCACGACACTTTGCATGCTCAACCAGTCCTTCAGGCATTAAAGAACGCAGTGAAAAATAGATTAGGAAAAGGGGCACTCATTCATCACTCGGATAGAGGGATTCAGTACTGTTCAAAACCTTATCAAGTGTTCCATGAAAAACATGGCATTATCTGTTCGATGACGGATGGTTATGATTGCTATCAAAACGCTTTGGCGGAGAGAGTGAACGGGATTCTGAAGAATGAGTTTTTATTAACCAAGCCAAAGGATGTTGATCAGGCTCGACAAATGGTGAAAGAGTCGATTGAAATCTACAATACTCAACGTCCACACTTGGCGTTAAAATACAAAACGCCCGATGAAGTTCATCGAGCGTTTTTTACCTGAAAAAAGTGTCAACTTATTTCAGGACGGGACAAGAGTTTACCGGCCGGTAAAGAATTCTTATTTATCGGTAAGATCAGCAATCGCTTCTTGATCGACCATAACCAAAGTTTCTGTTACCCCTTTGACCCGTGTAATTGGCAAATCTTGATCATCCAACCAAGCATGCAAAGCCTCAGATTTTGACCGGCCGGTAACAATTTTCATCACCGTTTTTGCAGAACTTAAGGTTTCATAACTTAAGCTCAAACGCTCTAGAGGCGGCTTTGGAGATTGAGTTTCACAAACCACTCCTCCCAAACTGACACTCGAATGACCAGGAAATAAACTGGCAGTATGTCCGTCTTCACCCATTCCAAGCAGAACTAAATCAAATTCAACACCAGCAATCACTTTTCGATAAAAATCAGCCGCCGCCTGCAACCCCAGCTCTGTCGGCATATAAAAGCGATTACTTTTGGGAATCCGACTATTTTCTAGCCAGTGCGATTCCAACATCTGGCTGTTTCGCTCATTATCACCGGCCGGTAAAACCCGTTCATCTCCAACATAAATAAACCATTTTCTCCACTTCGTGGCTTTCGGCTGTTGTTGCTCAAGTTTAGCCAACAAGGCATAAATGGCATTCGGGGTACTACCACCTGCTGTGACAAAGTCAAAGCGCCCTTTTTCAGAAATCGCTTGATTGGCAAGCGCCATGATTTTATCGCATGCATGCTGAGCGACCACAGCAGATGCCTCAAATATTTGCCAGTTTGACGGCAGCTCCACCTGACTCATTTTTTGCACTCCGGTGTGTAATGAAAACGCCAACATTGGTCGGGATGATCAAACAGCTTTTTCGAGCCTTCTGGCCCCCAAGAGCCCGAGGTATAAGTATCAATATAGGAAGTTTCAGAACTCCATGCTTGAATGACAGGATCAACGACATTCCAAGCCGCTTTCACTTCGTCATAACGTAAAAACAACGAACGATCACCCATAATCACATCTAACAAAAGCTCTTCATAAGCATCATAATTCGTGTTGTCATCGCCCTTTAAAGTCGCATCCAAACTGGTCTGTTCCGTCATGATTTCCAAACCGGGTTGCTTGGCTGTCAGCTCAATTCGAATCGACTCTTCAGGCTGAATCCCAAAGACAATCCAGTTCGGCTCCATTTTTTTCACTTGTGATTCACGGAAAAATTGCTTGGGAGGATACTTAAATCGAATCGCAACAATTGTCCGGTTTTTGGGCATATTTTTACCCGTTTGAATGTAAAACGGCACACCAGCCCAACGCCAGTTATCAATATACAATTTCAAAGCAGCGTAGGTCTCTGTAACACTATCAGAATCCACTCCAGGTTCTGACAAATACGACGGTACCTGTTCGCCATTCACCATACCCTCCGAATACTGCGCACGATACGCGTGTGCATGCACCATATTTTTGGGAATCGGCCGAATCGACTTAAGCAATTTTACTTTCTCATCACGCAAATCTTCTGCGTCACGCGATGCTGGCGGTTCCATGGTGATTAACGCCAATAGTTGCAACAAATGCGACTGAATCATGTCACGCATGGCGCCACTGGTGTCGTAATAACCGGCTCTGGTTCCAATGGGGCGATCTTCCGCATGAGTGATTTGAATATGATCGATGTAATTACGATTCCACAAAGGCTCCATCAAGATATTCGCGAAACGGAATACCATGACATTCTGAACCATGCCTTTGCCAAGATAATGATCTATTCGGTAGGTTTGTTCTTCTTTCAAATAACGATTCAAACGCTTTTGTAGCTGCTTGGCGCTCTCACCATCAAAACCAAATGGCTTTTCAAGCACCACTCGTTTCCAACCACTTCTCTCTTCCAACATGTCCGATTGCCCCAAACATTTCACCGTTGGCGCAAACTGGTCAGGTCCAAGTGATAAATAGTAAGCGATATTTTGAGAATAGCTTTGATCGAGCAGATACGTCTTCAATCGAAGGTAATCTTCGGCATCGAGTACATCCATCTTAAAGTAATCCAAACGCCCACAAAAACGCTCGCAAACTTCATCCTCAATACCACCACGTGCTTTAGGCAAAATCGCTTCTCGAACTTTTTCTAACCACTGATCTCGATTCCAATCACGACGACCAATCGCGACAATACGCACTTCATCCTGTAAACGATTATGTTTATCAAGGTGATAAAACGCCGGCATCAATTTGCTCATAGACAAATTGCCCGTCGCTCCAAACACCACATAGGTACACGGATTTCCCATCACTACACCTCGTAAGTTGTCGAAGAGACCCGACCGCCAGATTGAATCCAATCCGTATGGAAAAATTCACCACGTGGCGCATCAACTCGCTCATAAGTATGCGCCCCGAAATAATCACGCTGGGCTTGCAAAATATTTGCCGGCAAGTTTGCTGTTTTATAACCATCAAAAAATGCTAACGCCGAGCTCAAAGCCGGTACCGGAATTTTTTGAGAAATCGCAAAGGTCACCGCTTTACGCCAGTTTTCATCACTGTCTTCCAACGCTTTGGTAAAGAAGTCGGCAAGTAATAAATTACTCAGGTCAGGATTCTTCTCGTAGGCATTTTTAATCTCGCCCAAGAACGTCGAACGGATAATACAGCCACCGCGCCACATCAAAGCGATGCCGCCATAATTCAGCTGCCAACCAAACTCCTTAGCCGCTTCACGCATCAGCATGTAGCCTTGCGCATAGGAAATGATTTTCGACGCATAAAGCGCGTCATGAATTGCTTTTAGCATCGCCTTACGGTCGTCTTTTTCCAGTTTTAATGGTTTTGGTGGTTTACCAAAATGCGCTTGCGCTTTGACACGTTCATCTTTTAAAGCTGACAAACAACGAGAATAGACCGACTCCGTAATGAGGGTGACCGGAATACCTAATTCTAAAGAGCTAATCCCTGTCCATTTTCCGGTGCCTTTTTGACCGGCCGCATCCAGAATTTTATCGACCAATGGCTCACCGTCTTTGTCGGTAAACTTCAGAATCTCAGCGGTAATTTCAATTAAATAACTGTCTAAAACACCCTTGTTCCATTTCGAGAAAACCTTCTGGCATTTCTTGGCGCTCATGCCTAAGCCATAACGCATTAAATGATATGACTCAGCAATCAATTGCATATCACCATATTCAATACCGTTATGCACCATTTTCACATAATGACCAGCACCGCCATCACCCACCCAATCACAACAAGGCGCATTATCGGCTTTGGCAGAAATCGCTTGGAAAATAGGTTTCACGGCTTCCCATGCGGCTGAATTTCCACCCGGCATAATCGACGGTCCAAAACGCGCACCCTCTTCACCACCGGAAACACCGGTACCAATAAACTGAATGCCTTTTTCTTGTAGTGTTTTGGTACGGCGCTCAGAGTCGGTATACAGTGAATTTCCGCCATCGATAATAATGTCACCTTCCGACAAATACGGCAGCAATTGGTCAATAAACAAATCGACCACTTCCCCGGCCTTGACCATTAACATGACTTTGCGCGGTGCTTTTAGGGAATTGACCAACTCTTCAATGGAATAGGTTCCAATTAAATGGGTGTTTTCCGGCTCTGCGGCCAAAAAGTCTTCTGTCTTTTGTGGTGAACGATTATAGACCGCCACCTTAAAACCGTGATCCGTCATATTTAAAACGAGATTCTGGCCCATTACCGCCAAACCAATTAATCCAATATCTGCCTGTTGTGTCATTGAACCTACCCCTAAATTATTTTGAAAAGAAACCTTTCTACATTGCCCAAAAACGAGCCAAAAAGAAATACATTTTTATGAAACTTAAAGCTTGCTTGATAAAAGTCATAAATTTTCCGTCATAAGTTCCACAAGCCTGCAAAAAGCACCAAAACAGTGCGCATTTACTTGAATAAATGAAATTTTTTGTATGAATTTAATCTTAGCAAAGAGTGTGCGAAGCAATTCATTTCAAAAAAATTAATTTTTTTGCATCCAAAAACTTTACCGGCCGGTAGTACCTAGTAAGACAGGATAAGTCAATAACAACTTACTCTGGTCTTTACTCATGAAAACGTAAAAAAACTCAATACACATTTTCAAAACAAGGATTTACCCATGACAAACTTGATCTCAAAATCTCTAACAATCGCTGCTCTTTCAACAATGGCCATTACGACCCAAGCAGGCGGATTTAACCAATCAAACCTTCCAAAAGAAGTGCAAGTTCCTGCTGGAAATCATCTTGCCATGATGACGCATGCAAAAGGAAACATCACTTGGGAGTGTAAAGCAAAGGATGGCAAAGCCGCTTGGTCATTTGCAGGTCCTCGCGCGATTTTGACCGATATCAAAGGCAATCATAAAGTGTCTTACTACGGTGGCCCAGCCACTTGGGAATCATTGGATGGGTCTGTGCTAACAGGTAAACAGCTTGCTACCTCCCCATCAAAAGCAGGCAGCATTCCAATGCAATTGGTGAAGGCAAACGCCTCTCCACGTGACGGTGAACTTAAAGGCGTGACGTACATTCAACGCATTAATTTAAATGGCGGTAAAGCGCCAGCTGAAGGGTGCAACGCGAATAAAATTGGTCATAAAATGATTGTGAACTATTCTGGCGATTACCTGTTCTGGAAAGCGAAATAAGATTCTCTCAAGTAAAGAGTCTCATGACTCTATGAATTTTGAAGCCCAGTTCGCTATACTGGGCTGTACTTTATTCCGTGCTTGAGGATACCTTGTTTTGTCAGATCCTACCTTTGATTACGAAGCGGCATTAATGGCTTGTGCTTCAGGAAAACGAACTGCACTCACCGAACTTTATCAACAAGAAGCCTCTCGATTACTCACGGTCGTTTTTCGAATCTTAAAAAACCGAGCGCTCGCTGAAGACATTGTGCATGATGCCTTTCTTAAAATCTGGGCAAATGCCAAAAGTTACCAACCTGAACTCGGTTCTGGCCGAGGCTGGATTTATACCTTAACCCGAAATTTAGCTTTAAACGCGCTCGAAAAACATCAACGTCAAGTGCAAACAGACCCAGAATTTCTCACGGATATTTTGGATAAAATGCAACAACAAACCTCTTCAAATAAAAACCCAATGGATGACAGTTTGCAGCATAAAACGCTATACGATTGTATGGAAAACTTATCTGACGAAAGCAAGCAATGCATTTTGCATTCTTACGTTGAAGGTTACACACAAGAAGAGATTTCAAATTTGTTGAACAAACCTTTGGGCACCGTAAAATCTTGGATTCGTCGTAGCCTGCAAGCGTTAAAGGAGTGTCTACAATGAGCAAAAACACTCAGCATGAACTCGAAGAGAAGGTAGAACTCTACGTAATCGGTGCCTTATCGAATGAAGAACGCCAAGCATTTGAAACACATTTGATTACCAATAAAGCGCTGCAAAAAAGAGTGAATGACTTTCAAGAAACACTGCTACAAATCAGCGATCAACTGCCGCTTGAAAAGGCACCACAGCCATTAGGCGCTCGTATTGAACGAAGTCTTGATGCATTGCATAAAAAACCTAGCTCTCAATATTCATCTCAAATTCAGCAAAGTTCACCGGCCGGTGGATTTTGGCAAAACTTAACCCTATGGCGAGGTTTTGCACTGGCAGGGTTTTTAACCTCAGCAGTGCTCAGCGTTCAACTCATGCAATACACATCTCAAGCAGAACCTGAAACACGCTATGTTGCGGTACTAGTGGAACCTCAAGACAAATCACCCGGTTGGGTCATACAAACCAGCCAAAGTCGACAAATTGAATTAATTCCGCTTGGCGCTGTTGAAATTCCAGAAGGAAAAGCGCTTCAATTTTGGACAAAAGCCGAAGGCTGGGATAAACCGATTTCACTCGGTCTTGTGAAAAAAGGACAACCGATCACAGTGGATATTGACCAACTTCCGCCATTGGAAGCGAATCAATTGTTTGAGTTAACGATCGAAGACGAAGCCGGTTCCCCAACAGGATTACCGACCGGCCCAATCTATTCCATCGGTCGAGGTTTGACACTCTAAAAAGTTTCACCCTATGTGTTTCACGTGAAACATTTCATCTCATACGCTGCTCAATTTCCTGACAAACTGGGCAGCAATTCTCAGAAGAAATCAGCAGACAAACTTCATTTTCCACCGGCCGGTCAAGTTGAATTGCCGCTATAATAGCTCGAAATTCATTACCTTCTTTTCATTCGCACAGTGACACAAAAAATATGTCTCAATCCCCCAAATTAATGCAACCGACAAAATACGATTTCTGGTTTTTACCCTTAGGTGGTACGGGTGAAATCGGTATGAATATGAATCTTTATGGTCACGACAATCAGTGGTTAATGGTGGATTGCGGCATGGGATTTGAGCACACAGAAGTGCGCGAAAGACGAGTGTGTGTTGACCCAAGTTTTATTGAAGCGCAACGCGAAAATTTGCAGGCCATTGTGATTACCCACGCGCATGAAGACCATATTGGTGCCCTTTTGTCGCTTTGGCCTCGCTTGCAAGCCCCTATTTACGCCACATCTTTTGCAGCCGCAGTGATTCTCAATAAACTTTCTCAAGTGACTTGGGGGCATCGTGTGCCCGTTATCGAAGTCGAAATGCAAAATCCGATGTTTATGGGTGAATTTGAAGTCACTTGGTTACCCATGCCACATTCGATTCCAGAAGCGACCAGTGTGCTGATTGAAACACCGGCCGGTAAAGTCTTGCACACTGGCGATTGGAAAATCGATAACAATCCGGTGGTCGGTACAGCCTTTGATTCTGCGATTTATCAGCATCTTAAAAGTTTTCAAATCGACGCGATGGTGTGTGATGCAACCAATGCCATCAAACCCGGCAAAACGCTTTCTGAAAGTGCTTGTTATCAAGGGCTTTATCAAACCATTTCAGCCGCTAAAAACCGCGTGGTGGTCAGTTGTTTTAGCAGTAACATTGCCCGTTTGCTTACCCTTGCGCGAATCGCCAAAAAGACCGGTCGGCAAATGGCGGTTTTTGGTCGTTCCATGGAAAATATGGTGTCAATTGCACGTCGCTTAGGCTATTGGCCTCGAGAATTAGAGTTAATTGATCCAAAACACATTGGCTACTTGCCGCCAGAGGAAGTCTTAGTGGTCGCCACAGGCTCGCAAGCCGAGCCACGCGCTGCACTCACAAAAATGGCGCAAGGTCGCCACTATTGGCTGTATTTAGAGCCAGAAGATACCGTCATTTTCAGCGCCATGAAAATTCCGCCCAATAAAACCAAAATTGACCAACTCATCAAAAAACTACGTGCGCTAGACTTAACGGTAATTCATGCAGATGAAGTCAAAGATAAAGTGTTGTTGCACGCCTCGGGTCACCCAGCAGAAGACGATGTCAAACAGCTTTTGGAATGGGTGCAACCGAAAACGTTGATTCCAACGCACGGCGAACCGGAACATCTTGAAGCCTTAGCGAAACTCGCGAAAAATTCAGGTATTTCAGAGGTCTGTGAAGGACGTAATGGCGATTTATTTAAGGTTTCGCCATTCGTTAAAGTCGAACGCAATACAGTGCCGATAGAAATTATTGAACTGCTTGAGAGCTAATTACTCAACTAAGAATTGAGTTTGTTTTCTGAACAGAGATTAGTTAGCTAATAAATTTCGTAAATTTCGCAAATTTCGAGGAAGAAAACTTCTTTACCATCCCGAACGAATTTTATACTGAGTTGGGCAGTAGCCGCGATCAATACCGGCCGGTCGAAGTTGTAAATGCTTGGTTTTTCGACCAGTTACTCGAGCACGCCAAACCTCAAAGCTTTTGCGTTTCACCGTTGAACGCATCAGCTGAATCACTTCGGGTTCAGTTAAACCAAAATTGGTTTCAATCGCTTCAAACGGTGTCCGATCTTCCCACGCCATCTCGACAATGCGTGACACCGCTTCATCGTCTAATTGCTTTAATTTCTGTTTTGTTTTCATAACAACGAACAACCTCTCAAAGATACCGGCCGGTTAACTTTGTTTTAATCCAAAATAAACATTAAAAACGGAATGCCAAATTAAAGATGGCCCACTTTGACCAAAATTAACGTCTCTTCTTTAACAAATGGGTGGTGCACACTCATGTGCGGATTTCGCAGCCAAGTGCCTTTTGGATAAACACCCTGTTCATCTTCAAAGCAGCCTTCAAGCACAAAAATCTCTTCACCGCCCACATGCGTATGCCTTTGAAAAACTTCACCGGCCGGCCATTTCACCAACGCAGTATGCTCCCCTTGAAAACTGTGCAAACCCAACACCTGTAAATTACCAATTCCAGGCTGAAACTCGGCCTCTCGGGTTTGCACACGAATAGGTTCAATATCCAGCGGATCAAAATGATCCAGTTTTACAAACAAAGTGCACCCCTCTTTAGAATGCGGTTGATGCTTTGAACCCGGTGGATTGCGCAAATAGGTACCGGCCGGATAATCGCCGGTCTCATCAGAAAACACCCCTTCAAGCACCAAAATCTCTTCGCCTAATGGATGCGTATGTTCTGGGAAATAACTCTCTGGTTGAAAGCGCACAATACTGGTAGCACGACCACTTTCTAAATTCTCTCTTTCCAGAGGTTTACGCAAAACTTTTTTTGAAGGACTTTCTATCCACGGATGTTGAGCAGTAAAAGCAACGACTCGCTGCTCAAGATCGATATTGAGTGGTGCCGTGTCGACTTCATATTGTTGAGCAACCGTCATTTTTGAACACTCCGAGTAAATGATGACTTTAGAATTCTATGACAATTGAAATGGGAAAAGAGAAAAGAACCTCTGAAATAAGAGATCGTTAAGAGTTTTTAAAGGATTACTTCAATAAACCATTTAGGGTGCATGACATCAAAATCTTGACGTAAATTATTGTCTAAATAACTGGCAGAATCGAGCACAAATGGCTCGCCATCAATGTGTTTAAACACCACCCAATGCCAGAAATCTTTGCCATCTTCTTGGTGGTGCTTTATCGAAAGCAACGCTAAATCCGGCAAGTTATCCCAACCAGTAAACGGAATTTCGTTTGCAGAAATCTGCACACCAAATTCCGCTAATAACTGCCGGACATATTCAGTATCCGACCACAAAGCCTTATCCTCGGCAAAGATACCCATCGCATTGGCGACTTGTTTCATCTCGGCATAACTTTTACCAAGAATATTGGCACACGAAGCAATCCCACAACCAGTGGGTTCTTGTTGGATGATGACTTTCATCTGATTCTCACTCTAAACGCTCTCAAACTGATTCCGTTTTTCCGCGATTTTTCTCGTTTTTTCTCGTTCCCATGCTCCTGCGTGGGAACGAGCAATGTATCGGTGTGCAGCGGCTTGTTATGTTTTTTAGTCAGCAAAACCAAAAACATGCAAACCTTCTTCCATTGCTCCCTTTACGATATCAATTAAGGCTAATGCAGTTGAGCGCCCTTCAGCTCCATGCTCAACAACGAGCTGAAGCTCTTCAATCAAGCCTTCCAAATCACAAGGTCGAAATACTGTATCGTCATAGTAGTCACCAAATCTAGATAGCCTATGTAGTGACATTGAAGCGTTTTTGATCTCATTGAGAAACTTGTAATAATCACGTTCCTCAATCGAAAACTTGTACGTATGAGACTTCTTGGATTTTCCTATATGGATGTCGTACGCCATGATTCTCCGAGAACATAATGCCTCAATAACCGGCGCCGTAGGCGCGAAGTTGATTGACTTGTTACACGTCTACTCATGCACAAGCCTCGATAACTTGCTGTACATTGAACCAACCAAAGCAGACTTATTGATTCCGTAGTGCATTTCTCTGTGGCAGTTTGGACACAAAGCCACGGCATTTGTAACAGTATCCGAGCCGCCGTCAGCTAACCGACGAAGATGATGGACTTCTAGGAAAGGCTCACCTTCTGCTGTTGTAAATGGTGCATCAGAACCACAACACTCACACTTACCAGATGCCTCTTTAAGAACCCATGCTTTTACTTTTGGATCTCTATTGAAACTAGTTACTTGTGTATAAGTTTTTTCTGGCTCTTTGATGCCGCTTGGCTTGGAAAAATTTACCTTTGATTTATAAGAGATAACTTGAGTTTCAAACTCGGCGATAGTGGGCAGGCTTTGCCCCTCAACTTCGGATATTAGTCTTTCAATTACTGCTGCGTTGTTTACCCCAACATTTTTAGCCGGTTTTAGACCAGAAACCCATGTGCGACCCATAAGCGAGTAGACATAGGAGATATTCTGCATTCGATACTCGAATGATTTCTCAGTACGGCCAAAACGATCAGCTAGTTCAGAGTAGATTTTCTTTTTAACAAATGGCACCCCATTCGCTTCATCAGAATGCATCTGAACATATGCTTCTACTGCTGCTTTTAGTTCTTCTTCTGTCCAGTTATCGCTCAATGGTGATTCCTATAGACGTGTAACGCAAAGCTAAGTGGCTAACAAACGAACCACTCAGCTAAATTGACCTTCGTAAACACTTTAAAATCCGATTCATCCGCAAAAATAACCTGACGATTATTACCTCGTTGAATCACATGAATTGGAATGCCTACAGGTGTAATTCTCTCTAATCGCTGCATAAACCTAATCTCTTAAATTGAACAATCTAGATACATTAACAATTTAATTTTACTCTGACACCTTTATTCTGCGAAGGTCCCAGTAAGCAACGCGAACGATCTTGAACACCTTGTTAACCATACTACTTAAGTTTATTGAGAGCCGTGCCGTTTAATTGACCAAAGCCATCAAGAATACCCACTTTTTCGAACTCTGTAAAACCAAAGTAAAGTTCACCTTTATCACCACCAACATGGGACAAAACACCCGACTCATAAAGTGAATTGACACTCAAATCAGTTGGGTCTAATGGTACACCTGAGAATACTGGTCTCCCCCAGTTCCAAAGATCATCGATAACCAATTGATCGCTATCACTCTTAAAGACTCTAACGACAGTGTAATGTCTATCAAGTGTTGCTCTACCATCTTTGATGAAAGAAACCCATAGTATTTGGAAGTAACCCTTAATTGGATGATTGTTAAAAAAATAACCACCACCATTACGCAGAGAAGAAAAAGTTTGCTTCTTATCAGGAAACTCTAACACCCAATCATGTCCGTAAACACCCATTGCTGTCAGTTCATCCACTGATTTTCCTATAACTTCTTCATCAGAGTTTCTTGCACCGAAATGAGTATATGGGCGTGCTGTAGGAGATAAACTATGTTCGGTTTTCATCTCAATCGCAAGGTCAACTGACGGCAAACCTATATAAGCCCATTTGCCTTGATCATTTTTCTTTAAAATTAACGGTGCAATTCCTCGGCTATCCGCCCAGACTGACTTAAATCTTATGTGAACCTCTTTTTGTCCATCTTTATCAATATCGATCGATTCTATATTGTCAAATACCATCACATCAGTATATGGAACTTCGAACATTGCAAATGACTTAACTTCAAAAAAACCATCTTTACCTAACAGCTCGTCAATTAAGTTAGCATCTTGCCTCTCATATACACCGATCCATCGAAATAAATTGTCATTATCATCAGTCATAGTACCAAAGAAGAAAACCACGTTGTTCGAGCTTAAATCTATTTCTTGAGATATGTATTTATTTAAATTTAAGCCATTAAATTTTTTCGAATAATTTTTCCCTATATACTCCTCAGTTATTTTAAACAACTCTGACTTAATTTCTTCAGACGAAGATGGCTGTGAGTAGATATAAAAAACACCACATGTAAACAATATACTTACGACAGCAGTAAATACATTTGAGAACAGATTATCCTTAATTCTTTCTAGCACTATATCTCCCAGTATTCCTGTATGGCTAACGCCGTGGTAAGGGGCACCTGGAGCAGCGCATAGGGTGTCCCGCGCAGGCCTGAAGGGCCGGAGTGAACTTGACCACTTTGTTAAGTGTCATTGATTGAAGTCCAGAACCCAAACATTGCTTCATGAACAGTGCCAGTAAGTAGTATATAGTTTGTAATTGCTCGCTCGAGCATCTCGTAAGAATCTTCAGCCAAGTCAAATTCCAACACCTCATCTCCTGAATAGTGCTTTAACTCATTGCGGGTTAAATTTAGCAAATCACCTAAAACCTTATCCGCACTTGGATCCTTTTCACCAAACTTTCTCGCCACTTCCATTATTGAATTCTTTATTCTCTCAAAAGAAGGTTCGATATTTAACTTGCGCAACCTCTTTCCAAGTATTTCTTCAGCAGCACCAGCCAAAGTAATTGTGCAAAGAAAGTCTCCTTTTTGGTATAACTCCAAAGCAGTCAAAAGTTGCTTTTCTGCTATTTCCTCAGCGGTATATAAATCCATACTCTCTCGTACACTTAACTATTATTAGACGTCCTAAATCTAATATATTCCGTCATTCAAACATGCTTTAAGTTGCCGTTTTATATCATTTTTCAGGATGTGCATTACTTCTAATCATTCTATTTTTCAATAGACTTAGAAACTAAACAACCCTGTTTAGGCAGCATAAAAACTAGCTAAGAAAACAATGAAAAACAGTGATTCACTTTTAAACGATATTGCATGGTACTAAATTTTTTCGAAACGAAAAAATAAAAAAGCGACAGTTCCACTAGGAAAGTGCCGCTTTCTGAAGTTTTAACAACTTGATTGTTTAGGCGCTTTGTAGGCCTTTTAGTGTAGCTTGGATCATTGCTGAGACGGTGTCTTTCGCAGTGGCAACACCAACTTTTTTACCATTTTCAGTTTGTAGATAAACATAAGCTACCGCATAGGCGTCCTTACCATCGGACAAATTTTGAAGATGGATAGCGTGCTCCGAGTAATCGATGACATCAATGGTTTTGCCAGTTTTTTGCTGATAAGCATCACACAAGGCGCTCAATGTGCCAGTACCTTTACCCAACCAAGTTTCCCCATCAAATTCAAGACTAATGGTTTCTTTGTCGCCGTCACGATTAACTTGGTAAGATTGGATGCGCTCGTTGAATTGTCCAAACTTGTAATAGGTTTTGAAAGCGGCAAATAGGTCAACATGGCTGACAACGCCACCTTTTTCTTCGGCAAGTTTCTGCGCCGTTCCAGCAAAATCCATCTGCACCCATTTCGGCATATTTAAGCCATATTCTTGTTCCAAAATAAACGCGGAACCTGCTTTACCGGATTGCGAATTAACACGGATAATCGCTTCGTAATCACGTCCAATGTCTTTGGGATCAATTGGCAAATAGGCCACATTCCATGGCTTATTATCTTCTTGTTTTAATAAACATTTACGAATTGCATCTTGGTGCGAACCGGAATAAGCGGTGTACACCACATCGCCCACCCAAGGATGACGCGGATGTGTTTGGATTTTGGTAACTTCCTCAACCACATCCATCCATTTTTCTGGGTTGGTAAAGTCTAACTCTGGATCAATGCCTTCGGAATACAAGTTCATTGCCAAAGTAACAATGTCCATATTTCCGGTACGCTCACCATTTCCTAAAAGTGTTCCCTCAATACGATCTGCGCCAGCTAGTAGCGACAATTCTGCCGCTGCGACTGCGCAACCGCGGTCATTGTGGGTATGAATCGAAATAATCGCCGATTCTCGATTTGGCAAATTACGAATAAAGTATTCAATTTGGTCGGCAAAGCGATTCGGCGAGTTGCTTTCCACCGTTGCAGGTAAGTTTAAAATGCACATGTTATCTGGCGTTGGTTGCCAAACTTCCATCACAGCCTGACAAACCTCCACTGCATAATCAGTTTCAGTTTGTGAGAAGCTTTCCGGCGAATATTGGAAAATCCATTCTGAATTAGAACCGTCTTGTTTGGCTTTTTCAGCGTATTCTTGAACCCATTTCGCGCCCTGCACCGCCATGGCTTTGATTTCATCTTTCGATTTTTCAAAAACATTTTCACGCTGCACAATGGAAGTAGTGTTATAGACATGAATCACCGCTTTTTTGACGCCTTTTAGCGCTTCATAAGTACGCTCAATCAAATGCTCTCGCGCTTGCACCAACACCTGAACCGTCACGTCTTCTGGAATACGGTTTTCTTCAATTAACCGGCGGGTAAACTCAAATTCTGGTTGAGATGCCGACGGAAAACCAATTTCAATGGTTTTAAAACCGATAGCCACCAACTCATGCCAAAGTTTTAGTTTCTGCTCGACATTCATCGGGTTGGCAAGCGCTTGGTTACCATCTCGTAAATCGACACTTACCCAAATTGGTGCTTTTTCTAGCTCATTATTTGGCCACTGGCGATCAGTCAAATTAGGCGTAGGGTTACGACGGTATTTCGATGAATTCATTGTCATGAGAATAATTTCCAGTAAATTTCTAAACTAGAGAATATTTTACTGCTGACAACTCCGTTTTTTATTGCAAATATTTTAATAAAAACAAATAAATTAGAATTTAATTCTAATAAAATTAATTTTTATAAAATTTTAATTTAATTTAGTTAAGGATAGGTCATTGCGAACGAAGTGAAGCAATCTAGGTTTTTCAAGCTGAAAAGTTTTTAGATTGCCGCGTCGCTGACGCTCCTCGCAATGACGATTTTTCTTAACTTAATGGCATTGAACCTAACCCGAAACAATCACCATGAAACTCGACCAATACGACAAACAAATCCTAAACGCACTGCAACAAAATGGTCGCCTTACTAATCAGGAAATCGCCGATCAAATTGGTTTGTCGCCATCAGCCTGTCTGCGCCGTTTCAAAACACTCGAAACATCTGGAATTATTCAAGGCTATCACGTACAACTGGATGCAAAAAAACTCGGATTGGATTTAATGGCTCTCGTTCATATTTCGATGGATAAACACACCCAAGAACGATTTGAAGAGTTCGAACGAGAAATCCAAAAATTGCCGAATGTCATCGAGTGTTTACTTTTGACTGGCCAAAGTGCGGATTATCAGCTTAAAGTCGTCGTCAAAGATCTCGATGCTTATCAAGAATTGCTACTTAAACACCTCACTAAAATTCCCGGTGTGAGCGGTGTACACACCAGTTTCGTGCTGCGAAAAGTGATTGCAAAAAATGCATTACCGATACAGTCATAAGCGATTCGCTTAGAGGTTAGATAAAAAATCGACTTTTGCCCATAAATACAACTAATTGTTGAATGACGTTTATCTATCTTGCAAGCTGTGCTGACAGGTTATACTTCCTCATCTGGACTGTTCGTTGGAGTAAAAGATTTTGTTGGATTACTTTTATTTGCATCGCTACAAAGTTTTACTCGCTGTTTTTCTTATTGCTGTTCTGCAAGTCATTACTTACTTTGGCGTTCAGTATTACCAATCGGTCGCCCAAGAACATCGATACAGTGAATACTCAGAATCGGTAAATTCCAGAGTCGAACAAGCGATAAAAGAGAAGCAGAAAACAACCATCGCAATGTCGATTATCCTTTCGACCATTCTTGAACAGAATGACATGAATATTACTGCTCTTCATAATTCAGCAGTAATCAATAAAGTTGAAAACTTTTCTTCTTACAAAAGTGTTTGGGTTCAAGTGGTGGATATTAACGGTAAGTCTCTCTATCGAAACTGGACATCTATTCGTGATGGCTTAAATAAAATCCGGCCAGAGTTCAAACAGATTATTGAAAGCCAAGCTCCCATCACAGGTATTTCTTCTGGGCGTTTCGATGTATCACTCAAAGCCGTAACGCCAATCTTTAACAAACAACAGGAAATTGTCGGGTTTTTAGACTTAATTACTCACTTCAACTCCATTCAAAGACGTTTTGAGGCTGAAAAAATTGACTCTCTAGTCATTGCTACTCAGGATCGGTCAAAAATTATTCAACACCCATTTAGTTCTCATAAAATTGGTTCGCACTATGTCGCTAACCTAAATCCAAATCCAGAAATTCTAGAAAAAATAAGTCCTAAAGATATTTCATTGTGGTTAAACAACAAATACACCATATGGAATAATTTACTGGTGGTTCCCTACCCTTTAGTTGCCAACAACAATCAGATTCATGGCTACTTTTTCAGCTTTATTTCGGTCGATGACATAAACCTCACGGCCAGCCAATCTTTTGAAGCTGAACAAACCTGGAAAAGATTGATTCAACTGGATATTTTCCTTACATTATTGATTCTAGCAGGACTTGGTTTTAGCATCATCTTTGCGCAAAAGAATCATTATCAAAATATTCTAAACGCTGAAAATGATTTAGTTTTAGTCACCAACGGCAACAAGCTATCAGAGGGAAATCAAAAGCTGTTTGAATATTTTCCTAAACTCCCCGAAGATAAAAGCTGTGTCTGTGATTATTTTCTTGAGGAAGAAGGCTATTTAAGCAAGTATATGGGTTCAAAAACTTGGCTGGAAGTACTGTTGGAAAACCCTAAAAATGTATTTTTAGCTAAAGTTCAACCGGTTGATAAAGTCCTAACATTAAGTGTGAAAGCGACGCCTCTTAATCCCAAAAGCGGGCAATCCGTTGTCGTCATGAGTGATATCAGCCAATTAGTCGAATTGCATGACCAAAGTCAAACAGACCCTTTAACAAGAGCCGGAAACCGCCGTTCATTTGACTTCCAATTAAAAAACTCAATTCAAAACGTGTTGCATAACCATCATCCTTTAGGCTTTGTCATTTTCGATATTGATGACTTTAAACTTATCAATGACGAATATGGTCATGCTGCCGGCGATCAGGTATTAAAAAACATCACTAATTTAAGTTTTGAGTTATTGGAACACAAACGTATTCTCTACCGAGTGGGTGGCGAAGAATTTGTGATCATTCTTGAAAATACAAACAAGGAAAAGCTCAAAGAAATTTGCGAATCCATTCGAGATAAAGTTGAAAATTGCACATTTGATCCCCAAATAACACTGAGTTTTGGAGCAACCCTTTTTGTGGAAACAGATTCCACAGAAAGCCTGTTTAAAAGAGCGGATAAAGCACTTTACCAAGCAAAAAAACAAGGTAAAAACCAAGTCGTTATTCTTTAAACCAGACTATTCAATACATCCGAATCAAATGGAAAAAATTTAATGTCACTCACCGTTACTCAAGCAATTCGTCAACGCCACTCTACGCGCGCTTTTTTAGACCGGCCGGTAGAACTTTCAACCATTCAAACAATTCTGGATACTGCTCGCTTTGCGCCTTCGGGTGTTAATACTCAGCCGTGGCAAGTTGCCGTGGTAACAGGCGAAACTAAACAACAATTGCAAAATGCTTTTTTGGCGGAATTTGAAGCAGGCAACCGCGGACAGATGGATTATGGCTATTATCCTGATGAATGGCATCCACCCTATAAACAACGCCGTGTGACAACCGGAAAACAACTCTACGGTGCGTTAAATATTGAACGCCAAGACAAAGAACGTCAAAAAGCGCAATGGGCAGCAAACTACCGCGCATTTGACGCACCAGTGATGTTGATATTTCTCATCGATCAGTCGCTGAATACCGGCTCTTATTTTGATTGTGGAATGTTTGTACAAAATATTATGTTACTTGCCGAAGAAGCTGGGTTAGCAACTTGTCCGCAAGGCGCTTTGGGAGAATATCCTCAGATTATTCGCCAGCAATTGGATTATGACGAAAACAAGCTTATTTTGGGTGGTATGGCGATTGGCTATGAAGATACAAATCATCCAGTCAACCAGTACCGCACGGAACGTGAAGCCATCGAAAACTTTACAAAGTTTTTTGCGTAAAAAGATTCAAACTTTACCGGCCGGTCAAAACTTTATTCAAGATTCAATGCTTGAATAACCTTGTAAATCCCATAAAATGAAAATTAAAACTTTCATATTTAATTTTGGCATACGGTACTTCAATGAAAAAAGCAATTTCCAACAATTTGCATTTTTTCAAAGCCACATTGGTTTTGTGGCTGATGACTGCCGTGTTCACTCAGGGATTCGCCGCTGGTTTAAGTTGTTTGCATCACTTCAAGCCAAACACCGCTACTCAAATTTCATTTGAAGCGTTAGATGCAAAAACGATGCATTTTAATACCCACTCAAGCAACCACCAAATTTCCACCAATCAACTTTCCAATCATTACCACCACTCACTATTGCAGTCCAAGCAACTAGATGCCCAAAACAACAGTCATTCAATGATTACGGACACTAAATGCGATACACAAACCGATTCCAAATTCCAACATAACGATTGCAAATGTACTTATTTCATTAGTGTCGAGCTTTTGGAAACTCCCATATTAGTTTGGCAACAAACGCCCTCTTTTTCTGCCATACCTACTTTGGTAGAAACTTTCCGTTCAACCGATTTTACTTCCATTTATCGACCTCCGCTCAACGCATAAATTTTTGATTCTATCTCAAAATTTTTAATCCAATTTTTTTGGAGGCACTATGCGTTTTTTAAATTTAAGCGGTGTCCTGCTTATTGGTGTGTGCACCAATGTACAGGCACAAGAACAGGTCGATTATCAATCGGCATTCTCAAACTACAAACCCTTTATGGATGCGCCTTTAGGTGACTGGCATCAAGCTAATCAAACCGTTGAGAAAATTGGTGGTTGGCGCGTCTATATGCAAGAAGGCATGCAAAGTTCAAAACCAGCATCACAAGAAAGTTCATCCAATAGGCATTCGCACCATCATCATGAACACTCAATGATGCAAGGAGGTTTCCAATGAAAACCTCTCCACTCTATTGGCGTTTTTCTGTCATCACCCTTGGGATTTTAAGCCTATCTGGCTGTGCAACCGTTGATATGCCAAAATCGGTGCAACAAACCAATCAACAACTCACTCCATTTACACAAGGAGAATTAGTATTTCATCAAAATTTAGAGTCTCCTAACTTTCAACAAAACTTTGCAGATGAACTGTTGAAATCGCCACTGAATCAAGCAAAAGCAGTCAGCTTGCTCTTGAATTACAGTCCAGAATTCCAGAGTTTGTTAGCTCAAAATTGGTCTCGACAATCAATGGCCGCGCAGATTGGACGCATTCATAATCCTGCTTTCAGTTTTGAACGAGTCAGTAATGCTCATGAAATTGAAATCGGACAAGTGCTGTCATTTGGACTACTAGATTTACTAACATTACCAGCAAGACAGGAAACCGCTAAATGGCAACTCAAACAACGCCAAGCTGAATTAGCAGTGAAAGTCGTGACACAGATTAGCCAATTGCGAAACGCTTGGATTGATGCAGTGGTTGCACAAGAAAAATGGCAATATGCAAAAAAAGTTATGACGGCTGCGGAGGCGACCGCTACCCTTGCTAAACGCATGCAAGCAGCAGGTAATTTCACTCGGATACAAAGCTTACGTCAACAGCTTTTCTATTCAGATGCAGCCGTAACTTTGGCCAAAAGACAACACGAATGGCTGAGTAAAAAAGAGCAATTAGTCCGTTTGCTCGGGTTAACAGCCAAGCAAGCCAAACAGCTCAAACTCCCTTCACAGCTCAGTGATTTACCCGATTCGCCCTTATCAGTGGAAAGCGTTAAAAATCTGGGCGCAAACCGCCTTGATATCCAAATGGCTCAAATCCAATTAGACTCTTTGCTATCAACTTATGGCATTGAAAAAGTCACCAGCTTTACTGATATTGAAGTTGGCTTAATCAAAGAATCCAAAGAGGATCGGGAACCCGGCGATAAAGAAAACTCTGATGGCTTTGAAATTGAAATTCAACTCCCTATTTTTGATTGGGGAGAACTCAAGCGGCAGTCCGCTAAAGCAAAATTATTACAAGCTCAAACCCAACTTTTGACCTCTCAACGCCAAGCATCATCCTACTTGCGAGAAAGCTATTCTGCTTATCGCACGGCTTACGATATTGCCAAACACTATCAAAATGAAGTGGTACCCATGCAAGAAATTTTAGCTGAGGAAAACACTTATCAATACAACGGAATGTTTATTAGCGTATTTCAATTAATATCCGACAGTAAACAGCAGATCTCAGCAATTGAAAGCACAATTGATGCAAAAGCCGACTTTTGGAAGGCGAAAACTAATCTGGATGCCAATCTCATTGGTCAACCGATTACCTCGAGTTTGACTCAAATCAATTCAAATTCAGCCAATAACGCAAGCGATGCGCACTAACCAAATTAGGAGAAATTTATGAATAGTCGACGAGATTTTTTAAAAATGGCTGGGCTTGCAGGCGGTGCTGTTGCCAGTAGTTTGGTTCACAAAAGTGCACTAGCAAGTATACCAGAACCGGTAATCCAAACTTCCGCGGATACTATGGACCCTCTATATCCCGATACTGGCCAACCATATAATCCAGTGGTTACTCTAAACGGTTGGACTCTGCCTTGGCGCATGAACAACGGTGTGAAGGAGTTCCATTTAGTCGCAGAACCTGTTCAACGTGAGATGGCTCCCGGAATGATTGCTAATCTATGGGGTTATAACGGCCAATCACCTGGGCCAACTATTGAAGTAGTTGAAGGAGATCGAGTACGTATTTTTGTTACGAACCATCTTCCTGAACACACCAGTATCCATTGGCACGGTCAACGTTTACCCAATGGAATGGATGGTGTTTCTGGACTGAATCAACCTGCGATACCGGCCGGTAAAACATTTGTCTATGAATTTGAGGCGCGCCGGCCGGGAACTTTTATGTACCACCCTCACGCAGATGAAATGACGCAAATGGCAATGGGAATGATGGGATTTTGGGTCACTCACCCCAAACAAAAACACCCTCTAATTAACGAAGTGGATCGTGACTTCTGTTTTTTATTGAATGCCTATGACATTGAACCTGGTGCTTATACTCCCAATATTATGACCATGACTGACTTTAACCTTTGGACTTGGAACTCACGGGTTTTCCCCGGAATTTCACCACTGTGTGTTCGCAAAGACGACCGAGTGCGTATTCGCATCGGAAACCTAACCATGACCAACCATCCAATTCATATCCACGGACATGAATTTGAAGTCACAGGTACAGATGGAGGCCCAACGCCGAAAGGCAGTCGCTGGCCAGAGGTCACGACCGATATCGCCGTTGGGCAAATGCGGCAGATTGAATTTATTGCCGATGAAGTGGGTGATTGGGCATTTCACTGCCATAAAAGCCATCACGCTATGAATGCAATGGGACATGATGTGCCAACAATGATTGGTGTCGACCATAGCGGTGTTACGAAAAAACTGCATTCTCTGGTGCCAGATTACATGGCGATGGGCGAACGTGGCATGGCAGATATGTCTGAAATGCAGATGGCATTGCCAGAAAACACCTTACCGATGATGACGGGTGACGGACCTTACGGCTCTGTAGAAATGGGTGGTATGTTCAGCGTTTTCAAAGTACGAGAAGATCAAAAACCCGGTGACTATTCTGATCCTGGTTGGTTCCAACAACCTGCTGGAACGCAAGCCTATGAGTACCAAGGCGAACCTTTAAAACCCAGACGTTCAAACGATGCAGGGCAGAGTGCAATGCCAACGAAAGAATCAATTGATACGCCGATTGAAGTTAACGTCAAAAAATCCTCAAATCACAACCATCACTAAGGAGAAATTTATGAAAACTCAAGCAGAAAAAACCTTCAATACCATTCGTGCAATTTTAGTTATTGCGCTAACTTTTGGTGTCAGTTCATCGATTTGGGCAATGAATCATAATAATGATCACCCTAACGGTCATAACATGCACATGATGAGCGAACACAAAGCTATGCAAAAAACTGTAATAGCCGAAGTCAAACGCGTTCAGCTTCATAATGGAAAAATCACTTTAAAACACGGTAAACTCGATGAATTGGATATGCCACCAATGACTATGTCTTTTAGCACTGATGACCCAACCATGCTTGAAGGTTTAAAACGTGGTGATCAAGTTCGATTCCGCTCAGATTCCAAAATGAAATTGCTGGAAATTCAAAAAACGAATGACTAGATATTTTTTTGGCTATGTAAATTTTGTGATTGTTATGTGATTTTGGTCTCACCCTAAAAATCAATAATAATCAGATTTTTGCCCAATATTTTTTCCGTTCATTTCTTTGCCCTGGCAAAAGAAATGAACCAAAGAAAACAGCCCCACTCCGCTCGTTAAGTCCAGCTAACGCTTATCCTCTGGCGATTTCGAAACTCGCAAACAAAGTTTGCTCAAACAGTCTCATCGCTCGCAGAGTCTTTCGCTAAGCTGGACTAAAACTCACTTCGAAGGGGGAAAAAGGCATTTGTCGCTGGCTTATTTAAAACCTGAAACAATCATAGAATTTACTTACCCATTTTTTTAAATAATTTTTTGAGTAATTTTATAACTTAAATTTTCTAAAAAAATTACCAAGTGGATGACTTCCAACTCTCAACCCAGTCGTCCACTTGGTTAATCGGCATTGGTTTTGCAATGCCATATCCTTGACCGAGTTCACAGCCATTTTCGATTAGATATTGTCCAATTTCTCGAGTTTCTACCCCTTCTGCAATCACTTTACGGTTAAAGGCTGCAGCCAAACCAATAATGCCGTCAACAATCGCTCGATCTTCGTTATCGGTTAACATGTCACGAACAAATGACTGATCAATTTTGACTAAATTCGCAGGCAAATAACGTAAATACGTCAAAGACGAATAACCCGTCCCAAAATCATCCAAGGCGAATTTGATTCCCATTTCCTGACATGAGTTAATCACCTGAGACACTTGTTTTAAATCAGCAAGCGCCTGACTTTCCAAAACCTCAATTTCTAAATGTTGATACAGGTGTTCTGGGTAATCCTTAAGAATCGCCAGCAAATCTTCTATAAATGACTCCGTTAACAACAGTTGACCACTCACATTAATGCTAATGGTAAAGTCCTGTATATCTGTTCCTTGCCAATTATTGAGTTGAATTAACGCTTGGTGCATATTCCGGCCTGACTTGAACACCCATTCCGGAAACATTTGAACACCTATTCTGGTTTTACTTGAACACTCATTCCGGTTTTATTTAGTACAGTTTTGGCCGATTTTCCGGAATCACTGTTCAAATCCCCGGAATCGGTGTTCAAGTGTTTCCAGAATCCTTTCAACGCATTGATTTATTTCACTATTTCGTATCGAATCCCTCTTTTTCGTTGGCAAGAAGAGGTTCGGTTTTGAAAAGGATTACAATGCGTAACATTCGTGAAGTTTTACGCCTGCATTTTTACGCAGGTTTAAGCATTCGTCAGATTCACCGCAGCACGAAAATCAGTGTCGGTTCGGTGCAATCGCTTTTAAAACGTGCCAAAGAACTCGATTTGTCTTGGCCACTTGATTCATTCGATGATGCCCAACTCGCACAGCAGTTTTATCCCACTGCCGATACGCGAGCCTCTACCCGTTTCCAAGTGCCTAAGTGGGCTGAGGTGAAAAAGCAACTCACCCATAAGGGCGTCACCAAGCAACTGCTCTGGGAGGAGTACTGTCAACAATACCCTAACCGTTGTTATAGCTACTCTCAGTATTGCGACCGTTATCTCAACTGGCTTAAAAAACAACAACGCTCCATGCGCCAGCACCATAAAGCCGGAGAGGTCTTATTCGTCGACTATGCTGGTAAAACCATGCCGATTGTCGATGGCTTAACCGGGGAAGTGCGACACGCTCAAATCTTTGTGGCGGCGATGGGTGCCAGTAACTATTACTATGCTGAAGCCACCTGGTCACAAGGGCTTCAAGACTGGCTAGAGAGTCATGTTCGAACCTTTGGGTTTTTAGGCGGTGTACCGCAAACGATTGTGCCCGATAATCTCAAAAGCGGCGTCTCCAAAGCCTGTAAATACGACCCAGAGGTCAATCCCAGTTACCAACAGCTTGCCCAGCACTATGGCACGGTGATTCTGCCCACTCGTCCTCGTAAACCGAAAGATAAAGCCAAGGTAGAGGTGGGTGTGCAGATCATTGAGCGCTGGATTTTAGCGCGTCTGCGTCACCAGACGTTTTTCTCTCTGGGTGAGCTCAACCAGTGCATTCAAGCCTTGTTAACAGAGGTGAATACAAAACCCTTTAAACGCCTTGAAGGCAATCGTCTTGAATGGTTCGAAAACATTGACCGGCCGGCATTGTTGCCTCTTCCAAGCAACGCTTATGAATACACCCACATTAAACGCGTTAAGGTGAATATTGATTATCACGTTGAGTTCGACCAGCGGCTCTACTCGGTACCGCATGAATTGGTGGGCGAAACCATTGAACTACATGCTACGAGCAAACAGATTCAACTGTTCTTCCATAATCGCTGTGTGGCCACACACCTTAGAGGTTATACCTATGGCTTTACCACCGATTCTCAGCACATGCCCAAAGCACACTTGGCTCAGCACAAAGTCTCTCCCGGAAGCTTAAAAAACCAAGCCAAAGCCATCGGTCCTGAGGTGTTGACTTGGGTGAGTACGCAGCTCATGACTAAAGACCATCCAGAACAGGCTTATCGCGTCTGCTTAGGCGCATTGGGCCTCACTCGTCAGTATCCCGCTGAGCGATTAAATCGGGCCTGTCAGCGCGCCAATCACTACAAGCTGTACCGATTACAACAACTCAAAAATATCCTGGTCAGCAATCTAGATCAGCTACCCATTGAGACGAACAAGGCAAACACCTCGACGACACTGCCCCAGTCCCATGAAAACATCCGTGGCCCGCACAGCTTCCACTAATTCGGAGACCCTTTATGCAAACCTTATTCAACCAAATCGATGCCTTAAAACTGTATGGCCTACGTCAAGCTCTGCAACATCAACTGGATCAACCGAGCCATTATGATGACTTGAGTTTTAGTGAGCGACTCTTGCATCTGATGCAAAGTGAGCAACAGGACCGAGACCATCGCAAACAGCAACGACTGATCGCTCAAGCCAAGTTCAAACTGCTGGCCACCGCTCAAGGCATTGACTACCAACACCCAAGAGGGCTCACCGCCAGTGTAATGCGTGACCTACTTCAAGGCGAGTGGCTCAAACGTCATCAGAATGTGCTGCTCACCGGCCCTTGTGGTTCAGGAAAAACTTATCTTGCGTGTGCACTGGGTCACACGGCTTGTCTGCAAGGCTATGGCGTCAAGTATTACCGCATCAGTCGCTTACTGTTAGAACT
This sequence comes from Thiomicrorhabdus indica, assembly GCF_004293625.1. Classification (NCBI taxonomy): domain Bacteria; kingdom Pseudomonadati; phylum Pseudomonadota; class Gammaproteobacteria; order Thiotrichales; family Piscirickettsiaceae; genus Thiomicrorhabdus; species Thiomicrorhabdus indica. The sequence continues at coordinate 99,528 of NZ_CP033040.1, read as the reverse complement.
CACTCAATCCAAAGCGGATGGGACTTATCAAACCGCACTTAAACGTCTTGCCAAATTACCGTTACTCATTCTCGATGATTGGGGATTAGAACCACTCAAAGCCTCGCAACGCAATGACCTGATGGAAATCATGGATGACCGCCATGGCGTCAGTTCCACGATTCTAATTAGCCAGTTACCGACAGAGGAGTGGTATCAATCGATTGGTGACAACACGCTTGCTGATGCGATTTTAGATCGACTGATGCACAACGCGCATCGCATCAAACTCAAGGGCGAATCGATGCGAAAAATGCAATCAAAGATTGACGCCACTTGAACACTTAGGGTAAAAAAGCCACAGCCAACGATGCGTTGAAATCAGGTGTTCAAATAAAACCGGAATCACCGTTCAAGTCCGCCGGAATATGCACTTGGCGAATCACCCAAAAATCAATGTCAATCTCGATTGGCCACCCAGACAAAATAGGCAAAAAGTCATTCGGGTATCGCAAACCTTCTTGAGGGTGTTGCCAGCGAATTAATGCTTCAACCCCTTGGATTGCACCCGTTTTCATATTAACTTGGGGCTGATAGTGCAAAACAAATTCATTATTCCCCAAGGCTGATTTTATGGCATTCAACCAATCTTGATTACTTTGAATCGCTAACTCTTTCTCAATATCAAAGAATGCATACTGATCTTTTCCTTGGCGTTTTGCTTGATACATCGCCTGATCTGCATGTCGAATTAACTGCTCTGCATCCACCTTATCATCAGGATATAAAGTCACACCAATGCTGGCTGAAATCTGAACTTTGTGCACAAATTCAATATTTATTTCGCGAATCGATGCTAATAAACGTTCCAATAATGGAATCAATTCCAATTTATCGGCAATTTCCTCAAAGATTACGACGAACTCATCGCCACCAATACGCGATAAGGTATCGGTTTTTCTTAAAATATTGGACATTTTTGCTGAAATTTGGATCAACAAATCGTCACCCCGATCATGACCAAATTGATCATTAAAAGCCTTAAATCCGTCTAAATCGATGAACGCAATGGCAATTAAATCGTTCGATCTTTCTGAGCCAATAATTGCTCGGTGAAGGTGATCGCTCAACAAACGTCGATTAGGCAAACCTGTCAAATCATCAAAATTCGCTAAATTTTCTAACTGCTGTTGATGCTGTTTTTGTTCAGAAATATCAGAAAACAACACCACAAAATGCAATGGTTGGCTTGGATCATTTTCATCAAACACCGTACTAATCGTGGTTAATTGAGGATAATAATCGCCACTTTTTTTAATATTCCAAATTTCCCCTGTCCAATATCCATTTTGTAATAAGGATTTCCAAAGGTTCTTGTAAAACCCTTTTGAATGCTTATTCGATTTTAAAAAATTCGTTTTTTGGCCTAAAGCTTCTTCTCGGCTATAACCAGTTATCTCAGTAAACGCGTGGTTAACCTCGATAATCGTACTATCTGGCAGTGTAATTACAATCGCTTCCCGAGCCGATTGAAATACACTGGCTGCCAACTCTAATTCAGATTCTTTGTGTTTTAAATCAGTAATATCGGTTGCACGACCAACTTCCAATAGTTTGCCTGTTGTCGGGTTAGCAATTACCCTCATTCTGGCATTTATCCAATGAACTTGGTTGTCTGAAGAGAGAATTCGATAGATGTTTTCTAAGCTGTTATTAATTGACAAATTCTTATAAGAATCAATAACCCCTTGTCTATCTTCTTCATGAATGGAATCTAAAAAACGGCTGTTGTCTTCATACAAACTTTCTCGACTCTGTCCCCATAGAGTTTCATAAACAGAACTGACATACTCAATTTTTCCAGATTCAAAATCTCGTAACCAAAGCACTTCGGAAATATTTTCAGAAATAAAACGTAAATTCTGTTCATTGCGAGCCAGCTTGGCTTCAGCTCGAATTCGATCGGTATTATTTCTTGAGACAAAAATAAATGTGTTTTCTCCTGCTGGATTCTGTTTTATCGAGGCCGATAGTTCAAAATATTCTGTATTTCCATTAATCTCTATTTGATATTGCTTATGCTTAATTTGCCCAGTTTGTCTCATTGAATCGATATTCTGTTGAGTCAATTCAGCAATTTTCGGTGGCAGACATTCTTTGATATGCTTTCCCAAAAAACTTTTTGGAGGTAAATAAAGTTGATCACGATTTGAGGCATGAAAATCAAGAAAAACACCTTGTTCATCCAATTCAAATAACAAATCCGGTAATGCATTTAAAGTTGCTTTAAGCTGCGATTGAGTTTGAACTAAATGTTTTTGTAAATGTTTGGTTTTTAGGAGGGTTCGATAAAGATAAAGTGTCAAAAAAGCCAAAATTGACAAAGCCACTCCCATTAACCAAAACTTTATCTGTCGGTTTTGATAGATGGCTTGGGCTTGTTCATCTAAGCTTTTTTCAAGTATGGTTTGATAGTGTTGGGAAGCCCCTTCAGACAATTCTAATTTATCAATAGGAACAATCAGTGACAGTAAACGTTTGCGACCTTGATAACGAATCGAGGAGACAAAAACCTCCACTTTTTTTATTTCACCACTGGCAAGTTTATGACGAAAAATAAAATAATTTCGACCTTCCTCTAATGCTTTTTGGCGCTCCTCGGCAACTTGCTTGGATGTAAAGGTATTGATTTCTTGAATGGTTTTACTGGTTAATTCTGGATAACCATAGAAACGCTTTGCTGCACTATTAGCATCCAAAATGACTCCAGAATCCGGTTCAATTAACAGAGCAGGCAAGTCAATTTTTGACCAATCTACAGGGAGGCTCTGCAAATTATCAGAAGCTAAAGCGGTATTGTTAAAAGCCAGCAAACTGAGAATCAAAATTCTTAGCGAACTTTTAAACATTTTTTCCCAGTTTTCCCTAAAACAACCCATAACCGATACCAGAAAAAACCAATATTGAACGAAAATTGATAATAGCACTCTCAAATCCTGCCTGAATAAAATTAGGGTTAAATCACAGAAATAAATAAGAAAAAGAAAAGGCAAATCAAGTTCATACAACAAAAGTTTCTACCGGCCGGTATTAAATTTAATGTCATCTAAAGAACATTTTAGGTTCACAAACGCTTAATTATTTTTTGGTTTACTTCCCTCGCTAATTTATAGGAGTTGAACCATGTCTTTTCAAAAAAACCTTTTATGGGCTTCACTTTTTTCAGGCCTAATTCTTTCATCAGGTTGTAACAATGATGACAACGAGACAACTACAGAACCTGCTGTAGAAACCACTATTTCAATGCAACAAATGGGCACATACGCTTCAGGTGTGTTTGATGAATCCGCAGCAGAAATCGTAGCGTTTGATGCTGATACAAAACAAACCTTTGTTGTAAACGCGAACTCAGGACAGATTGATGTATTGAATTCATCAGATGTTTCAAACCCAACTAAAAACTTATCGATTAACTTAGCGCAAACACTTCAAGATAACGGAATTGTTGGGTCAACCGATTTAGTCGGCACTGCAAACTCAGTAGCTGTTAAAAATGGCTTGATGGCGGTTGCAGTCGAGGCAGAAACTAAAACCGATAATGGTTGGGTAATGTTCTACAAAGTCAGTGATTTGAGCTTTGTTTCAGCCTTAGAAGTAGGCGCTTTACCGGATATGTTGACCTTCTCACCAAATGGCGAATTATTAGTCGTTGCCAATGAGGGTGAACCTTCTGAAGATACCTACGCAATTGACCCAGAAGGTAGTATCAGCATTATTGATATTAATTGGGACGGCAGTACTTTATCAACGAATGTCACCTCTCTCGGCTTTGCAGGAATTTCGTTGCCAGAAGGTGTTTTATTGAATGGTTACAATGCCACACCTGCCCAAGATTTAGAGCCTGAATATGTCGCTATTTCTGAAGACAGTACCCGTGCGTTTGTCGCCTTACAAGAAAACAATGCGATTGTAGACGTTGATTTGACAACCAAAACCATTAATAAAATCTTTGCTTTAGGTTTAAAAGACCACTCTATTGATGGCAATGGCCTGGATGGTAATAACAAAGACGATATGGTTAATATCAAAACCGAAAACGCACTGGGAATGTTAATGCCGGATTCCATCGCAACTTACCAAGTAGATGGTGTGAACTATGTTCTAACCGCCAATGAAGGCGATAGCCGTGATGACTGGTTACTAGCATTAGATCAGGTAAGTTGTGAGGCGGCTGGCTTTTACTTTAATAAGGAAGAAGATGCTGGCGAACAATGTATCGATGAAATCACTTTAAAAGACGCGCTGGATTCTGATGTTTATGAACCTGCTTCAACCACTGCAAAATTGAACTTATCTCGCTTTGATGGCGGTGATTTAAGTGACACGGTTAATCGTTTGAAATTTTCCCACAGCCTAACATTAAAACATGGTGATTTAGACGGTGACGGAACCATCGATAAAATTCTAAGTTTTGGTGGTCGTTCTTTCTCTATTTTCAATGCTGAAACGGGTGAACAGGTTTTTGATTCCGGTGATACATTCGAGCAAATTACCGCTGAGAAGTACGGAACCGATTTCAATAATGACAATGCTGAGAATGCTGCTGAAGATCGTTCAGATAACAAAGGCCCAGAACCAGAAGCCTTAGAAATCGCTCAAATCGGCGATAAAACTTATGCGTTTATCGGTTTAGAGCGTATGGGTGGCATTATGGTCTATGACATCACCACGCCTTCTGAAGCAACATTTATTGAATACAATTCGAACCGTCTGACAGATGTCACCAATGATGTACTTGAAGCCGGTGGTGCAGGTGATCTTGGACCTGAAGGGATGAAATTTGTTTCTGCTGAAAATAGCCCAAATGGACAACCATTATTGATTGTTGCCAGTGAAGTCAGTGGTACCACCACTTTCTATCAAATCAATGAAATTGAAGTTGATTAAACTTTAAACACACCTTTACTTTTTAGCCCGCACTCTGCGGGCTTTTTATTTTTTAAATCGTTCATAAATTTGTGATTTTTCTGTCACAAAGTCATCAAAAAAATCGAGTCTAATTTCATAGACATTTATATCTTTTTTTCTGAGGAAACTATGAAATTATCTAAACTTAATCACGCCCTAAAAACCGCATTTATTGGTGCATCTATTGTGACAGCGTCGTTTGCCTTAACGGCTTGTAACAGCGATTCTGATTCAGAACCTCAAGCTCTTGAAATGACCATTTTGCATATCAATGACCATCACTCTCATCTCGAAGAAGATTCTATGGATATCACTCTTGGAGCAGATGAATACGAAGTGGCAAGCGGTGGTTTCCCACGTGTGGTTGAAGCTTTCAAAACACTTGAAGGGCAAACCGCTTCTGGCAATGTTTTAAAACTGCATGCCGGTGATGCCATGACTGGAACGCTTTACTACACGCTTTTCCAAGGTGAAGCCGATGCCGCAATGATGAACGAAGTCTGTTTTGATGCCTTTGCGCTTGGAAACCATGAATTTGATAGCTCGGATTCAGGTCTGAAAACTTTCCTAGACTTCCTAAACCCTGCTGAAAATGCAAAATGTCCGACGACACCAGTGTTGGCTGCCAACGTTGTTCCTACCGAAGGCACCCCTCTTTACCCGGCCGGTGGAAAAAATATGCTTTCTCCTTATACGATTAAAGAATTTAATGATGAAAAGGTCGGAATTATTGGGATTGATATTAAATCTAAAACTCAAAACTCTTCTAGCCCTCTCGATTCGACCCAGTTTTTGGATGAGTTGGAAACGGCACAAAAATACATTGATGAATTAGAAGCCGATGGCATTAACAAAATCATCCTATTAACCCATTATCAATACGCAAATGATTTAACACTGGCTTCCAACCTTGATGGAGTGGATGTGATTGTGGGTGGGGATTCTCACAGTTTGCTAGGTGATTTTGATCAGTATGGTTTAAATTCACAAGGCGATTACCCAACCAAAGTCACTGATAAATCAGGCAATACTGTTTGTGTGGTTCAAGCTTGGCAATATGCACAAGTCGTCGGTGAATTAAATGTATCTTTTAATGCGGATGGTCAAGTCGAAAACTGTTCAGGAACACCACACCTATTGGTAGAGTCTGAAAGTTCTGAAGTCAATGCATTGCTAGCAAATGAAACCAATCTTCGTGTTACGACGGCCAACTCTGAAGCTCAAACCACATTAAATGTTTATGCAGCTGACGTAGAAGTATTAAAGCTTGAAAAAATTGCAGAAGCGTCTGGTGACTTGTGTTTGGAACGAATTCCTGGCCAAGGTCGTTCAAATATTTGTACCGCAGATGACACAAAGCCACACGGTGGAGATATTCAACAACTCGTTGCACAAGCGTTCTATGAAATGGATCCAAGATCGGATATTGCCATTCAAAATGCCGGTGGTGTGCGCGTCGATGTACCGGCCGGTGATATTACAACCGATACGGCCTACACCCTGTTGCCATTTTCTAATACATTGGTTGAATTGGAAATGACAGGTGCTCAAATCAAGCAAGTGCTTGAAGAAGCCACTGAAAATGCGGTTAAAACAGTAGAACCTTCTACCGGTGCTTATCCTTATGCCGCAGGTCTTCGCTGGGATATGGATTTGACTCAAACGGTTGGAAATCGTTTATCCAATCTAGAATATAAAGCACGTGGCTCAGATACTTGGGTAACCTTTAATGAATCAGCCACTTATATCGTTTTAACAAATGACTATATTGCTGGCGGTAAAGATGGCTACGCAACCTTTGCTGAGATTACTGGCGACAAATACATCGACACTTTCTTAGACTATGCGCAAAGCTTCTCTGACTATGCCAAGGAACAAGGTACAGTGAGTAAACTGCCTTACTCTGAATACTCTACGCAAAACTTTACAGATACTGAAGGGAACTTCTACGGTACAAAAGCAGAATAATAGTTAACTCTGTGTTAAAACCACTTTTAAGCCCGTATTTTGCGGGCTTTTTTTGTCCTGTAAAAACTCATTTACTGTCATGAAAGCTAATCGATACACCTTTGTCAAACGACACATTCCTACTTAAGCTTTTAATCTAGCCGTTTACGTTTCAAGCTTTGAATTTGAGAAGTTGCAATCGCTACGCATCTTTATGCTGTTTAGCGCAATCAATCGCAGCATTAATAGCTTCTAAACCCTGTGGGCTGTTCTTCCAGCAAGTAGTCCGCAACATGGATGCGACTGTTTCTACAATCTCTTCCCCCTGATAAGTGGCCAGCACCTCAAATGAGTCAATACCAATTTCTTCAATCCGCTTAACTACGGTTGGACCGACTCCTTTCAAAGCCAATAGAGTTTCTTTTTCCGCTTCCGAAAACGCCACCTTATCCTCCTTGGCTAAACCGTTTTTTCCATAATCAAATCGTCCATAAAAAAGCCATTACCGATATCTTTTTTCTGCTCATCCACTACAGAAAACCCTTGGCGTTTATACCAGGCAATCGTATCGTCGTTAAAACGATTGACCGTCAGCCACAAAGCATTCAATCGCAAATCACGCGTAACTTTTTCAGCATGCGTCAGCAACGCTTTGCCAATACCCGTTCCACGAGCCGAATGCTCCACATACAACTTGCTTAACATGGCTTTGCCTTTTTCCACCGACGGAATCACTGCCATATAGCTTTGCTGACCTTGTTCGGTGTGTGCGACAAAATATAGAGCGCCGTCACGAATTTGTTGCCGAATCGCCTCAGCACTCTGAAAATGGGTCAACATATAGTCCACCTGCTCGTCACCGATGATTGGCGTGAAATGTTGTTCCCAAATGGATTTAGCAAGCCGAGCGAGCTGTTCAATCTGCGTTTGAGTCTCAATCGGTATAAGATGTAAGTTCAAAACAATTCCTTAAAAAACGGGATTCGAAATAGATTACTTTAGCAAAAAACATTGTAAAAACCACTAAATATAGTGCTTTTAACTCACTTAAATAGATTTATTATGCGCGTTTTTTCTCATAAAAAATTTTCTATTGCTGTAAAGCATCGTAGAACCGTTTTCGGCTTGAGTAGACAGCCAGTTTTCTTTGGACAAAAGTTTCTGAGTTTTTTCGGCAATCGGCAGACTACCGATGCCAAAATCAAAAAATATGATTGGAAAATAATCTATTAATATTTCGGCTTTACGTTTCTTCTATTTCGATCTAAGCCGATTTGCGCCATATCGATTTACCCGCCGCCAAAACTAAACCGGCAAAAATCAGCCCCAATCCCAACAAAGCAGCAACGGTAATGGCTTCGTCTAACAACAACGCCGATAACATCAAACCGAACGCCGGCATCAAATGAATAAACCCGCCAGCGCGTTCCGCGCCAATCATATCCACCGCTTTGTTCCAAAACATATACGCTAGAATAGAAGCGAAAAAAGCGACGTAAGCCACCGTCAGCCAAAAATCGGTGATAAACGTTATCGGTCGCTGCTGCACAACGCTTTCCCAAGCGTAAAACGGTAACAACCCAAATACCCCGACCAATACCGTCACCGCAAAGAAACCGCTGCCGCCGATGCCTTTCGGCAATTTATGCAACAACACGGAATAGAGCGCCCAGCTAATAACGCCCGTTAATACCCAAAGCAGCCCTGCATCGTGCCCAAAATCTGCTAGAGCTAGTAGCTTGCCTTGTGTTAAAACCAATAAAACACCGGAACCGGAAACCACCATGCCCATTATTTGATACGCATTCAAGCGGTGACCGAGAATTACTGGAGACATCAACAAGATAAACACCGGTACGGAAGACAACAGTAACAACGCATTCACTGCCGAAGTCGTTTGTAAACCGATGTAAACCAGCGTATTGAACGCACCGACACTCAAAATTCCCAACGCCAACATAAAACCAGCATGCGCTTTCATAATCGGCCACTGTTTTTTTAAATCTTGCCACGCCCAAGGCACAATAAACACCGCCACTGCGAACCAGCGCCAAAACGCTAGACCAATCGGCGGAATATTGGCGTGCATCGCGCGTGCCAGCACAAAATTACCAGCCCAGAATAAAGCAGCCAGTGCCAGTAAAAAATAAGCCAATCGATAATATTGAGCAGGGTGCCTATTTGGGTTCAAGAGGAAACATTCACTTAGAATCAAAACACACTATTATAGAACCTCAAACCCGATTTCACTTTGGCATTTGCACTCTAAAAAGCAACAAATATAGTGATTTTTAGAGTGAATAAAATCAAAAAACGGCGCTCAAAGCACCGTTTTTCATATCAATTTTGAACGTCATAAAACCCAATAAACTAAGTTAAATTAAGCCAAATCAAACCGATCAGCATTCATCACTTTGACCCAAGCGGCGACAAAATCTTTAACAAACTTCTCTTGGTTGTCATCTTGTGCATAGACTTCCGCATAAGAACGTAAAACCGAATTTGATCCAAACACTAAATCGACGCGACTTGCGGTGTATTTCTTGTTGCCGGTCATTCGTTCAACAATGTCATAGCTGTTTTTACCCGTTGGCTCCCAACTATATTCCATCGACGTCAGATTGACAAAGAAGTCATTGGTTAAAACCCCTTCTTGGTCAGTAAATACACCGTCTTTGGAACCATTATAATTTGCGCCCAAGGCACGCATACCACCGATCAATACTGTCATTTCCGGTGCGGTTAACCCCATCAATTGTGCACGATCCAGCAACATCTCTTCAGGTTGCACCACATAATCCCCTTTCAAGAAATTACGAAAACCATCGTGCAAAGGCTCCAGCACTTCAAAAGATTCAATATCGGTCATTTCCTGCGTCGCATCACCGCGCCCCGGTGCAAACGGCACTTCCATCGAAACCCCAGCATCCTCTGCCGCTTTTTCAATTGCAGCCGAACCTGCTAAGACAATTAAATCCGCCATAGATACCGGCCGGTTAAATTCTTTTTGAATCTTTTCAAGTACGTTTAGGACTTTTTCAAGACGTTTTGGCTCATTTGCCACCCAATCCTTTTGAGGTGCAAGACGAATTCGTGCACCATTCGCACCACCACGTTTATCTGAATCACGATAGGTACGCGCCGAATCCCAAGCGGTCGCCACTAACTCCGCAACACTTAGACCGGAATCCAAAATTTTCGATTTTAACTCGGCAATCTCAGCCTCATTCGGCACATATTCAGGAGCTGGAATTGGGTCTTGCCAGATCAAATCTTCATCTGGCACATCCGCCCCCAAATAACGTGTTTTTGGCCCTAAATCACGGTGAGTCAATTTAAACCAAGCACGCGCAAAAACCTCTGAGAAATAGTCTGGATCATTGTAAAACCGTTCCGAGATTTTGCGATATTCTGGGTCTTTAATCATTGCCATATCTGCATCGGTCATAATCGGATTGTATCGTTTTGAAGGGTCTTCAACATCGACCGGTTTATCTTCTTCCTTAATATTGATCGGCTCCCATTGCCAAGCACCGGCCGGTGACTTTTTTAACTCCCAATCGTAGTTGAATAGCAGGTAAAAATAACCATTATCCCACTGAGTGGGATGGGTCGTCCAAGCCCCTTCAATTCCACTTGATACTGTATCTCGGCCGATTCCTCTGCTTGTGTGATTTAGCCACCCGAAACCTTGTTCATGAATGTCTGCTGCTTCAGGATCGGGCCCTAAATTCGCCGCATCACCATTGCCGTGACATTTACCTACCGTATGCCCACCTGCTGTCAAAGCCACCGTTTCTTCGTCATTCATCGCCATACGTTTAAAGGTAACTCGCACATCGTGCGCTGTTTTTAGTGGATCAGGATGACCATCTACCCCTTCTGGATTGACATAAATAAGACCCATCATCACCGCAGCCAATGGGTTTTCCAAATCTCGCTCACCGGAATAACGGCTGCCTTCACCGCCAGACGGTTGAAGCCACTCTTTCTCAGAACCCCAATAAATGTCTTTTTCTGGATGCCAAATATCCTCTCGACCACCGGCAAAACCAAAGGTTTTCAAGCCCATCGATTCATAGGCCATGTTCCCAGCCAGAATCATTAAATCTGCCCAAGACAGTTTATTGCCGTATTTCTTTTTAATCGGCCACAGCAGACGACGTGCTTTATCAAGGTTGACGTTATCTGGCCATGAATTAAGCGGTGCAAAACGCTGGTTACCGGTTCCGGCTCCACCTCGACCATCGGCAATCCGATAAGAACCGGCGGCGTGCCATGCCATACGAATCATTAGCCCGCCATAATGCCCCCAATCGGCAGGCCACCAATCTTGCGAATCGGTCATCAGGGCTTTTAAGTCATTTTTGACTGATTCCAAATCGAGCTTTTTGAACGCCTCAGCGTAATTAAAATCCTCACCCAATGGGTTGGTTTTGCGGTCGTGTTGATGCAATATGTCCAAATTCAAAGCATTTGGCCACCAAGCCATGACCGATGATTGACTTTCAGTATTAGCGCCATGCATAAATGGGCATTTTCCTGTTGATTCCATAACACTCTCCTAAAAAATTGGTTTTGAGAAAAATGATATTTTTGACCGGTTTATTGTTTTGTTTTTTTTACCGGCCGGTAACATTCACAGTTTTTATTCTGATACAACTTCAGAAATTAATAAAATTAATTATTTTTAATAAAACTATAAAATTCAACAATATAAGGTAATAGTTCTATATGGGCTCAATTAAATAAAATTTGTTTGTATTTTTGCCAATTTATCTTAGGATGAAGTCAACTCACTCAAAAATTCATTAAAATTTGTCTTCATGGTTCCAATCTACAAAACCCCGCCCAGCTTGCGAAAAAGATATTTAAAAACAACTTTATTTATAGGTTTAATTGTTGTTTTTATCATTGCAATCAGCTACCTCAATATACTTTCAACGAAGCAGGCTGTCACAAACGCCTATCAAGGCGTTTTAGAAGAGCAATCGAAAATTGATGAAACTAGAAATAACCTACTGAGTATTAATAAAGATATTAATCTATTTCTTTTAGATCCAATTAATGAGGATTTGCTCCATAAAATTGATACCAACACAAACTCTTCCATCAACTTACTCAAAATATTACTTAAATCTGAACACGAGTTTCATATCCCTTTAACTCAAAAAGTTCTGCCATTACTTGAAAAATTCAAATCTCTCAACATCGAAGTAAAGCGCCTAGTCGAGTACCGAAAAGATATTAATAAGCAATATCCAGCGATGGATATTTCTGCGAATGAGATGGAAATTCAGCAAGATAAAATTAATTCTGGATTTGAAATTCTGAAACGCGAAATCGAATCAGAAAGTTTAACCCCTACTTCAGAACAACTCTATCCAGAGCTAATAAAAACCCATCTGAATTGGATAAAAGCGATTTCACAAACCCGTATTTATATGACAAATCGTTTGGCAAGTTTTTCAATTGAAATACTCAAAGATCAAGGAAAAAGCCTGAATGATTTTCATGATATTTTTATGCAAAGCCTGAAAAAACTTAAAAAACTCTATCAAAACGAAGATAGCTTTGAAGCAGAAGAAATTTTAAACAGTATTGAAAAACTGAGTCAAAAATGGCTTGATAATTTTTTAATCATGCGAGAAATTTCAGAACACGGAGAATGGCGAAGTGACACCATGATTATGAAAAATAGAATTTTTCCAGTCATGAAAACCATCACTCTTGATTTGAATCTTTTGGAAACCACTCTGCGCACTGAAAAACAGAATATTGATCATCAATTACAAAAAAGCGACACCTTTTTTTACTACCTAATTTTTGGGTTAATCACACTTCTTTTTCTATTTATCGGTTTTATTCTCATCTCATTGGATTGGATGGTTTTTTCCCCTATTCGTCAAATTTCTCAAGCGTTAAAATCCAAAGCAATTGATATTTCTAGCCCTGAAATTGGTGCAGCGAAAACATTGGAAATAGCTAATCTACTTGATGCCTACCAGCAAATGGATCAGGAGGTTACTGAAAGACAAAAAGCGCTGGAACATCAAGCTATGCATGACCATTTAACAGGACTACCTAACCGTTTTGCATTGAGTCAGCGATTGGAATATCAATTGCTTTCTGGCGACAGAGAAAATGGCCAATTTATTCTGTGTTTTATGGATTTGGATTACTTCAAAGAAATCAATGACACTCTTGGACATTCTGCGGGTGATCAATTGCTAATTAAAGTTTCAAACCGAATTCAAAGCTTAATTCGCAAATCAGATACCTTGGCACGATTAGGTGGCGATGAATTTGCCTTGCTACTGCCTAAAACAGATCCTGATAATGCAAAACAATTGGTGCGTAAAATCATAGAGAGTTTAGAACAACCTTTTATCGTTGATAACGAATCGATTAATGTGGGATTGAGCATTGGCATGGCGGTTTATCCTAAAGACAGCCAAAATGCCGAAAATCTCTTGCAATATGCAGATATGGCAATGTATGCAGCCAAACGCCAGCGAGCCAGTTTTAGTTTTTACGACTCAAACGAAAATATTTACAGTAAAGAGCGTATGTTGCTTACACAAGATTTGGTAAATGCAATCGAAGCAGAGCAACTCGAAGCCTATTATCAGCCGAAAATTGAGCTCAAAAACCAAAAAATAGTTGCCTGTGAAGCCTTATTGCGCTGGAACCACCCTACTCTTGGATTTATTTCACCAGAAAAAGTCATTGATGCAGCAGAACGCATCGGAGTTATTCATAAACTGACCCTACAAATTTTAAATAAGGCAATTTCTGAGTGTGCCCAGTGGCATAAACAAGGCTATAAGATATCGGTTGCAGTTAATCTGTCTGTCACTGATTTGGCCAATGAAGAACTGAGTTTTGAAATCAAAAACTTACTCGACCAAAATAAACTCGAATACCGATATCTTATTCTGGAAATCACTGAGAGCGTGATGATGGAAAACCTGAATTTATCGCTGATCCAGCTAAATCAACTGAATCAATTGGGAATAAAAATATCAATCGATGATTTTGGAACTGGTTTTTCATCACTTGCTTATTTAAAACGTCTGCCAGTCAACGAACTTAAAATTGATAAGTCCTTTATCCAAGAAATCAATCAAGACCAGAATGATTTAGCGATTGTTCACTCCACTATTGATTTAGGGCACAACCTAGGATTAACCGTTACAGCAGAAGGGGTTGAAAACGAACAGACCATTGAAATTCTTAATGAACTAAATTGCGATTTAGTTCAGGGTTATTTTATTAGCCGGCCGGTAGATTCTGACTCTTTTAGAATTTTTCTACGAGAATCAGTAAAATAGCAGATAAGATAATTTTATCGGCTATAACAGGAACTCATTTATGCATAACCCCTTTTCAAACCACGACTTTCATTTAAAGTCGCCTTGGGAACAACCGTTTAAAAAAGTTGTGACCCCTTTCCAATCATTCTTGCATCATCAAATGACTACCGGTGCAATTTTGATTTTAATGACGCTGTTAGCACTGTTTCTAGCAAATAGTGATGCCTATGCTGAAGCCTATAAGCATTTTTTTCATACCTATTTTGGTTTTAGCTTTGGGGAAACTAATGTCAAATTAACGCTCCATCACTGGATCAACGATGCCTTAATGGCAATTTTCTTCTTTTTGGTCGGTTTAGAAATTAAGCGCGAAATCTTAGTTGGCGAATTATCAGACCCGAAAAATGCAATTTTGCCTATTGGAGCGGCAGTCGGGGGAATGGTTTTCCCAGCACTGTTTTATGTGTATTTCACTTATGGCACCGAAGCAGTCAATGGTTGGGGAATTCCGATGGCAACCGACATTGCTTTTGCTATCAGTGCCTTAGTCATTTTAGGTAAACGTGTGCCACCAGCTTTAGTGACCTTCCTAGTTGCTTTGGCAATTGTCGATGATTTGGGTGCCGTAACAGTCATTGCATTGTTCTATACAGCCGAAATCAATACAACTGCCCTCTTAATTGCTTTTGCACTGTTTGGGGTTTTAATTGCCATGAACCGTGCAGGTGTTTATCGCGTTCTGCCTTATGTGGTTATCGGGGTTCTAATGTGGTCTGCAATGCTGTCATCAGGTGTTCATGCGACCATAGCAGGGATTTTGACCGCATTGGCGATTCCAACACGTCCAAAATTTAATCCACGCTTTTTCTCTGCGCATATTGATGACTTAGTGGCGCGTTACAAAAAAACCGATCAATCACATCCAAATTATCAACTTTGTGAACAACAAGAAGGTCTATTGACGCAAATGGAATCGAGCGTGAAACAAGTTCAGCCACCGTCGATTCGTTTAGAAAACAGTCTTCACCTTCCGGTTGGAATTTTCATTATTCCAATATTTGCACTTGCAAATGCCGGTGTGGCGATTAACTGGTCGGAAATGGGCACGATTGTAATGGAACCAGTTGCTTCTGGAGTGATCAGCGGATTAGTTCTTGGAAAACTGATTGGTGTCTTTGGAGTGGCATGGTTAATGATTAAACTAGGGATTGCCAGACTACCAAGTGGCGCATCAATGAATCAGTTGTTTGGAACCGCATTTTTAGCGGGGATTGGTTTTACCATGTCAATTTTCATTGCTGAACTGGCTTGGACAAATCCAGGAATGATGCTGGTAGAAGCTAAAACCGGTATTTTAGTCGCTTCGTTAATGGCCGCAATCATTGGTTTAGTATGGCTAAGATTTATCGCCAAACCAGCTCCTGATTACAAACCAGAGTAAACCAAGGCAAATCAAAAGTTATCAGGTTCTAAAAAAGTAAACGCTCCTTTTCTCAATGAGATTGGAGCGTTTTTTGTTAGCTTTTTTACTATTGGTACTTTCTTTTCTACTTACATTTTTGACCGGCCGGTTATATTTTGGCCATTAAAAAATCTGCCAGACTTAACTATTCAAAAAAATCATCTTCGATTTTAGGCATTGGTGGCTTCCCATTGTAAATCGCATTCACTCTATTCTGAATGTAGGCTTCACGCGCAAATAAGTACGGATCAATTTGATTTTCCAAGGTCGAAATTAAAGGTTCTGCCCTGTTATAACTGACGACTCCATCAGCCATAAAAACCTTAGCTTTTTCATTAAATTCATCATCCAAAGCATAAGTGCTTTCCAAGCCATTTTGATAATAGATTGGATCAACACTACTTTCCACTTTTCCAAAAATATCTCGTGTGGTAGTTGGCCCTAGAAACGGGACTACAACATAATTTGCTTCATTCCAAACACCCCAAACATAAAGCGTTTGTCCAAAGTCTTCATCTTTATCGTTAAGCCCAGCTTCAGTGGCAATATCTAAAATTCCAAGTAAGCCAAAAGTGCTATTGATGGAAAATCTCATTAGCGTGCTCAGGCCATCTTCCACATTACCTTGCAAAAAGCTGTTAAGCATTGATAAAGGTTGCCCAAGGTTATTCAGAAAATTTTCACCAGCGGTCCGAATAGGGCTTGGAATGGAACGATAACCTTTGATCAAAGGTTTACCGACTGAGTCATGAAAACTCAAATTGAAATCCAACATACGACGATTAAATGACTCATAGGGGTCATTAGAGCTGATTGCAGAGGACTTCTTAAAGTTTTCTGGGTAGACAACTTCTAAACTGTCAAAGTCGAATGAAGGGCTGTTGTGTTTCGATTCTGCCAAGACGGTCATGTGGGGGGCAAGTAATCCAACACTCAATGTGGCTGTTAATAGATTTTTCTGCATGGATAACATGAATAAAAAGGTCCTAAAATTTCATTTCTGCCATTTTATTTAATTGGGTTCGTACAAGGCAAGTTTATTTTGGATAAGGCTTGATTAAATAATTCTAAAACTTCTGTTCTTGGAAACGTTTTTCTCCAAGCCAAAGCCACAACACGACTGGAACTTTGATCTTCTTTAAGCTCTTTAATTTTAAACAACCCTTTGTCTCTGTCAGACAGAGATGAACATGGAAAAACAGAAATTCCAACGCCTGAAGATACCATGTAACGAATCGTTTCCAAAGAGCTGCCTTCAAAGGTTTTTTGAAGACGGTCGCTGTGGTGATTCAAGTGCATAAAATTAGGATACGATTCTAAAACTTGATCTCTAAAACAATGTCCTGCACCAAGAAGTAGAACTGTTTCCTTTTCCATTTCTTTTAAACTCAAAGGTTTATCGACGTCCGCTAGTGGATGCGTATTTGGCACAATCACTTTAAAAGGTTCGCTGTAAAGTGGTTGAGTTTCAATATTATTTTCTTCAAAAGGCAAAGAAAGGATCACAAGATCGAGTTCACCTGAATGCAGTTTTTCGACTAAGACACTCGTAAAATTTTCTTCAATGATCAGAGGAATATTAGGAGCGACTTTTTGAAATTCCGGCAGAAGTCGTGGAAGCAAATAAGGGCCAATTGTATAGATTGCACCAATCCGTAATTGCGACGATAAATCTCCTTGAGATTCTTTAGCAAGGGTTTTGATGTCATCTGCTTTTTCAAGTATTTCTTCTGCAAGGGCAATAACTTTTTTGCCAATAGGCGTCACAATCAAATCTTGTTTGCGTCTTTCAAAAATGGTGATGTCTAATTCTTCTTCGAGTTTCTTTACAGCCACACTGAGCGTTGGTTGACTAACAAAGCAGGTTTCTGAAGCTTTACGAAAGTGCTTTTCCTTGGCAACCGCAACAATATACTTCAATTCACTTAATGTCATTTATTTACCTTTCGTTTTCAATTTGTGAGTAATTCACAGGCTGTTAAAGAATATATCTTTTATATAGTTTACTTTGTTTTTATTACTCTTGTTGTGTACAACTTTTGTAGATAAATAAGAATAAATTTCATATATCAATAAGTTAACTTGTGAATAAGCTTGGTAACAACCCTAGTTAAAAGCCCTGTGGATAGATGTGGGTGTTTTGGGGATAAAATTTTGATTATTGTAAAATTTGGTATTTATCCACAAAACAACACACTTTATCCAAAGGGCTTAGATGAAAACTATTAATTTTTGAGTATTTTGCCATGATTTGTTTGTTGTATCCGGTATTCTTTGAGGAAAGATTTAAAGAAACGTAAAGAACTAAAAATAAAGGTCAAAAAATCATTATGAATGCGTTTGAATTACTGACATTAATTAAATCTCGTCGAACTTGTTATCAATTTTCTGACCGGCCGGTAGAGTTTGCAGAGTTAGACAATTGTTTAGAGGCAGCTATTTGGGCTCCGAATCATAAGTTGACGCAACCTTGGCGGTTTTGGGTGGTTTCTGAAGCGCAACAGAAAGCTTTGGCTGAAACTTATGCAAAGTTAAGAGCTGAGAGCCGGGCAGAGCCAAATTCAGAAAACTATCAGATGATCTATGATGCAGCGGTGGAAAAGTTTTTAAAGATTCCCAAAATGGTATTGGTTGGTCAAGTTTTAGCGGATGACGAATTGGTTAGAAAAGAAGATTATGCTGCCTGCAGTTGTGCGATTCAAAACTTCCAGTTAATGGCTTGGCAGATGGGAATGGGAGTCCAGTGGAGTACTGGGCCGATTATCAAAGATAACCACACATACCAGCAAATTAATGCAGATTCACAACAGATCGAGCTTATTGGTGTTTTGTATATGGGGCATTTAAAAGGGGATTGCTCAACCCAAAATGGCAAGCGTAAGCCATTATCGGAAGTGGTGTTTGGGTTGTAAATGAATGTTTAATGCTGAATAGTTTATTGGGAATGCGGTGCATTCTATTTAACATTCAGCATACAAATTACTCATTACTCATTAAGTTTAGTCTTCAATCTCTGAAAGCACATTCCCAAGCAGTTCAGTGAGACGATCATTTTCTGAATAATCGACAGGGCAGTCAATGACGGTTACGGTCGGTGTTTTTAAAGCAGTTTTCAAAGCCGGTAATAACTCTTTTGCTGCATTGATTCTAATGCCTTCAGCGCCAAATGATTTTGCATAGGCAACAAAATCAGGGTTTTTAAAATCAATGTAAGCAGGGCGTCCATAGCGGCGCTGCTGTTTCCATTCAATCAATCCGTATTGACTGTCGTTCCAAATAAGAATGACAAACGGTGTATTGTTACGCAGGGCGGTTTCGATTTCTTGGGAGTTCATCATAAATCCTGCATCCCCTGTGACCGCAACGACAGCTTTTTCTGGAAAGGCGAGTTTAGCCGCGACACCGCCTGGGACCGCAATCCCCATGCCGGCAAAGCCATTAGAAATAATACAAGTATTAGCCTGATCGCATCGGAACATTCGTGCCATCCACATTTTGTGTGCACCGACGTCACTAATGGCGATATCTTCAGAGTTCATTGCGGTACGTAGATCCCAAATAATCTTTTGTGGAAGCATTGGCCAAGCATCACTTTTGGAACAACGGTTCATTTCGTTAATCATGGATTGACGCAATGTGAAGTCGATATTTGATTTGGTGATAGGTTTTTCAATCGCTTCACCCAGAGAGCGCAAGTTAGCACCGATATTGCCAATCAGTTCCAAATTAGGAATATAGCTACTGTCGACTTCGGCTTTTTTACTGTCGATGTGAATAATCGTATGAGAGCGATTAGGATTCCAGAGGTGAGGGTGGTATTCAACCATGTCAAAACCAACACAGATGATTAAATCGGCTTTTTCAAAGCCGCCGTTTTCATAATCACCTTTTTGTAGGCCAGCCGTTCCCATAGCCATATCGTTGTAAAAAGGAATCACACCTTTGGCCATAAAGGTATTTACGACCGGAATTTTGTGGCGTTCAACAAAGGTAATAATGTCGTCACTGGCGCACGAGCGAACGGCACCGTTACCAACCAGTATGAGTGGGTTTTCAGCTTCCTGAACCATTATTGCTGCTTCTTTGATAAGACTGCGATCGGCGAAAGTGGCACGATTCACACTGACTGGAAGAGGCGTTTCATTAATGTCCATTTCACAGATATTTTCAGGGAAATCAATAAAAGTCGCGCCAGGTTTTTCTGCCTCTGCGAGTTTAAAAGCCTTACGCACGACTTCAGGAATAATTTCTGGTTCAAGAATTTGAGTGGAATATTTGGTAATGGGCTTGAACATACTGACCAAGTCAACGACCTGATGGGATTCTTTGTGCATACGTGTTGTGGCAGCTTGACCGGCAATCGCGACCAGAGGTGCGTTATCCATATTCGCATCGGCTACTCCTGTGACAAGGTTGGTCGCACCAGGCCCTAGCGTGGACATACAAACGCCTGAACGGCCGGTTAGACGTCCATAGACATCTGCCATAAAAGCCGCACCTTGTTCATGGCGTGTTGTAATAAACTCAATGTCTGAATCGAGTAGAGCGTCCATGATTTCCAAGTTTTCCTCACCTGGAATTCCAAAAATATATTCGACACCTTCGTTTTCAAGACAGTTTACAAACAGTTCTGAGGCTTTCATAAGATCCCTTTAATTTACCGGCCGGTAGGCTTTTGAATGGCTTTATTATGCCAGAAGCATATTGAGGCTGAGCCTCAAAAAGCAAAAAACCCCTCAATGGGGTTTTTGAATGATTTGATAGTCATTTAAGTTATAGATAGAAAAGTTATTTTTGAATCAACTCGTCCACCACAGTCCACATCTCTTTCTTGCCTTTGGCCATTGGTACATCGGTGAGATATTTGCCATTTATAATGATGGCTGGAACCCCTTCGACTTCATATTGGCGCGTCAGTTTCGCTGCTTTTTTGATATCGCCATCCACCACAAAACTTTTGAACATATCTAAGAAGTCTTTTTCTTCTACTCCAAAGCGAGTAAAGAATTTGGCTAGAGCTTCTGGAGTGAAGACATCGGTTTTATCACGATGAATCGCGTGGAAAAAGTCGCTGTGTGATTTTTCTAAAACACCTAAACGTTTTGCGGTGAAAAACACGCGAGCCATGTAAATCCAATTTGGGTGATTAAAGACAACTGGCATTCGTTCAAATTGGACATTTTCCGGCTTGGTTTTCAACCATTCATGAATACTTGGTTCCAAGTGATAGCAGTGAGGGCAGGTATAACCAAAAACTTCAATGACTGTTTTTTTACCTTCAGTATCCACTGGTTTTTTCAGTGTTTTGTATTGAACGCCATCAATCAATTCAAACTCAGCGGCTTGCGCTAGGTTTGAAGTTCCAACTAAAGAAGTTGCTGCAAGAGTTGATAAAAACAGTCGTCGATTCATATCTAAAATCCTTTTTGGTTATGAATTACAGCTCACCGTATGAATGAAGTCCTGATAAGAACATGTTCACACCCAAGAAAGCAAAAGTGGTAATGAATAGACCGATAAATGCCCACCAAGCCATCGGTGTCCCACGCCAGCCTTTAGACATGCGAATATGCAACCAAGCGGCGTAGTTCAACCAAACGATCAAAGCCCAAGTTTCTTTTGGATCCCATGACCAGTAGCCACCCCAAGCTTCAGCTGCCCACATCGCACCTAGAACGGTTGCGATAGTGAAAAATGCAAACCCAAGAGCGATGACTTTATACATGATGTCATCCATGATTTCCAAGCTCGGCATACGCGCAGCGAAAGTACTTTCAGGATTTTTTTTCAATGAACGTTCTGTGAACAGGTAGGCAACGGCAACCATTGCAGCAATCGCAAACCCACCATAACCGACAAAGTTCGCAGGAACGTGAATTTTCATCCAGTAAGATTTCAAGGCAGGAACCAATGGTTGAATTTCATGAGCGCCACGATCAAAGTGATACCACAACAAGAATGCAACCGCCGCACTGATGACCAGCATTACGTAGCCACCTAATGCTCTAGTTTTATATTTTTGCTCATAGTACAAATACATTAAACCGGTCATGACAATAAACAAAATGAATACTTCATACAGTGATGAAACAGGAATGTGTCCGTAGTCGAAGTTAATGATGTAAGACTCACGCCAGCGAACCATCATGCCGACAAAACCAAATACCATCGCTGCCCAAACCATTGTAGTGGCTGTTTTTGCAGTAAACTCTGACTTGTTAAATAAGGCAAAGAAGTAGGTCGCGGTCGCTAGTACAAGAAGAGCGCTCATCCACATAGTCGCGGATTCACTGGAGACCAAGAACTTCAAGAAGAAAGCGGTATCTTTGGCTTCAAATACATTACCGTGATTGTGATACGACCAGAGCGCGAGTATGGTCAAGGCACTCACCCAATAAGTGAAAGGGCGCATGCTTGGCCAGAAGCGTCCAAGCCAGATCCATGAAATTGCGGTACCTATCAAAATACCAATTTCATAGATATCCATTAAAGTGCCGTAAGTGACATAAGAGTAAACACTGACTAGCGTGATAAAAATGGCCCAAACAATTTCTTTAAAAGTTATGGGCTGTTTTTGCGACTCTTCGAGTTGTTGCATATAGGTTTCAGTTTGCATAGTCGTTACCTTTCTTAAGCCTTGTTTGCAAAATCACGAATTTGATCTGCGATTTTTTCCATTTCGACTTTCGTCTCTGGAAGGTTTTTATTGTCTTTGGCAGCGATGTTTAAATCGACACCCGAAGAACTTGGTTGAATGTTGATCCATACACGTCTTTGACGAACATAGAACATAAAGAAGACCCCAATTATAAGTAAAGTACTTCCGAAATAAACAATGTCTTTTCCAGGGGATTTAGTAATTTGAAGACCCGTTGCTTGGATTTCTTTAAAGCCTGCCAACTCAACAAACATGGGTGGCCCATAAATAGAGAACCCAGTAATCGCGGTTAATGCATCTTCAAACCACTGTTTATCGAAAGGTGTAATTTCCGCGTTTAAATCATCAATAATGCCTTCTTTACGCAGCAATTCGAGATAGATGCTTTGTAGGGCAAATGTCGTCTGTGCAAAGTAATATTCTGAGACTTTTGTCTGTTCTTCTTTTGGCACATTTTTCAATATAAAGTCTTCGATCCCTTGGAAACCGGTTTGACGGAAAAGGGTCAAGAGTTTTTCAGTTAAATCGAGCTGCATAGCATAGGTTCGATCATCCATCCCTGGGGCTTGCGGGTAAAGTGAACGAATCAAATTCATATTTTGAGTGCTTTGATTCAACATGGCTGTTAACTTGAAAAAACGTTCTTTAGAGCGTTTTTCATCAGCAGGAATAAACAGATATCGGAATGGCTCTGCAGCAGATTCACGCACACCTGTCATAAAGAAATCGCGCCCATCTTGATGATTCGCCATTAAGTAGTTTTCGTATTCCCAAGCTTTACCTTGTTCATTACGAACCTTGAAAATTACCGTTGGGCCATTATTGTGGAATTTTCGGCCGGTCTCAGCTTGTTCTTCATCACTCAAAGGCACCATGTTAAAGGCGCGGAAGTCATTCAACTCTAGACGAAATTTACCCATAGGGGTTTTTAAAGGCTCAACTTTGTTTACCGTAGATTCGAGCTCAAGCGGGTTCACAATCGGTGATAATAATGGATGCACTTTTAGTTTGAGTTCAGTACCACCATCACCAAATGATGACTGATAAATCGCATAGTTTTCGTAATAAAGAGGTTTGTTCACTTCAATGGTTTTACGAATCGGTTCTTCCTGACCGGGAATGTAAAGCTCTAATTCACTTTGGTAGTTTTTCGGCATCCCTGTGTCGTAATAATCGATATGGAAGTCTTTGTTTACAATCGTGAAAGGAAGTTTTTGGACTAGGTAACCATTTTCATATGGCAAGAACAAAATATCGGATTTTGATCCTTCAGGAATGTTAACGGTTCCTCGGAATGAGAGGTTCTCTGGGCCAACCCATGCGGTTTGAGGAACTTCATCTAAACTCACTGAGCGTGTTTCAGGCACTAAAGTACCAGTCATTTCGCGGTACTTTAGTAAAAAGTTGGAATCGAGCAGACCCCCGAAACAGATAATAATAATCGAGATATGAGTAAAGAAATAGCCTAAACGGTTCCAAGCACCTTTTAAACCAGCAACTGTCACGGAGCCATCAGTGTGTTGATGGGTTTTAACTTTATAACCGTGGTGTTTCAGAAGTGCGGCCGAATGTGTAAGGTGTTCGTCTTTGGCAATGTGAGTGCTAAACGCAACATTGTATTTTTGGTGTTTAATGGCATTGGCCGTCAGCTTTTCGCTGAACTGTTTCATATCTTTCATGAAACCTGGAGTGTTGCGAACCACGCAAACACTGGTTGAAATCAGCAAAAAGATTAAGACTAAAATAAACCATGCTGCGCCGTAAACATGGAAAAGTCCTAAACTGTTGAATACATCGGTCCAGAAAGGTCCAAACTTAATAATATAGTCTTGGAAAGCCTGATTTTGCTGTAAAACGGTACCAATGACTGAAGCAATCGAGAGCATCATCAGCAAGGTAACGGCAAGATTCATCGAGCCAAGAAAGTTTAAAAAAGGACTCGGCTTTTTAACTTTGGTTGCAGTACTTGAGTTGTTCATAAGGTTTCTTTTTCTTTAGCGCCCGGATTATTTAAAAAACCTAGAGATTTACTTGGTTTTTAAGTTATTGATTTTTAACGGAAAATTAAATTTATTGACTGCGTTTAGCGGACGTATTTCCCAAAAAATAGGGTAAAGTATATACTTAGCCACAAAATTGATAAAGTATTAAAAGACCATTAACTATGCAACATCCTCTTTACCAACGTGCAACATATCTTAAAAGTGTTCCAACCTTAAACCTTTGCCCAGAAGAATTTGAATTCGAAGTGGCATTTGCCGGCCGGTCAAATGCAGGTAAATCGAGTGCTTTGAACACAATCACCTCACAAAAATCGCTTGCCAGAACCAGTAAAACTCCTGGGAGAACACAACTGATTAATTTTTTTCCTGTGGATGAAATTCGTTCTTTGGTGGATTTACCGGGTTATGGTTTTGCAAAAGTGAATGTCAAAATCAAAAAAGCTTGGGAAGCAGGGTTGAGTGAATACATTGAAAAGCGTCCTCAGTTGAAAGGGATTGTTTTGTTAATGGATTCTCGAATGCCGCCCACGGAGATTGATTTAGTGATGTTGGAATGGACTCAACAAATTGGATTGCCAGTTCATATACTTTTGACGAAGTCTGACAAACTGAAAAAAGGGCCGGCGAAAGCCAGTTTACATGCAATCGAAAAGCTTATTCAGGAAGAGTATCCGCACGCATCTGTGCAACTATTTTCATCATTGAATAAACAAGGGTTGCTCGAGGTTTGGAAAAAATTGGATGATTGGATGGATTATGAAGCGAAGCTGATTGAAGAAAAACCGCATCAGCGTCATCAAGCGGAGAAAGGCACGAAGCTTGGTAAGAAAAAGAAGAAAACCAATATTCGTACTTTCTAAAAAAGTGTTTAAAGGTTTACCGGCCGGTAACAAATGAATTCTTACCGGCCGGTAGTTTAGGGAACCTCTGGTTGAATCAAATTAATTTTTCGGCTCTTCGCCGAGTTCTTCGTTTCTCGGCTTACCCTTTCAGCGCCGAGTTCTTCGTTTGACAGTTCAAGACATGAAGTTGTCGCATTGCAAAACTTTCCTTGCTTTCCTTAAGTATTTCCTACAAGGATATCGCTGGTTTTATGCTGAGCGAAGTTGCGGAATTGATTGTGAATTAGGTGTTGCTTGTTGCATCAGTTCTGAGGTTAAAGCACTGTTCAAGGCGGCAAGTGCCTTGTCTAAGTCATCCGTGATATTCACAAACTGGTCCAGAATCGCATCTTTCGTTTTTAAGTCTTCCAAACTATGTTGATCGGCTTGATTCAAAATTTCCATGGCAGATTTCACCAATTCATGTTGGCGAACATGTAATTGACGTACTTTTTGGTATTCATTCATTTGTTGCATTTGTGGAAATTGATTCAAAAGCGTTGCTAAGCTTTTTCCAACAAAACAGCTTTCCGGGTTGACAGCCTGATTGACATCCATCTCTATCGGGATACCGTTTAGATAGGTTTGAATACTGGTTCGCCAAACTCGCATATTCTGACGTACATCGGCCATTTTAACTCCGAAAAGATCCGGTGAATCCTGAATTAAATCAATCGCTTTATGTTCATCAATGAGGAATTTAGCCGTTTCAGTATTGAGTAAGACGGCTTGTTCTTTTAAAGAGTGTGATGCCGCGGAAGATTGGTCAACCAGAGAGGCGTTGTTTTGAATATTTGTGTCTAATTCATTAAGTGCTTGAGCAATTTCACTAACGGTATTTTGTTGTTGTTCTATTGAACCAAGCACCGTTTTCATTGCATTGCTGATATTGTTGACTCTTTGATCGACGATTTCAAAAGCCTCATTGGTTTCTTGCACCTTTTCAACACCTTGATTCACTTTAAGAACTGAATCATTAATCAAGACTTTAATGTCTTGTGCCGCTCCGGCAGATTTCTGCGCCAGAGTTCTTACTTCACCTGCTACGACAGCAAAACCACGACCATGTTCACCGGCTCTTGCTGCTTCGACTGCAGCATTCAGTGCGAGTAGATTGGTTTGAAACGCGATACCGTCGATTATTGAAATAATATTGGAAATCTGTTCGGAGGTTTTTTGAATTTCTTGAATGGAATCCACAGTTGCTTTTAAGGAAGCTTTTGCCTTTTTATTTTCTTGCATGGTTTGTAGTGCGGAGTCATTAACATTGGTTAATTCACGTGTGTTTTCCATTTGCAGGTGACTCATATTTTGCATGGCAGAGTTAACTTGTTCAATTGCGGCAGCAGCTTGTTGTGTCCGGTCAGATAAGTCGTTTGCAGCTTCATAAGATTCATCCGCGGCGATTTGTACGGTTCCTGCCGCCTTTTTAATATACATAATGATTGAGCTGAGGTTGTCTAAAGATACGTTTGTTGCACCTTTCATGGCAGCAAGAGAGCCTTGTAAATCTTTATCAATACGACCTCGAACATCACCTATCGCTAATTTGGTCATAACATGAACCATATTTTCGATGATTGCGTGCAGTTCTGAGAGGAGAGAATTAACGTTATTCGAGGTGTCGAGATAAAAACCGCTTAGGTTTCGGGTATCAATATGCAAATCGGTATGACCAATAGAAGCCATTTTCAATGTAGATTCCAATTCACGCTCAATGACTCTTTGTTGTGTCATATCTTTCCATTCCAGAACAGAACCAAGGCGAGTGCCTTCATCGTCTTGAACTGGAATTATAGAGAGTTCGATATTTAGATCGCAAATCGTCTCTTGTGAAGTCTTTGCTTGAGAGAGATCGGAGAAGAATTCGCTATGACAAACAGTCGCTAAGTTTTGACCGATGAGGGTCTCGACGGAAAAATTTTCAAACGCAGATTGAATTTTTGTATGGTTTTTTTGAAAAAATTCTTCCATTTGATGATTTAGGTAAATCACTTTTCCGGATTGATTCACCATCATAATATTGCTTGAAGCACTGTCCAGTGCCGACTTTAAACGCATGCTTGAGTTGAGTTTGGTCTGTGAATCATCATACATGGCACCTAATTGCACTTGCATCATTTTAACGGCGGATACCAATTTTCCTAAGGAGTGATTTCCACGGAAATTTACTTGTCCTGAGAAGTCACCTTCACGCATTTTATCAATGACTTTTTTGGCACTACCTAAGCGGTTAAAGGCATATTTTTTACCGGCCCATGTATAGAAAAAGAAAAAGGCACTGATAAATATGACCAGTTCAGTAGGGAGTTGAATAAGTCCTGATTGGATAGATGTAGCAAGTATTCCCATGAGACCAATCATGGTTAACATCAGATTAATCGGGTGAATTTTATCGAATATACATAATTTTTGCAGACTGCTTAATGGGTAGCCGTTATCCAGACGTTTCTTACCGGATTTGATTTGTTGGTAGAGGTTTTCAGCTTGGTTTTTGGTTGCATTGTCGATAGCTGTTCTAACGGATAAATAACCAATGATCTTACCGTTTTCATACATAGGGGTAATATTTGCTTGAACCCAATAATAACGGCCATCTTTTCGACGGTTTTTAACGATTTGTACCCACGGTTTATCACTTTTAAGTGTTGACCAAAGATCTTTAAAAACAGCTTTGGGTACATCTGGATGACGAACAATACTTTGTGGTTGGCCAATCAATTCTTCTTTTGAATAGCCGCTCGCATGGATAAAGGCCTCATTCACACCGGTAATGGTTCCATGAAGATCAGTTTTACTGACGATAGTTCCGAATTTGGAAATATCAAATTCTTGATGAGTGGATTCCATTCTTGCCCTCGCTTCTCGTTTTTATCCGTTGTCGATATCTAACCGATGTGAATAATTTGAAAGGAATAATCTTGTCTAAAAGATAAGTAGTCGACTAAGTAGAGTGATTCTGAATAAAATTTAATCAGCAATCTTTGTGCCTAAGAGTTTTCTAGAAAAGTTCATTTTTATATTGATTAAAGTGTCTCAAATTTTAACCTTAAGAAGACTTTGGTGCAGAATGGAGAATAAAAGTGTTTTGTTTTGAAACAAAAGATTAGACAATGTAAAAAAATGTTAGTTTTTGTCTTTTTAAGAAGAATAAGTCATTAAACGACAAGAGCTTACCGGCCGGTATTTATCCTTTATTGAGTAAGTTTCTATGAGTAAGAGTAAAGTTTAAAAGGATAAAAAAACCGGCTTTATGCCGGTTTTCAATGGTGAATGAGTGGAGTTTTTTAAA
The DNA here is from genome assembly GCF_004293625.1 of Thiomicrorhabdus indica. Classification (NCBI taxonomy): domain Bacteria; kingdom Pseudomonadati; phylum Pseudomonadota; class Gammaproteobacteria; order Thiotrichales; family Piscirickettsiaceae; genus Thiomicrorhabdus; species Thiomicrorhabdus indica. Next base: position 71,022 of record NZ_CP033040.1, on the reverse strand, counting down.
ACTCATCCCACTCTTCGTTGTTTTGGCTTGGTGTTGAAGGTTTTGCCGTTTCTACTGATGGTTTAGGGACAGGTTTAGATGCGGGCTTTTGTACAGGTTTTGACTCGATTTTAGGAGCAGGGCGAACGATTGGAGTTGAGGCTCGACTTTGATTTGTCTGATTGACTTGCGCATTACCAGTATTAAAGAAATTCATTTCATTATTCAGGTTTTGCGCCTGCTCACTTAGGCTTTCAGAAGCAGCACTGGTTTCCTCAACCAAAGCGGCGTTTTGCTGAGTGACTTTATCAATTTCCGTAATCGCTTTATGCACTTGATTGACACCTTCAGCTTGCTCAACCGATGCCTGTGCAATTTGCTCAATCATATGGGAAACTTTTTCAATCGAATCAGTCATGGTATTTAAAGTTTCACCAGACTCGGATGCCAATTTGGTTCCTTCATCGATTCGAGTGACGCTTTCATTAATTAAAGAAGTAATATCTTTTGCTGCGTCAGCTGATTTCTGTGCCAGGGCGCGAACTTCACCAGCGACTACCGCAAATCCTCGACCATGCTCACCAGCTCTTGCAGCTTCAACCGCCGCATTAAGTGCCAATAGGTTGGTTTGGAAGGCAATTCCGTCAATTAGGCTGACAATATCGGAAATTTTATGGCTGGATTCCTGAATTTGGTTCATGGCAGTAATGGTTTGCGCCATGATTTCTTGACCCTGTTGAGCTTGTTGCTGCATATCTTGAGCAACGACTGTCGCTTGTTTAGAGTTTTCGGTATTATTTTGTACCGTAGAATTCATCTCATCCATGGTAGCAGATGTTTCTTCCAAGGCCGCTGCTTGTTCCTGAACACGTTGGCTTAAATCCAAAGCTCCTCGCGAGACTTCATCTGAAGCAGTATGGACAACATTAGAGGCATTCAATGCTTTGGAAACGACTTCGGTAAGTTTTTGTGCTGAGCCGTTAATCACCTCTTTAAGGACACTTAATTCGCCTTCATAGTGGTTGGTAATTTTTGTCGTAAGGTCTCCGTCTGCTTGAGCAGTTACGACTCGACGAATATCCTGAACGGCTGTTTCTAAAGAATCCATAGAACCATTGATATTGATTTTCAATTGTTCTAATTGGCCGTGTGCCTGAGTTTGGATTCGTTTATCAAATTCACCCTGATTCATATGGCTCATAACATCATTGATTTGAGTGACTACTTGGTCAATGGTTGAAAGAGCTTTTTCGACTTGTTGACGGAAGGCTTCTGGAACCTGAGGATCCATTTTGGCATCAAACCGGCCATCTTGAAGCGCTTGCATAATTTTTCCAAGCTCATCCATCATAAAGGAAACACTTTTGGCTGAAGCATTTACTCCTTCTTTAAGTTGGTTTAAATCTCCAACATAATTTCCATTCATGCGTTGGCTAAAGTCTGATTGCGCAATTGCACCCACCACTTGATTCGCTTCTTTAATTGCCTGCGTTGTATTGTTCAGTAGTTGATTAAAAGCACTGGCAGCAACCCCGACTTCATCCATGCGTGTAATCGTAACTCGTTGGCTAAAGTCGCCTGATTGCATGACAGTTTGGGAGGTTTCAACTAATTCATTCAATGGGCGTGAAATGGCGCGAACAGTGACAAGAACAAACCATGAAATAAAAACAAAAGAAAGAATAATTGCCACAATTGAAAGAGTCATCAATGTCTGATAGCTTTCGGAGCTTTCTTGATTGATTTCTTGAGCAACATCTAACTGCAAATTGATAAGTTGGGAGATAGCATCGGAAATGGGATCAATCACTGGATAGAGTTTTTCAATACTAAATTTTTCAATTTCTTGTGCATTTTGCGCTCTGACAAGTGTGAGCAACTCATCAATAGCTTGATTCGCAGGATACATCAATTTTTCAGCTTGCTTGGCTAGTTGAGCTTCTTTTTCTGTCAAAGTCGTAGCCATATAAGCTTTCCAAATCTCGTTAATCTCTTTTTGAGCATTTACGATATTGTTTTGCGCTTCTTGCCAAGAGATATTCCCATTTCGTAGTTTGTGGTTAGTATCCACAATGTTAACTGCATAAGAATCACTTATGTTTTTCAAGTCTTTGAGAGGAACAATTCTGTCCTCGTAAAGAAGGTGTAGATTATGATCAAAGCGGCTGATTTGGCTTAAACCAACAAAAATAGCAAGAAGCAAAAAGCCGAAGAGAACCGCAGACAGCGTTAAAATTCGATTACGGATAGACATTTTCCCACTCCAAAATTATTATTTTTATGTGTGATTGATATTTTATGGTGGCAGAAGATACCACACTCTATGCCACTTTAATATTACGCGTAAGTGACGACAAAGCGTTATTTGAATTTTTAGTGGATCCCATTAATGCGCTTGATCCCAGTTATCTCCTGTACCCATTTCAACAATGAGTGGCACTTTCAGTTCAAGGGCAGATTCCATTAAACGTTTAATATCTGTTTTAGCCGACTCTAAATCACTTTCGGCGACTTCAAATACTAATTCATCGTGTACTTGCATCAGCATTTGAATATCTAGAGTGGTTTGATCAAGCCAGTCTCCGATATTGACCATAGCTGTTTTGATAATATCTGCTGCTGTGCCTTGCATCGGCGCATTAATGGCGGTGCGTTCAGCATATTGTCTAAGCTGGCCGTTGCGAGCATTGATGTCTGGCAAATATAAACGGCGTCCCATCAAGGTTTCTACAAAACCGTGTTCTTTGGCATTCGCTTTGGTGGATTCCATGTAATCGAGCACACCCGGATAACGGGAGAAGTAGAGGTTGATATATTCCTGCGCTTCATTACGTCCCACATTCAGTTGCTTGGCCAAACCAAATGCAGACATGCCATAAATCAAACCAAAGTTAACCGCTTTGGCACTCCGGCGTTGTTCGGTTGTTACTTCATCGAGCGGCATGTCAAAAATTTCCGCAGCAGTGGCTTGGTGAATGTCTTTACCTTGAGAAAAAGCGTTCAAAAGCCCTTCATCACCCGATAGGTGCGCCATGATTCTTAATTCGATTTGTGAATAATCGGCCGCGAGTAGTTTATAACCTGGGCGAGCAATAAAAGCTTGGCGAATTTTTCGACCTTCTTCACTTCGAATTGGAATATTCTGTAAATTTGGCTCGGTCGAAGATAACCGGCCGGTAGAGGCGACTGCTTGCTGATAAGAGGTATGAACTCGCCCAGTTTCAGGGTGAATCTGTTTGGGTAAAGAATCTGTATAGGTTGATTTTAATTTAGCCAAGCTTCGGTATTCTAAAATTAAGTTTGGCATTTCATGACCATCTTCAGCTAGTTGTACTAAAACCGGTTCGGCCGTTGAAGGTGCGCCTTTAGGGGTTTTTTTAATGACCGGCAAATCTAGATTTTCAAAAAGAATGGTCTGTAGCTGCTTCGAAGAGTTTAAATTGAATTTTTCACCGGCGATGGCATAGGCTTCTTGTTCTAATTGACCTAACTTTTCGCTGATTTTTTTACTTTGTACGGCCAACATATCGGTGTCTAGCAAAACGCCATTACGTTCGATTTTCGCTAAAACCGGCATGAGTGGCATTTCAATATTCTGAAACAACTGGCCGAGTCTAGGTTCTGCTTCGAGTTGTGGCCAAATGGCTTGGTGCAGTCGCAAGGTAATATCAGCATCTTCTGCAGCATAATGTGCAGCCTTTTCAATTTCTATTTGGTTAAAGGTGAGTTGTTTTTTACCTTTACCCGCAATTTCTTCAAAGTGTGTGGTGCGATAATTCAGATAATTTAATGCTAAATCATCCATGTTGTGGCGCGTGGCAACACTGTTCAAACAGTAGGATTCAAGCATGGTATCGAACGCCATGCCTTGCATCTCGATGTCATAATTTTTCAGAACATGCCAGTCATATTTCAAATTTTGACCGCATTTAAAGACATTTGGGTTTTCTAGGATGGGTTTGAGTTTGGCTAGAACATCATTGCGATTCAATTGTTCTGGCGCTCCTTCATAATCATGCGCAACAGGAATATAACAGGCTTGGTTGCCATCTTCTGTGGCGACAGCTAGACAGATACCGACTACTTCAGCTTGCATGCTATTCAGTGAGGTTGTTTCGGTATCAATGGCAAACAGTTTGGCGTTTTGAATTTTTTCTAGCCATTGGCTAAACGCATCTTCTGTAAAAACAGTCTCATAATCCGTTTTAGCAGGGGTTTCACCGGCCGGTATTGTTTCATTCGGTTCAGTCTGCTGAGTCGAAAAGGTGTTTTCACTGCCTTTCTTTTGCAGAGTTTGGCTGTGAGCCTTCGCGCCTGATTTTTTAGTAAAAGGGGCTTCGCCTTTCATCACAGTATTGAGCCAATTACGAAGTTCATACTCGCTGAACAGTTCTTGTAATTTTTCCAAATCAGGAGGAGTTCTCTGAATCGAGTTAAGGTTGACCGGAAGATCGCAGTCAAGTCGAATAGTCGTCAATTGTCGTGAAAGTTCGAGTTGTTCAAGGTTATTGCGAAGATTTTCGCCAATCTTGCCCCCAATCATATCGGCATTGGCAATCAAATTATCGATATTTCCATGGGCGTTTAACCATTTCACTGCCGTTTTAGGACCGCACTTTGGAATGCCTGGGATGTTATCTGATGAGTCACCCATTAAGGCGAGATAGTCAATAATTTGATCAGGGCGAACACCAAACTTTTCAACAACGGCCTCAGGCGTCATAAGCGTGTCGTTCATGGTATTGATTAGTGTGACGTGCTCATCGACCAGTTGCGCCATATCTTTATCACCGGTTGAAATCAGCGTGTCATGCTTAGCTAAAGTGGCTTGGTGTGCAAGGGTTCCCATGACATCATCCGCTTCGACACCTTCAATGACGATTAATGGCAGTCCAAGTGCTTTGACAATTTCATGGATAGGTTTAATTTGCGTTCTGAGTTCGTCCGGCATTGGAGGGCGGTGGGCTTTATACTCTGAATACATTTCGTGACGAAAGGTAGGGCCTTTTGCATCAAAGATAACCGCCATTTTTTCCGGCTGATATTGCTCAATGAGCTTGCCCAGCATATTTATGACGCCAAAAATGGCTCCAGTCGCTTGTCCTTTTGAGTTACTGAGTGGTGGCATGGCATGGAAAGCTCGGAATAGATAGGAAGATCCATCCACTAAAATAAATGGACTATTTGGGTTGATTGGCAAAAGTGAATTGTGGTCAGTCATAAAAATGCTCTTATGGTAAAATCTGCGCCACATTTTAGCGAATAACGAGAATTTACTCTATGTCTGTCTACACCGTCGTCGATGCAAATGATCTGAACGAGTTTTTGCAAAATTATGATGTGGGAACTTTAGCCTCTTTTGAAGGCATTAGCGCGGGAATCGAAAACACTAACTATTTTGTGAATACCGAACACAATGGTATTCAAAAGCAGTTTGTTTTAACGATTTTCGAGCATCATAGTTTTGATGAGTTGCCTTATTTTTTAAATATCATGGCATTTATGGCGGAGCATCAAATTCCAACCGCTCATCCTGTTGCGACTAGATCCAATGACTATCTTCAGCCTTTGAAAAGCAAACCAGCAGCTCTAGTGGCACGTTTAACCGGCTCAGGTGTGGAAACACCATCGGTAACACAGTGTACTGTGATGGGTGAAAGTCTTGCGAAGTTTCATTTGGCCGGTGCTGATTTTAGTGAACATCGAGCCAATGATCGTGATTTGTCTTGGATGAAAAACACGTTTGAGTTGATTGCGAGTCATCTTCCTGAAGATGAACAAATTTTGATTCAAGAAGAGCTTAATTTTCAGTCTCAAGTTGATTGGAAACATTTACCGGCCGGTGTGATTCATGCAGACCTGTTCTGTGACAATGCGCTATTTGATGGTGATGAATTATCTGGAATCATTGACTTATATTACGCCTGCAATTCAGTCTTCTTATATGACTTAGCGGTGATGGTGAATGATTGGTGTCGTGCACAAACTGAAAACGTGGATCAGATTTCTTTTGATGCTAATAAAGTCGAGACGATGTTGCAGGCTTATCAGCTCATTCGCCCGTTAACTTCAGAAGAACAAGCTGCTTGGCCAGCGGCATTGCGCTTAGCGGCTTTACGCTTTTTCTTATCGCGATTAAAAGACAAACATATTCCTCGCGAAGGTGAAATGACACAAATAAAAGATCCGAATGTTTTTAAAACCATTCTTAAAATACATCAACTGCATTGATTGGTTATCAAAAGAGTTAAATCCGAATGAGTAAGGAGCAGCCTAGTTCAATTGAAAATGCGGTTCAACAACTTCGCTTAGGGAATATTATTGGATACCCAACCGAAGCGGTTTATGGTTTAGGTTGTGACCCTTTCAATGAACAAGCGTTTGAGAAATTGCTTCACGTGAAACACCGGCCGGTCGAAAAAGGGGTGATTTTAGCGGCTGCTTCAATTGAACAAATCGAAGACTTGGTTTGTATATGTGGTGAATCGTGGGAACAACAAGTTAGAGATTCTTGGCCAGGTCCGGTGACTTGGGTATTACCTGTGAGACAATCGATGCCAAAATGGGTTACAGGAGGACGTGAGACCTTAGCGGTTCGTGTTTCGAGTCATCCAACTGTAAAGGCGTTATGCGAAGCCTTTAATGGACCAATTGTTTCGACCAGTGCTAACCCAAGTGGTAAAGAACCAGCGCGCAGTTATGCTGAGGTTAAAAACTATTTCGGTAATCGTTTTGATTGCATTGATGCGCCTTTAGGAGAATTATCCGAACCGACCCAGATTTGGGATGCGCAAACCAGAAAGCGTTTGCGCTAGTCTTATCCAAAGAAATTTAAGTAAAGAAACTTATTTTTTTGTTTGTAAATAAAGTGGATAGACACGTTTAGCATAGACATTTAAGTCTTTAATTCGGTTCTCATGCGCTGGGTGAGTGCTTAAAAACTCCATGGGTTGTCCGCCACCGCTTTGTTTTTGCATTTTTTCCCAGAGCGTCACCGCTGCATAAGGATCATATCCGGCACGAGCAGCGAGTTCGACACCCATTCGATCCGCTTCTACTTCATGCGTTCGACTATTTGGAAGTGTTAAGGTGACTTGCATGGCAAGCGCTGCGGCTCCTAAATACTTTTCTTCCACTCCTGCAAGTGCGCCGAGCGCTACCAAACCTAGGTTTTGAACCATTTGATTTGATGCGCGTTCGCGCGAGTGTTCTCGTAATGCATGCGCCATTTCATGGCCCATGATTGCGGCAATTTCAGCATCGGTGAGTTGAAGTTTTTCAATAATTCCGGTGTAAAAAGCAATCTTGCCGCCTGGCATACACCAAGCGTTGAGTTCATCAGACTTCAACACATTCACTTCCCAGTTCCATTTGGGTGCATCCGGCCGAAATATGGCTGTTTGAGGAATTAATCGATCAGCAATTGCCCTAACACGTTTGGTTAATACTGGATCGGTGTTCAGCTGTTTATTTTGCTTGGCTTCATTTAAAACGCCTGCATACGCTTGAGCGCCCCCTTGCATCATTTCTTGTTCTGAAACCAATAACAGCTGTTTGCGCTCAATCCCGACATCGCCACTTTTTGTGGATTGGCTGACACACGCATTTAAACTCAAAACACTCAGGCTTAACAGGGTGATTTTAATCAAACGTTTCATAAATAATATTCCTAAGTTATTATTTTGAAAAGACTTTTTTGAGTAGGTCGCTACCGTACTTTAAAGGTTCTTGACGTATTTTACTTTCTTCTTGACCCAAGTAATAAAACATTCCTTCAAGTGTTTTATCCATTACATGCGATTGTAAGTTTGCTTTAACGTCTGGTAAAAAAGGGTATTGTTGTCGATAACTCTGGGTTAGAGCTTCGTAAGCACTGACGGCTCCTACGCTCTTTAATTTGTTGTCGATAATGGGTGCTATCTTTTCTTTCAATGCGGGAGTGGTGGTTTTTTTAAGATATTCTGTCGCAGAATTATCAGAGCCTTTATAAAGCTGTTGAACATCTTCAAAGCTCATGCTCTTAATGGCTTCTAAAAAAATCGCTTTGGTTTCGGGCAAAGCTTCTTCAGCTGCATGGTTTAAGGTTAGTTCCAATTCATCTGCATAGGCACCCATGCCAAATTTTGTCAGTCCAGATTGAATGGTTTTCAATGAACTCGGTAAAGGAATATGAATTTTTGGGTTTAGGTTAAACCCGTTTTCAACACCAATTGAATCAATGACTGTTTTAGAGCCAATCGATAAGGCTTCTCTGAAAGCACTTTCGATATCGGTATTTCCAAAAACAGAGCTGTTTGCAGCGACAGGTGATGAAGAGTCAGTTTGAGTAGTGGATTCTTTCAACACCTCTAAGCCTTTTTCCCACCAGTTGGCATAGGCGTGTGAGCTGAAAGTCAAAGTTGTTATGAGACTCATTAAAACCAGTTTTTGCATATCAGCTCCTTAAATATTCCAGCAATGACTGCGCCTTAGATTGTTAACGGCACATTTAGCAAATGCGTTTAAAACAGTCATAATACGAAATTTTCGCAAGCTTAAATCAATTTTTGAATCCTAAATCTACGGATTAAATTTGATAAAATGCGTTTTTTCAAAGTAATTCAGGTGATGAATAAAATGAGCCACTTAGAAAACGCGGTAAACGTTGAAGCAGTCAAACAGTATTTATTGTCTTTGCAAGATGACATTTGTGCCCAATTAGCACAGGAAGATGGTTCAAAAGACTTTATTGTCGATGAGTGGGAGCGTGAAAAAGCTGAAGGTGTCATGCAGTTGACTGGTGGTGGTCGAACGCGAGTCATGGAAGGTGGCGAGATTATTGAAAAAGGTGGCGTGAACTTTTCCCATGTAAAAGGTAAAAAACTGCCGCCATCAGCAACTGCTAACCGTCCAGAATTAGCCGGCCGGTCATTTCAGGCGCTAGGTGTGTCCTTAGTGATTCATCCACGCAACCCTTATATTCCAACCTCGCATGCCAATGTTCGTCTATTTGTTGCTGAAAAAGAAGGTGAAGAACCGGTTTGGTGGTTTGGTGGCGGTTTCGATTTAACGCCTTATTATCCATTTGAAGAAGACATTATTCACTGGCATCAAGAGTCTAAAAATGCTTGTGAGCCGTTTGGTGAAGACATTTATCCAAAGTATAAAAAATGGTGCGATGAGTACTTTTTCTTAAAACACCGCAATGAAACACGTGGGGTTGGCGGACTGTTTTATGATGACTTAAACGCAGAAACTTATGGTTGGGATTTTGAAAAGTGCTTTGCGTTTATGCAATCGGTCGGGGATCACTACATTAAAGCATACCGCCCCATTGTTGCTAAACGAAAAGCGATGGAATATGGTGAGCGCCAGAAAGATTTCCAATTGTATCGCCGTGGACGTTATGCAGAGTTTAACTTAGCGTTTGACCGTGGCACTATTTTTGGCCTACAAACCGGTGGTCGAACAGAATCTATCTTGATGTCGATGCCGCCAGAAGTGACTTGGAAATATGGTTATCAGCCTGAACCAGGCACGGAAGAGGCAAAAATCTACGATTATCTGGCGCCAAAAGAGTGGGTATAGGTTTTGGGAGAAAAATCAGAATTAACAAAGCTGAGAGTCGATAAGTGGCTTTGGGCGGCTAGGTTTTTTAAGACGCGTGGGGTGGCGTTGGATGCCATTAAAGGTGGCAAAATCGAACTCAACGGTCATAAACCAAAGCCCAGCAAAACCTTGATGGTTGGCGATAAACTGAAAATTACGCAAGTGCATCGTCAAGTCGAAGTGACGGTTTTGGTGATTTCTGACAAACGCGGTTCGGCTGAAATGGCACAAGCCTTATATCAACTCGATTCTGAAGTATTAAATCAGCGCAAACCCTCGCCAGATATGGCATTGGTTGGCTATCGTGAAAAAGGTGCTGGCAGGCCAACCAAACGCGACCGCCGAAAAATCGAGAAATGGACGTCTTAATAAACCTTTCTTAACTTCTGTTGAATTGGTATGTTTTTTGTTTATTAGACTAAATTAGAACATTTAGGTTTGATAGAAATGAAAAAACTGTCGGTTTTAATATTCATACCACTTTCTTTAATTTCTTACTCTGTCTGGTCTCAGATAACGGTGGTTGGAATTCAAGCAGAAGAAATTTATCAGCAGCCAATGGACAGTCCTAGCCGTTTTTTCGAAATTAAAGATGAATCAGAGTTACAACCTTATTCTCCATCAGAGTTCTTTTTTATCCGTAAACAAAAAGCTGAGACAAGGGAATATTGGCCTAAAAGTCAAACTGTAGACTTGTTTGAAACGGCAAAAGATACCGTAAATGATTGGCAAATAAATAATTTAGGTCAAGATTTGCAATCCAAAAAAGTTTTGGATGAGTGGAAAGGATTGAAGCCAAAATTAGAATCTGTGATTCAAAAAGAAAAAGAATTAGATGAATTAATTACCTATTTAGATCGATTGAAAAAAGTTGTCTCTAATAATCAACCGCCTCCTAGAACCGTTTCAATTAAAACGAATCAAAGTTCAAAATCGATAAGACCAGAGTGTCAAGACGCTAGAACTCGGGATTATGTATTCCCAAAATGTGATTAAAATCATTAATTAGACATAAAACTTACTTCTTACAAGAGGTCAATAAAATTAAACTTTTTAATTATTTTGTCGTAAAGTTATATGGACGATTCTGTCCTTTTAACGAGAAGGAATGTTTTATGAAATTTATCTCAAAACAAAAACTTGCTATTGCATTGGTTGCAGGTATTGGTTTAACCACATCAGCCCAAGCAAATACGCCTATCAATGCTCAAGCCTCAGTGACTGTCAATGGTGCAATTACTTTGGTAAAGGCTGCGGATATGAATTTCGGAGAAATTATTGCCAACGATGATAATACAAATGGTGGTACAGCGACCCTTGCTTTGTCTCCTTTAGAAGGTGCTGCTAACCCATTAACCGCAACGAATGATGGGTTATCGACTATTACAGTTATTGGTGGGACACCGGCCCCTGCCAAGTTCACCATTACTGGTGCGGGCGCTAATGCATCGGTTATTGTCACCACAGATTTAGGGACTGGCTTGACCTCTTTAACAAATGGAGCTAATCCAGCAGCGGCTGCATTAACAATTGGTTCACCAACGATTTATGATGTAACGAATGCCTCATTTAGAACTTTTACCGCAGGTGATTCTGATGCCCTGACGACTGATGGTAACGGTGATTTAGAATTCAATATGGGTGCAACGATTACTTTACCTGCTGCAATTGATGGTGCTGTTCCAGATGGAACTTACAATGGCACATTTACCGTTGTAGCGAATTATCAGTAAATGCGTCTTTACTCAATGTTATTGCTTAATAAAAAGTAATAATATTGAGTTTTTACAAGCTTTTTTGTGTGGGTTTATTGATGATTAAATATTTCAATCCGATAATGCAGACAAAAACGCTTATTCTTTTAGTTCTGGTTCTCCCTTTAACGCCATTTACAGTCCAAGCCGAAGAGCAGATTCGTCAAACCCAAGCTTTGTGGTTTGGAGAAATAGTCATTACTAATAATCAAACACCTCAAAGGATGGCTTTAGATCCAAACTTGGGGACGGTTGCTGATTCCGGGATTGTGATTATGCAATCTGGTCGACCAGGGATATTTTTCTTTGACGGCTTTGCTAGTAATTTTTTAGTGAATGTCTCACTTGAACCGGCAAGTCCTATAACCTCTCATGAGTTGGGAAATTTATCGACGCCTCAGTTTGAGGTTGACCCTGTTCTTGAGGTGGAGAGTTTTAATACCGACATTAATGGGCAGTATGAGTTACGGGTATTTGGTAGCTTGACCTCTAGTGGTACCGGTGCTGGCTATATCGATGGCATCTATTATCGACCTTATCGTTTATTGATAAATTATTAAAAGATTCATGACAAACAACTCAAACAGGCATTCAAGTAAATGATCAGAAAAAAATTAGCATTCATAGGCTTTTTATTCCTTTTCTTATTTTCCCACTCAGTTTATGCAAACTTGATGATAAGCCCAAAACGGGTGATATTTGAAGACCGTGAGAGATCAGCCTACGTTAATTTAATCAATTCTTCGAATGTAACCAAAACCTATCGTTTAGGGTTAGTGGATATTGTGCAAACAGAGAAAGGCGGCATTATTACTAAACCAACCGCTGCGGATTTAAAGCAGCTTCATTCAGCAAAAGATATGTTGCGTTATAGTCCAAGACAAGTTCGGTTAGCGCCGGGAGAGGTACAAAAAATTCGAATTGCTGCGAGAAGGCCTGCAAACTTACCGGCCGGTGAATATCGAACTCATTTGATGTTTACTGAATTGCCGGATCCACAAGCGGTACAAATGCAGGATTCTGCTCAAATCAAATTGCATATGTTGATGTCATTCACCATTCCAGTTTTTGTAAGAAGTGGTGCTTATAATTCAGAAGTCTCATTAAGTCAGTTGAAAATCGTTAATGAAGGAGGCAAACAAAAAGTTGTGTTTGATATTCAACGACTAGGCGATTATGGTGTGAATGGCAAAGCCACACTGTATTGGCAGCCTAACTTAGAAACGCAACCAACTAAAATTGCAGAATTAAACAATATTGCCGTTTACCGTGAAACAAAGATTCGTCGATCAGTAGGATTTTCTTTAGAAAACACGAAACCTTTAAAAAAAGGTATCTATAAAGTTGTGTATACCGGAGACGCCGCCCTTAATCATAGAAATCTGGGTTCTGCGGAATTTGTTTATTAGGTGTGTGTAGGGTTGATGAATATCATTTTTAAAAAACGTTTCGCATATCAATCGCTTTTTTCAAAAATCCATTTTGTATTTTTGATGTTGCCATTGTCAGTCTCTTTTGCAAATCAGGAAACAGCCTCTTCTTTATTTTATGATCCTGTTTCAGGTAAATATGTCACTCAAGAGCAATTAACACAATCGACTGATCGAGAACTGATTTTTTCAGTTCGTTTGGATGACGGCTTGATTTTAGGTGACTTAGAGGCTTTAGATAAACAAAATCAAATTTGGGTAGACATTGAACAAGTTATTGCATTGCTTGATTTTCCGATTGAAATTAATGCTGTTATTACCGAGAGTAAACTGCAAACGCTTGAGGCAGATGGATGGTTTATTTCACCAGACAAGTTGTTTTCCATAGAGTCTGTTTCTCCAGGTGAATATCAAGTTGTCAGCGATGCATTTAATGATCAATTTTCAGAGAATGACTGGTTAATTGAGCAACAAAAACTCTATTTTCCACTGAGTCAAGTGTTTGCTTGGTTTCAAATTGAATCCGATGCAGATAGCCGCCAATTAACTTTAACCTTAACACCCAAACAGCGTTTACCCATCCAAAATCGTCTTAGGCGTGCAAATCGTCAAGGTTCCACATCGGTAGTGAATTTAGAACCTAAACTCCCTAGAGCGGATGAACCTTACCGGCTATTTGGACCTGTTTTTACCGATATACAGCTTTCTGGCAATCATGATAGGGACGACAATTATCAGACCAAATTGTCAGTTTTGGGTGCGGGTGATTTAGCTTATATGACCGGCCGGTATTTTTTAGGGACTCAATATAATTCGTTTGATTCAAATAATGGTGATATTGATTTCCGTCTGACGCTAGAGCGCAATTCATTGGAACCTGATTTGTTAGGTGTGTTTAAGGCAACACAAGTAGAGTTTGGTGACATCATTCCAACAACGATTAATAATCTTTCTGGAGTGAATGAAGTTGGGGCGAGAATCTCTAATCAACCATTTGGTCGAATTACCAACTCCCAAACGACCAATATTATTGGTTATCAACAACCAGGATGGGAAGTTGAGCTATACCGAAATGGCATTTTTCTTGGTTCAACTCAAGTCAAAGATAATGGGCAGTATGAATTTCTAGATCAGCAATTGTTTGTTGGGAAGAATGAGTTCAGGTTAGTTTTTTATGGACCCCAAGGTCAACGTGAAGAAAAAACGGAGCTTTTTAATTTAGATGCCGCTGCATTGGTGGGCGGAAAGCTGATTTATGATGTTTCTATTAGCCAGCAAAATAAAACGTTTCAAGATGTGTTGTTCGAAGATGAAAATAGTTATGATGCAAATCATGCTCGTTTTAACTCTCATTTTGAAAAAGGCATTGGTGCGGCGGCATCGGTAACCTTTGATATTGCGAGTTATGTTTTTGAAGAAGACCAAAAACGACACGATTTTGTCCAACCTGGTATACGACTATTTTGGCAAAACACCTTAATCAACGCTCAAGTCCTCAAAGATTTAAGCCAAGGACAATTGAGTTCATTGAATTTATCTCGACCTTTATATGCAGGGTCAGCACATAATCTAACTTATGCTTTTCGTTCTGCGTCTAAAGATTTTCAACGAACATTTAATGAAACCTATCGTTTGAAGCAAAGTCATCAGCTTAGCTTAAATGGGCCAATATTCGGTAATGCACGCTATGCATTTTCTTATCAAAGACAAACCAGTCATTTTGAGCAAACGATTGATCAATTACAACTCGGTTTAGGCGGTAAGCTTGGTCGTGTCAGCTTAGTGAATAACTTGAAATATAACCGCCAGAAGAATCGACTTGAAGAGAGTCTTTCAGAGCAGGTTTCAGGATTTTTTCAAGCCTCAACGACTATTGAACAGATATTTATGCGAATGGGGTTAGATTATCAGTTGGATCCAGAGGCAGAAATTGACTATGGTTATCTCGCTTTTCAGAAATATTTGAGTGATGGTTTAACGGTGGATTTAAACTTAACACGAGACTTTAATGAACAATTCAATACGGCTAAATTAGCGTTTAGTTGGTTAAACAAACATGCTATCTCTAGTCTAAGTTTAGGCTTGGATGAAGAAGGTTATCAAAGAGTTGATTTTAGTTTACGTTTTGGTCTTGGTCATGACCCTATCTCGAATTCACTTTTTACAACATCTGAGCGAATGTCAACCAAGGGTGCAGCTTCAGCAATTGTCTTTGAAGATAAAAATAATAATCAGAAATTGGATCAAGGCGAAACTTTAATTGAAAATGCTGTATTGTCTAGTCCGCAAACTCGCCGTAAAGATGTGACTAATGATCAAGGGCAGGCCTTTATTCATGGTTTATCATCGAATGTGGTGACAGATATTGAAGTTGAGAAAGAATCTTTAGAAGATCCTTTTTGGATTCCTTCGAATAAAGGGATATCCTTTTTACCAAGACCCGGATTAGTTAAAACCCTGTTAATTCCAGTTGTAACAGCTGGTGAAATTGAAGGAACTGTCACGGTTGCCAAAAAATTATTTGAAAATGCTGCTGAATTGAGTCAAGTCCCATTAACGCTGACCAATTTGAAAACAACAGAAAAACTGACAACCAAATCTTCTTTTGATGGTTTTTTCCTATTTTCTATGGTTCCACCGGGTGATTATCATTTAGCGGTTGAAGGCGATTTTTTAAAGAAAAATAACCTGAAAACACGCAGCGCAATTCCTGTCTCAATTGGAAGTGATGGAACATTATTATTGGGGGCGAATTTTGAATTATTCCCTGCGGATAAATATGCGTATACGGATGATTCGAAGAGTTTAGAGCACAGCTATGCAATTGACTTAGGAACCTTTATCAGTGAAAAAAATGCTAAGTTGGTTTTGAACCTATTGCGAGGCTTTTTCCCTGAACTTCTATCTAAACACTTTAACCAAACTCCTTATGAAGTTTTACTGACTCAATCAGCTGAAAGCCAATATCAACTAGTCTTAGGACCATTTTTGGATTTAAACCAACCAAAATATTTGTGTGGCGCGCTAAATAGGGAAAACTTGCATTGTAAAATTCAAAAAAATGCGATTCAGCAAATCGAACTGGAGTCACTGGAAGTCAGTAATACGATTGATATGACAGAAGAAATCGTAGAGATTAATTTGAATGAAGCTCCACAGCAAAAGAGTCATTTAGATGGGCTTATTGATGAAGCAAGGGCTCATCCTAATTTAGAAACAGCTAGTAATGATCAATTTACAATACAGTTGGTTAGCTTGTCAGATCAAAGTTCTGCGCTTCAGTTCATCGATAAATTTGAGTTATCTAAAGCAAGTATTGAAGAAAAAGTAGTGGGTCAACAAAAACGTTTTGCGGTGGTATATGGCCTTTATCCTGATCGAGAAGCGGCTAAAGATGTAGCACTTGATCTGGAAAAGGTCACAGGAAGTAAAGCTTGGGTGCGCCCCAAAAAACTTTAACGATGAAAATTTGGCCAAAAACCTTATGTTTTATTCAACAATAAAGCTGCACTCTTAAAGCCGTGATTTTTTAGAGAGATGAATCGCTGCTTTCGCCATCAGGTGTGCACCAATGGGTGCGGTGATAAATAAAAACAGTGTGACCAGTAATTCATGCAGGCTTAATGTTTCAGTGAAGCTAAAGTAAATCGCTGAAGCAATTAGAATGGCTCCAACACCCAAGGTGCTGGCTTTGGTAGGGCCGTGAAGTCGGGTATAGAAGTCGGGTAGTTTGGCCAGTCCAATGGAACCGATTAGTGTAAAAACCGCCCCAATTAAAATCAGTACACTTAATAAGATTTCTAGCGTGATACTCATCTGTCTTCTCTTTTTATTCGGTTGTTCATAACGTTTTAAACTTTACCGGCCGGTAAAGTTCTTGTTTTGCAATCAACGACGGTTATTTCAGCCTATACCATTGCTTGCTTATTCCATAATGTCGCCGCGAAGCAGGTATTTGCTCAAGGCGACGGTTCCTACAAACCCCATCACCGCAATTAATAGTGCGGCTTCAAAATACAGCGGGCTTGAAAAAACCAGTCCAGCAAGCACTAGGATGGCAATACTGTTGATATAAAGCGTGTCGAGAGCCAGTATTCTGTCGAGTCTGCTTGGACCTTTCAGCAGGCGGTAAAAGCTCAATAGCATGGCGATGGTGACTAGCACCATAGCGATTTGTAAACTCACTTCTAACATGATTCAAACACCTTTTTTAACGGTTGCTCGTAGCGCTGTTTAATTTCAGAAATGGTCTCTTCTGGGTTTGGGCTATGTAGCGCATGCACGATTAAGGTTTTTTTGTCCTCACTCACATCACAGCTCACCGTTCCAGGTGTCAAGGAAATCGTATTGGCAAGCAAACTAATGCTGATAGGTTGTTCTATTTCCAAAGGAATTTCAATAAAAGTCGATTTCAAGGAGTCATTTTTTCCAAGAATTAGACGCGCTACTTGAATGTTGGCAATCAGAATATCCCACAGCACAATCAGGATGAATTTCAATAGTTTCAATGGATGTTGAATACGGATATTTTCTGGCCAAAAGCTTCGAGTGATGAATGGCAGAATAATCGCTAAAACAGCACCTAGCAACATATGTCCTGGCGCGAAAGTGTTATTCAGCAGCAACCAAAGTAGCCACAAAACAAGACTTAAAATGGGGTGTGGGAGGAGTGTTTTCATTCAACTAGCTCCTTGCGTGAGTTTGCAATCGGTGTGAAGTTCAATACTTGTTGTTGATATTGCGTTCTATCCAAGGTTTGTTGGGCGACTGAGTTCAAGGTTTTGTGTGTTGGATGGGCAAAGACAACCAGCCAAACGGAGATAGAAAACAGTATGACCACCGAACCAATGCCAGCTAAGCTAAGCTGGCAAGTACCATCATGCGTATTGCAATGGCGAATGGAGTGATCGGCTTCTTTTTTGAGGATATGGTAGAAAATCTGAGAACCACTTTTTGCTAAGGCGATAATCATTAAAAGTCCTGAAATCAAAACCACCGCTAAAATTCCAAAAAACAATGGATGCTCTAGGGCTGAACTCAAGATAAGCAGTTTTCCAAAGAAGCCAGAAAGTGGTGGCAGTCCACTGATGGCAACCGCTGCAAATACAAAAAAACTGCCAATTAAGATGGCGTTCGGCATGGAATAGGCACGCACCAATTGGTCGGTTTTTTGTCCACGACCTTGCAGAATAAAGTAGGCCAATAGGAAAAAACCGGCTGCAATAAAAGTCGAATGGATTAGATAGAACAACAGTGCGGCCAAGGATTCAACGCCTGGCAATGCACTGGCTATTAATAGTGTCGCAACAGAGGCTAAAACCAAATACGCGATTTGTTGACGTAAGAATTTAGCCGCCAAAGCACCCATTGCAGCCATAATTAAAGTAATTAGACCCAGTCCTAACACCCAAGGTGTGTGAATGCCTGCCAGTTCGCCAGCTTGCTCGCCAAATAGGGTGCCATGAACTCGAATAATTGCATAGAGCCCTACTTTGGTCATAATCGCGAAAAGGGCGGCAACCGGCGCGGTGGTATGGGAATAGGCATGAGGTAACCAAAGATAGAGAGGGAACATCGCCGCTTTCAGACCGAATACCAAAAGCAACATCAGACCTGCGACGGCTACTACACCTTGATCTTCAGTCGCCAGTTGAGTGATGCGTTGACCCATATCGGCAATATTCAAGGTGCCAAGAATGCCGTAGAGTGTACCGACAGCAAACAGAAACAGTGTTGAACCAATCAGGTTTAAAACCACATAGTGCAAGCCTGCTTTGGTTTTGTGGCGTCCACCGCCGTGAAGCAGTAAACCATAAGAAGCAAGCAACAGGACCTCAAAGAAGACGAATAGGTTAAACAGGTCACCCGTTAAAAAAGCGCCATTTAAACCGAACAGTTGGACTTGAAATAAAGGGTGGAAGTGCGCACCTTGAGAATCTATATTTTGTCGAATCGCAAACCATAGGGCGGTTACTGCTAACAGTGCGACCAAAACCAACATGAGTGCCGAAAGTTGATCGAGGACCATCACAATTCCGAAAGGCGCTTGCCAATTACCCAGCGCGTAGATTTGAATCGAGCCTTCTAAACTGAAGGTGAAACTGGCAATAGCCATGACAAATAAGCCAAGGGTTGCGACAAGGCTGATGGTTCTTTGCCAAGTAATGCCTTTATTTGCGACCAATAAAACAAGCATGCCAGCCATTAGAGGCAACAGCAAAGGCAGTATGGGTAAATGTGGGCTGACAATTTCAATTAAATATTGCATAAGGTTTTCTCAGAGCAGCGGTAGGTCTTCGCTGGCTTAACAATTCCAACAGGGTTAATGTTTCGAGTGATAACTTTGTTTTTTGCTTATTTCATCTATCGGTTGATGAGTACCATCAACATGGTCATTACCCATTTCAGAGCGGGCTTTGAGTGCCAATACAATCAGAAATGCCGTCATACCAAACGCTATGACAATCGCCGTCAATACCAAAGCTTGTGGCAGTGGGTCTGCGTATTGAGTGACGCCCTCTCGAATGACGGCTGGCACTCCGGTTTGTAACCGTCCCATTGCGAACAAAAATACATTGACCGCATAGGCAAGTAGCGTCAGGCCTAAAACCACTGGAAAGGTTCGACCACGTAAGGTCAAAAATACCCCTGCAGCAGTCATGACCCCAATCATTAGGGCAATTAATCCTTCCATTTTCATAGCTCCTGTAAGCGATTAGTTCAAAGGTTGTCATTATCCATATTTGGAGGTGTCAATAGCCAGGGAAGGCTATCGCCAAGCGAATATGGATAACGACAAGTCCCTTAATAATTTCCTGTTTCTTTACCGGCCGGTTGGCTAAGTTTTCCAAGCTGAACCAAGCTTAAAACAGTCGCACCGACAACCACCAAGAATACGCCTAAGTCGAACGCAATGGCGCTTGCAAGCTCAAACTCACCGACTATCGGCCAATGGATGTGTGCAAAGGCTGAGGTCAAGAACGGGAAGCCAACCAACATTGAAACCACGCCGGTGGCGCTGGCAATTAACACGCCTAATCCGATCGCCCAGTGCATATCGACTTTGAGTCGTTGTTGCGTCCACTCAATGCCATTGGCAAGGTAGAACACAATCAATGCCACAGATGCAATGAGTCCGGCAATGAAACCTCCACCTGGTAGATTGTGACCGCGAAGGAAAATATAGACTGCAACCATCAACATCAATGGCAATAATAATCTAGAGAAGGTTTGCAGAATAACAGGGTGGCGATCCTGACTCCAATTTTGACCAAATTCATTGCTTTCTGGTTGAGGTAGTTTCAAGTTTTGCAATAACGCAAAGATTCCCAAACCAGCCAGAGCCAATACCACGATTTCGCCCAAGGTATCAAAGCCACGGAAATCCACTAAAATGACGTTGACCACATTGGTTCCACCGCCGCCAGGCACACTATTGTTTAGGAAGAAGTTGGAAATTGGATCAAATTCTCGGCTTAAGACCATTAAGGTTAAAATTGTGACTCCGATACCCGATGCAACGGCAAACAGACCATCTCGCCAAAGTTTTATTCGATTGGTTTCTTCTGGTGTCTGCTGAGGAAGAAAAAACAGTGCCAGCAGCAGAAGTACAATAGTGACGACCTCAACAGAGAGTTGGGTAAGCGCCAAATCTGGCGCGGAGAATTTTACAAAGGTGAGTGAAACGATTAAGCCGACAACACCTACGACAATAATGCTGCGAACACGGTGTGTATGCCAAACCGCACTGAGCACACTGGCAATAATTAACAATACGGCAGCTAATAAGCTAACTGGGTCAATTGGCAGCCAATCTCGAGTGCCAAAGAGATTTTGAATCGTGCCGTTTGTTTGCCAATAAGCAGTGATTGAGATTATAAATGTTGCTAAAAGTGTTAAAAATGCAGAGTTTTGCAGTGATCCTTTGTCAAATTTTCTGGTTATCGCTTTAGCTGAGTATATGAGATTTGCCATAATTTTTTGGAAATAACGACGAGCATCAACATGCTGATGGTGTTCGTAATAACTGATAATCCAATGACGTTTAAAATAGACAATCGTTCCAAACACCAATGCCATGATTGACATGGCTAATGGTAAATTGAATCCGTGCCAAATAGCTAGGCTGTATTCGGGCACATCGCCTTGTAAAGTGCCGTCGACCGCAACGGCTAAAATCGGAGCGACCGTAAACATTGGCAAAATGCCTACCGCCAAACAGGCAATGACCAGTAAATCGACTGGGATTTTCATTAAGCGTGGAGGTTCGTGTGGCGTTTTTGGCAAACCGATGGGTTCACCGTTGAAAAAGACATCATGAACAAATCGTAAGGAGTAGGCGACCGAGAAAACACCGGCAATGGTTACCAAGATAGGAATTGACCAAGCCCATATACTTGCTTGAGATGCGATAACCGCCTCGGCAAAAAACATCTCCTTACTTAAAAAGCCATTGAGTAACGGAACGCCGGCCATTGCCAAGGAGGCGATAATTGCAAGTGCCGCAGTATGCGGCATGTATTTAATCAGACCATTGAGCTTGCGCATGTCTCGGGTGCCGGTTTCATGGTCGATAATACCTGCGACCATAAACAGGGACGCCTTAAAGGTTGCGTGATTAATAATATGGAAAATTGCTGCAACCGCTGCAAATTGAGTGCCGAACCCGAACAGCAAGGTAATTAACCCTAAATGACTTATGGTTGAGTAGGCCAGTAAGCCCTTTAAATCGTGTTTGAATAAAGCGGTATAGGCTCCGATCAGTAAAGTAATCATACCGGCGGATCCGACTAGCCACATCCACAGATCTGTTCCTGAAAGTGCTGGGAAAAAACGTGCCAGTAAAAAGATACCCGCTTTGACCATTGTTGCTGAATGCAGATAGGCTGAAACAGGGGTTGGAGCGGCCATCGCATGCGGTAACCAAAAGTGGAATGGAAATTGTGCGGATTTGGTAAACACGCCGAGTAAAAAAAGCACGAGCATTGGTGCGTACCAGTCGTGATTTTTTATAAGTTCACCTGCCGGTAAAATATCACTCAATTGATAGCTGCCTACCATGTGCCCCAACATCAGCACAGCTCCTAATAAGGCTAAACCACCCATTCCGGTAATTGCTAGGGCCATTTTGGCGCCTTCGCGTGCCTCTTTTCGGTGTTGCCAGTAGCTAATTAATAAAAAGGATGTCAGTGATGTGAGTTCCCAAAATACAACCAATTGTAGGATGTTTTCAGATAGAACTATTCCGAGCATCGAGCCCATAAACATCATGAGATAGGCAAAAAATCGTCCCATTGAATCCTTGGGAGACAGGTACCAACGGGCGTAAATAATCACCAGTAAGCCGATAATTAAAATCAATCCGGCGAATAATAGTGAGAGTCCATCTAGGCGGAAAGAGAACAGTAAACCGATGGATGGTAACCAATTCCAAGTTTGGGTAAGAGTTTCACCTGCGAATACCTTTTCACCAGTCGGTATCAGCAGTAATAAACACATAAAAGCGGTGAGTCCACTGACCCATGCAGCCGCTAGACGATTGAACTTTGCACTGTAAGCAGCAATAGCCGCGCCTAAAAAGGGTAGTAGGGCAATCAGAGCAAGGTTGAAGTCAAAAATGTTCATAAATAAAGTCACTCGCGCTTTTAGCAACAGGCAGAAGTTTCGAAAAATGTTTTAGAGTCGAGCCTATCTATTAATTTGAGCTTTTTACGGCATTATAACGAGCTATAACGACTCTTTAAGGATTAGTTGAACTCTAATGTTTGAAAAAATACCGATTCCAACTCCTTGCGATTTCAGTTTGCAAATTCAGACAATCACGCTTTATCTATAATTCATTTCGTTATAATTTACCGCTTAATTTAATTATAAGGTGGCTCATTTATGTGCGGAATAGTCGGTGGTGTTGCTGAGCGAAATGTTGTTCCTATTTTATTAGAAGGTTTAAGACGTTTAGAGTATCGCGGTTATGATTCCTCCGGGGTTGCTATTCTGGACAATCATGCAAACCTTCAACGGCAGCGAGCGCTGGGTAAAATTAATGCTCTAAGCAAGAAAATTTCCTCCGTTGATAGTTTTTCGGGGCATATCGGTATCGCACATACTCGCTGGGCAACCCATGGCGAACCCTCTGAAACAAATGCGCATCCGCATATTTGTAACAAGCAAATTGCGGTTGTTCATAATGGCATTATCGAAAATTATCAGCAATTAAAAGCCGAACAAATTCAACAAGGCTATCAGTTTACCTCGCAAACCGACACAGAAGTTGTTGCGCATGAAGTGCATGCACAGCGCCAAACGAGCGATTCACTTCTTGAAGCGATTCAAAAATCCGTTGCGCTTTTTGAAGGTGCATATGCCTTAGGTGTTGTCAGCTCTGATGATCCAGAAACTTTGATTGCTGCTAGAAAAGGCAGTCCATTAGTTATTGGTGTTGGAATTGGCGAATACTTCATTGCCTCAGATGTTTCAGCGCTGTTGCCGGTGACGCAAAGCTTTATTTTTCTGGAAGAAGGGGATATTGCTCAAATTACCAGAGAATCTCTTGAAATTTTTAATGAATCGGGCAAACGCGTTGAACGAGAAATTAAACAATCCTCCCTGACAGCCAGTTCGGTGGAGTTGGGTGAGCATCGCCATTTCATGCATAAAGAGATTTTTGAACAGCCTCAAGCGGTCATCGACACCTTAGAGGGAAGAGTGACCTCAAAAGAAGTGCTGGTTTCAAGCTTTGGTCACCAAGCGCAAGCGTTGTTTGAGCAAGTTAATCAAGTTCAAATTGTTGCCTGTGGAACAAGTTACCATTCTGGAATGGTGGCAAAGTACTGGTTTGAAGATATCATACAGCTGCCTTGTCAGGTTGAAGTCGCTAGTGAGTATCGCTATCGAAATCCTGTTATTCAAGATAACACGTTATTTGTCACGATTAGTCAATCCGGTGAAACAGCAGATACGCTCGCTGCTCTGAAACAACTCAAAAAAGGACGTGGTGAGAAAATACTGCCGACCTTAACAATTTGTAATGTGCCGGAGTCCAGTTTAACTCGAGAATCGGATTTAACATTTTTAACCCATGCAGGCCCAGAAATTGGTGTCGCTTCGACCAAAGCATTTACAACGCAACTTGTCGCTTTAGCCCTACTGTTGGTTGCCGTTGGCAAAACAAAACAGGTTCTTTGCAGTGATCGAGAGAGGTTGATAGTCAGTGGATTGCAAAAACTTCCAAAACTGATTCAGGGCGCGTTAAAGCATGAAAAAGCGATTAAATCCCTTGCCAATCAATTTGCTGATAAAAATAGTGCGCTGTTCCTAGGGCGAGGAACTATGTACCCAATCGCCATGGAAGGTGCCTTAAAACTAAAAGAAATTAGCTATATTCACGCCGAAGCATACCCGGCCGGTGAATTAAAGCATGGCCCATTGGCTTTGATTGATGAAACGATGCCTGTGGTGACCATTGCCTCGCATGATGATCTATTGGAAAAACTAAAATCCAATCTGCAAGAGGTCAAAGCTCGCGGTGGGCAAATGATCGTATTTGAAGATGAGAAATCCGATATCAGTTCGGAAGAGGGGTTTCATGTGATTAAAGCGACTACTAATGTTGGCCGAATCACAGCTCCAATCACCTTTAACGTTGCGTTGCAGCTTTTAAGTTATCATGTTGCGTTAATTAAAGGAACCGACGTAGACCAACCGCGTAATCTGGCAAAGTCGGTTACAGTAGAGTAAAAATAAAGGGAAATAATGAAAGGAATAGTCTTAGCAGGCGGTTCAGGAACCCGTCTTTATCCGATTACGAAAGGTGTATCGAAGCAGTTAGTCCCACTATATGACAAGCCGATGATTTACTATCCATTATCTGTCTTAATGTTGGCAGGTATTCAGGAAATTCTGATCATCACAACACCTGAGGATCAAGCAAGTTTCCAAAATCTACTTGGTGATGGCAAAGAGTTGGGCTTAAATTTTGAATATATCGTTCAACCCTCACCTGATGGGCTTGCTCAAGCATTTATTTTGGGAGAAGAGTTTATTGGCGATGCAGATGTGTGTCTGATTTTAGGTGATAACATCTATTACGGTCATGACCTCCCTAAAATGACCGCCAACGCGGTTGAAAATGCCAAACAAGAGAACAAAGCAACGGTATTCGGTTATCACGTTCATGATCCAGAACGATATGGCGTTGCGGAGTTTGACGAAAATGGCAATGTCGTATCATTAGAAGAAAAACCAGATATTCCAAAATCCAACTATGCGGTCACAGGGTTATATTTTTACCCGAATGATGTTATTCAAAAATCCAAGCAAGTTAAGCCTTCTCATCGGGGTGAATTAGAAATTACCACCGTTAACCAAATGTACCTTTCTGAGCAGCGTTTGAAGCTTGAAACTATGGGACGAGGTTTTGCTTGGCTCGATACAGGTACTCATGAAAGCCTTCTAGAGGCATCAATGTTTATTGAAACCATTGAAAAACGTCAAGGCCTAAAGGTAGCGTGCTTAGAAGAAATCGCTTTTGAAATGGGCTATATCAGCAAACAACAATTGATCGAATTAGCACAACCATTGAAGAAAAATCAGTATGGCCAATACCTGTTACGCCGAGCGGAAGAGGGGAGATTGAACTAATGGAATTTATTCGTCAATCGGTACCTGATGTAGTGCTCATTAAGCCCAAAGTGTTTGGTGATGCGCGTGGTTATTTCATGGAAACCTTCCGCCAGGATCAGTTTGAGGCGTTTATTGGGCACGAAGTAAATTTCTGTCAAGATAATGAATCCAAGTCTTCTAAAGGTGTGCTCCGTGGACTACATTTTCAGTTACCTCCTTTTTCTCAATCTAAGTTAGTCCGTGTCATTGAAGGCGAGGTGTTAGATGTTGCCGTCGATATTCGAAAAGGGAGTCCGACATTTGGCCAAGTTGTCACGGCAAAACTCAGTGCAGAGAATAAACACCAACTTTTTGTCCCTCGCGGCTTTGCGCATGGATTTGTGGTGTTGAGTGAGTCTGCTATCTTTTCTTATAAGTGTGATAATTACTACTCACCTGAAAATGATCGCGGTTTGGCATTTAATGATTCTAGTTTAGATATTGATTGGCAGATGGACGAGTCAGCGATTCTATTGTCCGAAAAAGACCAGAAGCACCCTTCGTTGGATGAGCTTCCCGAGTATTTTGATTTTGGCATTAATTATTATGAATAAGTCAGTTTTGGTTACAGGTAAGACTGGTCAGCTTGGCCAATCTATTCAAAAACTTTCAAAAAAATATCCACAGTATCAATTTACTTTTGTTGGTAGCGAAGAGTTAGACTTGTCGTCAAGTGCTGCAATTGATCAGTATTTTGTTGATAAATGCTTTGATATGGTGATAAATTGTGCCGCTTATACTGCTGTGGATCGAGCGGAGTCCGAACCGGGTTTGGCCGATAAGATCAATCATTTGGCGGTTAAACAATTGGCTCAAATTGCCAAGCAAAAAGATATGGTTCTGATTCAGATTAGTACGGATTATGTCTTTAATGGTCAGAATTATCGACCTTACATTGAAACAGACGAAACCTGCCCACAAAACATTTATGGTGAAACAAAGCTTAAGGGTGAACAGGCCATGCGTGAAATTTCACCGGCCGGTTGTATTATTCGAACCAGCTGGGTCTATTCGGAGTTCGGAAATAATTTTGTCAAAACGATGCTGCGTTTAGGTAAAGAGCGTAATCAGCTTGGGATTATTTTTGACCAAATTGGTAGCCCGACCTATGCGACAGATTTGGCGGATGCGATTCTTGACATCATTGACAGTGAAGCGAAGCAATCTAGAAAAATTTTAGATTGCCACGACGCTAGCGCTCCTCGCAATGACAATGGTTTTCAAATTTACCATTATTCGAATGAAGGTGTCTGCTCTTGGTATGACTTTGCCAAAGCGATTTTCGAATTGGCTGATATCAATTGTGATGTTAAGCCAATTGAAACAAAAGACTATCCGACACCAGCCATTCGGCCACACTTCAGTGTGATGAATAAAGCCAAAATTAAAGCAGACTTCAATATTGAAATCCCCTATTGGCGCGACTCACTGATTGAATGTTTAACAGAATTAAAGAAAGAAAATTAAGATGACAAACGCAAAAAAAATTCTTGTCACCGGTGGAGCCGGTTTTATCGGCTCTGCGGTGATTCGTCATTTGATTCATGACACCGAGCATTCGGTGGTTAATGTCGATAAACTCACCTATGCGGGAAATTTAGAGTCACTCGAATCGGTGAGTGAGAATGAACGCTATGCCTTTGAGCAGGTTGATATTTGTGATGCAGTCGCACTAAAACGTGTATTTGAGCTGCATCAACCGGATATTGTGATGCATCTAGCCGCTGAGTCTCACGTTGACAGATCGATTGACGGGCCGGGAGAGTTTATTCAAACTAATATTGTGGGAACTTACACGCTTTTAGAACAATCCAGAGCTTTTTGGACAAATCTACCGGCCGGTAAAAAAGAGAATTTCCGTTTCCACCATATTTCTACTGATGAAGTTTACGGTGACTTACCTCACCCAGATGAAGTAGATCGACACGCTTCGTTCACGATGACCGAAAATGAAAAGGTCATTGCGAGGAGTGATAACGACGAAGCAATCTCTAGTGGCTTACCGTTGTTTACTGAAAAAACCGCTTATGCACCAAGTTCGCCATATTCTGCATCCAAAGCCGGTTCGGATCACTTAGTGCGTGCTTGGCAGCGAACTTATGGAATGCCAACACTGGTAACAAATTGCTCCAATAATTACGGCCCTTACCATTTTCCCGAAAAACTTATTCCTTTGATGATATTAAATGCCTTAGATGGTAAACCTCTTCCTGTTTATGGTAAAGGCAATCAAATCCGTGATTGGCTTTATGTTGAAGATCATGCTCGTGCATTAGTGGTGGTTGCGACTCAGGGTAAAGTGGGTGAAACCTATAATATCGGTGGTCATAACGAAAAACAAAATATCGATGTGGTCAAAACCATCTGCGCCATTTTGGAAGAGCTTTCGCCCTCTGAAAACAATCCGAATATTGACAGTTACTCTTGTGAGCCGGGTAATGCCGATAGCTATCAAGCATTAATCAAATATGTGCAAGATCGTCCTGGTCATGATATGCGCTATGCGATTGATGCAAGTAAAATTGAGAGAGAATTAGGCTGGACACCGCAAGAGACTTTTGAATCGGGTATTCGTAAAACTGTTCAATGGTACTTAGACAACTTGCAGTGGTGTCAACATGTGCAAGATGGAAGTTATCAGCGTGAACGATTGGGTGGTTCTGCATGACCCAAAGCTAGCCCTTTCGCAATGACTGCTTTATTTGAGTCGTTGCGAGCATCCCAAGGGCACTTGCTACGCGGCGCGTAGCGAAGCAATCTCCTCAACGCTCTCGCTTGTTTTGTCGCATTGATTTAAAGAGCGGTTATTTCGTTAAGTCTTTCAGCTTATCCGGCTGTTTAACGAAATAGCGTTTACGACCTTTTTCTTTTTCAAGAACGCCGTCTTTAACAAGCTTGTTGATAATACGAGAGACCGTTTCACGGCTTGTATTCGCCATAGTCGCGATGGATTCCTGAGAAGGGAGATCTTCAATAACGATTGAGCCATTCGAATAACGGTTGATTCGCTGGGAGAGAATTGCCTCAACACGCTCTTGGGCGGTTGAAAGGTTCATCAGAGCCAGTTGAGTATTGTTTTTCTTGATGATTTTGGCCATGTGCTGCATGATTTTCCAAGAAATGGAAGGGTTTTTTAATATCAGCTCCAGCGCATCCTTTTTATTCAAGAAACCGACAATGGATTCTCGGCTAGCAACAATACTTGTTGAGCGTTTTTCACCACTAATTAGCCCTAATTCCCCCGAACTCATACCGGCCGGTATATTGGCTAGCCAGAAATACTGTCCATTTTCATTCACATCGATGACATTGAGCTCTCCCTGCATCACGAAAATCAAGCTTTCACTGGCTTCACCTTTGCGAATGACAAATTGGTTCTTTTGAAAACGGACATATTTAATGCGTTTGTTCAAATTCACCAGCATTTCATCTGGTAAATCCTTTAACAGTGGAATATGCTTAAGTGAAATATCCAGCGTGACTTTTTCAAACAAAATCGATCCTTTTTCAACTTAGCCCAAACTCAATGAAAGCAAAATATAGCAGAAATTCCAGTTTTATTCGCAAAATCCTCTTCATTTTGGTGTTGCTTGCCACAGCTTTGCTCTACCTGAATCCAAGCTGGACGCGGCCAATGGATTACGTGCTACAGGATATGATGACGCGTTTATTAGTAACAGAAACCGTGCCGAAAGAGATAGTTATTGTTGATATCGATGATCAGAGTTTGCAAAACATTCAGTCTTGGCCTTGGTCTCGCGAGTTACTCGCACAACTGATTGAAAACCTTTTTACACTGCATCACCCGAAAGGATTGGCAATCGATATGGTTATGCCAGAACCAAGAGACGAGGTAGGTGAAAGTCGTTTACAAACCTTATTACAGAGCTACCCAATCTGTTTAGCGATCGCATTCGACTTGGAAATCAACAATACACCTAGGCAAGTAGGTGAGGTCAGTGGAGGGGCACCGGCCGGTGAAACTGCTTTAGTTTCAAAAGGATTTGTTGGAAATCATGCTGCGTTAGCGCAACATGCTCAATGTACCGGTCATATCAGCCCTTGGGTAGATAATGATGGTTTAATTCGTCGTTTACCTCAGCAGGTTCGTTTTCAAGATCAACAATGGCCGATGATTGCACAGAGCCTTTATCAAAAAGTGAACCCGAATCAAGTTCTGCCAGAATCAACACGATGGTTAACAATTCCGTATCGTATTCAAGCGAACCATTGGCAAAGCGTCCCAGCACAAGACATCTTGTTACAAACCTTACCGGCCGGTTATTTAGATGATAAATATCTATTATTAGGGTCTTCGGCACTCGGCTTATCTGATCGTGTTGCAACGCCTATTCATCCCTGGCTTCCAGGCGTAGCGATTCATGCTGGAGCGCTTTATAAACTGCTTCATCCTGTTGACTCGCCTGTTTGGGCAAAGCCAGTTTTTGTTCTTATCTATGCATTAACCGCTGTGGCGATTCTTGCGATGCTTTTTTTCTGGTCACAAACTTTCTGGGTGTTGATTGCCAGTTTAGGAATGGGTTTCGGCTGGCTATTGTTGATGAGTTTTGCGCTTTATGGAAACCAAATCATGCCATGGAGTTTGCCCCTAGTTGCATTGGCATTATTGATTATTATTCAGTTTCCTTTTGAATGGTTAGTGGTTGATCGCTACAACCGTCGAATTACCAGATTGTTTCAAGGCTACCTTTCTAAAGATGTCGTCAATCAATTGATTGAATCTAGGCAAGATGTATTGGAACCTAGTGTGCGAGAAGTGACCGTTTTATTTGCTGATATTGAAGGGTTTACCAAGTTATCAGAGAAAATTCCAACGGCTGAACTGGCACGAATTACAAAAGATGTTCTGCATGTATTGACTCAGGAAGTTCATTCTCATCAGGGCACGCTTGATAAGTATATTGGTGACGCGGTGATGGCGTTATGGAATGCGCCTTTAGACCAAGCGGATCATGCCGATTTAGCGGTGAGAAGCGCCGTTGCGATGCTAGAAAGCTTGGATCTTTACAATCAGTCTCACCCACAGCAGCCAAAAATCTCAGTAAGAATTGGGATACATACAGGCCCAGCCATGGTGGGAGATTTGGGCACTGAGCAACGCCACACCTACACAGCGATTGGCGATACGGTGAATCTCGCTCATCGGCTTCATGAATGGAGCAAAGACTACCAGACGCATATTCTTTTATCGAGAGAAACTGCAGACATGATGATGAGTGAGGTGCCACAAAACTGTGAGGTTTATCTTACGCAACCTGTTCAACAGCTTTTAATTGAGCTTTAGTGGTTGTTTTTTATAAAAATGATATTTCAAATATAAATACCGACAAATTATCAGTAAAATGTTAACCTACGCTGTTTTATTCCCTGTTGTCTGGCTCTATTGATTAATGAAAACTCACTCCTCGTCATTTGCCTTAATAATACCGACACGAAATGCTGGGCAGCTTTGGTCTGAAGTATTGGAAAGAATATCACAACAGTCAGTACAGCCCGACCAAGTAGTGATTATCGATACTGAATCGAGTGACCAAACTAACAGTGTTTCTCAAAAGTTTGGTTATGTTGTCCATTCAATCAAAGAGCAAGAATTTAATCATGCTTTAACCCGCCAAAAAGCAATGAAAATGCTAAAGCCAGAGGTTGAAATAGTTATCTTGATGACCCAGGATGTCTTGCTTAAAGATTCGGACTCCTTTTCCAATCTCCTTCTTACATTTGAAGATCCTGAAGTTGGAATTTCCTTTGGACGTCAGATAGCTCATCAAGATGCAACCCCTATTGAAGTTCATGCTAGAGAATTCAACTATCCTGAAATGAGCTATCAAAGATCGTGGCAAGATCGTAAAGAATATGGTGTAAAAACAGTATTCTGTTCTGATGCATTTAGTGCAGTTCGTGTTTCTGCTTATCATGAGGTCAATGGATGGGATAAAGCACTCCCAGCCTCTGAGGATATGTATCTATGTGCAAAATTGCTAAAGGGTGGGTTCAAAGTATCATATAAACATACTTCTGCTGTCTATCATTCTCATAAATTAAGCTTTTGGGGTGAAATAGCTAGATATAAAAAAATTGGTCAATTTCATGGTGAGAACCCATGGATAAATCAAGATTTTGGAATGGCTGACTCGGAAGGTGTTAAGTTTGTAAAAAGTGAACTCCATTATTTGAAAACTCATAGGCCGAGTATGATTCCAGAGTCAATATTACGAACTATACTTAAATGGACAGCCTACAAATTTGGCTATTACACAGCAAATAAAACATGATTGCATGTAAACGGTTACCAAAATGCTTTATCAATTAATAAAGAAAGACTTGCATTCGCGTTATAGAGGAACTCTATTTGGCTTTTTTTGGGCGATTCTTTTACCACTTATTACCTTGGTAATGTATACCTTTGTTTTTAATGTGGTACTTGGAGCAAAATGGGGAATTGAAAACGAGAAAACCTTTGATTTCGCATTGATGTTGTTCACGGGTTTGATCTTGCATGCCATGCTTTCGGACATCATCACGCAAGCGCCTAATTTGATTCAATCAAACCCTCAATTGGTCAAGAAAATTGTTTTTCCAACTGAAAAATTACCAGTGGTTGTACTGCTGAATAGCCTGATACACAATAGCATCTCGCTGATTATTTTATTACTGGCAATCGTTGTGATTAAGCAGGAGCTTTTCTTCACCTGGCTCTTAATTCCAATTTTATGGTTACCATTTTTGGTTTTATTGATTGGAGTAGCTTGGTTTTTAGCAGCTTTTGGAGTCTTTATTAAAGATATTTCCCAAATCAGTGGATCACTCTCCATGTTTTTATTGTTTATGTCTCCAATTTTTTATCCTTTATCGCGACTCCCAGAAAACTGGCATAACTGGATGTACTTAAACCCTTTGACATTTATGATTGAGCAAAGCCGGCAAATTATTCTTTATGGTAATCAGCCGGATTGGCTTGGGTGGGCAATTTATTTGATGGTTGCAGTTTCCATAACAGCTTTGGGATATAAGGTGTTTGGAAAGTTAAAAAGAGGTTTTGCAGATGCTATCTAATTTTGTAGATCCGAATAATTCACTCATTCTAAGAAATTAAGAGCATTAATTTATGATTTCAGACAATTTGTATGATCGGCCAGCTCTCGAAAAAGGGATGAATAATAGCCTTAGCAAGCTACTTGAATACATTCCTAATAAAGGAAAGTTGCTAGATGTTGGGTGTGCAACAGGTGAATTGGGTGCTTTTTTATCGTCTTATACAGATTTAGAGATTGATGCGATTGAAGCGCATCCTGAATCTGCCGAAGTGGCTGAGCAACATTATCAAAATGTTTGGCAAATTGATTTAGAGACGAAAGGATTCTCTAAACAATTGGAAAAAAACTATGATGTCATTGTTATTGCAGATGTACTCGAGCACCTAAGAACTCCAGAAGCGACAGTGATTGAATTGCTAGATTGTTTAACAACCGATGGAAAACTATTGGTTTCAATTCCTAATGTTGCACATGCGGCAGTAATCTTACAGTTATTACAACAAAAATTTACTTATCTAAACCACGGACTACTAGACAAAACGCATGTGCGATTTTTTAGTCCACAAAGTATTCCAAACTTTATGCAACTTTTAGGAAATGTAGGTTGGAAATTGCTGGATAGAGTCGAAATAGGTGTTCAGGGAACCGAATTTGCAGAAGAGTTGAAAAATGGAATATCAGGCCAATGGGTTCAGATGCTCTCGCGACTTCCAGAAGCGAATACGTATCAGTTTTTATTAGAAATAAAACCAAGCAAAGCCTATAGTCCAGATGCCCAATTTATAAATTCGTTACATGAGGTTTCGGATTTAGGTATCTTTATTCAACCGACAGTGTTTTTTCAAAAAAAGGGAGAAGAGAGTTTCTCCGGAAAAGATAGTCAATCTATTCGCTGTTATTTGACAGAATACATGGATTTTGATTTTGAACTACCAAACGATGTGCAAAAAATTCGTTTTGACCCAGCGGATATCCCTGGCTTGGTAACAATAAAACGTTTGATGCTTTTAGATAAAAACCAGCAAATTTTATGGCAGTTTTGTGAATCAGCTCCAATTTTGAATTGTAGTTCAGATATTACATTTCAATGGAATAATTCAGATTTGAATATATTTATGACCTCTTTTGATCCGTGGTTTGAAGTTCCTGTAGAGCAAGAAGTAATTGAACAAGCTGTCACTTTAAAAGTGCAAATGAATTGGCCAATGACTCATGACTTTCAACTTCTAAAACAACATAAATCCATTGAGCATCAAAATTGGTTTGATCAAGTCGATTCATTAAATGGTCAGCTGTCAGCATGTCAGTTAGCTTTGAACGAAGAAAAAAATAATTTTCTAGAGTTGCAAGAAAGTTATCAAAACACATTAAACGAGCTTAAATGCTTAAGAAAAAAGGCTTATTTTGGTTTTTGCCAACAGGCTTTTTCAAAACTTGCCCGTTTCTTTAAAAATAAATAGTTATATTCAAATACTCTAACCATGAAATTCAATATTCACCATTTCAAACAAAAAATAAAAACCTTTTGTCATAGCTATCCTTTTTGGATGCCTGTTTGCCGTTTGATGCAGAAGCTAATGCATTTAAGGTACCAACTATTTTCGCGAATAAGCTCTAAGCCTTTACCGTATGAATCAGCGCAAGGTTGGGTGAAGCACATGACGCATGCTCGTAGTCACTTTTTCCTATTAGAAGATGAATGCGATGCGCCAGAGAAAAGCAATCATAGTCATCAAGTTTTTGCATTTTATTTACCCCAGTTCCATGCATTTTCCGAGAATGATGACTGGTGGGGTAAGGGTTTTACTGAGTGGACCAATGTAACAAAAGCCAATCCACAGTTTATTGGGCATGAGCAACCAAGGTTGCCAGCTGATTTAGGGTTTTATGATCTTTCGCATTCTGAAGTTATGTATAAACAAGCAGAGTTGGCTCGAAAGGTTGGCATTGATGCTTTTTGTGTCTACTTCTATTGGTTTGCAGGTAAAACACTAATGGAGCGACCATTAGAAAACTGGTTGAAACAGTCAGACCTAGATTTCCCAATGTTTTTTTGCTGGGCGAATGAAAACTGGACGAGGCGATGGGACGGTCAAGATCAAGAAGTTCTAATCGCACAAGATCACTCACCAGAGGATGATATTCGTTTTATTGAGCACATCAGTCGTTATATGCTTGATCCGCGTTATTATCGAATCGACAACAAGCCAGTACTGGTTCTTTACTACCCAAGTTTGTTACCAGAAGCCAAAGCGACAGGAAATCGGTGGAGAGACTATATGTGGTCAAATTACCAAACTGATTTACACCTATTGGTGGTTCAATCTAGAGATCAAGTTGATCCAACATCCATTGGCTTTGATGGTGCAATTGAATTTCCACCGGTGGGTGTGGAATCAAGACCATGTACACAACCACTGCAAAAAACTTACAAGGAGTTTTCACATAAGGTTTTTGACTATCATCAAACTGTCGAACAGATATTATTGAATGACAGAAAAGAAAACTATTATCGTGCTAGAGGTGTTATGCCAGGTTGGGATAATACGGCACGAAGAGGTCATGATGGCAATGTATTTATTCATAATTCCCCTCTACAGTACAGTCGTTGGCTACATGATGCGATTGTGGACATGCGTTGGACCCAGACACCTGATAATCAGATGGTTTTTATTAACGCATGGAACGAATGGGCAGAAGGGGCATATTTAGAGCCTGATCGTTTTAATGGACATGCCTACTTGTGCGCGACTCAAAAAGCAATTAATCATTGGGATCAAAAAACTAAGACTCTTTTGCAGAAAGGACATCAATCAAATTCCCATGCCATCATAATTCATGCTTATTACCCAGAAATTCTACCGATATTGGCAAAAAGAATAAAAGCCAGTGAATTGGAGCTTGATATTTGGGTGACGATCTCAAATGAGACAGCTTTAGGAGATATTCGATCACTATGGCCAGATGCACGGGTTTATTTGACGCCAAACATTGGGCGAGATGTTGCACCGTTTTTGTCGGTTTTACCAGATATCATTGGTTGTAATTATCAGGCGGTATTAAAATTACATACCAAAAAATCGTTACATCGCGAAGACGGAAATGAATGGCGCGATTTTCTTTATTCAGAACTTTTACCCGATGAGCCAGCTCAGGCATTAGAGTTACTTAATCGTTTCTGTGAGCAAGAAAAAATTGGTATGGTTGCAGCAAAAGGCCATGCTCCAGCAATAAAACATTTCTGGGGGAAAAATCAAAAATGGCTAAAGCGCTTATCGCAAAAATTTTCCTACCCCGAGGTGACAGGCAAAGAAATTTTCGCCGCAGGAACCATGTTTTGGTTTAAACCAGAAGGGCTTCAAGTTCTCAAAGATTCGCCAATTGAATTAGGGGATTTTTATTACGACACAGCCAATGACATTGATGGCACTTTAGCGCATGCTTTAGAACGATACTTTGGAGTCATAATAGCTCAACAAAACCTTGAGTTGATTGATACCGAATATTTATTAAAAGGCGACTCAAAATATAACGCAAACCACTGGTCTGAATTCTTAGGTAGAGCTGACTCTTGTTCTAAGACTGAGAGAAAAAATGCGTCGAATGAATAAGTTATGGATTTACATAGATTACAGCTGGTTTTTGCCCATCTTAGCTAAATTACCGTTTTTTATGGCTGTCAAACTAGCCAAGTTTCGAGGGGCGGTGTACTCGTTTAGAAAGCGAGATTGGCGTATCTTTTCAAAGATTGACCAAGATGTTCATATAAGAACAGACATGGCTTCGAAATGGCTTTCCGAAAAGAATAATCTAAGCCAACAACTTTTATTAAGTCAACGGTATCAAGCGCAATCAATAGAGGAATTGATGACTGAAAGGCTTGTTAATCAAGCAGGTCAATTTAGTGTTAAACAAGAGTCGATTCCTCAACAGTGTATTTTTATTACCGCGCATTATGGTTGTTCTATTCAAGCGGCTAAATGGTTAGCCGATCATCAAGATGCTGTTTTGATGACATCCGATGTCGTCTACAAAGAATCTGTGCCAAAGGCGGTGCAAGCGCATTACTTTCGAAAATATAATGCGATACCTCACCAACATTCTGAAACCGGTTTAAAGGCATTAGTGACTCAAGTTAAACAGAAAAAAAGCATTATTGTTTTAGCAGATTTACCGTCGTTTGATGGTAATGGCACTAAGGTTCTAACAAAGTTTGGTGAGGTAGTTTTAGCATCCGGAGCTAAAAAGATAGCAGAAATATACAATTTACCGATTGTTGCTTATTATGCGGATGCTGATTTGCATGGCGATATTTCTATACATTTTTCCGAACCATGCTTCCCAAGTGATGACGAGGATTGGTATCAACCTTCATATCAATGGTTAACTCAGCAGTTGATTCAGCAGCCCCAGCATTGGTGGGCAATGGATTTATTGCCACTATGGAATAGACAGATTTTCAGTTAAACCTTTTTGGAGTTGTGGTACTGCTCATTCAAGCAGTATGCCTTACTGTTTACTTGCTACATCGAACGAGTTGTCTTTATTCCAAAGCCTAGGCAACATTGCTACTCCAACTTCATGTCCAACTTGCTCCACATCAAGTTTGACAAAACGATAGACACCATCCAAGGTCATAATAGCCTTTTCACACATCAGTAGTACATTCACCCAATAGCGCCCATGCATTAACCCAAATTTAGGAAAGGCGACTACAACCTTACCATCACCATTTGCATTACGTTCAACGTGAATGTGGTCATAAAACGTGGTGCAACTACTGATATTTTTCCCTTCATCATCGGTAAAAACTATGGCGACTGTCGGGCAAGGCTGATTAAGGTCTGAGGAAAATTCTACTTCAATAGACAATTCACTTTTTTCGCAGGTAACGCTTAAAACTTCACCTGAATCACCATCAGCGCTTATAGAAACATTGGTTAAGCGTGCTACGCCTAATGTTTGATCGGAAGGGCGTTTTTCTTCAATTTTAGGAACTTGCTGATTGGTTTGTAAGCGGTCTAAGAATTTTTGATAGTTTTCAATAACCTCTCTAGGCACTCCAAGTGCACGAACCTCTCCAGCCTCTAGCCACAAAACCTCATCGGATAAAACTTGTACTTGATATAGCGCATGTGAGCAAAAAATAATAGATGTTCCCGAATCTCTAAGTTCCATAATGCGATCAAAAGATTTTCTCGCAAATGCACCATCACCGACACTTAATGCTTCATCCACAATCAAAATATCAGGATTGACACTGGTTGCGACTGAAAAAGCCAAACGAACAAACATTCCGCTTGAGTAAGTTTTGACAGGCTGATCAATGACGCGGCTTACACCAGAAAAGTCAACAATCTCATCAAATCTTTGTTGCATTTCTGATTTTGAAACCCCCATCATTGCACCAAATAGATAAACATTTTCCCGGCCGGTTAACTCAGGGTTAAATCCTGCGCCTAATTCTAAAAGTGCAGCGACCCTCCCTCGAATGGAAAGTATCCCATCATATTGTGGTAAGGTTCCAGCCAGTATTTGTAAAAGTGTGGATTTTCCGGCGCCATTTTGTCCAATTACGCCTAGTACTGCGCCTTTCTGCAAGGAAAAAGTAACATTTCGAAGGGCTGAAAAACCAGGTAGAGCTGTGGAGTTTGGCCATAAAAGTTGGCGAAGGTGTTGCCACTTAGAACCAAAGGTAATATAGGTTTTACCCAAGTTTTGAGTATCAAGAACTGTCTGAGATTCGCTAACTGATTGAGATTCCAAAAAAAATCCTTTGAGAATAAAATGTAAACAATAAAAATGGTATTATAAAAGGTCTGTGGATTTTTTGTGTTTGATAAGTGAGAATTAGCTTGTTAGCTCTTGAATTTCGTTTCAAAACTTAAAAGGTGAGAAATATGCAAAAACAATTGAATCTATTGCTGGTTTGGCCGCTGTCTCTCTTATTCTGTTTTGGGGCGTTGAATTCCGTTCAAGCAAATGAAAGTTGTCAACAACAAGCCGCAACTGTGAAGTTAGTGATTGGTCAAGCCTATGCACAAAATACGCAAGGTCAATTACGATTACTCGATAATGGCGATGTAATTCAAGAAGGTGAAACCTTAGAAACCGAAGCTGGAGCAAGGCTTTTTCTTCGATTCTGTGATCAGGGAAGCTTAAGTTTACGACCAAAAACTGTGTTGAAAATTCAGAAATATCGATACTTGCCTGAGCAACCCGAAAACAATAAGGTGGAATTTGATTTGTTGCAAGGGAGTGTTCGAAGCATTACTGGTAAAGCAGGCCAAGCAAATAAAGAGAACTATCGTTTAAATACACCGGTGGTTGCTATTGGAATTAGAGGCACAGACTATTTGGTGCAAACAGATCAAAAACAATCGTTTGCTGCACTGTATAGTGGTGCGATTGTAATGGCTTCAAAGTCACAGTGCGATAACCCATTAAGTTGCCAAACCGCGATTGAGCTTAATGAATCCCTAAAAGATCATATTATTAAATATACCTTAGGCATGGCGACACCAGAGCTGACAAAAGTGACAGAACAAGCTAAAGACTCTGTCGATGTAATGGTTCATGAGGTTGAAGTACTTCAAGAAGAAGCTGATGAAGGCTCGCCAGAAGAGCAAGCGCAACCGACTTCTGAAAGCCATAATTCGGAAGAGGCGCAACAAACATCGAC
The DNA here is from genome assembly GCF_004293625.1 of Thiomicrorhabdus indica. Lineage (NCBI taxonomy): Bacteria > Pseudomonadati > Pseudomonadota > Gammaproteobacteria > Thiotrichales > Piscirickettsiaceae > Thiomicrorhabdus > Thiomicrorhabdus indica. The sequence continues at coordinate 31,874 of NZ_CP033040.1, read as the reverse complement.
AAGTAGCTCCTCGGATTCAAAAGAACCTTTAACGCTTGATTCGAAAAGAAAAGCAACGGATGTTCTTGATCAGCTTTATACTCAAGCAGTCAACCTATCTGGAGCCTTAACTCCTCAAAAACCGGCGCTAACGTTAGGAGTTTTACCAGCCTCTATCAATAAAGAACGTCCAGAGGGCTGGTATCCTGTTATGGCTAACAATGTTGCAACTCTCTATCAAACACCGGAAACTATGTCTTATACACCGACACAAGGCCAGTTTAACTTATTGCTTGCGAATACTCAGGTTAAAATGTTAGCAAACCCTGATATTCCAGTATCAGTAAGTAAAGGGATCTTGGCACTGGATTTAACGAATAGTCGATTTGCCACACAGTTTACGATGAATGCCAATGGCTATTTGGATCAAGCTCAATTTACTTCTCAAGGTGCTATTTCTAATCGAGGTAAACTCGTTTCTGATAGTGGGCAGGGATTTGTCACTGGATTGATTACGTCGAAAGGTCAAGAAGCAGCATATCTATTCTCAACAACAACTCAGGGTCAATACATTCAGGGTGCTACCCAATGGCAGCCATAAACCTCTCCTAAACAACCAACAAAATCTTAGCAAGTTCAATAGTTGTCCTTTTTGTCAAACTTTAGGGCTTGCTAATAGCTTTTGTCATATTGAATAAACAAAATTAAATAAATCATGTCAAAACAAAACTGTTATCAAAGGGCATTCGGTGAAGCCTAAACTCATCCAAGCATTTATTCGGCTAATTGGATTAGGAATGGTGTTGATTGCAGGAATAGTACAGGCCAACGACATTGAAAAACAATTAATGTCATCCAATCAACCGCCGACAATCGAACAGCTCAAAGCCTTGGTTGGAGAATTGATTTCAGTGAATGATTTTCAAGGTGCACAACAGTTGATTCATCAGTTATTGATGAATGAAACAGTTTCCTCAGACGATAAACAGCTCTTACAAAGCTGGCAAAAGAGTTTGCGAGATTCTCAAATTAAAAACCAATACTTAGAAGGTTCTGCAAAGCAAAAACCTCAGAGCGCCCGTCATTTCTGGCAACTGCGTCAATCAGTCGGTTATGATGATAATTTTTACCAAACATCTAATCAGAAATCGCTCGAATTATTTTGGCAAGAATCCCTTATCTCGGTTCCGATTGACAACCAATATCTAGCGCAAAACTATTTGTTTTCAGACACTCAATTACAACTCCATTATCAAGCGGATGAACGCGATTTGTGGTCTATAAAGTCACATCATAAGCAAGCAATTGAAAGCAGCGCTTCAATTTCACAAGTATCTTTAAGCTATCAGCATTTGCTGACTCCTTTTTGGAAGATGCAAACGGAATATAATTACACTTACAGTCGATTGACCGGATCTGGGCACTATTTACAACAAAATGCGAATTATCGATCAAGCCAGTATGAATTTGGTTTGCAGCTCGGACACTCTCAATTTGATCAAAGTGTTTACAATGGGAGTAACGTTGGATTGAACTGGACACTCTCGGGACAACAACAGTACATTGTAGGTTTGAATGTAAATTTGGCTCAGAATCCGGCAAGACCAGGAGGAGATCAAAGTACTCTTTATTTTGGTGTTAGCCAACCTTACGACTACAATCAACATTACTGGCAGTTGGGGGCCTATTTGAGTTACACCGAGGATGAAAATTTATATAGTCCCTTGATATTGCCATTAGAGCCAAGAGAGCAGTTGAAAATGCAGTTGTTTGCAGCTTATGAGTATCGGTTAATGGATGATAAAAAACTCTTTATCGAAGCAAGTGCTCTCAAACAAAAGAGCAATATTGATTTATTTGATGTTGAACAAAATGCAATTCAGGCAGGAATGATATGGAGTTGGTAGAAAAATGACACAAAGACATTGAGAAAATGGAGACTTCTTCCTAAAATGTGACTCGCATCACATTTAGGCGCGTAGACTTTGCTAGAATCCAGAAACGTTAAAGCACAAGTATATGGGTCTTTAATATTTGCAAATATTAATTTCAACACTTGGAAGCGCGGAAATACGTTAAACAAGATTGAAATTATGTGTTAAACATAAAATCTCGATAAGGAGAATACTCGATGGCATTTACATCAAATGACATTCTAAACGTAACACTTGGTATTTTTGATATGCCTGCTGGTGGTTACTGGTTAAACAACTTCACGAACTATGCAACTAACGTTCAAAACGAATGGGGTTTGACTGATGATGAAACTATGGCTGAGCTTGCTCGTGCATTGGTAAAATCACCACAGTACCAAGAATCTATTGAAGGTCTAGATAACCTAGGTCTTGCACAAAAAATCCTTTCTTCTTTCGGTCTAGAAGACAACTTAGATATGTTGTTAGCGACTGAAGCAGCAGTTGCAGCGTTTGACCCATCAAACATTGATGGCGAAATCGCAGCACTAATCTGGGGTTATACAAAAGGTCTAACACAAGATGCAGATGTTATGGCAGCTTACCCAGATGCAGCAGCGACACTAGCAAATAAACTAGCAGTAGCAGTTGAAGTGTCTGTAACAAACCCAATTGCAACAACTGACATGGCTGCGTTGCAAGGACTAGTTGAAGGCGTGGGTCCTGATTCTACAAATGTTGATGTGGATACAACATTTATGTTGACAATTGATCAAGATGACATGTCTGGAACAAATAATGCAGACATGTTCCTAGGTTACATCTTTGATAACCAAAACACGCTTCAGTCTGGTGATATGATTGATGGTGCTGGCGGTGTTGACCGTTTAGAAGCTGATATCGGTAACTCTCAAGCTTTTGCAATTACTCCTCACACTGAGTCTGTTGAGCAATTTGCTGTTCGTGCGCAAGATGATAACGTTGCAGATGATTCATCAGACAACAATATGAACAATAACGTTCAAATTGATGCTGAGCGTATGGAAGGTACTAACTGGTACGAGTCTAACAACTCTCGTGCAGATGTAGTGATTGAAGATGTTCGTATTGAGCGTACAGAAGCTTACAACGATTCTTCAAATCAAATCACTAAAGACATCACAATTGCAATGGTCTCGACTGATTCAGGTGACGTTGATCTAGATGTTTACTTTGATAACCACTCTTTGGTTAAAGAAGGTGACAACTCTTCAAACTCTATTACTATGACAGTTGGTAATCAGGTTGAAATTGCAGATTTTGATGCAACGGCTCCATTAAAAGATCTTCCATACACGGATGTAAGCTTCCAAGTTAATAGTACAACAGTAACTCTTGATCTTGCAGCGAACGGTGTTGCAGATGTAGAAACTTATGCTGATATGTGGCAAGTGATGCAAGATGCATTTGCAGAAGCTCAAGCAAAAGCTGAATATTCAGAACTTCTAGAAGATGTTGTTCTAACACTTTCGCCAGGAACAGACACATTCTTCTCTCGTGATGGTGTTGCACGTTCTGCGGATGAATATGTACTGACTATTTCTGATGGTGAAATTGGTCTAAACAATCCAGGTTGGACAGCAGATGAAGGTCTTCCGTCAAACAACGCTTTCTCTGCAAACGTAGCGGTAGGTGACACAACGGTTACTTCAAACCTAATCACGTCAACAGTTGTCTTGGATGATGTAGGTCGTGGTTCTATGGGTGGTGATCTTGTGATCGGTGCTATGTCAACGGGTGAAACATCTGATTCAACGGGTGTAGAACAGTTTGATATTTATGTTGACCGTAACTCAGAACTACAAAACATCACTTCAACAGCTAACACGCTTGAAGAAGTATATGTTTACAACCGTGATCACTTCGCAGACAACAACACGACTGCAAACGGTTCTTTGACTGTTACAGGTATTGTTGATGGTAACGACGGTGGTGCAAATGGTGTTGGCGATATTGATGATGAAGACGGCGTTGCTGGAACAATCGATCAGTATGGTTTCAATGATGTACGTGTACTTGACGCTTCTGCAATGGAAGGTGCGGTAAACTTCACAGCGGTTCTATCTGAAGCAGTTGTTGGCAAATACCTAGACCTAACTGATACAGCGACTAATGCGGGTGCAGATAACCGTACGTTTGACTACGATCTTGGTACAAATGATGATACGTTGCGTCTTGATATTGATCGAGATAACCTACAATCAGCTGGAACAGCGACACGTGAAGATTTCAATCTAGCAGTAGATGGTAACAATGGTGATGACTCAATCACAGTTCGCATTGGACAATTCACACGTGATGAAGGTCGAGATGCAGATGACGATTCGGCATTTGGTATTGCCGCTAACTGGGATGAAGGTGCTAACTGGTACGAAAACTTAGAAGAAAACGCTAATATTTCTATCAACGGTGGTGCTGGTAACGATCATATTATGACGACTGGTGTAGGTGATGCAGTCATTGATGCCGGTGCAGATAATGATACAGTTTACACAGACAACAGCGGTCTAAACAATGCTGGTGCTCGTATTAATGAAGTTCAAACTTTGACTTTCACAGCAGCATCTGTAGACGGTCTTACTGATGTTGATACATTGGTTACTTTCACGGTTGATGGTGTTGCGGTAACCGTTGCTCAAGGTGATACTGCAGCTAACGTTGCTACAAAAGTTGCTGCTGCATTAAATAACACTGCAAATTTCACGAATGCTGATGGTGGTTCTGCTACTGCAGTTGGTGACACAGTTGTTTTCACTTTCGATAACGCTGCTGTGGATGCTGCATTTGCAACAAATGGTGACATTGCTCCAATCGTTGTTGAAGAATCTTATGACACTGAAGCTGCAGCTGCAGCTGTTGAAACAACTGCTGGTGTACCTAATGCAGACGTTGCAGCAGAAGCAGAAGTTACAACCATTACATTTACTCCAGGCACAAACTCTGCAATCGGCTCAACTGTAACATTTGATGGTACAACAGTTACTCTAGCGGATACCGATGGCAACGGCACAGTGTCAATTGATGAATTAGTTGAGCAATTCGCTGGTGCGACTTATGCTAATCACACGGTTACTGACTATGACTTCAGTGCTGGTACTGTTCAGGTAACAAACAACACTGCTGCTGCGCAGGTTGATTTAGATGATACTTCTATCGCAGGAACTGCTGCTGGTGCAGCGGATGGTGTAACAGGTTTTGCTGTTGATAATCAAGGTGTTGATGCAGTAACCAATGCAGATACTGCAGAAGTTCAAACTTTCACTATGGGTGCAGCAGATGAAACAGGGACACTTTATGTGAACTTGGACACGGACGGAACAGTTGGTTTAGCTGCGACAGATACAACGGTAGCTGTGTCACTAGATGACAACGATTCTGCAATCGAAGTGGCTTCTAAAGTTGCAGCAGCAATTAATGCGCAAGCAGGAACAGTGGTAACAGCTGATGCAACTGCGGCAGACGGTACCTTAACAGTAACTTGGGATAATCCAACAGATACTTTTGCAAACGTTGCTCTTTCAACATTTGCAGATGGGCCTCTTCAAGGTGCAACAACAATTACTGAAACGACAAAAGGTGAAATCTCATCTAATGGTAATGCAGCGACTTGGGTTGTGAACACTGAAGCTAATGCAGCAGGCAACCATGTGATTACAGATCTTGACAGCCTTGGTACTGGTGCAAATGCATTGCTATATGGTGCACAACTAACCGTCACTTACTCTGGTGCTCAAGTTGCAGGTGCTTCAGGTGTGATTTCAGGTGATGCAGTAGCGACTGACAATGGTTTTGAATCAACAGTGACTGTTGGTACAACCAATGCAATCGGTAACGCAACTAACATTAACCAAGCAATCAAAGATGCATTAACCACAACGGATAACGTTGCCGGTGGTGTGGCTGGTGATGATGTACTTGAAGAGTTGCTATCGGTTCAAGATGGCCCTGCGAACAGCATCATTATTACTTCAGCGATCGATGGTCGCTTCCAAGAAAGTGATCTAGCCATCACTATTCAAGCGGCGACTTTCACGAATCTATCAGCAGCTGAGCAATCAGCAATTATTGGGGCACTTCGTGACATCGATAATGACTCTACGGCAACTTATACCGATACAGAAGTTCAAAATCGTCTGGATCAAGCGGTTGAAGTTTACACAACCGGTGGTGCATTGGATGCTTTAGATATGGCGGTTGATGCAGGTGGTGCATTGCTAGCAGGTAATACAAGTTTAGCGGTCAGTGACAACATGATTACTCTAGGCTCTGGTGATGACGTTGTTGTTCTAGGTACAGATTTCGAATCTAACGACATGTTGGTTTACACAGGTTCTGGTAACGGTACTGATACAGTTGTGAACTTTGTTCAAACCGGTGATGCAGCAGACAGCATCAACTTTGAAGCATACTTAAATGCGTCAACGTCTGCTTCTGGTTCTTCAGCTTCTGCTGTCACGCCTACGATTACGCTAAACGCGGATACGACAGCGGACATCAACGAAGTAACCATCATCAATGACTTTGCACAGTCTGTTGGTGAAACATGGGCTGGATTGAACGAAAATAATCTTGTTGCTGCATTGAATGATGCAGGTACTGAAGATTGGGGTTCAATTGATGAAACTGACCTAGATGCTGCTAATATTGCGAATCTAACTTCAGGGACTTACAACCATATCGTTATGGTTGAAAATGACTTGAACGATGGTCAATATAAAGTGTTTAACCTTGTTGCTGAAAACAATGGTGACTTCACTGGTGCACAACTAGTTGGAATCATTGACTTTGGTAACACATTGGATGCAGTAACTTCTGCAAACTTTGATGGTACTTTGTTCGTATAATTTCTAGTTAACTAGAAATGCCTTGAATGCCTCTTGAGGTATTCTTGGTAAGTGCGAAAACCCTGCTCGGCTTGCCGAGCAGGGTTTTTTCTTAAGGGCATTGTGTGTAAAATGCAGTGGTTTTAAGAAAAAAATCCTATTATCATGCGGAGTCTTTATGAGTGTAATTAAACTGGACAATCAAGAATTTGAAGTAGCGCAATTGAGCCAAGTCGCTCGTGAACAATACAATGCAATTTTATTTACAGAAGGGAAGCTGAAATCTCTAAATTCAAATCGTGAAAATCTACAAAAAGCACGCCGCTCGGTCGCAGAGCTTGTAAGTCAAAACCTACCTGAAAAAGCACACCCAAACAAAAAGAATGGAATTGTGACAATTAATGGCGACAAGTTTGTTGTAGATGATTTTGCAGAAGAAACAAAAAAACATTTAAACCATATTATTGAATTAGATAAGAAATTAGCCCTTCTTGATATGGAAATGTCAATGGTTCAAACCGCTCGCAATTCATACGTGAAAACCTTGAGTCGTCATCTGCAAACGGCAGCATAACTTTTGTCGATTGATTCCTGCCGCGCTCTGCGTCGCGCAGCAAGTGCCCTTGGGGTGCTCGCAGACGCAATGACTGTGTTGTGTGGATTGCTTCACTGCGTTCGCAATGACGTAAAAAAGGTGTCATTGCGAGGAACGTAGTGACGCGGCAATCTAAAAACCAACGACGAAGTAATCCATTTCCAACCGGCCGGTAAGATTTAGATTGCTTACCTTCTTACTGTAAAGTTCGGTATCATGCATTGAGTCATTTTGTATTTGGGTGCCGTTATGCATTTTTTTCTCGTCAGAGCTTGGTCGATTTTAATCATCGGCCTGGTTAGTTGGTCGTCGTTGTCTTTGGCAGCGTCATTTCCTTTGTTTGAACAAGTCCGTTCAAACACCGTTCAAAACGAAAAAAATAACCAAGCAATTTCAGATCGGCAGGCTGTGGTGTTGTCAGCGCAATTGTCAAAGATTGATGTTGGCGATGATTTGACGTTTGTACTCAATCAAAAGCCCGTCACCTTGCAAGTCACTCGTCGCTTTGAACATAGTAACGGTGATATTTCGATTTCTGCGAGCTTAGGAAAAAACGCCTCCACTTCAGCATTAATCACTTTTTCTACAACCAATAAACTCGCTGGTTTTGGTCATATTAAAACGCCAGAAGGGCGTTTTGAGTTGCATGCGGATGCAGGAGGTTTGTGGCTAGTTCCCCCTCAATATAAGCAAAACATGCAACGGGTTCCAATTGATGAAGGGGGTGTTGTCCCTTCCAGACCTGTAACACCGTTCGTTTCTGCAAATGATTTGCATGAACCGAAAGCTAAAAAGGCCGTTGTTCGAGAGGCTTCCGCAAGCAGTACTATTGATGTGATGGTGTTTTGGGATTCGGCATTGCAATCACGATTAGGCAGCGAGGCGGCTGTTAGAAGTCTGATTAACAATAAAATGGCCTATACCAATCAAGCGTTTGCAGATAGCCAAATCAATATTCAAGTGCGTCTTGTTTACAGTGCGTTAAAAAATTATTCGAACTCAGCGAGTAATTCCCAAGCTTTAACGGCGATTGAAGAGGGTACTGGCGTTTTTGCTGATGTATCTACCTTGCGTTCACAATACGGCGCTGATTTAGTGGGGTTTGTTCGAGATTTTCGTTATCCAGAGCACCAAAGTGCCGGCATTGCTTATCGTTTAGGGAGTGATGGTGCTATGCAGTCTTATGACAAAGATTATGCTTTTTTTGTGGTCAGTGATGGCAGTGACCAAAATTATTTTGCGCCTAATAATACATTTGCCCATGAATTAGGTCATAACTTAGGTTCGGAACACGATCATTCGCATGCCGGAGGCGAAACCCCAATTTTTTCTTATTCCTTTGGGCATGATGACCCAGGCGTGTTTGCAACCATTATGAGTTACGATGAGCCGGAAGGTGATGTGTTTTCTAATCCGAATATTTTGTGTGTTGGCCAGCCATGTGGTGTTGCTTCGGGGGCGCTTGCTGCGGATAACGCTCGCGGTTTTAACGCTATCCGAGATCAGGTCGCGGCTTTTTATCCGACTCAATCTATGGAGCCAGAACCGGCACCGGTTTATCCTGAATTAGCGGTAACGGCAGTTTTGGTGGATGATGACACTTCTGATGGGAGCTTTGGTAATGACAGTGGCACGATTGAACCGGGTGAAAGAATTGAGTTGAGTGTTGGCATTCAAAATACTGGTGAGGTCATCGCGACAGGTGTGACTGCCAGACTGTCTGCCAGTGAAAGTTGTGTAGACATAACCGATGCACTGGAGTCTTGGAATAATTTACCGGCCGGTGAAAATTCATGGTCTTTGGGTGATTTTGATCTTTCTTTTGAGCGTTGTACCAATGAAACTTCAGTAAATTTAACCTTTGCAATTTCAGCGAATGAAGGTAATTGGTCATCAAGCTGGCGTTTGACCATTTACCCACTTGAACAGGATTATCAGGTGTCAGATTTGTCATTGTCCCCAACTTCATTAGAAGCTGGCCAAACGCTTAACGCTAGCACGACGGTGTTTTATGAGGGGAATTCTGCTACGGCTGATCCTGTGAGCATTGCTTGGTATCTATCGACGGATAATACGAAAGATGATCGTGATGTCTTACTAGCCAGTGATGAAATTGCGTTATCCGCCTTGAACCCAAGTGAATCGGTATCCAAGGCTTTATCCATCCCTTTGATTACCTCTCCTGATGATTATTTTGTGATTGCTGTTGTGGATACTCTTTCAGCAGTTATCGAGATTAATGAAACGAATAATCAAAGTGCTACACAGCTAATCATTACTGAATCCACCTTGGATTCGGATAATGACGGTGTAAGAGATTTAGAAGATGCGTTTCCAAATGATTCCTCTGAATCCAAAGATTCTGATGGTGATGGAATCGGTGACAATCGTGATCCAGATGATGATAATGATGGTTTAAGTGATGCTGAAGAAATCGGGCTTGGCACGAATCCGTTGAATGCGGATAGTGATGCGGATGGGATTTTAGATGCAGAAGATGATTTTCCATTGGATGAATTAGCGAATAAAGATACCGATGGTGATGGCATTGCAGATGTTCGAGATGACGATGACGATGGGGATGGGGTTGCGGATAGTGAAGAAATCGCAAACGGCACCGATCCTTTGGTTCGAAATATTTCCCTATCGCAAGTGAATAATGTGGTCGCACCGGCGGGACAAGTGCCAACAAATCTGCCATTTACGATTTTGGGTGTGACTCAACCGACTATTTCAATTGCAGTCTCTCAGCCACAGTGGTTGAGTGTTAGCTATCAAGACAGTGGCTTGCAATTGAACTGGAGCCCAGTTGTCACGTCTGGAGAAGTGGTCGTCACCGTCACCGTCTCAGAAGATGGGCAAACCCAGTCTGAAACCTTTAAAGTGACTGTTGCACCGTTTGTTGTGAATATTGGAGCTATGACAACTTTACCGGAAGTGGGTGAGTCGATCCAACTTTCAGATGTGGTAACGGTTGAGCGGACGATTGTGGGTCTGGATGTGGTGTTAACCATTGGGAATTCGAACCTTGTACTGAATTTAATAGAGACGTTTACTGAAGTTGATTTAGAGGAAGTGACCGGCCGGTTAAGCTTACAAATCAGTAACCCAGTGGCTGCGAATGGTTCGATTCAACTGTGGATTGACACAGATGGAAGAGTGACTTCTGACAATTCAACTTGGGTATTACCATTAACGCCTATCACTGCATCTAGTCAGATTCGTATTCAAAATGGTAAGTTAATTGTGAATTCTTATTTAGATGCACCGATTGCGTTTTAGTGTTGGAGAAATGAGATGAAAAATATGACATTAAACATGATTGGTTATTCAGTGATTGCAAGTTTTGCACTCTTTCTGACTGCTTGTGGAGGCGGGGGTGGAGGGAGTAATGAAATTCCTCAGCCAGCGCAAATAGAGTTGGTTGAAAATCAGCCTGTTATGGTGGAAAAGGGTTGGACTCTGGAAAAAACGTCAGAACCGACTGAGGTGCAAGTCGAAACTGACTTAACAACGGGTCAAACTCAAGTTATCCTTGTTTCTGGTAGCGCAGTTCTAAAGCCAACTGAGTGATGGTTAAGCAGTTTTAGAAATTTACTCTTGCTTGCTCAGAGTGTTAGAATGCACTTTCTAAAAATTATGTGCTAGTGAGTTTGCTCAATTTTATGTCTGAATCTGTCCCAAGTTCTCCTTTTATCGCCCTGTCTTCGAAGTTACATAATGGTTATGGCTATGCGCCAGTTAAGCCGTTTGAATTTGCTCAGTCGTCAAATTTTATTGAATTAAATTCAGCAGAAGTTGCCAAATTGATTGGTCTGATGCCGATGCTTTTCCAAGTGATTAGGTCAGAAGGGAGTACGATGATTCGTTTTGGGCTGGCTTCAGGATTGGGTGAAGAGAACTGTTTGGTCCACCCTGTGAATGGTAAGTTTTTATTGCCTTATGTTCCAGCGGCTTTGCGAGCCTATCCTTTTCGTTTGATAAAAGCAAAAGCTCAGGGTGAGGATAAGCCTCAGGAAATGCTGGCTGTATTTCAAGCAGAGGTTGATAAGGCTTTTGCTAAAGGTCAAGGTGAAGCGATTTTAGCGGACGGTAAGCTCACTGAAAAAGGCAAGGGAGTGATGACATTTTTGGATCAACTCAATCAACGAGTAGCAGTCGATCAAAAAGCGCTTCACTCGGTACTTGAATCTGGGATTTTAATCCCTATGAATATTCAGGTGAAGCTTTCAGAGGATTCAGAACAAACGCAAACGGTTCGACCGGATTTATTCCGAGTGGATGAAGGTAAGTTGCGAGAATTATCTGCTGAAACATTACAGACATTACAACGTACTGGAGCTATGGGCTTTATTTACGCGCATTTACTGAGTATGGATAAGTTCCAGAACCTACAAAAAGCGGTGGAAGTACATAGTAAGCTAAAACAACAAGCCAATGCCAATGAAGTGGATTTGGAAAAAATGTTTGACGACGATGATAGTGATGTCCTCAAATTTTAAAAAGAGAATTATGGAAACGAGTATTCGAAATCGATTGCGCTTTAAAGGGCGTAATCCTCTAGCCAACCTTGCGGTTGGTTTTGTCATTTTTACAGGTCTGCAAATGCCTGCTGCTGCTGAAAGCGTGGATTTTGTTTCTGCTATGCAGCAAACATTGCAATACAACGATGATCTATTGTCCAAGCAATCACAATTGAATGCGGATGCCGAGCAAATTAATCAAGCCTGGGCCCAAGTTAAGCCGCAGATATCTGCTTCAGCCATAAAGGGACGAGGCGAGTACTCAACAGGTTTTGTTGAGGATGCAAAAGAAACGTATCAACGTTTGAATTTGAATTTAGTGCAACCTGTTTATTCGCGTAAACGTTTTTTGGGCATTGATCGTTCTGAAGCCGCTGTTGCCAGTCAAGAAGCTGTTTTTTCATTGGATCAACAAACCAAGTTAGTGGAAATGGCTCAGTCTTATATTGAAGTGTTGAAATTTCAAGAAGCGGTTCGCATTTCTGATTTGGAGCTGAATGATCATGTGAAACGTATTGAACAGCTGGAAGCAATGCTTGAGCGTGGTTTATCAAATAAGGTTGACCTGTTGGAGGCGCAATCACGCTATGATGTACTTCGCTCCAATTTAGTTCGTGATCAGAATGATTTGAAAGTGGCTCAGAAAAGTCTGGGGAGAATCTTGGGCACGCCTGTGACAGAGGTCGACTCATTGAATTCGCAGCTTTGGAAAAGAGCCGATCATATTTTAGAGCAGGGAGATTGGGTTAGTTTAGCGTTGCAAAATTCGCAAACGATTGATGTCGCAAAGAAACGCTTAAAAGTTTCTGAGATTGGTGTTGATGTTGCTAAAGCCGAATATTGGCCTGAAGTCTCTTTGAGAATGACTGTCGGCGACTCAGAAACCTACGAAAGCAGCATCGAAAAAGATAAGAAAATTCAATTAGAACTAAATATGCCTTTGTATGAAGGGGGAATGACGAATTCCCGAGTGACAGCGGCGCGTTATCAGGTAGAGAGTGAAACTTATTTTCTGGAAGATCAAAAACGCTTTATCCAGTTTAAAATGGATGAAATTATGGCGCGTTTAGAAGGTTCTATTGCGAATATTGAGTCTTTAGAAAAATCTAAAGTCTCTAATCAAGCTTATCTAGATTCTGCTCAAAAGGGCTTAACCTATGGATTGCGTGGTGTCTTCGATGTATTAGAAGCCAAAGCGCGAGGCTATGAGGTTGAGCGCCGCCTAATTTTCGAAATTCATGACAATATTATGGCGCAAATTGAATTTCTCTATTTAATTGGTCAATTGTCACCGGCCGGTGTTGAATCCTATCTGAAGTCTGATTTTTCCATGTCAGCCTTGAAATCTTAACTTTTTAAAGAGTTTATAAGTCGTTAGCTATGTCCCAACCTCAAGATAAAACCGAACTGCAAAAAGCGCTGGCCAGTGTCAAACGCGCTTTTTATTCTGCAGGCTTTTTTAGCCTGTTTATTAACCTGCTAATGCTGGTTCCAGCGCTGTATATGTTGCAGCTATACGATCGAGTGTTAACCAGCCGATCGGAAGATACCCTCTACATGTTGACTCTAATTGTGGTCATTCTGTTTATCACTATGGGGTTATTAGAGTTTATTCGTTCTCGGATTCTGATTCGAGTGGGAAATAAGTTAGATAGCTACCTGAATGAAAATCTATTTTCTTCGATGTTTAAACGCTCGGTGAATGAACCCGGTCATAATTCTCCGCAACCGATTCATGATATGAATAGTGTGCGCCAATTTATGACAGGTAATGGTTTGTTTGCTTTCTTTGATGCGCCATGGCTACCAATTTATATTGGGATTTTATTCTTATTCCATCCGTGGTTTGGGGCGTTTGCTTTATTTGCGGTTGTGGTTCTGTTCTCGCTGGCTTGGATTAATGAATACTCTACCAAAGCACTTTTAGCAGAAGCGAACACCGAGAGTATGCAATCAGCAAACTATGCGTCGTCCTGCTTAAAAAATGCCGAAGTCGTTGCAGCCATGGGAATGGAGAAAAACCTACGTTACAAATGGTTCCAAAAGCATTTAAGTTTTTTACAAAAACAATCTGATGCCAGTGATCGAGCCAGTGTTTTGACTAATATGTCAAAGAACTTTCGATTGATGTTCCAATCATTGATTCTGGGTCTTGGGGGGTGGTTAGCCATTCAAAATGAAATTACCCCTGGGATGATGATTGCCGGTTCGATTATTTTGGGTAGAGCGCTAGCACCAGTGGATTTAATGATTGGTTCTTGGAAAGGGTTTGGACAGGCTCGAAGTGCCTATGGTCGTTTGAATGAATTGTTTACCAAATATCCGACACAACAAGAGCCGATGGCTTTACCTGACCCAGAAGGACAGTTGTTTGCGGAGAATATTATGGTGGTACCTCCCGGTGCTCAAGCACCTGCGGTTCGAGGTGTGAATTTTGGTCTAGATAAAGGTGATATGGTGGCGATTATTGGACCGTCAGGGGCTGGTAAATCTTCTTTGGCGAGAGCTTTATTAGGGGTTTGGCCTCTCATGGCTGGTAAGGTTCGATTGGATGGTGCAGATATTCATGCTTGGGATAAAGATGCTTTGGGTAAACATATCGGTTATCTGCCGCAGGATATAGAGTTATTCGCTGGTACCATCAGTGAAAATATCGCACGTTTTGGTGAGTTGGATCCTCAAAAAGTTGTTATGGCTGCCAAAATGGCTGGTGTACATGAAATGATTTTACGCTTGCCACAAGGCTATGACACGGTTTTAAGCGGGGATGCAGGTTTATCGGGTGGACAACGTCAACGTATTGGTCTCGCAAGAGCGCTTTACGGTAACCCTAAAGTCGTGATTTTAGACGAGCCAAACTCTAACTTGGATGATCAAGGCGAGCAGGCATTGGCTGAGGCCTTACAACAATTAAAAGCAAAAGGTACAACCGCTGTGTTGATTTCACATCGTAAACAGATTCTCAAACATGTCGATAAAATTATCCTAATGGCAGAAGGGCAATTGCGTGGATTTGGGCCAAGAGATGAAGTTTTAAAAGCTTTACAAGACGGCAGTTTGTCGCTTGGTAACAGTAAATAAGAGAGGGGTGTGAAATGGCTGAATTAGCAAATGAAAAAGCAACCTCCGTTAAACACCAGGGAGAAGTGATTAGTTCTGACTTGGATGGTATGGCAATACAAAAACAGGATGATTTACCGAATATAAAGAATGACCATACTCCATATAGCCGTTTAGGTTTATTGGTTTTGTTTATTGTCTTTGGTGTATTTGGTACTTGGTCTGCCACGGCACCTTTAGACAGTGCAGCGGTTGCATCTGGAACAGTGTTCGTCGCATCCAATAACCGAGTTGTCCAACACTATGAAGGTGGAATGGTTTCTGAAATTCTCGTTGAAGAGGGGCAGCAAGTCAAAAAAGGTCAAGTTCTGCTTAAACTTTCGCCTACGCAAGCTAAAGCTGAAATGTCGGTGATTGAGGCGCGGTTAAATGAAGTTTATGGCTTAGAAGCACGTTTAAAAGCAGAACGTAAATTGGCGGACACCATCCAATTTCCAGAGGCTTTATTAAGCCAGTCTGCAAATGAAGATGTCCAAGAAGTTCTGCAAGGGCAAAAAGAAGTCTTTAACGCGCGTCGTAACTCTCTGAGTGGAGAGTTAAAAATTTATGATCAACGAATTGATGCCATGAATGAACAAATCAATGGTTTAAACTCGCTGATTGAGACCCTTGATGAGCGAATTGCCAGTTATGAATTGGAGGTTAAAGACTGGGAAGCACTGTTCAAAGAGCAATACGCCGATAAAATTCGTTTGCAGGAAATGCAACGTGAATTGTCACGTCTTAAAGGTGAACGTAATAGTAATCAATCGGAAATCGCTCGTTTGAAAGTCCAGATTGCGGAAACTGAATCTCAGTTGATTTTACGTAAACAACAGTTCCGCGAGGAAGTCGTTTCTCAGCTTCGAGAGGTTCAATCTGAACGTGTTGATTTAGAGTCTCGTCGTATTGCCTTAGCTGATCGATTAGAGCGTGTCGATATTACTGCACCTGTCGCTGGGGTAGTGAATGGTTTGACAGTTTACACCATTGGCGAGGTCATCCAATCAGGTAAGACACTGATGGAAATTGTTCCTGCATCGAAAAATTATGCGGTCAAAGCGAAAGTGATGGTCACCGATATCGATAAGGTGATGATTGGGCTGATTGCCGATGTGCGTTTTTCGGCTTTCAATACTCAGCTAACCCATGTGGTTGAAGGTGAGGTGTATCATGTATCCGCTGATAAGTTCATGGATGAACAGTCGGGCATGGAATATTTTGAGGCGAAAGTTATGTTGACCGATGCTGGGATCAAACAAATGGAGGAAGATGGAATCTTCTTGCTTCCAGGTATGCCGGCGGAAGTAATGATTAAAATTGGTGAGCGAACGCTACTCGATTATTTCACTAAGCCATTTACCAATATGTTTGCTCGATCATTTAATGAAGATTAAAAGCATTATGGTTGTTTATTGTTAACAACGATGACTTTTCAGTTATGCCCGCTTTAGCGGGCATTTTTGTGTATAAATCCTTTATAAACTGTTTGTACGATTATTTTGAGGTCTAGCCAAACTGACCAATGATTGATGTAATGTAAATCAAATTCAATGCGTTTTTGCATCTTGTCTAAGGTGTCTGTTTCTCCTCGCCAGCCATTGACTTGTGCCCATCCGGTAATGCCGGGCTTTACTAAATGTCGTTGCATATATTTAGGAACAAGTTTTCGATACTGTTCATTGTGGACAACGGCGTGAGGTCTGGGGCCAACAATAGACATTTTTCCCTGCAGAACATTCACAAACTGCGGCAGTTCATCCAAACTGGTTTTTCTTAAAAACCTGCCGATAGAGGTAATTCTTGTGTCTCCCTTTTGAGCTTGTTGAATATTTTCATCATTTTCTAGAGTGGTCATGGTGCGAAACTTATAGATATTAGTTTTTTGACCATTCACGCCATAGCGTGTTTGTTTAAAAATCACTGGTCCTTTTGAGGTCGTTTTAATGGCGACTGCAATCATAACCAGTATGGGTGAAATCCCAATTAAGATGAAAGTAGATAAGACGACATCTTCTAGGCGCTTGGTTAAGCGTGCGCTTAGTGAATTTAGAGGGGTATCGTAAATAGAGACAATGGGAAGGCCATCAATTTCCATCCATTGAGCATGCATCAAATCAAATGTAAAAAAATCTGGAATAAATTTAACGACTACTGAAGAATTATTCAGTTCATTTAATAAAGATTTAATTTTGCTTTCTGCTCTAAGCGGCAGGCAGATATAAACCTCATCAACCGCATTTGAAGCAATTGAGTCACACACTGTTTCAGTTGTTCCTAGGATTTTAATACCATCGATTTTCGTGCCGAGTAAAGATTCGTTGTCATCGAAAAATCCATGAATTTGGTAGCCTAGCAAGGGTTTGTTTAACAAATTTTTCGCGAGCTGTTGGCCAACTTTACCCGCCCCAACAATCGCAATTTTGGTTTGATTTTTTGGGTGACTCCGTACCTTTCCTAAAATATATCGGATAAATAAACGGATGAGGATACTTATAAATGGGGTTATAGCGGCCCAACTTATCATCACGAGCCTTGAATAGGACTCACTTTCTTTTAAAAAGAACACCATGATAATAATGGCAGACCAAGCAAGAAACCAAGCTTGTAAAATTAACCGGCCGGTTAAAAACAAATCATCTCCACGCCAAGTTCGATAGAGGCCAGAGAGTTGCCCAAAAGAGACAAACGCAATTCCTGAAAAAATTCCGATTAACCAATAATCAGAGTTTAGTTCCACCGATGAAACAAACTGCGTTAAGCCTGCGAGAAGGATCAATGGTAACCATAAATCAAAGAATCGATAGACCCATGCTAAAAAGTTCATGTCTGGGCTCATATGGATTTTTTTCATAAAACTTTCTTTTTAATTCTTAAGAGATGGCAGTTATTATAAACGCTGAATTTGAATGACAAAATTTCTCGCGATGAAAGGATAGATATGAAAATTGCTGTGGCTGGAACTGGATATGTTGGTCTTTCTTTGGCTGTACTTTTAGCACAACATCATGAAGTGGTCGCATTGGATATTATTCCTGAGAAAATCGAGTTATTAAATGCCAAAAGATCTCCCATTGTTGATGCAGAAATTACTGAGTTTTTGAACAACAAAACATTAAATTTCACAGCGACTTTGGAGAAAGAGACTGCCTATAAAGGTGCAGAGTTTGTGGTGATTGCCACGCCGACAGATTATGACACTGATACCAACACGTTTAATACCGCTAGTGTTGAAGCTGTAATCTCCGATGTCTTAGAGATTAATCCCAGTGCAGTGATGGTCATTAAATCGACGATTCCTGTTGGTTTCACCGATTCAGTCAAGGAAAAATTTGGCGTCGAGAATATCTTCTTTTCACCGGAGTTTTTACGTGAAGGTAAGGCTCTTTGGGACAATTTATATCCGTCTCGTATTATTGTTGGCGAAAATTCGGAACGCGCGCAGACATTCGCGAACCTTTTGGTGGAAGGTGCTAGTAAACCGGCCGGTGACATTCCTGTGTTGTTTACGGATGCTACCGAAGCCGAGGCGGTTAAGCTGTTTTCAAATACCTATCTTGCCTTACGGGTTTCATACTTTAATGAGCTAGATACTTATTGTGAAGTTCATGGCCTAAGTACTCAACAAGTGATTCAAGGGGTTGGATTAGATCCTCGAATTGGAGACCATTACAATAATCCGAGTTTCGGTTACGGTGGTTATTGTTTGCCTAAAGATACCAAGCAATTGCTGGCTAATTATCAGGATGTGCCTCAAAACTTAATTCGAGCAATTGTTGACGCCAACACCACTCGCAAGGATTTTATTGCGGAGCAGATTCTCAAGAAAAACCCGACGGTTGTAGGAATTTATCGCCTGATTATGAAAGCAGGCAGTGATAATTTCCGAGCTTCTTCGATTCAAGGAATTATGAAGCGCATTAAAGCCAAAGGGATTCAAGTCGTTATTTATGAACCTGTACTGGAAGAACAGGGTGAAACAGAATTCTTTCACTCCAAAGTCATTACCGATTTGGACGAATTTAAAGCTATGAGCGATGTGATTGTGGCGAATCGTTTGGTGGACGAGATTCGTGATGTTAAAGATAAGGTTTACACCCGAGATTTGTTTGGTAAGGATTAAGGCTCAAATCGGTTAAAATCTATCATTCTGATTGATACTGAGCAATGTTAGATGATTCTATTAACCGATGACCATTCACCTGAGAAGCTTGATGCAACTCTTCAAGCATTTCTGGAAGCAAATCAAAACATCGCTTCAATTCAAACGATTCACTTTGATGAGTTCGAGTTTGAAACCTTTGCTGTTCAACAAGGTGACTCTTTAATATTGCTGTCTTTGAGTGATCAAAACCTCAAAAACTTTCTGAATCAATTTGACCGGCCGGTAAAGATTGGTCTCTTACCTCATCCCGATGCACCTTTGAGTGCGAAACGCTTTCATATTCCAGCAAAGCTTTCTAATGCATTAGAAGCCATTTTTAGTGACGAATCGCCGAAAATCATTGATAACTTTTTTTGTAATCAACAACTGGTATTAGGTTCGGTTTTAATTGGCGATCGTCAATCTATGGAGCCGGCAGCGAAAGTTCAGCAAGGCTTTTGGGCACGTATCGTTTATCTTTGGGGCATGATTGTTCATATGGTGCGCAGTCAGCCATTTTTACTGACCTTAACCACCGATAAGAATTCACAAATTCAAACTGCGGCAAAAAGTTTGAGCATGGTATATCAGCCGGAGCAAAATGCCTTTACCCATCGGGTGGTGGCGAATGGCGAACAGAGTGAGCCAAATTTGCATACGGTGATTTTTGCCCCCCGATCCATTTCTGAAATTTGGAATTTTGCTTTAACACGGATTTTGCCGAGTAAGACCAAGGTGTTGAACTTGCCCTCTTATTTGGGACATGTCAAAACGCAAAGTCTGCAATTAGAGTTTCCAAAATCGGTTGAAATTCGGATTGATTATGAAACCTGTGAACAGGCTCAGGTTGAGTGTGAGGTAAAACCGACACAGATTCAGATTTGCAATACAGAGTTACCGGCCGGTCGAGTTTCTGACCCCAAAGAGTCATTTCGAGTTAGCCACTTACCAAAAGGCAAACTTATCACGTCCCTTGTCTCGCGTGAATTGCCTTGGATTTATCACTCCGATCCCGAAGAGGTCAAAGAGACGTTTATTTCGCTTAAAGAGAGCGCTAAACTATCGCCACCGTATCTTGTATTAATGGCTTTGTCTGTATTGTTAGCAACCGTTGGTTTATTTGCTAATTCTGCACCGGTGATTATTGGCGCGATGATTTTAGCACCTTTAATGGCACCGATTATTTCGCTATCGATGGGTGTTTTGCGACAGGAAACAGAGTTAACTATTACAAGCAGTAGAACATTACTTTTCGGGATTTTATTGGCACTATTTGGCGCAACTTTGTTCAGTTGGCTTATGCCATTACAAGCATTGAATTCGGAAATTTCTGCTCGATTAAGTCCGACGATTTTGGATTTGGCCGTTGCAATTATTGCCGGAATCGCAGGTGCTTATGCCAATGCGAAATCAGAAGTCGCTAAAAGTTTAGCTGGAGTTGCTATTGCAGTAGCGTTGGTTCCACCTTTGGCTGTTTCTGGAATTGGCATTGGTTGGTGGGATTGGCATGTGTTCTCTGGTGCTTTTTTGTTGTTTTTAACGAACTTGGTCGGTATTGTCTTGGCGGCGGCGGCAACCTTTTTGGTTTTGGGTTTTAGTCCATTGCACTTGGCTAAAAAAGGTTTGATGATGACAACATTCGTGGTGATACTGGTCAGTATCCCATTAAGCATTGCGTTTTATTCAATGGTTCAAGAGCAGAGAATGGTCACGGCACTCGAATCCCAGCCGATTAGTTTGTTGTCAACCGATGCAACGATTCGAGAGGTTCGTATTTTGCGTGGTAAGCCTTTAAGAGTGTCCTTGACTCTGTTATCTGAACAAACACTGACGGCTTATGAGATTGATCAAATCCAGCAACAAATTGAAAAACGCTTAGGTCAGTCAGTGGAACTTGAGGCACATTTGGCAATTGTTCGATAAGTTAAGGAATCTCTGATTCGATCAGAGGTTCCCTAAAATGCGTCGAGCTTTTTTGAGAGAGGTTAGAAGAGTAGTAAATGAGTTTTGAGATTTATAGTCTGTTTTTTGTGACCACAGTATTGTTGATTATGGTTCCTGGACCGTCGGCAATGGTTGCTGCTTCGCAGGGGGCTGCCTTGCAATCCAAACGGGCGGGGTTAGGCGTTCTGGGAATTGCTAGCGGAGATGCCTTCTTTTTTCTCTTATCGGCAACCGGTATTGCCACATTAATCTTAGCTTCGCACACTTTATTCGAAATCATTAAATGGTTGGGGGTCGCTTTTTTAGTGTATTTGGGAGCCATGGCTTTATTCGCTAAAGGGTCGAATCTGCGTTTAGGGGGGATGAAAACTTCTCAGCAAAGTCGAAAATTATTTAGCCAAGGTTTGGCGATTCAGATCTCTAATCCAAAGGCGTTAATGTATTTCACAGCTTTGTTACCGCAATTTATTGATCCAAATGACTCCATATTTACACAATTGATGTTAATGGGGGCGACTGTTTTTATTGCTGATCTTCTCGTTTATAGCGGCTATGCATTGTTGGGTGCCCATTTGGCACGGCAGCAATTAAAATCTTGGGTGGTTCATCTTGTGAATAAAACAGCTGGGTTCGCTTTACTTTATACCGGAGTGAAGATGGCTATGATGGAGCAGCGATCTTAAATGTCTGACGTTGCATCACGATTGAAAAGTTTCGAACTATGAGAAATTGTCATCTGAAGATGAAAAATTTTTATCTTGCTGAATCTCAAAACCTTTAGGATAGGTTTTGGCATTTTCTGCAACAATTAAAGGACTGAATATGAAATTAGAATCTATGGCTCTGCATACAGGCTATAAGTCTGAAGCAACCACAAAGGCGGCGGCTGTTCCGATTTACCAAACGACCTCTTATACCTTTGATGACACGCAACATGGTGCGGATCTTTTTGACTTAAAAGTTGCAGGAAATATTTATTCTCGGATTATGAATCCGACGAATGCGGTGCTTGAAGAGCGTGTGGCAGCGATGGAAGG
The DNA here is from genome assembly GCF_004293625.1 of Thiomicrorhabdus indica. Lineage (NCBI taxonomy): Bacteria > Pseudomonadati > Pseudomonadota > Gammaproteobacteria > Thiotrichales > Piscirickettsiaceae > Thiomicrorhabdus > Thiomicrorhabdus indica. The sequence continues at coordinate 9,778 of NZ_CP033040.1, read as the reverse complement.
TGGTGTTGCGGCCTTAGCTGTGGCGACAGGCATGACTGCAATTACTTATGCCATTCAAACAATCGCACAAGTTGGCGATAACATTGTGAGTACCAGCCAGTTGTATGGTGGTACTTATAATTTATTTGCGCATACACTACCACGCCAAGGGATTGAAGTTCGCATGGTCAAGTCAGATGACTATGCTGGGTTTGAAGCGGCTATTGATGCGAATACCAAAGCGATCTTCTGCGAGTCAATTGGTAATCCGGCTGGTAATGTGGTTGATTTACAAAAGTTGGCAGAAATTGCACACAAGCATGGTGTGCCATTGATGGTTGATAATACGGTTGCATCGCCGTACCTGTGCCGCCCAATTGAGCATGGAGCGGATATAGTAATCCATTCATTGACCAAATACATTGGTGGACATGGAACGACCATGGGCGGTGCAGTTGTTGATTCTGGTAAGTTTGATTGGGTGGCGAATGCAGAGCGTTTTCCGATGCTCAATGAACCCGATCCTTCGTATCATGGTGTTAGCTACACAAAAGATGTTGGCGCTGCGGCTTTTGTTGCTCGATGCCGTGTTGTGCCTTTGCGAAACACTGGCGGCGCATTGTCTGCTCAGAGTGCATTTCAGTTAATGCAAGGCTTAGAAACCTTGGCGTTAAGAATGGAGCGTCACTGTGAGAACACGCTGAAAGTTGCAGAGTATCTGCTTGCGCATCCAAAAGTTTCTTGGGTAAATTATGCAGGTTTGAAGAGCGATAAATATCATGAGATCTGTCAGAAGATTTGCGGTGGAAAGGCTTCTGGAATTTTAAGTTTTGGTGTCAAAGGTGGTCGTGAGTCTGGTGCACAGTTTATTGATGCGTTACAAATGATTCTACGATTGGTGAATATCGGTGATGCAAAGTCTTTAGCTTGTCACCCTGCAACCACAACACACCGTCAATTAAATGCTGATGAGTTAGCTAAGGCTGGAGTTTCTGAAGATTTGATTCGCTTGTCGGTTGGGATTGAGCATATTGATGACATTATTGCCGACATTGAGCAAGCTCTGGATAAGGTCACTATTTAACCGTTATCTGAAATACTGCTGAATGAAAAAAGCCCCCGAAGAAATCATTCTTGCGGGGGCTTTTTTATGCCAGCCGATAAAAGTTACCGGCCGGTAAAGTTTAGAAGGAGATAACCTTTTGATTAGCCTTCTAGAGCTGCCATTGCAGCGCGCTTTTTAGCGATTAGGTTTTGGATGATTGGTGTCATCATTAGGTCCATTGCTTGAACCATGTGCGAACCATTACAAACCAAAGTTTCATCGTTTTGTAGGAAAGCGCCTGGAATTTCGTTCTTGACCGCTTCTAGATCGATGTCTTGGTGACGAACGTGACAGATAATCAATGAATCTTCTGGCGCTGGTCCCATTGGTGCATCTGGAGACATCGTTGAGAATGGATCAGACGTATCAATTAACGGTACACGGTGGAAGTTGATGTGTGTACGGTGGAATTGAGGCACGATCGTTTCGATGTAGTCAGGCATACGCTCAAGGATTACATCACGTACTTGGTCGACTGAATATGGACGCTCAGACGTATCACGGTAGATTTTTTGCATCCATTCGATGTTAATCGATGGTGCAACACCAATTCCTAGGTCAACGTATTGAGAGACATCATGCATGCCTTCTTCAGGACCGTGGTCTTTACGTTTTACCATTCCGTGTAGACCTTCGTAGAATAGAACGTCAGTTCCTTCTGGAATATCTTCCCAAGGCGTGAACTCACCTGGTTCTAGGTTTGTACCTAGGCGAGCATTGTGCTCTGCAGCTTCTTCGTCAGAGTGGATGTAGTAACGACGTTTACCAGTTGCCGTTTCTTTATACTCTTTAAAAAGTGCTTCAAGTTCGTTGAATAAGTTCGCTTGTTCAGAGAAGTGAGTCAGTACTGGACCACCATTTGCTTTGGATTCCGCAACTTTTTCACGCATTTCCATACGTGGGTATTTGTGGTAGCTGTCACCTTCGATGATTGCAACGTTTAAGCTTTCGCGATCAAAGATTTTTTCGACTGCACGTTTAACGAAAGAAGTACCGGCACCTGATGAACCTGTAACCGTAACAATTGGATGTTCTACTGACATAACTGTCTCCTAATTAATGTGAAACCCAGGTAATTCGGCCGATTTGAACCGGCCGGTTAGGTTTCGCTTTTTACTAATATATTTATAGCTTTAGACTAATGCAGGGTATTAGAAACTAAAACCGCTGATTTTTCAAAATTAAATGTTTGTGACAACGGTTGTCTGAATTTGCATAAGTCGTTGAAATTTTCTCTGAAATTACACGTCGAGATTTTCAACTTGTAGCGCATTTTTCTCAATAAAGTCACGTCGAGGCTCGACTTCATCCCCCATAAGCGTGGTAAAGACTTGATCCGCGACCATTGCATCACGAATGGTGACTTGCATTAAGCGGCGTGCTTCGGCATTCATGGTGGTTTCCCAAAGTTGTTCAGGGTTCATTTCCCCCAAACCTTTGTAGCGTTGAATGTTTTGACCACGCTTAGCTTCGTTGAATAACCATTCAATTGCTTCTTGGAAGTTGGCAACTGACTGCTGTTTTTCACCAACTTGAATAAAGGCATCAGAGTTGAGTAGACCTTGTAACTGTTCACCAAGTGAAACGATTTGTGCATACTCTTTCGAGGCAAAGAAATCTGCATCAAAAATTTGTGAGCTTAGAGTTCCATGCTCGCGTTGAGTTAAACGAATTTGGAATTGTGCATCACCGCTAATATCGGTCGCAGGTTCAACATTGAGTTGATATTCCACTTTATCGAGTTCACCTTTAGCGGTTAAGTGCGGCAAAATAGTTTGCACCCAGCCATTGAGAGCATCAAAATCATTCAACATTTCAAGGTTAACCGTCGCGTGGTCAACCATCATATTCAGGAAGACAGAGTTGTAACGACGGCTTAAACGGTCAATGACGTGTTTGGTTTTGAAATAGTCTTTGGCAAGTGTTTCTAAGCCAAGCCCGGTAATTGCAGGTGCGCCAGAACCTGGATTTAGTTGTGCACCATCAATGGCCATTTGCAGTAGATAGGCTTCAAGTTCCATATCATCTTTGAGATAGGTTTCTTGCTTACCTTTTTTGACTTTGTATAAAGGTGGTTGAGCAATATAGATATAGCCATTTTCCACCAGTTCAGGGTATTGACGATAGAAGAAGGTCAAAAGTAGCGTGCGAATATGCGAACCATCCACGTCAGCATCCGTCATGATAATAATTCGGTGGTAGCGGAGCTTATCAATATTGTAATCATCGACTCCGATTCCACAGCCTAGCGCAGTGATCAATGTGCCGACTTCCGCAGAAGAGAGCATTTTGTCAAAGCGAGCTTTTTCAACGTTAAGGATTTTCCCTTTTAACGGCAAAATTGCCTGTGTACGTCGGTCACGACCTTGCTTTGCCGAACCACCGGCCGAGTCACCCTCCACTAAGTAAAGTTCTGAAAGAGCAGGGTCTTTTTCTTGGCAGTCGGCTAATTTACCTGGTAATCCTGCAATGTCCAAAGCACCTTTACGACGTGTCATTTCACGGGCTTTACGCGCGGCTTCACGTGCACGTGCTGCATCAACGATTTTGGCAAACACGGCTTGTGCATCTTTTGGATTTTCCAACAGGAATTCTGCGAACTTCTCGTTCATAGCGGTTTCGACCGCACTTTTTACTTCAGAAGAAACTAATTTGTCTTTGGTCTGTGAAGAGAATTTTGGGTCAGGAACTTTTACTGAAATAACCGCGGCTAAACCTTCACGAGCATCATCACCGGAAACACTGATTTTGTATTTTTTATTTAAACCTTCAGATTCTGCATAGCTGTTCATGCTTCGTGTCAGTGCAGCACGGAAACCGGATAAATGAGTTCCACCGTCGCGTTGGGGAATATTATTGGTAAAGCAGAAAATCGACTCTTTATAGGCTTCTGACCATTGCATGGCAACTTCAACGGTGATGTCGTCTTTGACCGTTGAGAAATAAAATGCTTTCTCATGAATCGGTGTCTTGTTTTGGTTGATGTAATCAACGAATGCTTTAATACCCCCTTCAAATTCAAAGACTTCGTGACGATCATCACGCTTGTCAACCAGCTCAATGTGGACGCCGGAGTTCAGGAAGGACAGTTCACGAAGGCGCTTCAGCAAGTAGTCAAATGAAAACTCTGTTTGGTTGGTGAAGGTTTCTTTACTCGGTAAAAATCGGATTTCAGTTCCGGTTTCGTCAGTGTCAGCAATCGCTTCCAATGGTGCGTCTGGCACACCATGAGTATAAGATTGTTTCCAGATTTTGCCTTCACGTTTAATCGTTAAGTGAAGTTCGGAAGAAAGGGCATTGACCACCGAGACACCGACCCCGTGAAGACCACCGGAGACTTTGTAGGAATTGTCGTCGAATTTACCACCGGCGTGGAGTACGGTCATAATGACTTCAGCGGCAGATACGCCTTCTTCTGGGTGAAGACCAACTGGAATCCCACGACCGTTATCGCTTACCGAAACTGATCCATCAGTGTGAATCGTAACAACGACCTTATCACAGTGCCCTGCAAGGGCTTCATCAATACCGTTATCAACGACCTCAAACACCATGTGGTGAAGGCCTGTGCCATCATCGGTATCCCCAATGTACATACCTGGGCGTTTGCGAACGGCGTCCAAGCCTTTGAGGACTTTAATCGAGGAGGAATCGTATTGTGTTTCTTCAGTCATAGTATCTTCTTTTTATAAGGATTACCGGCCGGTAAATGAACGATAAAACATTGTTTTTCATACACAAAAATGTCGCTAGATTTTACCACAAATTGATTGGGTTCGCAGGCAGGAAAGTTGGTATAAATTTCCTTTTAAAAACAAAGTGTTACAAGGTTTTTTCTGAAGGGTGTCGTTCCGGTGGTTTTTAGAAAGAATACCGGCCGGTTAAAAACTCAATAATCAATGGAAGTTGATCCAAGCACTATTGGGCTGAAGTTTCCATGTTCAATTCGCCAAATCTGCGAAGTTTTTGGCGACAAAATGGGAATTAAGTTCTCGGCAGTACTGGTGATAAAATGCTGGATTCCCAGTGATTGCAAAAGCTCTAATAATTTTCGACGATGGAATTCATCCAATTCAGCGGGTAAGTCATCAATGAGCATAATGACTGCTTCGCCACAAATCTCTTCATGTAATTTCGCTTGAGCTAAAAGTAGTGCGCAAACAAACAGTTTCTGTTGTCCACGAGAAAGCATTTGCAAGGCTTCTCGGCCGGCAAATTTAAAGCGAATATCCGCACGATGAGCGCCATACTGTGTGTGTCCAAGTTGTTGGTCTTTTAGCAGGTTTTCATGCATGAGCTGTTCTAGATTTTCGGTCGCTTGAGGCCAGCCTGCTCGGTAATGACAGCCTACATCCGCTTCAAGCTCGGGCATTAAATTTTGGCAAAAGTTTTGCAGGTGTGGTGCGAGTTTTTGCAAATAGTCTTGACGCATTTGATCGATCTTTAATGCGGATTCAATGAACTGAGTATCCCAAATTTGTACCATTTTGGCAGGCATTCGTTTTTTTAGTGCCGAGTTACGCTGTTTTAAACTGCGCTGAAAAATACGCCAGTTGTCGATAAATGCTGGGTTTTGATGGAAGCAGCCCCAGTCCATAAAGCTCCGTCTTGCTTTAGGCCCTTCCTCGAGTAATTTATGACTTTCAGGTGTGAGCAGCTGAACGGGTAAATAGGTTGCCAGTTGTGCTTGGCTTTTTAAGTTCGCCCCATCTAACCGTAAAGTTGTGCTGTCAGCAGATTTTTGAACGGCAAGACGATGTTGATGTTTTGAATTTTGGATTTCTAAAAATACAGTTGTTTGACTCTGGTCTATTTGAATCAAATCTTTGATTTTGCTACTGCGAAAAGAGCGTCCGGTGGCTAAAAGCCAAAGCGATTCGATCAGTGAAGTTTTGCCAGCGGCATTATCGCCAATAAATAAGTTGAGGCCAGATGCAAGTTGGCAGTTCGCTTGGGTAATATTGCGAAAACTATGTAATTGAATTTTGACAATTTGCGTCATGAAGGTGTCTATTTACTGGCTCTGTTGAGAGATGAGTTTTCAGTTGTTTTGGCTAAGTGCTTTTGCAACTTATTGTTAGATTCTGCTCCCCATGTGTGATGTTCAGGGTCACCTTGCAAGCTCACGGGCTCTTGGTGAATCATAACGTCTAAGTCCGAAAATTGCGATTTTAGTTGTTGAGTGACTTCTTCGGTAATGGAGTGGCTGGCTCTGAGTGTGAGAAAGTCATCCAGTTCCAAATCACATTGCATAAATTTATTCGGACCTGATTGATAAGTTCGAAGATCGTTCACCCCTCTAACATCAGGGTGCTTGAGGATGATATTTACCATTTTCTGACGCTCGGTTTCAGGTAATTCGTGATCCAGCAGTTGGTGGCTAGCATCGCGAGCAATAGATGCTGCGCTGTGAAGAATCCATAGTGCTATCAATAATGCCAGTACAGGATCTACCCAGTTGACGTGGCTAAGCCATAAACTAACAATCACCAAAATATTGGCGAAAACATCGCTTAGGTAATGTAACGAGTCGGCACGAATGGCTGTGGATTGAGTTTTAGCAATCACATAACGCTGAAAAGTGATAAGCACTAATGTGAGTATTAAGCTAAAAATCATATAGTGAATAATGGTGTCAGCATGAGTAATTGCTTGCGGGGCAAATATCCGTTCTATTGAGTAGATGACGAGATAAACTGCTGAGCCGGCTATGAAAATACTTTGCGCCATGGCCGCTAGCGGCTCGGCTTTTCCATGCCCGAATCTGTGCTCCTCATCCGCAGGAATTTGAGCAATGTATACGGCAAAAGCAATCATTAAAGAGGCGGCAATATCTAAAGTAGAATCAAGCAACGAAGCCAGAATACTGACCGAGTCACTGCGAATCCAAGCGGTAAGCTTGATTGCGACCAAAATCATAGCGGTGCTAACGGAAGCATAGGTTGCTATGCGAATCAATTTCTGGTTATCCATAATCATTCCCAAATAAGAATATTTATCGTTCGAGTAGATTATAGCTTAAGGCGTATCGAAATATAGGCTTGTTGGTCTTTGGAAAAAGGCACCACATTCTGGTGCCTTTTTTAGAATGAAACTATAGACGCATCGGCATGATAACGTGCTGGCAAGCACAACCGTCGGATTCGGCACTGATTAAGCAACTGCTGTTGGCATCTTTGAATTTTAAAACGACACAGTCATCGGCCATGGTGTTTAGAACATCTAGGATGTAGCCTACGTTGAAACCAATTTCCATTTCCGCACCGGCATAATCAATCGCCATATCTTCGTGTGATTCATCTTTTTCGCTGTTTGTTGCGTTAACCGCTAGCAGGTTGTTGCCAAGTGTTACACGAATTCCTTTGTATTTGTCATTCGAAAGAATGGATGCTCTTTGCAACAAGCTCTTTAGCAATTCACGGTCAGTTTGAACCAGTTGGTCGTTATTTTCCGGAATGACTCGACGATAATCAGGGAAGCGACCGTCAACCAGTTTACAGGTGAATAAAGTGGTATCTACACGAACCATTAAATAGTTTTTTGCCAACGAAAATTCTAGAGAATCATCACTGTCTTGAACCAATTTTGCGAGTTCTAGAACGCCTTTACGTGGCAAAATTGCTTGAGTTTCGGTGACATTTTCTAATTCTACTTCGGTAAAACAGGTAGACAGTCGATGACCGTCGGTTGCAACCACTCGAAATTGGTTTTTGCTGATATCGAATAGCATTCCGTTTAGATAAAAACGCACATCTTGGCTTGCCATAGCAAAGCTCGAGTGTTGCATCAGCTGTTTCAAGCGTTTTTGTGGCAGTTCAAAGCTAATGTCGGTTTGGCTTAAATCCAATGTTGGAAAACCTTCTGCATCCAAGGTTGAAAGTTTAAATTTCGAACGTCCAGCGGTGAGGTTACAGCGGTCTTGGCCGAAGTCCATGTTAATGGTCAACCCATCTGGTAACGAGCGCACAATATTGATGAGCTTTAAGGCTGGTAGAGTAATTGAGAATTGCTCAGTATCTGAGGATTCCAGCTGGGTTTGTGCACGGGTTTCAATTTCTAAATCGGAAGCTGTCACGATCAAGATTTGGTTTGACACCTGAAATAACAAGTTTCCTAGAATCGGCATGGTTTGGCGCTTTTCAACAACGCCTCCGACAGTTTGTAAAACTTTCAGTAAGTTTTCTCGAGTGATTGAGATTTTCATGTCTCTATCCTTAATCGTTGACTTAATTTGTGATAATGCGAATCAGGCTGTTAAATTCTTCATCAAGATGATGGTCTGATTCACGTAATTCTTTAATTTTACGAATGGCATGTAACACTGTTGTGTGATCACGCCCACCAAATGCATCGCCAATTTCTGGCAAGCTGTGATTGGTTAACTCTTTGGCAATTGCCATGGCCATTTGTCGTGGGCGTGCTATATTGCGTGAGCGGCGTTTAGATAATAAATCTGCTACACGTAATTTGTAAAAGTCTGCAACGGTTTTTTGGATGTTCTCCAAAGTTACCATTTTTTGCTGTAACGCCAAAAGGTCTTTCAATGCTTGTTTGACTAGGTCAACGGTAATTGGCGCATGCGTTAATTGCACATAGGCACGAATTCGTTTCAGTGCGCCTTCTAAATCTCGCACATTTCCTCGCAGACGTTTTGCAACAAAGAAAGCGACCTCATCTGAGAGTAGTAGGCCGTATTCTGTGGCTTTCTTCAGTAAGATGGCAACACGCATTTCAAATTCAGGCGGTTCAACGGCAATGGTCAATCCCCAGCCAAAACGTGATTTTAGACGATCTTCAAGCCCTTCCACTTCTTTTGGAAAACGGTCAGAGGTTAGAATAACCTGCTTGTTTCCTTCTAGAAGCGTGTTGAAGGTATGGAAAAACTCTTCTTGTGATTGTTCTTTGTTAGCAAAGAACTGAATATCATCAATCAGCAGTGCATCGAGCGAACGATAGAACTGCTTGAATTTATCAATTTTGTTGTGACGTAAGGCGTTCACCATGTCCATAACGAAGCGCTCGGAGTGCAAATACACCACTCTTGCATCGGGTTTATCCGCTAAAAGTTGATTACCAATGGCGTGCATTAAGTGTGTTTTACCCAAGCCGACACCGCCATAAATAAATAATGGGTTGTAGCTGCCACCTGGATTTTCCGCAACTTGACGTGCTGCTGCGGCTGCAAGTTGATTGGCTTTACCTTCTACAAAGGTTCCAAAGGTAAAGTTCGTATTCAAATTATGTTCAATTTGATTGATTTTCTTTTCAGTGGGCGCTTCTTTGGGCGAACTGTTGCTTTTTGATTTTAAAGCTTGAGGAACGGTTGGCTCGCTATCGGTAATGGTTTCCTGTTCATACGAGCCAATCTCTAGAATTATTTCAGGGGTATTGGTCGGTGCGACTTGATGCAAAGTTGCTTGAATCTGTTCGAAATGGTGCTTTTTCACCCAGTCAAGCATAAAGCTAGAGGTCGCTTGCAAATGAATAACATTGTCTTTTTCATAGGCACGTAAAGGCAGAATCCAAGAATGAAACTGTTGTTCATTCAATTCCTGCTCTAATCTTTTTAGTATTTCAGACCACAAGGATGACAAAATCTTACCTCTAATAGGGTGAGCAGCGACTCGATTTTCGAAGTTTAAAAGAGTGCTGTCTCATTTAATAAAAACTTTGGAAAGTATACCTGTGGATAAT